>NZ_JBSGBE010000034.1:0-69790 GCF_053601075.1 Lentzea sp. NPDC004789 | reverse complement strand
ACCTTTTTTGTGGTTTTATGATTTGTGTTTTTCCTATGTGGGGGGTTTTTTCGGGGGTGTATTACGGGAACCTTCCTCCACCTGAGGTGAAGGAAGGTTCCCTTCATCGACAACGTGTGAGGTCTGGGACCTACGAGGGCGGCGCCACGCTGTTGCGGGGCACCAGCGCCGGGGCGATCGTCCGCCGCGGCCGGGTGGTCTCCCCGTCGCTGACCTGCTCCAGCAGCAACCCGAGCGTCTCCCGCGCCACGGCCGCGAAATCCGGGCGCACGGTCGTGAGCGGCGGGATGAAGTAGGCCGCCTCCGGCACGTCGTCGAACCCGACCACGCTCACGTCGTGCGGCACTCTGCGGCCCCGCTCGCTGAGCGCGCGCAGCAACCCGAGCGCGAGATGGTCGTTCGAGCAGAACACCGCCGTCACCTCGGGCATCCGCGCCAGCATCTGCCCGGCCCGGTACCCGGAGGCCGCACTCCAATCAGCCGTCACGACCGGCGGCACCTCGGCGTTGACCGCCTCCAGCGCGCGCCGCCAGCCCTGCACGCGCCCGGCCGCGTCGAACCAGTCGGCGGGACCGGACACGTGCCACACCGTCTGGTGGCCCGCCTCCAGCAGGTGCGTGGTCGCGTCGAACGCGCCGGCCGCCTGGTCGACGGTCACGAGCGGCGTCGGGCGGTCCGGGTCGCCGTCCACCGTCACCAGCGGCACGCCGGCGGGGACGTCGGCCAGCGCGTCGGCCGCGGACGAGTTGGGCGCGATCACCACGATGCCCGCGACGCGCTGGTCGCGGTGCCGTTCCACGGCGGCGGCGATCGACTCGCGGTCCAGCACCTTCACCCGGCCCACGCTCACCGCGAACCCGGCCTCCGCCGCCGCCTCCTCGAAGGCGGACAGCAGCGACGCCGGGCCGTACAGCGTCGAGTTCTGCGCCACTACGCCGATGAGCTGCGTCTTGCCCGTGACCAGGGCGCGAGCCGCGCGGTTGGGGCGGTAGTCCAGCTCCTTGATCGCGGCCTGGACCCGCAGCCTGGTCTGCTCGCGGACGTTCGGATGGTTGTTGAGCACGCGCGAGACCGTCTGATGCGACACCCCGGCGAGTCGTGCCACGTCGGTCATGGCGGGGTCACGCGTGGTCTTCTGCTCCACGAACGGTCTCCGATCCTTGGTCTAGACCGATGATGTTAGCGATAACACCGGTCGGTCTCGATACAGCGCACCCATTGTGACCGCTATTCGAGCCGGAACGTCGCACGTCGGCGCGCGTCGCGGTCATTTCCCGGTCGGCCGACCACCAGTCTGCCCCGGTCGTGGATGAGATAAGAATCTGCTCCAACATTCAACGAAACCGCCGAGCCGTCGGCGAGTCCCGCGACCCGGACGAAACTCGCCGCGCGGCCGTAGGCGTCCGTGTCCTCGAACGGGTCGATGCGCAGCGAGTCACCGTCCACACGCACGTACCGGTCGGGGAAGTTGACCGACTGCAGCGCCACCGTGCCGGCGCCGAGGAACCCCGGCACGAACCGGAACTGCGTGTCGCCGAGCTCGCGGACGTTGCCGTCCACTCGCAACCGGTACTCGTAGTGCCGCACGGACAGCCCGTCCAACGTGGAGAGCCGCACGATCGGCCCGCCCTTGCCGACCGGTACGCCGAACGACGGCGTGCCGTCGGCGTTCCAGTGCAGCCGCTGCACGCGGGTGTGCCGGTTCGGGTCGAACAGCGGATCACCGTTGATGTCGCGGTAGTCGCGGGCGTGGTAGACGAGCACGTCCATCGAGCCGACGGTGGTGAACGAGTTGTGTCCCGGCCCGTACTGCGATGTCGGCGCATGGGTCGCGAAGATCGGGTCGGGCGACTTCGTCCACGACCGCGCGTCCAGCAGGTTCGCGTTCTCGTCGGCGGTCAGCAGGCCCATGCAGTAACGCGCGTCGGTGGCACTCGCGGAGAACGTGACGAACACCCGGCCGTTGCGGATCAGCACCGCGGGCCCCTCGTTCACCCGGAAGCCCTGCACCTCCCACGGCAGCGTCGGCGTGGAGATCCGGACCGGCGTCGTCTTCAGCGCGAGCGGTGAGGCCATCTCGGCGAGGTAGAGGTTGGTGCCGGAACCGACCGCCGGATCGTTCTGCGCCCACAGGAGGTACCGCTTGCCCCGGTGCGCGAACGTCGTCGAGTCCAGCGTGAAGGTGTCCAGGTGCGTCACGATCTGGCCGCGCAGCACCCAGCCGCTCGCGCGCGGGTCGGCGTTGGACGACTCCAGCACGTAGGTGCGGATGCGGAACGGCTCGTCCTTGTCGCCCGCGGCGAAGTAGACGTACCACTTGCCGTCGATGCGGTGCAGCTCGGGCGCCCAGATGTAACCGCCCATCCGCCCGGACTCCGGCCGGCGCCAGATCGTCCGCTCCCGCGCCGAGGACAGACCGTCCAGCGTGGACGCGCCGCGGATGACGATCCGGTCGTACTCCGGCACGGACCCCGTCAGGTAGTACATGCCGTCGGTCGGCGGCGTGATGAACGGGTCGGCGCGCTGCTCGACGAGCGGGTTGCGCGTCGGCAGCTCCGCGTCGGGTGCCGGAGCCGCCCCAGCGGCGGACCCGGCGGCGGGCGCGGCGGAGACGAGCGCTCCGGTCGCGGCGAGCAGGCCACCCGTGCGCAGCAGAGAACGGCGGTCGATCACGAGCGGCTCCTGATCCTGAGGAACGTCACGGAGTTCGGCGGGAAGGTGTGGGTGAACGAACTGGCCACCCTGACCTGCTCGGCGCGCGCCTTGATCGGCTGGGTGAACTCGGTGTTCACGTCGTCCGGGCGGCCCTGCAGCACGGTCGCCCGAGCCAGCGACGCCACCGGGACGCCGAGGTCGACGCGGGTGCGGGCGGCGGTGTCCTGGGCGTTGACGACCTTGACGATCAGCTCGCCGGTGGCGAGGTCGCGGGTGACGACCTGGCGGAACGGCTCGGCGACCCGGTCGGTGAACTCGCCCCACTTCTGCCCGTCGAGGAACAGCGCCACGTGCCGGCCGCGCACCTCGACCCGCACGTCGTAGGTGCGGCCGGTGTCGATGCGGGTGCCGTTGCCGAGCACGGTGTTCTTGCTGCCGCCGACGGCCTTCTCCACGGCGGACTGGGTGTTGTTCCAGCCGCCGAGGTTCCACCAGTAGTAGTTGCCGGTGTCCTGCACGCCGAACGCGACGAGGAACCCCTCGCGTCCGGACTGCTTGGTGGCCTTGAGGTTCAGCGTGTAGTCGTGCCAGTTCTTGTCGCCCGCCGTGACGAGCGTGTCCTCGGCGTTGGCGTCCGACTGCACGTACGCGCCGTTCACGACGTTCCACGCACCACGGCCGGACTTCGTCCACTTGGCGTCGGTGCCGGAGAAGTCGTCGCTGAACAACGCCTGCCCGGACGCGCTGGTGACGCTCACGTCGTCGTAGGACGCGGCGGTCGCCCAGGTCGAGAGCCCGATCGCGCCGGTGATCGGCGTCTGGGCGGCCGGCGAGCCGGTGGCGGTGCTCGGCACGACGTGGTCACCCACGTTGGTCATGAAGAGCTTCTGCATCTCGTAGTTCGCCGAGCCCCACGACGCGTGGTTGTTGAACCAGATCATGTCCGGCTTCCACTGCACGTAGTCCTCGTTGGACAGCAACGGCGCGTAGGAGGCGAGCTTCACGACGTCGGCGTTGCGTTCGAGGCCGGTCATGAACGCGGCTTCGCTCAGGGCGTTGCCGAACTTGTTGTCCTGCGAGGCGTACTCGCCGAGGAACACCTTCGGCCCGTTGCGGTCGTACGAGTCGTACCGGTCGTTGTTCTCCAGGAACCAGCTCGGGCTGTTGTAGTAGTGCTCGTCGACCATCTTGACGCCGGCCTGCTTGTTCATCTGCCAGAGGCGGTCGAACGTGCCGCCGTTGTCGTCGGGGCCGGAGTTGCTGATGACGGTGACGTCCGGGTACTTGGCGTTGATCGCCTTGCGGAACTCGGAGAACCGGGCGAAGAACTCGTCCGGCAGGTTCTCCTCGTTGCCGACCTCGACGTGGGTCAGCTTGAACGGCTTGGGGTGCCCCATCTCGGCGCGCTTGCGGCCCCACGTGGAGTCGGCCGGCCCGTTGGCGAACTCGATGAGGTCGAGCGTGTCCTGGACGTGCCGCCGCAGCAGCGAGGGGTCGTCCGTGGCGCGGTTCTGGCCGCAGCCCGTGACCAGCGCGGGGACGACGGGCAGCGGCATCGCGCCGATGTCCTCGGAGAACTGGAAGTACTCGAAGTAGCCCAGGCCGTAGGACTGGTTGTAGCCCCAGAAGTTCGAGTTCGTGGCCCGTTGCTCGATCGGCCCGATGGTGTCCTTCCACTGGTACGAACGGCGGCGCTCGAAGTTCGGCGCGTCGTAGCCGTAGTGGCTGCCGGTGTTGACCAGGCAGCCGCCGGGGAACCGGACGAAACCGGGCTTGAGCGCGGCGACCTTCTCGGCGAGGTCGCGGCGCAGGCCGTGGCCCTTGAAGGTGTCGCGCGGCATCAGCGACACCATGTCGAGCCGCAGCGTCCCGGTGCCGTCGCCGGTGACCAGCAGCCTGCCGGTGGTGGTGGACTTCCTCGCGCGGATCGTGCCGGTGTAGCGCGCCCAGCCGTCGCCGCGGACCTGCACCTGCACCGGGTCGCCCAGCGGGTTGCCGGCGGGGTCGGTGATCGCGGCGGTCAGCGGCGTGGCGGCCTGGTCGGTGCGCGCCCAGACGGAGAAGTCGTAGCGCTGGCCGTCCTGCACGGCGATGCCCGAGTTGTAACCCGAGTTGATGACGCCCGCGGGCAGGCCGAGCTTGAGGTAGCGGCGGTTGCGCTCGTTCATCCGGCCGTTGTCGTCGAGGACGTCTACGGTGCCGCTGTGTGGTGCCCACGCAGTCAGGCCGGTGTAGCTCGCGTTGTCCGCCGGGTCGTACTCGAACGACCGGTTCTGCACGAGCTCGGCGTAGAGACCGCCGTCCGCGGCGCGGTTGATGTCCTCGAAAAAAACGCCGTACATCGAGCGGTCGATCGACGCGCCCTGACGGCTGGTGTCGATCTTGATGGCGTAGTCGATCTCGGCGGCCGCGCCGGATCCCGGAACGCCGACCAGCAATGTTGCCGCAACGGCGGACAACAGCAGGTGCAAACGGGGCACTGGATTGCCTCCCCCGGTCGGAAGTGAACGCTAACATAGGGCTGCGAACTCGTTACAAGCAAGGTCTTGACGGGCTGGATGTGAGCGTTCACTGTTGTCCACCTGACAGCCGCGGGCACGCGGTCGGGCTCCGCGACACCGTCGTCAACTCGGAGGAATCCCAGTGTTGAAGAAGATCACCACAGCTGCGACCGTGGTCGTGCTGACCGCGCTCACCGCGTGCGGCTCCGGCGGCTCGGGCAGCTCGAACAACGCCGGTTCCGGCGACGCCATCACGATGGGCTTCGCCCAGGTGGGCGCCGAGAGCGGCTGGCGCACCGCGAACACCAAGTCGATCCAGGACGAGGCCAAGGCCGCCGGGATCGACCTGAAGTTCTCCGACGCGCA
Organism: Lentzea sp. NPDC004789; assembly: GCF_053601075.1. Taxonomy (NCBI): domain Bacteria; kingdom Bacillati; phylum Actinomycetota; class Actinomycetes; order Pseudonocardiales; family Pseudonocardiaceae; genus Lentzea; species Lentzea sp. NPDC004789. Next base: position 64,268 of record NZ_JBSGBE010000034.1, on the reverse strand, counting down.
GCAGAAGCAGGAGAACCAGATCAAGGCGATCCGGTCCTACATCCAGCAGAAGGTCAAGGTGATCGCGTTCAGCCCGGTCGTCGAGACCGGCTGGGACACGGTGCTGCTGGAGGCCAAGCGCGCGAACATCCCGGTGATCCTCACCGACCGCGCCATCGACTCGGACGACAAGTCGCTGTACAAGACGTTCCTCGGCTCGGACTTCGTCGAGGAGGGCCGCAAGGCCGGCGAGTGGATGGTGCAGAACGCCACCGGCCCGACGAACGTCGTCGAGCTGCAGGGCACGACCGGTGCGGCACCGGCGATCGACCGCAAGAAGGGCTTCGAGGAGAAGATCGCCGCCAAGCCCGACATCAAGATCGTGGCCTCGCAGACCGGTGACTTCACCCGCTCCGGCGGCAAGCAGGTCATGGAGGCGTTCCTCAAGTCCCAGCCGAAGATCGACGTCGTCTACGCGCACAACGACGACATGGGTCTCGGCGCGATCGAGGCGATCAAGGCGGCCGGCAAGGTGCCCGGCAAGGACATCAAGATCATCACCGTGGACGCGGTGAAGGACGGCATGACCGCGCTGTCCAACGGCGAGATCAACTACATCGTCGAGTGCAACCCGTTGCTGGGCAAGCAGCTCATGGACCTCGCCAAGAAGGTCGTCAAGGGCGAGCAGGTGCCGGCCCGGGTCGTGACCGAGGAGGGCACGTTCACCCAGGAGCAGGCCAAGGCCGCCCTGCCCACCCGCCAGTACTGAGGTCGATGAAGGGAACCTTTCTCCACCTGAGGTGGATGAAGGTTCCCTTCATCAAGAGCCCACCCCAAGACTGCGGGACCCGTCACTTCGCCCAAGTGGTGACGGGTCCCGCACCCCAATGACGAGGGTTCGAGCCATGACCGAGTCACCGCCGCCAGTCGTCGAGATGCGGGGCATCAGCCTCGCGTTTCCCGGCGTGAAGGCGTTGCAGGACGTCGACTTCCGGTTGTTCCCCGGCGAAGTGCACGCCCTGATGGGCGAGAACGGTGCCGGGAAGTCCACCCTGATCAAGACTTTGACCGGCGTGCACACCCCGGACAGCGGTTCCGTGCTGCTGGCGGGCGACGCCGTCGCGTTCTCCTCCCCCGGCGAGGCCCAGCACGCCGGCATCAGCACCGTGTACCAAGAGGTCAACCTCTGCGCGAACCTCACGGTCGCGGAGAACATCATGCTGGGCCGCGAACCCAGGCGCCTGGGCGGTGTCGACTTCCCGGCGATGCGCCGCCGCGCCGCCGAGGTGCTCTCCCGCATCGGCGTGCACATCGACCCGGCGTCGAGCCTGAGCGAGCACCCGATCGCCGTGCAGCAGCTGGTCGCCATCGCCCGCGCCATCGCCGTCGACTGCCGCGTGCTCGTCCTCGACGAACCGACGTCGAGCCTGGACGCCGGCGAGGTCGCCGAGCTGTTCCGGATCATGCGCGTGCTGCGCGACGAGGGCGTCGCGATCCTGTTCGTGTCGCACTTCCTGGACCAGGTCTACGAGATCTCGGACCGGATGACGGTGCTGCGCAACGGAACGTTCGTCGGCGAGCACCTCACCGCCGACGTCGACCGGCGCACCCTGATCTCGCAGATGATCGGCCGCGACCTCGGCGCACTGGAGGCCATCGAGGACGCCGCCGAGAAGCGCCAGGCCGACGGCCCGGTGCTGGTGCAGGCCTCCGGTCTCGGCCGGCGCGGCGCGATCGAACCGTTCGACCTGGAGATCCGCGCGGGCGAGGTCGTGGGCCTCGCGGGCCTGCTCGGCTCCGGCCGCACCGAGATGGCCCGCCTGCTCTTCGGCGCCGACCGCGCCGACTCCGGCCGCGTGCTGGTGGACGGCAAGCCCCTGCGCCTGCGCGGACCGCGCTCGGCGATCGCGGCGGGCATCGCGTTCAGCTCGGAGGACCGCAAGGGCGAAGGCCTCGTCGCGGACCTGTCGATCAGGGACAACCTGGTCCTCGCGATGCAGGCGGCCCGCGGCTGGAGCCGCCCGCTGCCGCGCCGCACCAAGGACCAGCTGGTCGAGAAGTACCTGAAGGCACTGGACATCCGCCCCGCGAACCCGGACGCGCTGGTGCGCACCCTGTCCGGCGGCAACCAGCAGAAGGTCCTGCTGGCGCGCTGGCTCGTCACCGAACCGCGGCTGCTCATCCTGGACGAGCCGACGCGCGGCATCGACATCGGCGCGAAGGCCCAGATCCAGCAACTCGTCACGACCCTGGCGGCGGAGGGCACCGCGGTGCTGTTCATCTCCGCGGAGCTGGAGGAGGTCGTGCGCATCGCGGACCGGATCGTGGTGCTGCGGGACCGGCGCAAGATCGCGGAGCTGGACGGGTCGGCGACCGGGGTGGACGAGGTCGTCGAGCTGATCGCGGGCGGGGCCGCGCCGGAGCCGGAGAAGGTGGTCTCGTGATGAGCGCGGTCGTGCTGAACGTCGCCCGCGTGGTGCGGCGAGACCGAGCCGGAGAGGCCGGCGGCGCTGCGATCCCGGCCGTCGCCCGCGCATGCAGCGCTGCGACGAGCCTCGCCGAAGTGGGCATCGCCCGCGCACACCAAGCCGGACAACGCCGTGCCGCAACGCGCCCGGCCACTGCCTGCGCCCCCCGAACCACCACCGCCCACCGCGGCGTGACCGAGCCGAAGGAGGCGACCCGATGAAGAACCGGCTGCTCTGGCCGCTGCTCGCCCTGGCCGCCCTGTTGCTGCTCAACCTGGCCGTCACCCCGTCGTTCTTCTCCCTGCGCATGCAGGACGGCCACCTCTACGGCGGCCTGGTCGACGTGCTGAAGAACGGCGCCCCCACCCTCCTGATCGCGCTCGGCATGACGCTGGTCATCGCCACCCGCGGCATCGACCTCTCGGTCGGTGCGGTGGCGGCGATCGCGGGCGCGATCACGTGTGTCCACATCGGAACGTCCGGGGACGCCTCGACCGCCTTCGCCGGCATGGCGATCGCGCTCGTGCTGTGCGCGGTCCTCGGGTTGTGGAACGGCTTCCTGGTGGCGGGACTGGGCATCCAGCCCATCATCGCCACGCTGGTGCTGATGACCGCGGGCCGCGGTGTCGCCATGCTCGTCACCGAAGGCCAGATCGTCACCGTCAACAACGCCGCGTACCGCGAGGTAGGGGCCGGGTTCCTGTTCCTGCCGATCTCGATCCTGATCAGCCTGCTGGTGATGGGGCTGGTGGCGTTCGCGACCCGGCGCACCGCGCTCGGCATGCTGATCGAGGCGGTCGGCGTGAACCCCGAGGCGTCGCGGCTGGCCGGGGTGCGGTCGCGCACGATCATCTGGACGGTCTACGTGTTCGCCGCGGTGTGCGCGGGCATCGCCGGGCTGATGATCAGCTCGAACGTCTCCGCGGCCGACGCCAACAACGCCGGGCTGTGGATCGAGATGGACGCGATCCTCGCGGTCGTCATCGGCGGCACGTCGCTCGCGGGCGGGCGGTACTCGCTCACCGGCACGCTGCTCGGGGCGTTGATCATCCAGACCCTCACCACGACCGTCTACACGATCGGTGTCGCGCCGGAGGTGACGCTCGTGTTCAAGGCGGTCGTCGTCATCACGGTGTGCCTGGTCCAGGCGCCGAAGGTCCGCGCCGCACTGAGCCTGAGGAAGGTGGCCGTCTCATGACGACTCTCGCGCAACGGGTGCCGTCTCTCGCGCAACGGGTGCCGTCGCGGTTCCTCCCCGTTCTCGCGACCGTCGCGCTGTTCGTGCTCGCCTTCGGCGTCGGTTCGGTGCGCTACGACGGTTTCGCGTCCGGTCAGGTGATCGCGAACCTGTTCATCGACAACGCCTTCCTCATCGTGCTCGCGGCCGGCATGACGTTCGTGATCCTCAGCGGCGGCATCGACCTGTCCGTCGGGTCGGTGGTCGCACTGTCCACGATGGTCACCGCGGCCGGGCTGCGGGCCGGCTGGCCGATTCCGCTGGTGATCCTCACCGTGCTGGTGATCGGCTCCACGCTGGGCCTGCTGATGGGCCTGGTGATCCACAAGTTCGACATCCAGCCGTTCATCGTGACGCTGGCGGGCATGTTCCTCGCCCGCGGCCTGTGCTTCGTGATCAGCGTGGAGTCGGTGTCCATCAAGGACCAGACGTTCCGCGACGTCGCCACCGCCGCGATCGAGCTGCCCGGCGGCGTGACGATCACCTACAACGTCGTGATCGCGCTGCTGGTCGTCGTCGCCGCGCTGTACGTGCTGCACCGCACCCGTTTCGGCCGCACGGTCTACGCGGTGGGCGGCAACGAGTCGTCCGCGCTGCTGATGGGTCTGCCGACGGCACGGGTGAAGGTCGGCGTGTACGTGATCAGCGGCTTCTGCTCGGCGCTCGCGGGTCTGCTGTTCAGCCTCTACATGCTGTCCGGCTACGGCCTGCACGCGGTCGGCATGGAGCTCGACGCCATCGCGGCCGTCGTCATCGGCGGCACGCTGCTGGCGGGCGGTGTCGGGTACGTGCTCGGTGGTCTGGCCGGTGTGCTGGTGCTCGGCACCATCCAGACGCTGATCTCGTTCCAGGGCACGCTCAGTTCATGGTGGACGAAAATTGTGATCGGTGTCCTGCTGCTGGTGTTCATCGCCGTGCAGCGGACTATGGTGCGCCGGTGAGACGTACCGGCCCAATCGCGCTAGCCGCGGTCGTGTTGTTGGTGTTGGTCATCGGTGTGGTGGCGTTGAGCCACCAGGAAAGCATCGCGGGCGTGCCCATCGGTCAGTCGACCGATCTGGGCACCCCGACCGCCATCACCACGACGACCGATACGACAACGGCGACGACGACCACCACGTCGTCGCCGACCACGACCACGAGCGCGGCGGCCGCCAAGACGCCCGCCGCCGCCTCGCTCGCCGGGAAGATCAGGCCCGGCGAGTCCCACACGGGCGTGGCGACGTTCTACGACTCCGACGGCAGTGGCGCGTGCTCGTACGACAAGAGCCCCGACCCGATGACCGCCGCGATGAACTGGTCGGACTACGAGAACTCCGCGGCCTGCGGCGCGTACGTCCTGGTCAAGGCGGCCAACGGCAAGAGCATCACGGTGCGGATCACGAACCTCTGCCCGGCACCGTGCCGGGTGGGGCAGCTCGACCTCAGTCCGCAGGCGTTCGCCCAGCTCGCGCCACCCGTCCAGGGCGAGATCCCGATCACCTGGACGCTCGCGAGCCCCGCGCTGAACAAGAACATCGCGCTCCGCTACAAGACCGGCTCCAGCCAGTACTGGTGCGGCCTGCAGGTCATCGACCACCGCAACCCCGTGGCCCGGCTGGAAGTGCAGGCGGGCGGGCAGTGGCGGCAGCTCAAGCGCGTCGAGTACAACTACTTCCTCGCCGAGAACGGCGCGGGCTGCGGCGGGGCCGTCGCGATCACCGACATCTACGGTGAACGTCTGGTCGTCAACGCCCTGCCGGTCAAGCCGGACGTCACCCAAGCCACGAACGTGCAGTTCGCCGCGCACTGAGGAATGTGCGCGGCGCGCAAAACGTTGATCTCGCACATGGCAGAAGAGACCGTTGAGCTCAGCCCCACCGACTGGGTGCAGAACCAGACCAAGAAGATCCTGGAGACCGGGACCACCGAGGGCGTGCTGATCCTCGGCAGGCCGATCGTGCTGCTCACCGTGCGCGGCGCGAAGAGCGGCAAGCTGCGCTACACCCCCGTCATGCGCGTGGAGCACGACGGCCGGTACGCGGTGGTGGCCTCCAAGGGCGGCGCGCCGCAGCACCCGACCTGGTACCACAACATCAAGGCCCACCCGGAGATCTCGCTGCAGGACGGCACCGAGACGAAGGAGTTCGTCGCCCGCGAGGTCGAAGGCGACGAACGCGCCGAGTGGTGGGAGCGGGCCGTCGCCGCCTACCCCGCCTACGCCGAGTACCAGACGAAGACCGACCGTCAGATCCCGGTCTTCGTGCTGGACCCGAAGTAGTGCCTCAGCCGATCCGCAGCGGCACCGACACGCTGGGCGTGCCCGCGGCGTCGAGAGCGAACAGCAGGTAGTTCCCGGGCGGCGCGATCCCCGGATCGGAAGGGATCGCCGCCCGGTACGACGTCGGCGACACGAGCGTCGCGGACAGCGGAACCCGCCGCTGGTCGTTGTCCACGGAGTGGGTGGCCGCGCCGATCCGCATCAGCGCGAACCCCTTGACCACCCGGTCGGTGCCGAGGGTGATCGTCGCCCCGTACGAGGCCGCGGCAGGCGCCGAGGTGATGGCCGGCCGCGCCTTGCGGGTCCCGTCCGGGTTCAGCAGGTACGGCGGCACGAGGATCTGCCCGTCCGGGTGGTTGGTGGCACAGTTGCCGCACAGCCCGCCACCGCCGGAGAACACCGTGCCGTCGGGCAGCAGGTTCGCGACGCTGTGGTAGTTGCGCGGCGTCGCCATCGGCGCGAGCGTGGTGAAACGGCCGGTCACCGGGTTCCACAGCTCCGGTTCCAGCACCGAGGTCTGGTCCGAGAACGGCACCGGGCGGCTCTGCCCGCCGACGACGACCACCGTGCCGTCCGGCAGCACGACGCTGTTCACGTACGCCCGCGCCGCAGCCATGTCGGCGACTCGGCGCACGACCGGCGCACGCCCGGTGATGTCGACCGTGTACGCGGCCTTGGTGGCATCGGCGTTCTCGTATGCAGGTGCACCGCCGAGGGTGAGGATCTTGCCGATGTCGTACATCACGGCGTTGCCGTTCATCGCGTCCTCACCGCGGACGCCCGCCTCGGTGACCTTGCCCGCGCCCGCGGTGTCGACCCAGTGCATCCGCGCACTCGGGCCCGCGTGGAACACCCGGCCGCCGCTGCCGGCGAAGAGCCACGCGTGGTTGTCCGCGCGGTAGGCCCCCGCCGGGTCGGCGGTCAGGAACGGCTCCGGCCGCACGCCCGGCAGCTGCCGCCAGCGGTTCTCCCCCGGCGAGTAGACCTCACCGGCCTTGCCGCCCCGGCCGCCCGACCACGAACCGCCTACGGTGAACGCCTCGCCGGTGGACAGCGTGGTCTGGCCCTGGTAGCCGCGGCTGACGTTCATGTCCGCGGCGCTGGTCCACGCGTCGGTGCGCGGGTCGTACAGGCTGGCCTTCTTCGCGTTGCTGCCACCGGTCACCAGGATGCGGCCGTCGGCCAGCATCGACGTGCCGGGGCAGAACATGTCGTGGCCGGTGTCGTCGACCCGGCGGCTGCTGACCTCACCGGTGGCGAGGTCCATCGTGGCGGTCTGCGTGTAGCCGTTGGCGCCACCGAAGTTCGTGAGCCCGTAGGCCGACCACGTGAGCAGCTTGTTGTTCGGCAGCACCGCGGAGGCGGCCGGGACGATCGGGAAGCCCACAGACGGTCCCCACGCGCCCACGACGCTCGGATCGCCCACGACCGGCGGCCGCGGGCCGGGGTCGCCCAGCAGGTCGATCTCCGCCGCGCTCGCCCACGACCCGCGCCCGCCCGCCTCGGTCAACGCCACCAGCCGCACGTACCGGGTGCTGCTGACGGCGAACCCGATCGTCTTGACGGCGGCGTCGTCGGCCAGCGTGCCGGTGACGACCGGGTCGCCCCAGGTCACGCCGTCCGTGCTCAGCCGGATCTCGTACCGGCCGACCCGGCCGTTCGCCCGGTCCGCTCTGGGCGTGTAGACCAGTCCGGACACCCGCTGGGCGCTGCCCAGGTCGATCGTCAACCACTGGGGCAGGGGCGTGGCGGCCCGCCACCTGCTGTGCCAGATCGTCGCCCGGTCGCCGTCCAGCACGCTCGCGGCACCGCTGTCGGCCTCCTCGCTGCTCGCCGACGCGACCCACCCGGTCCTCGGCAGCTTCTCCGCCGCGGGAACGAACGCCGCGGCGGAGAGTTCGAGATGGTGGTGGTCAGGTGCCTCACCGGGCTCGGCTCCGGGGAGCCGCGGCACGACCGCGGCCACCGCGATCACGATCAACGCCAGGTGGACGGGTCTTGCCAGTGGTCTTCGCATTCGATTCCGTTTACCAGGAGAGGGACAGGGTGGAGAGGTAGTCGGTGAGCTTGCTCGCGATCAGCCGGTGGTCGCGCGCCGAGAAGTGCCAGTCGCAGCCGAGCAGGTCGAGCGGCAGGTCGCCGAAGTTCCAGTAGCGGACGCGGCTGTCACCGGAGTTGGTGCGGTCCTGCACGACCTGCCTGGCGGCGTCGGCGAAGGTGCCGGACGCCTGCGGGACGTCCACGACGATGGTCGTGCCCGCGCCGTAACGGGCGCGCAGCTTGTCGAGGAAGCCCTGGTAGGCGGACTTGTACGCGGCGACCAGGCTGTCGGTGGTGGGCCACTGCTCACCGGGCCTGAGCGCGGTCGAGAAGTCGTTGGTGCCGAGGCCCACGAGGACCACCTGCGGGTGCCAGGTGCCGGGGTTCTGCCACACGTCGCCGTCGACGTTCAGCAACGCGCGGTCGTAGTAGGTGCGGTAGCTCGTGCCCGGTTCGCCGCCGTTGTAGTTGCGGACCATGCCGCGCCCGGAGAAGGCGTTGACCTGGTAGTCGGCGTTGAGCGAGCGGGCGGCGAGCGCCCCGAAGCTCACGTCGGTGTTGGTGTTGCGGTTGACCCCACCGTTGGACGAGCAGTCACGGGTGGTCGACAGGTTGCCGTAGCCCGCGGTCAGCGAGTCGCCGATGAACTCGATCTGCCGGGCCCGCGCGGCCGGCTTGGCGAGGATCGCGCCACCGTTCGCGGCCACGAACCCGCCGAACTCCCCCGCCGCCCACGGGCTCTCGGTCCGCTTGACCAGCCGGACGCGGTGCTCGGCGTTGCTCAGGCCGTTCACCCAGTAGGTGGTCTTGCCCGGCGTGACCAGGGACGCGGTGGTGGTGCCGTCGATCTGCACGTCGTAGTCGTTGTTGGCGTCGTTCAGCACGATCCCGACGCCGGTGCCGCGGAACCGGCCCTCGAAGTAGACGCCGGGCCAGCTGTACTGGCCGTTCTTCGTGACGCGGCCGGCGGTGTGCGCCTGGGCCAGGACGTCCCGCGGCGGTGGCGTGGTGCCCGTGCAGGCCGTGCCGTTGAGCGCGAAGCCCGTCGGGGCGGGGCTCGTGGCGCCGTTGACGACGAAGCCGATCCCGGCGCTCGTGCCGGTGCCGAGCGAGGCGTTGTAGTTGACGTTGTCGACCGAGACCTGCGCACCGGACTGGTGCACGGTGCCGTTCCACAGCTGCGCGACGGTCTGGCCGCCACCGAACGACCAGGTCAGCTGCCATCCGCTGATCGGGTCACCGAGGTTGGTGACGTCCACCGAGGCGATGTACCCGCCCTGCCACTCGTTCGTGACCTGGTAGGCGATCCGGCACCCGGCGGCGGCCGAGGCCGGCGCAGCGCCGCTGGTGGTGAGTGCCGCGGTCAGCACGGCGGTGAGGACGGCCGCGGCCGCCGACTTGGTCCGGTACACGGGAGTTCCTCCGTACATCCACTGTGGACGGATGGCGAAGCTGGCGGAGCTTCCAGCCGACCGTAGCGAAAATCACCCACAGTTCACAGATGCTGTTGTGCCGCAACGTGTTCACGCGAATCGACGGAGGGACGTCGAACGCCGTCGAACGCGAGGATCTTTCGCTTCGACAGCGGTGAGCGGAACCCGTTCACCCCCGCCGTCGGCACCGCGGCGTCCTGCCCGTTGCACGGCGGTCCCCACAGGCCCAGCCTCTCCCGCGCCGCGGCCGTTTCGGCGTCGGCGAGCGGTCCGGCCGCGCCCTGCGCCCGCAGCACGCCCTGCCGCACCGCGCGGAACGCGTAGTCGGTGCCGTCGGCGAGCTCCAGGTTGACCTCGCCGGGGTTGATGCTCGAGAACCGGACGGGCTTGTTCAGCAGCGTCGTCCTCGCGAACGCCAGAGCGGCCGCCGACCAGCACGCGGCGGGCGCGGCGAGCAGCGAGATCCGCGCCCGCACGCCGTTCGGGAACTCGACCGTGCGGCTGTCGACGACGCTCTTGAGCAGCACACCGGGCGGCCGCTGGTCGGTGGCCCGCGGGGCCGGCCGCTGCGGTGCGGACGCGGGCGGCTCGGAATCCGGCGTGCAGGCGGTGGCACAGGCGGTGGTGAGCAGGATGATGAGCACCATCAAGTGCTTGCGCGCCACCGGACACTCCCACGTAGTTGAAACTTTTACTACCGTATCCTGATCTTGTCCGCCCTCAATCAGCCGTTCGGAGTTGATCTCGTGGGCGAAGCGGTCCAGCGTGGACGCGGCTGCCAGCCGATCGGATGGCGGGAACCCGTCACCTGACGGGTGCCGCCTGCCAGGTCCCGGATGGCCCCGGCACGCGGTCGTTGGTCAGACTGAACGCCTGCGGGATCCACAAAGGAGCGTGACATGATTCGGGTGGTCGTCGTCGACGACGAGGAGCTGGTGCGGACGGGGTTCCGCCTCATCCTCCAGGCGGCAGGGGACATCGAGGTCGTCGCGACCCCGTCGGGCGCGCAGGCGGTGCGCGAGGTGAGCCTGCACAAGCCGGACGTGGTGCTGCTCGACATCAGGATGCCGGACGTGGACGGCCTCACGATCCTGCGTCAGCTGCAGGGCCTGCAGAACCCGCCCGTCGTCGCCATGCTCACGACGTTCGACTCCGACGAGTACATCGCGATGGCGCTGCGGTCGGGCGCGGCCGGGTTCATCCTCAAGGACACCGGACCGGAACAGCTCGCCCAGATGGTCCGCACGCTCGTCAGCGGCGGTGTCGTGCTCTCCCCCAAGGTCACCCGCACCGTCGTCGACGGCTACCTCGGGTCCGGCGCGGGCTCGGCCGCCGCGGAACAGGTCGACCTGCTCACCGAACGCGAACGCGCGGTGCTCGTGCTGATCGCCGAGGGACTGTCCAACAACGACATCGGCGCCCGCATCCACGTCAGCGTCGGCACGGTGAAGGACCACGTGAGCGCCATCCTCACCAAGCTGCGCGTGGGCAGCAGGGTGCAGGCCGCGCTGGTGGCCCAGCGCGCCGGCCTGCTCGGTGAGGACGGGGCATGAAGCCGGGGACGTCCGCCCGGATCGTCGACGTCGTCGTGCTCGCGGTCGCCGTGCTCGAAGGCGTGCTGACCACGATCACCGAGGAGACGCCGCTCGCGATGATCCCGGTCGTGGTCGCCGTGCTCGCACTGGTCGTGCGCGACCGCTGGCCGCTGGTGTCCTTCCTCGCGGCCCTGCCCGCGGTGCTGTGGCCCGGCGCGATCATCCCGGCGATCGTCGCGCTGTACGCGGTGTCGACCAGGTACCGCGACTGGTGGGTGCTCGCCGGGTGCGGGCTGCTCGCCGCGGGCAGCTTCGTCTTCCCGACCTCGGACCTCGCCACACCGGACCTCGCGCCGACCGACCTCGACTCCTACGTGCTGCTCGGCATCATCTACTTCACGATGACGGCACTCGCCCCGATCCTGCTCGGCCAGTTCCTGCGCACCCAGCGCGAACTCGCGCTGCGCCTGGAGGAGGTCAAGGAGGCGCGCGAGCACGAACGCCGCCTGGACGCCGAGGCGATCCTCGCCAAGGAGCGCAACCAGCTCGCCCGCGAGATGCACGACGTCGTCTCCCACCAGGTGAGCCTGATCGCCGTGCAGGCGGGCGCGCTCATGGTCAGCACCCCCGACCCGAACGCCAAGCAGGCGGCGGAGAACGTGCGGCAGCTGTCGGTGAACACGCTCGACGAGCTGCGGCACATGGTGAACCTGCTGCGCGCCTCCGGCACACCGTCGACCGAGCTCACCCCGCAGCCCACGCTGACCGACCTCCAGCGGCTGATCGACAACAGCGCCATCGACGCACGACTCGTCGGCAGCGCCCCGGTGGACCTCGAACCGCCGGTGCAGCGGGCCATCTACCGCACCATCCAGGAGGCGCTGACCAACGTGCGCAAGCACGCCCCCGGCGCCAGCGCCACGATCGAGATCAGCCGCGACGACACCGACCTGACCGTCACCGTCACCAACACCGCGCCCACGCGGCCGCACCTGGGCCTGCCCAGCGCCCGGCACGGGCTCGTCGGGCTGCAGGAGCGGGCCGCGCTGCTCGACGGGAAGCTCCACACGGGACCGACTCCGGACGGCGGGTTCCAGCTCCAGCTGCGGCTTCCCGCCAACGCCGGCACGACCCGGGGCTGACCGCGGCCCGGAGTGGGGTCAGTGGGTGGCAGCTCCACACCGGACCGACACCCGGCGGCGGCTTCCAGCCACAGCTCCGGCTCCCCGCCAACGCCGACACGACGTGCGGCTGACCGCGGCCCGGACCGAGCCGGACACCGGCCGCACCACACCGGACCTACACCCGGCGGTCTCCAGTTACGGCTGCGGCTGCCGCTCACCGCCGCCGGCACTGCGCGCGACCGGCCGCGGCCCGAACCGGGCCAGGTACACCGCGCGTCCGGCCAGGCTCACCTGCAGGTGTTCCAGCACCGGGTCGAAGAACGTCTTGCGCTGGGCCGCGTCGGTGACGATGGTCGCGATGAAGTAGAGCGTCGAGAACGCCGCGATGAACAGGCACACCTGCACCAGGTCGTTCGACAGCGGCACCTGGACACCGAACAGCACGCCCTGCGCCGGGTCGTGGCCCACCCACGACTTGATCGCGGCGTCCGGCACGGTCAGCGTGCCGAGCACGGCGAAGGCCGCGAAGACGATCACCGCGAACACCAGTGCCTGCAGCAGCTGGGTCAGCAGCAGGATCAGGAACAGGTTCGCGCGCTCCAGCCGGGTGAACGGCGGCGCGCTGCCGTCCACCGAGCCGATGTCGCCGAAGGTGTCGGCGGGCAGTGCGGGGAGGCGGTCGCGCCACCCGGTGATCAGCGCGCGCAGCTCGGAGGCGAACACCGAGCGCAGGAACAGTCCACTCAGGACCGCGAAGAACCCGAGCACCAGCCAGATCTGGTTGCGCGGGATCTGGCCCGCGCTCTGCCAGATCTCCGCGGTGTAGAACCCGAACACCGTCACCAGCAACAGCAACGGCATCGAGCGGCTGGTCATCGTGCCGACGCTGCGCAGCTGGCGCACCGCCGCCCGCAGCGCCCATCCGAAGACCGATCCCATGCCGACCGCGGTCAGGGCGAGCAGCAGCCCCACGACGACCAGGCTGGCGAGCACCGAGGCCGCCGGCCCCGGCCACCGGAACGGGCCTTCGATCAGGCTCGCCCCCAACGGCCACACCACCACGTAGGCGCCGATGATCACCGCCGCCGGCCCGAAACCGCGGTCGTCCAGGGCGCGGTCACGGGCCCAGTTCGCGGCGAACCACGCGCCGACGAGCGGCAGCACCACCGAGCAGATCAGCACCGCGGTGTAGAACAGCAGGAAGAACGCGTTCTCCAGGCGGGACCCGAACTCCGAGTCGCCGTCGACGATCGTCAGCACGTCGTAGAGCACGTCGGAGAGCCCGAGCCACGTCACCGCGGGCACGACGCGCACCACGAGGTTGCGCTCCAGCCCGCGCACCACCGCGGGCAGTCCCCTGCGGCGGAACCACTGCTCGGCCCGGCGTGCGTCCAGCTCGGACGGTGTCATGTGTTCGGTCATCCCGTCTGCCGGACCGCTCGTGCCGACGGGTCATGGTAGGCCGCCGGGTCAGCTCACCCGCCGGGGCGGTTCACCGAACCGCGACCGCTGCCCCGCCAGCATCGGCACGACCGGCCCGGTGCGGCTGAAGAGCTTCGGCGGCAAGAGGGTCAGCGGTGGCGGCTGCTGCCCGTTGAGCTTGGCCATCAGCAGCTCGACCGCGCGCCGCCCCAGCACGTCGGCCGGCAGCTGCACGGACGTGAGCCGCAGCTGTTCGGCGAGCTCGTCGGGGCAGATCGCGACCACGGCGACGTCGTCGGGCACCCGCCTGCCCTCGGCGCGCAGGCAGTCCACCACCCAGCTCAGCACGGCCTCGTTGTGCACCACCAGCGCCGACATCCGCGGCAGCTCGCGCAGCAACGTCGTGACGACGGCGTGCACCGAGTCGTACCGCTGCTCGGCGGGCAGGGCGGTCGAGGCGATGCCGCGGCGCATGGCCGCGGCGCTGAACCCGGCGAGGGTGCGTTGCGCGAAGCCCGTCCTGCGGGCGTAGACCACGCTGGGCGCGCCGAGGAACCCGATGCTGCGGTGCCCCAGTTCGGCGAGGTGGTCGACGCAGCGCGCGCCGGCGGCCTCGAAGTCCAGGTCGACGCAGGTGAGCCCCTTCACCGCGGAGGGGTGGCCGAGCAGGACCGCCGGCCGGCCGAGCTCGCGCAGCACCGGCAGCCGCTCGTCGTCCAGCGCCACGTCCATCACGAGGAACCCGTCCACCCGCGCGCCGCCCGCGACCCGGCGCAGCCCGGCGGCGCCCTGGTCGGCGGTCACCAGCAGCACGTCCATGTCGTGCGCGCGGGCCGCCATGACGACGGAGGTCACGAACCGCATGACGACCGGGAGGTGCACGCCCTCGCGCAACGGCAGCACGAGCGCGAGCACGTTCGTTCTGCTGCTCGCCAGTGCACGGGCGCCCGCGTGCGGCTGGTAGCCGAGCAGCTGGATGCTCTCCCGCACCCGCACGCGAGTACCGGCGGAAACAGGGCGTTTGCCCGTCAACACGTAGGAAACCGTGCTGGGAGCCACACCCGCGTGTTTCGCCACGTCCACAATGGTGACCACGTCGACACCTCCGGCCCGAACGAATCGAAGCGCTTCGAACGTGGTTCCAGAATGTGACACAACCGAAACTCGCACGTCAAGCAAATGGCACATGTTCGACGTCATCGACGATTAACTCGTCGATGTTCACCCGATCGTTCGCACTGCAACTGCTGAACCGATCCCTTCTCGTCGTTCGACGAAATTCGAGTCGAATGCGGTCGAACACACAGCTTTCCGATTTACGTGAAAGATCTTCCGCGTTCGACCGCGGAGTCGTAACCTGCGAGTCGAGATGAGCCGTTCGGGGGAACTCCTTGCCGCAGAGGAATGATGAGACGACTGCTGGGCGCACTGAGAACCCGTCCCCTGAGATGGCTGCTGGTCGCCGCCGTGCTCGCGACGAGCGCGGCCGCCGCGTGCGGGGGCGCCGGCGAGCAGGCCGCACCGGCCACGGAGACCACTCCCCCGGACACCCCGTCGGTCATCGAACCGCCGCAGAAATCGGGTCTGACCGTCGAACGCGTCGTCGACGTGCGGACGGTCCAGCTCTCCGACGGTGAGGAGATCACGGTCAGGGGGCTCGCCGCGCCGGACGCGTGCTGGGCGGACGCGGCCACGACGTTCGCGAAGTCCGTGCTGCTGGACAAGCCGGTCGAGCCCGGCCCGGACGGCACGCTGCGGCTGTCGGACGGCACCGACTACGGGGTCCTCGCCGTCGAGCTGGGCATGGTGCGCAACGAGTCCGCTGACGACCGACTGCTCAAGGACGCGGAGGCGGCGGCCTCGGGCAAGAGGATCGGCCGCTGGGGACCTCCCTGCACGCCGCCGGCGACCACCGCGCCGCCACCGGCGCCCGCGCCAGCCACGACCGCCGCCCCGGCCGCGAAACCCGGCTGCGCGGTCACCTACCAGGTCACCACCAGCTGGCCCGGCGGGTTCCGGACCGACGTGACGATCCGCAACACCGGCACCACCGCGGTCAACGGCTGGACGTTGCAGTGGAAGTTCACCGAAGGCCAGACGATCTCGCAGATGTGGAACGCGACGCAGAAGCAGACCGGCGGTGACGTCTCCGCCACCGCCGTGTCCTACAACCAGACCATCGCGCCCGGCGAGTCGCAGCTGATGGGGTTCCTCGGCACCAGCGGCGGCACCAACACCACCCCGCGCGCCTTCACCCTCAACGGACAGCCCTGCGCCACCGGGTGATCCCGGTCAGCCCGCCACGATCCGCCACTGCTGGTTGGTGCTCGTGCTGCCGCTCCACTGGCCGAGGTTCGCCCCGGCCGCCGTGCGGCCCATGCCGTCCAGGTAGAGCCCGGTGGCCCGGTTCCTGATCCGGACGTCGTTGCCCCTGCTGGTGCCCGTCACGACCGTCCACTGCTGGCTCTGCCCGGCCGTGGCGGGGCGCTGGGCCGTGTCGGCACCGTTGGCCGTCCGGCCCGCGCCGTCCAGCAACAGTCCGGTCTCCGCGTTCCTGATCCGCACGTAGGCGCCGTCGTTCTCGACGACCCACCGCTGACCGGAAGCGGTGCCGCCGGCCTGGCCGACCGCGGAGTCGGAGGTCCTGCCGAGGCCGTCGACGTACTGGCCGGTGGCGACGTTGCGGATGCGGACCGTGGTGGTGCCGCCGTCGCCCAGGCCCCAGGCGTAGCGAAGCCGTTGCAGGCCCGTGGGGTTCGTCAACGACAGCGTGGTGCCGCTGCGGGTGGTCATGCTGTACCAGTCACCGTCGCGCAGACCCGGCCAGTACACGCTGCCCATGCCGAGACTGCGCAGCTTCGAGCTGACGCCGCGGACGTAGTCGGCCATGTACGACCCGCTGGGGACGCTGTAGTCGATGGGGTCGAAGTACACGCCGTTCTTGCTGCCGGGCCCCATCGCGCCGCCCCACTCGGTGGCGATGGTGCGGCTCGCGTAGGAGCCGATGTAGCTCGCGATGTGGTCAGCCCACTGGGTTTCGCTCTCGTAGCCCGCGAAGAACGAGTAGTCGTGCACGGCGAGCAGCGTGCCGTCGAGCCTGCGGTCGTTGCCGACCGCGGGCACGTTCTGGGCGAGGCCCGCGCCGTCGAGGATCACCCGGCCGCGCGGCACGCTCGAGTGCCTGGACAGCCAGCCGTTGTACATGTTGTTGAGGTCGGTGGTGCTGTACCCGTGCGGCTCGTTGATCACCTCGAAGTAGGCGTTCGGGTTGCCGCCGTACTTCGCGACCACCTTGTCCCACATCTGGTCGAACGCGCCGGCGTTCTGCGGCCGGCCGCCGGTGTACGCCCAGTACGCGAGGATCACGTTGCCCTTGCCGAGCGCGGCGTCGATCGCGCCGGTGTAGGTGTTCCAGTACGTCGCGACGGTCGGTTCGTTGATCGGGATCCGCACGGTGTTGGCACCCGTGATCGAGTACAGCCCGCCGACCACCTGGTCCGCGACCGCGGCGGCCGAGGAGTAGGTGTCCGACGCGCCCAGCCCGGACGGGTACAGCACGCCGTTGACGAAGTTGTCCCTCTGGTCGGCCCAGTTGACGCCCCGGAACTGACTCGTCGAGGCCTGCGCCGCGCCGGAGATCGCGGTCATCAGGCTCGCGACGAGCAGCAACAGCGTGGAAAGCGCTTTCCATCTGGTCACGTCCTGCTCCACTTCTGGTTCGTTGCGGCGGTGGGTGTGAGATCGTCAGAAGGCCCGGTCGTCGCCCAGCGGGGTCCGGGATTTGTACGACTCATCGCAGCCGTTCGAGCACGGTGGGTGCGCGGCGCGTCCAATGAGAGCAGTGGCGCGAAGTCGCGTCAAGGCTGGTGAACGTGGCTGCACACCTGATCGTCAGCCGTTCGACGGCGTTGTTGACGTTGTCGATTTTTCGTTCGACGGCTTGTCCTGCTCGTTCGACGCGGTTGTATGCTCTGCGCACCGGAAAAGTCATACACATGACGGGAGGCGTCTTCGGTGGACTCCGATGCAGCGGTCGTGCCGGCCGCCTCCTACCGCCCGGGCTACGAGCTGGTCGCCGAACGGATCCTGCAGCTCATCGCCGAGCTGGAGCTGCGGCCGGGCGACCGCATGCCGACCGAGAACGAGCTGGCCGGCCGGATGGGCACCAGCCGGACCGTGGTGCGCGAGGCGGTGAAGATCCTCTCCGCGCTCGGGCGGGTCCGCGCGCACAAGGGCCGCGGGCTCTACGTCGCCGACGACGAGGGCATGCTCGGCTCGTCGCGCTGGGGCGGGTTCTTCCTGCCCACCGACCTCGACCACGTGTACATGCTCTTCGAGTTCCGCCGGGTGCAGGAGACCGCGGCCGCGAGCCAGGCGGCGACCCGCGCGACCCCGGCCGAGCTGCGCGCCATCGAGCTCGCCGCCGAGATGTGCCGCGAGGGGCACGTGAGCGGGCGGGCGGCGTTGTTCGACCAGGGCGACGACGACTTCCACCTGGCCGTCGCGGCCGCGTCGCACAACCAGTTCCTGCTGGCCGCGGTGCGCGAGGCCCGCCGGTTGCAGCGGCAGTCCAACGTCATCGGCCTGCACGGCGCGGTCGGCAGCCACGCCGCCGAGGCGGTGCAGGAGCACGCCGCGATCTACCAGGCCATCCGCGACGGCGACCCGGAGGCGGCGGCCGCCGCGGCGGCCGTGCACGTGGACCGGACGCTGGAGGACTACCGGCGGGAGATCCAGCGCCGCGTCTTCGGCTGACCTGGACCCGTCTTCCGGATGTGTGCTACAAAACTTCCCGGTGTTTGGTGTGATGTATCGCACTGAACCGATGCACTGACGCATCGAGGGAGGGACGCATGTCCGCCACCGAACGCATCGGACGACCGGACCCGCGCAGGCGAAGACACGTTCTCGTCCAGATCCGCCTTCTGCCGCGATAACCCCTGCCTTCTCCCCCGCGACACCGTGGTGAAAACCGACACCGTGCCCTCCGGCGCGGCGCCGAGGTCTGCGTTCG
The DNA here is from genome assembly GCF_053601075.1 of Lentzea sp. NPDC004789. Classification (NCBI taxonomy): domain Bacteria; kingdom Bacillati; phylum Actinomycetota; class Actinomycetes; order Pseudonocardiales; family Pseudonocardiaceae; genus Lentzea; species Lentzea sp. NPDC004789. The sequence continues at coordinate 45,756 of NZ_JBSGBE010000034.1, read as the reverse complement.
ATCCCCTTCGTTCCACTGTGGACGGATGGGCGATCTCCCTGTGAACAAAGGAGTTCCTCGATGTCAACCCGATCATCACGGCTAACCGGACTGCTCGTCGGCGCGGGCGCGTCGATCGCGCTGGTCGTGGGCGCCACCGCCGGCACGTCCCAAGCCGCCACACAAGGCCCGTGCGACATCTACGCCGCCGGCAGCACCCCTTGCGTGGCCGCGCACAGCACGACCAGAGCGTTGTACGGCTCGTACGCCGGCGCGCTGTACCAGGTACGGCGTTCGTCGGACAACACGACCCGCGACATCGGCCTGCTGGCCGCGGGCGGCGTGGCCGACGCGGCGGCGCAGGATTCCTTCTGCGCCAACACGACCTGCCTCATCACGATCATCTACGACCAGTCCGGCCGCGGCAACCACCTCACCCAGGCACCTCCTGGAGGCTTCCCCGGCCCGGCACCGGGCGGTTACGACAACCTGGCGAACGCGGCCGCGGCCCCGATCTCGGTCGGCGGGCACAAGGCGTACGGCGTCTTCGTCAACCCGGGAACCGGTTACCGCAACAACAACGCCACCGGCACGGCGACCGGTGACCAGCCGGAGGGCATGTACGCGGTCTTCAACGGCACGCACTACAACGGCGGTTGCTGCTTCGACTACGGCAACGCCGAGCGCAACAGCCGCGACAACGGCAACGGCACGATGGAGGCCATCTACTTCGGCAACATCAAGGTCTGGGGCTACGGCACGGGCAACGGTCCCTGGGTGATGGCCGACCTGGAGAACGGCCTGTTCTCCGGCGTGAACGCGGGCTACAACGCCAACGACCCGTCGGTGAGCCACCGGTTCCTGACCGCGATCATCAAGGGCGAGCCCAACCACTGGGCCATCCGGGCGGGCAACGCGCAGAGCGGCGGCCTGTCCACCTACTACGACGGCAAGCGCCCGAACGTCAACGGGTACAACCCGATGCGCAAGGAAGGCGCGATCATCCTCGGCACCGGCGGCGACAACAGCATCGGTTCCGCCGGCACGTTCTACGAGGGCGTGATGACGGCGGGTTACCCGACCAACGCCACCGAGGACGCGGTGCAGGCCAACATCGCCGCCGCCGGTTACGCCCTCGGCAGCAACACCGGCGTCGGCCCGCTGCACGCCACGGGCGCCGGCAAGTGCCTCGACGGCGCGGGCTCCGGCACCCAGCTGCAGATCCGCTCCTGCACCGGCCAGGCCAACCAGTCCTGGACGCGCACCGCGGAGAACCAGCTGACCGTCTCCGTCGGCGGCTCGACGCTGTGCCTCGACGCCAACGGCCAGGGCACCAGCGCGGGCACCAAGGTGATCACCTGGAGCTGCAACAGCCAGTCGAACCAGCAGTGGCAGTTCAACGCCAACGGCACGATCACCGGCGTCCAGTCGGGGCTGTGCCTGGACGTGACCGGCGCGTCCACCGCCGACGGCGCCCTGGTCGAGCTCTGGACGTGCAACGGCGGCAGCAACCAGCAATGGGCGCTCGGCTGACCGGCTCTCCAGTTTGAAAGCCACCTGGCCCGCAGGCGCGGCGGGCCAGGTGGCCGACGGCGATTCGATCAAGACCCCCTTCAACGATGAAACGAGGGTTTCGATGTTCACCAGTCCACCTCCGCGCCGACGGGTCAGAACGGCGCTCGCCGCGCTGACCGCAGGACTCACCGCGGCCACTCTCACCATCTCCCCCACGACCGCCACCGCGGCGGCGAGCACGCTCGGGGCGGCGGCGGCCCAGAGCGGCCGCTACTTCGGTGCCGCGATCTCCGCGAGCCACCTCGGCGACTCGGCGTACGTGAACACCTGGGGCACGGAGTTCAACAGCGTCACGCCCGAGAACGAGATGAAGTGGGACACCGTCGAGCCCAACCGCAACCAGTTCAACTTCGGTCCCGCGGACCAGATCGTGAGCCAGGCGCGCAGCCGAGGCATGTCGATCCGCGGCCACACGTTCGTGTGGTACCAGCAGATCCCGGGCTGGGTGAACGGCCTGAACGGCAACGACCTGCGCTCGGCGATCGCCAACCACATCAACCAGGTGGCCGGTCACTGGAAGGGCCAGATCTACGCCTGGGACGTGGTCAACGAGGCGTTCGAGGAGAACGGCACCCGTCGCCAGTGGTTCGTGCAGCAGCGGCTCGGTGACGGCTACATGGAGGACGCGTTCCGCACCGCCCGCGCGGCCGACCCCAACGCGAAGCTCTGCTACAACGACTACAACACCGACGGCATCAACGCCAAGAGCACCGGCATCTACAACATGGTGCGCGACTTCAAGTCCCGCGGCGTGCCGATCGACTGCGTCGGCTTCCAGACCCACCTCGGCCAGGGCGCGAACCTGAGCAGCTACCAGGCGAACCTGCAGCGGTTCGCCGATCTCGGCGTCGACGTGCAGATCACGGAGCTCGACGTCGGCGGCTCCGGTTCCGCGCAGGCCGAGACCTATCGGACGGTGGTGAAGGCATGCATGGCGGTGAGCCGTTGCACGGGGATCACCCCGTGGGGCATCACGGACAAGTACTCGTGGCGTTCGGGCGACACCCCGTTGCTGTTCGACGGCAACTACAACAAGAAGCAGGCGTACACCGCAGTGCTCGACGCGCTGAACGGCGGCGGCGGTGGTGGCGGCAATGGCACGCTGCGCTCCGTGTCCGCGGGCAAGTGCCTGGACGTGCCGAACTCGTCGACCTCCCCTGGTACCCAGTTGCAGATCTGGGACTGCGGCAACGGCACGAACCAGCAGTGGGTGCGCTCGACGGCCGGTGAGATCACGGTCTACACCGGTGACTCGAAGCGGTGTCTCGACACGTCCGGCTCGGGTTCCGGCGCGTCGGCGACCATCGCGAACTGCGGCGGCGGCAACAACCAGAAGTGGAACGTCAACAGCAACGGCACCATCACCAACGTCCAAACCGGACTGTGCCTCGACGTCAACGGACGTGGCACCGCCAACGGCACCAAGGTCATCGCGTGGACCTGCAACGGCGGCACCAACCAGCAGTGGACCGGCCTGAAGGACCCGGGCCCCGGCCCCGGCCCCGGACCGCTGCCGTCGCAGTTCACCTGGAGCTCCAGCCAGCAGCTGATCGCGCCGAAGTCCGACGCCACGCACAACATCGCGGGCATCAAGGACCCGTCGGTCGTCTACCACGACGGCAAGTGGCACGTCTTCGCCAGCGTGGCGAACGCCGCCGGCTACAACATGGTGTACCTGAGCTTCACCGACTGGGCGCAGGCGAGCGCGGCACCCCACTTCTACCTCGACCGGTCGGGCATCGGCACCGGCTACCGGGCGGCGCCCGAGGTGTTCTTCTTCGCGCCGCAGAACCTCTGGTACCTCGTCTACCAGGACGGCAACGCCGCCTACTCCACCAACCCGGACATCAACAACCCGGCCGGGTGGAGCGCGCCGAAGCACTTCTACACCGACATGCCGAAGATCATCAGGGACAACATCGGCAGCGGCTACTGGGTCGACATGTGGGTCATCTGCGACGCGACCGACTGCCACCTGTTCTCCTCCGACGACAACGGTCACCTCTACCGGTCGCAGACCGCGATCGGGAACTTCCCGAACGGCATGAGCGAGCCGGTCATCGCCGCGCAGGACTCGAACAAGTACGCGTTGTTCGAGGCGTCCAACGTGTACAAGGTGGACGGTGCCAACCAGTACGCGCTGATCGTCGAGGCGATCGGCTCGCAGGGCAGGTACTTCCGGTCGTGGACGTCGAGCAGCATCGCCGGGCCGTGGACGGCGCTGGCCGACACCGAGAGCGCGCCGCTGGCGGGCGCGGCCAACGTCACGTTCCCGGCCGGCGCGTGGACGAAGGACATCAGCCACGGCGAGATGATCCGGTCCGGCCGCGACCAGACGCTGACCATCAGCCCCTGCAACATGCGCTACCTGTACCAGGGGCGTGATCCCAACTCGGGCGGCGACTACAACAGCCTGCCGTGGCGGCTCGGCCTGCTCACCCAGACCAACTCCCCGTGCTGACGGGCTAGGAGAACACGTTGTCCAACGCACCGAAGGAACGTCCCTCGGTCCGCCGCCGCACCGTGCTCGGCGGCGGGCTGGCGGCGCTGGCCGCGCCGGCCCTCGCCAGGGCCGCCGCGGCCGAGCCCGCCCTGCCCGCCGTGCCCGCGACGGCGGCGGGCACGGTCGAGGCCGCGGCGTGGACCGACCCGCCCAACGGTTATCCCGAGTGGAACAACAACATCGGGATCTTCCAGGTCAACGCGCAGCCCCCGCACGCCACGCTCATGCCGTACGCCGATCTCCAGCAGGCGCTCGTGGCGGACCGCACGGACTCGCCGTTCCGGCTCGACCTGACCGGCACCTGGAAGTTCAAGCACGTCACCAAACCGGCGGACCGCGACCTGAACTTCTGGCGCACCGACTACAACGACAGCGCCTGGGCGAGCCTGCCGGTGCCGGCGAACTGGCAGCTGCACGGCTACGACAACCCGATCTACGTCAACGTCACCTACCCGTGGTGGGGCGGCAACGGCCAGAACGAGAACGCGCAGCCACCGTTCGCACCGACGCGGGTCAACCCGGTCGGCCAGTACCGCAGGACGTTCACGCTCCCGCCCGCGTGGCAGGGGCGGCGGGTGCACATCCACTTCGAGGGCGTGAAGTCCGGGTTCTACCTGTGGGTCAACGGCACCAAGGTGGGCTACCGCGAAGGCTCGTACACGCCGGCGGAGTTCGACATCACCGATCAGGTGCGCGCGGGCTCGAACCTGCTCGCGGTCGAGGTCTACCGGTACCCGGACGGGGACTGGCTGGAGGACCAGGACATGATCCGGCTGTCCGGGATCTTCCGTCCGGTCTTCCTGTACTCGCTGCCGCCCGTGCACCTGCGCGACTTCACCATCACCACGCCGTTGCGGGACAACTACACCAACGCCGACCTCGGGGTGGCGGTCGTGCTGCGCAACAGCGGCGGCCAGCAGCCGGGCACGTTCACCGTGGAAACCCAGCTGTACGACCAGAACAGGCAGGCGGTGTGGCCGGAACCGCTGCGCACGGCGGTGAACTCTCCCTCGACCGGGCAGGAGGCCACCGCGCGCGGCTCGAAGGCCGTGCAGGGACCGCTGCTCTGGTCCGCCGAGCACCCGAACCTCTACACCGCGGTGCTGACGGTGAAGGACCCGGCGGGCGCGGTGATCCAGACCGTGTCGGCCAGGGTCGGCTTCCGCGAGTTCGCCATCAAGGACGGGCTCATGCGGATCAACGGCAAGCCGGTGTCGTTGCGCGGCACCAACCGGCATGAGATGCACCCGGACCGCGGTGCCGCGCTGACCCGCGAGGACCTGGTCCGCGACATCACGGTGATGAAGCAGATCAACATCAACACGGTCCGCACGTCGCACTACCCCAACAACCCGGTGTGGTACGACCTGGCCGACGAGTACGGCCTGTACGTGCTGGACGAGACGAACCTGGAGACCCACGGCATCCGGGACAACTACCCGGACTCGAAGTCCGACTGGACCGCGGCGGTGCTCGACCGGGCCGCCCAGATGGTGCACCGGGACAAGAACCACCCCTCGGTGATCATGTGGTCGCTCGGCAACGAGGCGGGCGGCGGCAGCAACTTCGTCGCGATGCGGGACTGGATCCGCGCGGCCGACCCCACCCGGATCATCCAGTACGAGGGCGACAACCGGCCCCAGGTCAGCGACATCCGGTCCGCGATGTACGAAAGCCCGGCCGGGGTGGCGAACCGGGCGAGGGACACCAACGACCGGCGCCCGTACGTGATGATCGAGTACAGCCACAGCATGGGCAACTCGACCGGCAACCTCAAGGAGTACTGGGACGTCATCCGGGCCAACCCGATCCTGCAGGGCGGCTGGATCTGGGACTTCGTCGACCAGGCCCTGACCTGGAAGACGTCGACCGGTGTCACGTACCTGGCCTACGGCGGCGACTGGGGCGACAACCCGAACGACGGCGCGTTCAGCGGCGACGGCATCGTCACCCCGGACCGGCGGATCAGCGGCAAGGCCGTCGAGGTCAAGCAGGTCTACCAGGCGATCAACGCCGCCACCGCGGGTGCCGCGGGGGCCGTCCGGATCACCAACGAGCACCTGTTCACCAACGTCGACGAGTTCGTCGCCGACTGGGCACTGGTGGCCGACGGCACGGTGGTCCAAAGTGGACAGCTCACCGCCGAGCAGGCCGACATCGCGCCGCTGTCGGCCAAGACGGTGCAGCTGCCGGTCCAGCGCCCGGCGAACCCGGCACCGGGGGAAGAGCACTTCCTGCAGCTGTCGTTCAAGCTGCGCACGGCGACGCCGTGGGCGCCCGCCGGTTTCGAGGTGGCCAAGCAGCAGCTGCCGGTGAACTTCGACAGCCCGCCGGTCGTGCCGGTACCGGTGACGTCGGTGCCGGTGCTGACCGCCACCGAGACCAGCGACCGCATCACCGTCACCGGTCAGGACTTCACCGTCACCATCGCGAAGTCCAACGGCGTGATCACCTCCTACGAGGCGATGGGCATGCGGTTGCTGAGCTCCGGGCCGGTGCCGAACTTCTGGCGCGGCCCGACCGACAACGACATCGGCAACGGCCACCCGAACCGCAACGGCACGTGGCGCAACGCCGGCGCGAACCGCACGGTCAGCCGCGTGACGCTGGACCGGCTGTCCGACCGCGCGGTGCGGGTCACCGTCGGCGGCACCCTGCCGACCAGCACCGCCTCGACGTTCACCATGACCTGCACCGTCTACGGCAACGGCGAGATCAAGGTCGACAACACCCTGCACCCCGGGTCGTCGAGCCTGCCCTACATCCCCGAGGTCGGCACGATGCTGTTCCTGCCGGGTGAGCTCTCCCGGCTGCGCTACTACGGCCGCGGCCCGCACGAGAACATGTGGGACCGCAAGACCGGTTCCGACATCGGCGTGTACTCGTCGACCGTCGCCGAGCAGTGGACCGGCTACCTCCGGCCGCAGGAGAACGGCAACAAGACCGACGTCCGCTGGGTCGCCCTGGTCAACGGCAGCGGCCGCGGCCTGCTGGCGTACGGCGACCAGCCGCTGGAGGTGAACGCGTCCTACTTCACCCCCGAGGACCTCTCGAAGGGGGCGCGGCACGACTACCAGCTGACCCGGCGTCAGGACGTGGTGCTGCGGCTGAACCTGCGCCAGACCGGCGTCGGCGGCAACGACAGCTGGGGCGCCCAGCCCCTCGACACCTACAAGCTGTTCCCCAACCGGGACTACACCTACAGCTACCGGTTGAAGCCGCTGCCCGACCTCGCCCAGGCACTGGCGCTGTCCCGCGCACCCGTCGGCACCGCGGGCGGCGGTACGGGCCCGGTGCAGCCGGGCGTGGACTACCGGATCGTCGCCCAGCACAGCAACAAGCTGGTCGACATCAACGGCGCCTCCACGGCCGCCGGTGCCGCCGCGATCCAGTGGACGGCCACGGGCGGGCAGAACCAGGTGTTCGACTTCCTCGACTCCGGCGGCGGCTACTACCGGATCCGGGCGCGGCACAGCGGTCTGGTGCTGCAGGTCGCGAGTTCGAGCACCGGCGCGGACATCACCCAGCAGGCCGACACGGGTGCGCCGAGCCAGCAGTGGCAGGTGGTCGACCAGGGCCTCGGGGTGGTCAGCCTGGTGAACCGGCAGAGCGGTCTCGCCATGGACGTGTGGGAGGCCTCGACCGCGGACGGGGCGCGCGTCTCGCAGTGGACCGCGGGGACCGGGCTCAACCAGCGGTTCGCGCTCCAGCGGGTCTGAACGCGGAATGCCGGTCGGCCGGGTGACGCCCGGCCGGCCGGTGGCTCGCACCTTCCTCAGGACCCGGCCGGTGGCTCGCGAGGCGGACGCCGATCCTCGTCCCGCACGCCGTCGCGGAGAGTCCTGAATGTACTGATCCGGTTGACGGGTATCGCGCCATGGGGTGGCATGGCATGGCGCGGTACCCGTCCACAGCACACATGCCGCCGGCCTGTGTCCGCACCCCGCCGAGTGACTGAAACCGCTCGGCTACCCGGCTGGAACCGCCCGGACGCCAGGGCACGACGTCCGAGTGGACGCACTGGGCGAGCTCCGCGACCGAGGTACCCGCGGGCGATCAGGCGGGCTGGTTCTCGCCGCGCAGCCGGCCGTCCACCCACCAGCCTGCCTCGAGAAGCGCGATTCCCGCCGCGGCGCAGGCGATGGCGACCGCGATCGTGGCGCTGTTGCCGAGGTCGAGCAGGAACAGCGACCGGGTGATCGGCAGCAGGAACATCAGCGACGACAGCGTGACCATGAGACCGATCAGCGCGATCTTCCACCACTGGTAGGGCCGGGCGACGATGCCCAGCACCCACAGCGCGATGGCGATGAGGGTGATCAACGCCGCCGTGCTCGCCTGCAGTTTCTCCGCCGCGGTCGACGCCGCTCCCTGGTAGGTCAGCGCGTAGCAGGTGAAGGAGGCCGCCGCGATCACCACACCCGCGGGTACGGCCGTGCGCATCACTCGGGCGACGAACCCGCTGCGGGCGCGTTCGAGGTTGGGGGCGAGCGACAGCGCGAACGCGGGCAGGCCGATGGTGAACCAGCCGACGATCGTGACGTGCCGGGGCAGGAACGGGTAGGGCAGCGCCTCCAGGCCGATCAGCCCTGGAACGCCGACCAGCAGCGCCAGCAGCACGGAGTAGACGGTCTTGGTGAGGAAGAGGTTGGCCACTTGTTCGATGTTGCCGATGACGCGCCTGCCTTCGGCGACCACGTGCGGCAGGGTGGCGAACCTGTTGTCCAGCAACACGATCTGGGCGACCGACCGGGTGGCCGGGCTGCCGGCGCCCATGGCCACGCCGATGTCGGCGTCCTTGAGCGCCAGCACGTCGTTGACGCCGTCGCCGGTCATCGCGACGGTGTGCCCGGACGACTGCAGAGCGCCGACCATCTCCCGTTTCTGCGCCGGCGTGACCCTGCCGAACACGGTGCCCCGCTCCACCGCGCCGGCGAGGGCACCGGGGTCGTCGGCGAACGTGCGGGCGTCGACGGGGCGGTCCCCGTCCGGCAGTCCCAGTGTGCTCGCCACCGCGCCCACCGACACCGCGTTGTCGCCGGAGATCACCTTCACGGCCACGCCCTGCTCGCCGAAGTACGCCAAGGTCTCCCCCGCGTCCGGACGGACCCGCTGCTCCAGCACGACCAGCGCTACCGGCTTGAGGGCCTGCGGGCGCTCCAGCTGCCGGAGCGGGTGGTCGGTGCGGCCCAGCAGCAGCACGCGCAGTCCTTGCGCGCCCAGCCGTTCGGCCTCGGCACGCACCGGTGTGGCGTCGAGCAGCACGTCGGGTGCTCCGAGAACCCAGTTCCCGTCGGCGCCGAACTCGGCTCCGCTCCACTTGCGCGCAGAGGAGAACGGCACGACGCCCTCGACGCGCCACCGCGGTGCGTGCGGGTAGGCCTCGGCGATGGCCTGCAGGCTGGCGTTGGGACGCGGGTCGGCGGCGGCCAGCGCCGCGAGTGCCGGTACGGCGGTCTCCTCGTCGCCGTCGACGACTCGCAGTTCCGCGACGCGCATGGCGTTCTCGGTCAGAGTGCCGGTCTTGTCGGCGCACACGACGTCGACCCTGGCCAGACCTTCGATCGCGGGCAGCTCGTTGACCAGGCACTGCCGTTTGCCCAGCCGCACCACGCCGACCGCGAACGCGATCGACGTCATCAGGATCAGTCCTTCCGGGACCATCGGCACCAGCGCGGCGACCATGCCGCGCAAAGCGTCCGGCAGCGGCTGGTTGCCGGAGATCTGGTTGTAGATCGACAGTGCGCCCGCGGGGATCAGCAGGTAGGTGATGAACTTGAGGATCTTGTCGATGCCGTTGCGCAGCTCGGAGTCGACCAGGGTGAACTTGCCGGCCTGTTCGGCCAGCTCGGCCGCGTAGGCCTCGCGGCCGACCTTCGTGGCCCGGTAGGCGCCGCTGCCGGAGGCGACGAAGCTGCCCGAGAGCACCGGGTCGCCCGTCTGCTTGACCACCGGGTCGGACTCGCCGGTCAGCAACGACTCGTCCACCTCCAGCGAGGTGTCCGCTACGACGACACCGTCCACGACGATCTGGTCGCCCGGACCGATCTCGATCACGTCGTCGAGCACGACCTGGTGCGGGGCGAGTTCGGCGGTCACACCGTCCCGCCGGACCCGCGGCTTCACCTGCCCGACGATCGCCAGCCGGTCCAGGGTTCGCTTGGCGCGCAGCTCCTGCACGATCCCGACCACGCTGTTGGCGACGATCAGGCCCGCGAACAGGCCGTCGAGCAGGTGTCCGGTCGAGAACACGATCGCCGCGAGCACCGCGAACACCGCGTTGATCCTGGTGAAGACGTTGGACCGCACGATCTCCCAGGTGCTGCGCCCGGCCTTGGCGGGAACGTCGTTGGTCTGGCCGAGCTCGATCCGGTGCGCCACTTCGGCCGCGGTCAGCCCCTGCTGGTCCTGTCTCACAGACCGGACTCCATTCGCTCGTTGGTCCAGGATGTCGTGGCCACCGGTGCCAGCACCGGTAGCCGCAGCCGCAGCCGGAACCCACCGTCGGGTGTGACGCCGGTGTGGAGCTTTCCGCCCAGCAGTGCGGCTCGTTCCCGCAGACCGATGAGTCCGTGGTGGGCGCTGGGCAGGGCGAGGTTCGGTCTGGTCGGCCGCGTGTTGGTGACGGTGACGGTGAGGTCCGTGTCGTCGCGGCTGATCTCGATGGTGGCGCCGGCGCCGGGGGCGTGCTTGCGCACGTTGGTCAGCGCCTCCTGGATCGTGCGGTAGATCGCCCGCTGCACCGGCGGTTCCAGCCCTTCCGGCGCGACGCCGACCAGCCGTGCGTCGATCGCGCTGTTGCCGATGAGGCGTTCGAGATCGGTCAGCGTGGGCTGCGGGGTGAGCTCGGTCGACGGTGTGCCCGAGTCGCGCAGCAGGTTCACCATGTGCCGCAGCTCGTCGAGCGTGTTCACCGACAGCTGCCGCACGTTCTCCGCCGCCTGCTTGGCGTTCGGGTCCGAGGTGCTGACCATGAGCGCACTCGCCTGCACCGCGATCAGGCTCACCTGGTGGGAGACGACGTCGTGCATCTCGCGAGCGAGCTGGTTGCGTTCTCGCGCGAGGATCGCCTCGGCGTCGAACCGCCGTTCGTGCTCCCGTGCCTCCTTGACCTCTTCCAGCCGCAGCGCCAGCTCGTGCCGGGAGCGCAGGAACTGGCCGAGCAGGATCGGGGCGAGCGCCGTCATCGTGGCGTAGATGACGCCGAGCAGCGTGTGGGAATTCCAGATCGACGGAGCGAGCCCCGCCATCGGGAAGACGAAACCGGCCGTGGCGAGGAGCCCGCACCCCGCGAGCAGCCGCCAGTCACGGCAGCGGCTGGACACCACGTGCAGGGCGACGATCGCCGGCACGATCGCGCCGGGGAACAGCACCGCCGGCAGGGTCGCCAGGAAGGCCGGCAGCGGCAGGCGTTCGCGCACGAGGAGGGCGAGTACGGCGATCGCGATCGTGACGACCCCGTACGGGGTGCCCTCGGCGATCGTGGTCAGCACTCCCTCGGCCACCGCGGCCACGAGCACCGCGGCGTCGACCAGCCTGCTGGACGGGCGGTGGCTCACACCGGCTCCCCGCACCCGCTCGGCAGCGCCACGACCGGTGCCGGCCTGAGGCGCTGCGGCCGATGCGGGATGGTGAGGCCGTCCACATCCGGCATCCCGTTGTCCAGCAGCACGAGGCGGAACCCCGTTCGCACGAGTCCCTCGTCGCCGAAGGCAACCGCCCGGGTCATGTCACTCTCCTCTGTGGACGCTTCACACGTGCAGTCTCGTCAGGGCCGACGAGGGCCGCCATCCGAGAACTGGCAGGCCCTGGTCGCCGACCGGCAGGTTTCGGCCAGCCGGTCGGCGGGGGCGTCAGCGGAGGTACTTCGCCGGCTTGGTGGCGAGGTTGAGCAGGTACTCCAGTGGTCCCCTGTTGAAGAAGCGGGACCAGATGAAGGCGAACGCCATGGCGCCGAAGATGAACATGAGCACCGGCGTCCAGGACGCCTGGGACTCCTGTCCGGCGGTCACGCCGGTCACGCCGTCCCCGGATCCACCGGACATCTGGGACGAGAGCACGAAGTGGCCGACGTAGCAGGTCAGGGACATGGTGCCCACCGCGATGACCGGTGCGGCCACGCGGCGCAGCAGCGGCAGCCGGTCGACCGCCATCATCGCGAGCACGATGACGGTGATCGCGACTCCGATGCAGCCGAGGACGTCGAAGGTCATTCCGCTGTGCGGTCCTGACGTCAGCAACGACCACGCCGATCCGTTCCCGCTGGGCGGCATCATGTCGCCCGCGGAGCCGAGTTCCTTCAGCCCCGCACCCTTGTCCCCGCCGCCGGGTTCCCTGGCGGACTGCATGTCCGCGGCTTCCCGGACGCCGTCGATCAGCTGGGCCAGCAGCCAGGAGGTGCCGTAGGCGAACACGGCGAGAGCGGGTCCGAACACGGCCAGCCGCTTCCGCACGGCGCCGGAGGACACGTCCAGCCTGCCCAGTGCCATGCCGGCGACGATGAACGCCATCCAGGGGATCGCGGGGTAGAAGCCGGTGAGCGTGAGGTCCAGCAGGCCGGCGCCGCCTGCCTGGGCGAGTGGGTCGTAGGCCTTCACGGCGGCCTTGACCGGTTCGGTGATCACGGACCTGAGGCCGAAGGCCACCAGCGGCCCGACGACGGCGATCCCTGCCGCGATGATCGCGAGCGTCCTGGCGCTCAGTCGCACCAGTGGCAGAGCCAGCAGGAAGAAGAGCCCGTAGGAGGCGAGAATCACCACGTCGCCGTAGAACGTGATCATCACAGTGCCCAGGACGAGCAGGACCGCGGCCCGGATCGCGATCCGGGCCTTCGCCTGCCGGCCGGCCACACCGGTCTTCGGTTCCAGACGGCCGGCGATCAGCATCAGCGAGAACCCGGCGAGCGTGGCGAACAGGGCCGACGAACGGCCCTCCGTCAGTTGACGCACCCAGGCGCCGACGCCGCTCGCGTTGGTCACCGAAGGGCCGAGGTGCACGACGTACATGCCGAACACGGCCAGGGCGCGGGCCAGGTCGACCCCGACCAAACGCCCCATCGACGGGGCTGGTTCGGTCGAGGCCGGCGTCGGGGGCGGCGATGTCTCCGGCGCAGCTGAGGTGTCCTGCGGTGGTGGCATCTTTGTCATGCGAACACTGTCGCGCTGTGGCCGGGTCGCGGGCCATCCGTCAGGTCGGGGTGCGGACCCCGCCGATCGGCCGGACTTCCCGAGCGGACCAGCACAGTCCACTGTGGATGCTCACGAACGGGCGATCAGCCTGGTGGCGAGGCGAAGGCCCTGGCGCGGCGTGACGTGCGGCAGGTAGGCGCGGCTGACCGCGTTGGCGATGCGGGGCAGGGCGGCGGAGTCCGGATAGGACATGTACATCGGCCGGTAGGCCGGCTGGAACTTGGCCTTGAACGCGAACAGGGAGCGGAACCCGTAGACCGGTTCCATCACCTGGCCGGTGACGTCCAGCACCCGTTGCAGCACACCGGGGCGCTCACCTCGGTCCAGCCGGGCCAGCGGAGCGCCGGACAGGCTCAGGAACCGCACGCCCTCTTCCTTGAGCTGCAAGGCCGCCGAGGCGATCAGGAACTCCATCGTGCCGCGGAAGCCGTTGGCACGGCGGCGCATGAAGTCGAGCGTGTAGCCGACGATCTCGCCGTCGGCGTAGACCGGCAGCCAGCTCGTGATGCCGTGCACGGTGCGGTCGGCGTCGATCGCGAGCAGGCACCGCACACCGTCGCCGGTCAGCTCCTCCAGGCCACCGAGGGTGAAGCCCATCTCGGGCAGGCCCTTGTCCGCCACCCACTCCGCGGAGATCGACCGGATCTGGTCGGTGATCGCCGGCGGGGCGTCGGCGTAGGTGCACCACTCGGCGGTGATGCCTTCCTTGGCGGCCTTGTTCAGCGCGGTGCGCACGTCCTGCCACTTCTTGCCGGTGAACGCCAGGGTGTCCAGCTCGATCACGGTGTCCTCGGCGACCTGCACCGCCGGCCAGCCGAGCGGGGCGATCTCGTCCCTGGTCTCGGCGCTGATGCTGTACAGGCACGGCGTCCAGCCGTTCTCCTGGCAGAACTCGGCGAACCCGCGCACGGCGTCCACTCGGTTCGGCCCGATCGGGTCGCCGACGGTCAGCGCGATGGTGGCCACCACGCGGTACGCGATCATCGTCTCGCCGTCCGGGGTGAACCAGTACTCGTTGCCGCGCCACGTCGTCATGTACGCCAATGACGAACCTCCGTGCCGCCGCATCAGTTCACGGGCGCGGGCGGCTTCTTCCTCCGACGACGACGGCCACGCGCGCCACGACGCCATCAGCAGACCGGCCAGCACGATCAGCCAGAACACCACACCGGTGTACTCGAACAGCACCGTGCCGGCGAACCCGTTCGCCTTGAACTGCAACGGCACCAGCCCGAGGTAGCCCGGCGGCAGGAACCGCGTCGGCAGGTCCGTGAGCAGCTGGAGGAAACCCGGCTCCGGTGAGAACCGGTCCCGCACCAGGTAGCCGCCGAACACGTACAGCGCGGACAGCAGGCCGACGCTGCCCAGCGTGAACCGCCAGAACTTCCGGATCGCGTGCCGAGGCAGCCGCACGGTGAAGTGCTTGCGCGTCAGCAACAGCACGAGGGTGACGACGAGTGGGGCCAGGATCGGCACGCTGTAGGAGAAACCGACTTCCAGCTCACCGTTGTCGGGGAACCGCACCGCCTGCGCGACGTACCACCCGGTGGCCGCCGCGTACAGCGCGGTGGCGCCCAGCGCCGACCACCAGGCGAACCGGCGCCCACGCCGCAGTCCTTCCGCCAGCACCAGCAGCAACAACGCCGGCAACAGCGACATCACCAGCGCCGGGAACCGTCCGTAGGACAGCTGGATCAGCATCGTGCGGCACTGCTCGGCCGCGTCCGAGGCGCACACGGCGTCCACGTCGTCGCGCGCCGGCTGGGCGACGGCCACCACGTCGGAGAACCACGACAGCGGACCGTTGGGGAACGGCGACATCATCGCCACCACCGGCCCGAGCGCCGACGCCGCCACCAGCAGCGCGACGAGAACCCGTGTCTCCGCCCGGGTTCCCGGCGTGCGGGCAACGTCCCGGCGCAGGAAGAGCAGACCGATCACCAGCCCGGCGACGCCACCGGTCAGCCGCAGCAGGTCCTCCAGCCAGCCCGAGTACAAGGCGAGCACCAGCAGCGACAGGGCTGTCATGAGCCGGACGCGGCGGCGCCACAACACCGGCATGCGGAACGTCAGCGCCAGCGCGAGTCCCACCCCGCCGACCGACGGGCCGGCCGCGACCGTGCCGGTGAGCGACGTGAGCCAGGACCAGCCCAGCGCGCCGCCGAGCAGCACCACCCCGCAGCCCAGGAACACGCCGGCCACGTGGGAGGCGAGGAAGATCACCGCGGTGCGCAGGGCGCCGAGCTCGCGTTCCGCCAGGGGGCCGACCACGAGCAACAGCACGGTGGTCACGACGTAACCCGTGAGATCCATGGCCCACAGCGCCGAGGAGAAAGCAGTCCACAACGGACTGTCGGTGCCGAAACCGATCCGCGCGAGCAGCTCGTCGTTCTGACCGCCCAGCGCACCGGTCAGCGCGCCGACGGTCCAGAACACGACGAGGAAGACACACGTCAGCGGAGCGGTCCGGAACACCCGGCCGATCGGCCGGGCGATCTGGTCGGCTCCCCGAGCGAGTGGACCCGCTCCAGTCGTGCCGGCCGCCGTGTCGTCCACTTGTGTGCTCATCGTTCTCGTTTCCTGATGGTGACTGCGGGTCACCTGCTCAAGCCCGTTCGTGCGGCGAGCCAGGGCAGGGAGTCGTAGAGGCCTGAGCGCCACACGTTCCAGTCGTGCGCTCCCGGCAGTTCCTTCCAGAGCACGTCCATGCCGGCCTTGCGGCAGGCCTCGAACACCTCGGCGTCCGCCTGGCGGTAGGGCAGGTCGAACCGGCCCGCGACGACCACGCCCGCGGTCCGCGGGAACTGTTCGCGGGCGAGGATGTCGAGCGGGTTGACGCGCACGTACGCCGCCTCGTCCCCGTCGAACGCGGCCTTGACCGTCTCGGCGCGCGTGCCGAGAGTGGGTTCACGTTGCCCGGTGAGGTTGATGAAGTTGCCGTACACGTCCGGTGCGCGCACGGCGAGCTGCAGGGCGCACGTGCCGCCCTGCGAGAGGCCCGCGATGGTCCAGGCTTCGCGGCGTTCGTCCACGGTGAGCCGATGTTTGATCCACTCGGGGACCTCACGGGCCAGATAGGTCTCGGACCGGCCGAGCTTCGAGTCCAGGCACAGGGGGTTCGCCGCGCGCGAGCCGAGCTGGTCGGCCACCACCACGACCGGTGCCAGCCCGTCGTGCTCGCGCGCGAACGCGTCCAGCCGTTCGGGGAGCCTGCCCGCGTCGAACCAGTCGCGCGGCGACCCCGGCTGCCCGGCGAGCAGCACCACGACCGGCAGGCGCGGGCGCGGCGTCGCGGCGTAGGCGGGCGGCAGGTAGATCCACGCCTTGCGCGCCCGGAACGCGCCCGGGATCTCCGCCTCCGACACCGTGCCCTTGCCGGGCAGGTCCGCGGGCTTGCGCCAGACGTCGGCGAGCTTGCCGCCCGCGGGCACCTCGACCACGCTCGACGCCGGCTTCGCAGCCTCGTCGAGGTCGACGCGGCTGTTCGTGAACACCTCCAGCACCGCCCGCGAGGTCGGGTAGAAGCCGAAGTGCGCGTTCGCGGCCGTCACCGCGCCCGCCGTCACGACCAGCACCAGCACCGCGCTCAGCGCTCGCGAGACCCATCGCCCGGCGCGCAGCCGCGCGATCACCAGGCACACCGCGACCAGCACGGCGCCCGCCCACACCACGAGGGTCGAGGGCAGCGGCTCGGGCCACGGCTTCCACACGTGGTCGACCACGTACTTCAGCCCGACCATCGACACGGCGCACGCCAGCACCACGGCCGGCACGATCCGGGTCCACCACGAACGGTCGCTCCGGACCGCCAGGGCGACCAGTGCGAGCGCGCCGGCGACGGTCGCGGTGATGGGGATCGGCCCGTGGATCAGCGACAGGTCCAGTGGGCTGGGCATGCGTTCCGTTCCTGGGCCGGCAATGTCCTCTGTGGACTCCTACCCGATGGCTCGAAGTCCGGCAACTCGACGGTGCCGGCTCATTCGTCGTCGTCGTCGCCGAAGAACTCGTCGGCCATTCCGCTGAGCGCCATCCCGCCGAGCAGACCTCCGGCGACACCGGCCGCACCGGCGGCGAGCATGCCGCCCCTGCCCGATCCGCGCTGTTGACCCTGCTGGTTGTGGTCGTCGTGGCCGTAGCCGCCGCCATACCCGGGCTGGCCGCCGAACGCGGGGTTCATCTGACCGCCGAACGCGGGGTTCGTCTGACCCCGCTCGGCGACCTGCGCGAGCCAGCCGCTGATCGCCGCCGCCCAGTCGGTGACCTGCGCCTCCTGGTGGGAGAGCCGCAGATGGCCGGCCGCGTCACCACCCGCGGGGAACCCGCCGCGGTGCCGGTCGGCCTGGAGCATCACGTGCAGCTCGTGCGCGTTGGCCACGAAGGTCAGCTCGACCTGGTTCACCCGGCCCGCGAACTGGGCCGGCGGGAAGAACTCCAGCCGCTGGTAGAAGCCGAGCTCGTGCGGCACACCAGGCAGGCGCCCGGCCTCGACACCCGCGCCGCGGAACGAGAACCCGAGTTGCCCGAACGCGTCCAGCACCCTGTTCTGCGACGGCGCCGGACCGACCAGGACCGAGTCGAGGTCACCCTTGTCGGGGGCACCCGCGACGATCAGCTCGGTGCGCACACCCACGCTCATCCCCGGCAGCGCCGCGCCGCCGACCGCGGTGATCGGCGTCTCCCACGGCAGCTCCAGCTGGAACGGGACCGAGACCAGCTGACCCGCGGGCACCCGCAGCCCCTGCTGGACGACCGTCCGGAAGAACTCCGCGACCTCGCCCTGCCCGTCACCACCACCGAAGCCGCCGAAACCGCTGAAACCACCGCGCTGGGCCTCGACCTGGGTCACCAGGGTCAGCACGACCTGGCCGATCTCGGCGTCCGAGCTGCCGCCCTGGATGCGGACCTGTCCGGTGAGGGGCTGACCGGGCACGGCGTGCGGCGAGTCCAGCACGGTGTCGACGGACGGGCCACCGATGCCAAAGGCGCTCAGCATTCGGTTGAACATGAGAAGGTCTCCTTCTGAGACGGTCGGGGGCAAGTCCGGCGCACAGCATCGGCGAGTCCCACGGGAACGTTGGACAGTTCGATCAAGAAATCATTGCGAAAGATGAGGAATTTCCTCAGAAGAACTGTGGAATACCGGTCACGAACCACTTCCGTTTCGCCGACGTGCTCTGCGCGTGTCGTGTCCCAGTGTCGTGGGTTCTTCGCGTTGCTCCCAGCTGCCAGACGTCCGGACCGACCAGCTACCCGGCTGAACCCACCCCCGCCAGGCGGCTGGGCAGCGCATCCGCCCTTTGCCCCTGGCGGCGCGGCCGGCCCGCAGCCATCCGGACCCGTGTCCATTCCCCGGGCGGCCGAAGCCGTTGACGCATTCCCGTTGTGGCAATTCACCGCACTACCGCGCAACTGATCGAGTCAGCAGGATCGACCGGGTGAGCCCTGTTCGTCACCCGAACGAAAGTAGATCTTCATGCTTACGCTGAGATCCTTGCGGCTGGTCAGAGCAAGTGCCGTCGCCATTGCTCTGATCGGCGCCTCCGCGGTGTCGGCGAATGCCGAACCCGCAGCCGTGCGGGCGGTTTCCGAAGCGATTCCGGGAAGCTATGTCGTTGTTCTGAAGGACAATGCGGTCACCACTTCGTCCGCGCTGACCAACAGGTACGGCGGCACGGTCACGACCACCTGGCAGCACGCCCTGCACGGTTTCGCCGCGCGGATGAGCGCGAGCCAGGCCGCCCGGCTCGCGAAGGACCCGGCCGTGTCCTACGTCCAGGAGGACGGCCAGGTCCACCTCACCGACTCGCAGCAGAGTCCGCCGTCGTGGGGCCTCGACCGGGTCGACCAGCGGCAGAACGCGCGGGACGGCCGGTACACGTTCGAGTCGCGTGCGGCGAACGTGCGCGCGTACGTCATCGACACCGGCATCAGGACGAGCCACGCCACGTTCGGCGGCCGGGCCGCTTGGGGCACGAACACCACTGGGGACAACAACAACACCGACTGCAACGGCCACGGAACGCACGTCGCCGGCACCATCGGCGGCGCCGAGTACGGCATCGCGAAGAACGTGAACCTGGTCGCCGTCAAGGTGCTGGGCTGCTCGGGTTCCGGCACGTGGACGGGCGTCATCAGCGGCATCGACTGGGTGACCGCCAACGCCGTGCGGCCCGCGGTCGCCAACATGAGCCTGGGCGGGGGTGCGAACGCGGCGGTCGACCAGGCCGTGCGGAACTCGATCGCGTCGGGCGTCACCTACGCCATCGCCTCCGGCAACAACAACGCGGACGCGTGCGGCTTCTCGCCGGCCAGGGTCGCCGAGGCGTTGACCGTCAACAACTCCGACGTCAACGACCGCCGCGCCTCCTCGTCCGACTTCGGCTCCTGCACCGACCTGTTCGCGCCAGGAACGAGCATCACGTCGGCGTGGAACACCAGCGACACGGCGTCGAACACGATCAGCGGCACGTCGATGGCGACCCCGCACGTGGCGGGCGCGGCGGCGCTGTGGCTCGCGAACCACCCGTACGACACCCCTCCGCTCGTGGCGAACGCGTTGCTCACCAACGCGACCCCGAACGCGATCACCGACCCGGCCGGCTCGCCGAACCTGCTGCTGTACGCGCCCGTCTCCGACGGCGTGACGGACACCAAGGCGGACTACAACGCCGACGGCCGCGGCGACATCGCGTTGAACGGTGTGCCCGGCTGGGGCTCGATCCCGACCGCGTTCTCCGCGGGCAACGGCGCGTTCAGCGTCACCAACGCGGGTGTGCCGGACTTCGCCACCTGGTCGAGCACGCCCGGCGTGAAGCTGCTGACCGGTGACTTCAACGGCGACGGACGCACCGACATCGCACTGACCGGTCCCGCCGGCTGGGGCTCCATCCCGGTCGCGTTCTCCAACGGCAACGGCACGTACGCCATCACCAACGCCGGGGTGGCCGACTTCCCGGTCTGGGCGACCACACCGGGCGTCAAGATCGTCACCGGTGACTTCAACGCGGACGGACGCACCGACATCGCGCTGGCGGGCGGTGCCGGCTGGGGCTCGGTGCCCATCGCGTTCTCCAACGGCAACGGCACGTTCAGCGTCACCAACGCGGGTGTCGGGGACTTCGCGACCTGGGCGAACACGCCGAGCGTGAAGCTGGTGACCGGCGACGTGAACGGCGACGGCCGCACCGACATCGCACTGACCGGTGTGCCGGGCTGGGGCTCGATCCCCGTCGCGTTCGCCAACGGGGACGGCTCGTTCAGCATCACCAACGCGGGCGTGCCGGACTTCCCGGCCTGGGCGGCGACCCCGAACGTCAAGGTGCTCACCGGCGACTTCAACGGCGACCGGCGGATGGACTTCGCGTTGACCGGTGTCGCCGGCTGGGGCTCGATCCCGGTGGCGTTCTCCAACGGCAACGGCACGTTCAGCGTCACCAACGCCGGCGTGCCGGACTTCCCGACGTGGGCGACGACCGCGGACGTCCGGATCGTGGCCAAGGACTTCAACGGCGACGGCCGCACGGACATCCTGCTGACCGGTGGCCTGGGCTGGGGTTCGATCCCCGTCGCGTTCTCCAACGGCAACGGCTCGTTCAGCGTCACCAACGCGGGTGTGGCGGACTTCCCGGGCTGGGCGAACTCGCCGGGCGTCGAACTCGTGGCGCGTGACTTCAACGGCGACGGCCGCACGGACCTGGCGTTGACCGGTGTCGCCGGCTGGGGCTCGATCCCGGTGGCGTTCTCCAACGGCAACGGCACGTTCGGCATCACCAACGCGGGTGTCGCGGACTTCCCGACCTGGGCGGCGACCCCGGCGGCGTCGATCCTCTGACCGGTGTGCGACGAGCCCGGGCCGGTGGTCCGGGCTCGTCGCGATCCGCTCAGGCCGCGTGGTGCTCCGCCGGGTCGTTCGCCAGGAGGAACTCACGCAGTCCCACCAGATCGTCGGTGTTGATCTGGTCGACGCCGGCGGCGAGCAGCTCGCGCCACACCGCCTCCCGCGGTGCTCCGGCCACGTCCGGCGTGGCCCAGAACCGCACCCGGTACCCGCCGGCGTGCGCCTGCGAGACGATGCGGCGCAGCTCTTCCCGTTCCTGCGCCGGAATCGGGCCCACGCCCTGCCACGTGAAGTTGTTCGTCCAGTTGTCGCTGACCAGCGGCATGAACGTGGCGGGTGTGCCGGTGCCGAGATCGCTCAGCCGACCGTCGTACCCGGCGAGGCGGCGACACTGGGCGAGCATGTCCTCACGCGGCCGGTTCCCGCTGATGACCACCTCGACCGCGCCACGCCGTTCGTGACCGTTGGTCCACTGGGTGAGCATGGGACGGAACTCGCGCAGCGCCTCGTCCACCGCGCGGTAGGTGGAGGGCCCGTCGCTCTTCACGTCGACGAGCAGCTGCAGGGAACCGCGCCAGTGCGGGTAGACGCTGCCCCGGTTGGCACGCACCCGCTCGGCGAGCGGCTGGAGGTAGAGGCTGCGCAGGGTGCGGCCCGGTCGCGTGCCGGCCAGGTCGTGCGCCACGCGGAGCTCGCCGTCCACCAGCCACACGTCGGCCTCCACCGACCCGAACCCGTTGTCGAGGGCGTCGGCCAGCGGACGGGCGTGCTCGTAGTCGTTGTGCGCATGGGCGCGTTCGAGCGGCTGCACGGGTGCCGCCGCGGCGACCGCGGGCGCGCCAACGGTCCCGAGCAGCGCCAGGAGAACGGACAGCGCCGATCGCTTCATCTGATTCCCTTTCTCCGCTCACAGGGCACGGGCGATGCTGCCACCACCGGCGCGCTCCGTGATCGACGATCGGGCGAACTGTCGTGGAAATCAGGGCCGCGGACCAACCTGACCGAACCTCAGGGGGAACCTCCATGTCGCGAGGTGGCTTCTCCCCTGTCCGTCCTGCCGCGCCACCAGTCCCACGCGCTCCAGTGCGCCGGCTGGTGCTCGTCCGTCAAGTGCCTGCGCACCATGAACAACGCCACCAGGCCAACGATGTACAGCAGCGCCGCCAGCGCCTGAGACCACTGGAAGTTCTCCGCCTTGCCGAGCTGGAGGACCAACGCCGCGGACAACCCGAGCATCAACGGATCCAGTGCCTCATCGGGCCCGTGCGTGAACAGCGTGTAGGCCAGCTCGATGGCAGCCGCGATGGCCAAGGCCAGGCCGATGGTGTCGAAGACGTCTTCCCGGATGTGCCCGACCGAGTCACCCCAGTGCATGAACACAACTCGGAAGAGCAGGATCGACACGGCGACCAGGGCGACGCCCATCTGCAGAACGGCCTTGAAGTACTGAGCTCTGGGAGCGGCCGCCTTGTACGGCGGCGGCGCTTCAGGCTCATCGGGCGCGGTCATGTGACCTCCTTGCCTGGCCTCGTGTCTTGGTTGGTTTCGTGAACGCCACGGCACCCGTTTCCCGTTTTTCGCAGGATCACTCATTCGGAGGCTCAGGCGCGCTCGCAGGCTGCCACGACCACGGGTTCACTCCCCTGGACAAGGCTCGCCACCGGCCCGTCCGCCGACCGGCTGAGCACCTCCAGCCGGTCGGCGGGCCACAGGGGCCGGTTCACCGATGTCCGCGGACGGTCCCCGCGACGAACATTGGCGCTGACCAAAGGAGATCACCATGGACCAGCACGACCGCGACCTCATCCTCGGCCTCGCCAACCGCCTGCGCCAGGCACCTCCGGTGGCACAGGACCCGCAGGCAGCCGAGCTGATCGCGCAGCAGATCGCGTCCCAGCCGAACGCCCTCTACCTGCTCGTGCAGGCCGTTCTGCTGCAGGAGGAGGCGCTGAAGCAGGCCCAGGCGCGCACCACCGCCGCTCCCCAGCCCGCCTTCGCCCCGCAGCCCGGCTACAACCCGGCCTTCGCACCGCAGCCCGGCTACAACCCCGCGTTCAGCCAGCCGTCCTACAACCCCGCGTTCGGTCAGCAGGCCGGTTACGGGCAGCAGCCGGCGTACGGCCAGCAGCCCCGGCAGGGCGGTGGTTTCCTGAAGACGGCAGCGGCCGCGGCGGCCGGTGTCGCCGGTGGTGCGCTGCTGGTCGCGGGTGTGAACGAGCTGTTCAGCGACGACCAGCCGAGTCACGCCCAGGAGGCCCAGGGTGAGGACGAGGGCTTCGGGTTCACCGACCTGTTCTGAGCTCTGGCAGGCAGCGCAGCACGGCGTCCGCCACGGCGGCGGGGGCGTCGAGCTGCATCATGTGCGACGACTCCGGCACGAGGCGATGCATGCCGTGCGGTGCAAGGTCGGCCATCGCCTCGTGGACGGCCACGACGCGTCGCCGCGCACCCGCGGTGAGCACCCACCACGGCACGTCGGGCAACGGATGCGCGCGGCGCAGCGCATCCACCTCGGCGACCAGATCCGCGTAGCCGGCGAGTTCCGCCACCGCGGCGGCGCGCGCCGGCGGTCTGCCGAGCACGGCGAGCAACGTGCTGGCGCACCGCGCCGCCGCCGAGGCCGCGCCCAGCCGCAGGAGGGCGGTCGCGAGCACTGCGCCGGTGTCGAACGGCCGGCCGATTCCCGGTGGCGCGAGGCTCGGATCGACGAGAACGACGCCCCGCACGCGCGCAGGCCGCAGCCGCGCGAACGCCTCCACGTGCAGTCCGGCGAGCGAATGCCCCACGACGACCGCAGGCCCACATGCATCGAGCACCGCGTCCAGCACCGCCACTTCTCGCCGAGCCGAGGGTGGCTGCGATGACGGGGTGCTCGCGCCGGTTCCGGGCCGGTCGAACCGCAACACCCGCGTCGTGGGCGACAACAGGGCCGTCACCGCGTCCCAGTCGGCGATCGCGCCGGCCAGTCCGCACGTCAGCACGACCGGCGGCGCGTCCGCCGGTCCGTCCGTCACGACGTGCACATTCGAACCCAAGGCGTGGACCACGGGACCCAGCATGGCGTGAGGGCCGTGAGCGGGCGGCGTGGCTGATCGCCGCCGCCGTCCTCTACTCGGCCTGGCTCCTGGAGTTCCTGCTGCCGACCGGACTGTCCTCAACGGACAGCTACGTCAGCGAACTGCTCGCCGGCGACCAGCCCTACCGGTGGTTCTTCCGCACCACCGACGTGCTGGCGGCCGGTTGTCTCCTGCTCGCGGCCCGCACCCTGCGCGGACGACTGGCGGTGGTCATCGTCCTCTTCGCACTCGCCACCCTCGCCGACACCGTGCTGTCGCTGGACTGCGCGGCCAGCGTCGACGCCCTGTGCCGGCAACGCGAAACCCCGTCGGCAGGACACCGGCTGCACAGCGTCACCAGCGTGCTGACCTACGTCGGCGCACTGGCCGTCGCGGTCAGCCGGCACACCCGGTGGGACGCCAGGGCGGCGATCGCCCTGCTCGTCACCACCGGGGTGCTGTCGCTGGTGCTGCAGGACCAGCCGGGCGCGGGTCTGGTGCAGCGGGCCCAGCTGCTGACCGTGGCGGTGCTCCTCACCCGCGTTCGGCGGTGAGCAGCTGGGTGGCGGCGAAGCCCGCGTACAGCGGATCGCTCGCGGCGAGCTCGGCGTGGGTGCCGGACGCGCGCACGATGCCGTTGTCCACCACCACGATCCGGTCTGCCTGCGTGACCGTCGACAGCCGGTGCGCGACCACGAGCACCGTCGTCGTCTTCGCCGCGGCCGTGACGACGTCCCTGATCGCCAGCTCGTTCGCGGCGTCCAGCTGCGAGGTGACCTCGTCGAGCAGCAGCAGGCGCGGCCGGCGGATCAGCGCCCGAGCCAGTGCGACCCGCTGGCGCTCGCCGCCGGAAAGGAACGTGCCGCGGTGTCCGACCGCGGTGTCGAGGCCGTCCGGCAACCGTTCGACGAGCGCGTCCAGGCGCGTGAGGGTCACCGCGTCGCGGATCTCGTCGTCACTGGCCTGCGGCCGGCCGTAGACCAGGTTGTCGCGCAACGTCCCGGACAGCAGCGGCGCGTCCTGTTCGACGTACCCGATGTTCGCGCGCAGCACCGAGAGGTCCCAGTCCGCGAGGTCGCGGCCGTCCAGCAGGATCCGGCCGGCCGACGGTTCGTGGAACCGTTCGATCAACGCGAACAGCGTGGACTTCCCGGCGCCGGAAGGACCGACGAACGCGGTCAGGCCGTTCGCGGGCACCTCGACGCTGACCCCGCGCAGCACCTCCGGCCGGTCCGGACCGTACTGGAACCGGACGTCGGAGAAGACCAGACGGGACCCACCCGGATCACCCTGCGGTTGCGGTACAACGGAACCGACGGGCTCGGCCGGCATCTCGTCCACTTCGGACAGCCGCCGCACCGCCGCCAGGCCCACCTGGATGCGGCTGCCCGCGTGCAGCAGCTGCCCGATCGGTTCGGTCAGGTAGAACAGGAACAGCAGGAACGCCACCAAGGTGGACAGGGAGATCGCGCCCGTCGCGACCCGTGCGCCGCCGATGCCGAGCACGGCGAGGAAGGCCGCCTGGACCGCCACGGTGTTGCAACCGTGCACGATCGCCTCCCACCGCGCGGACCGGATGCCGGCCCGCCACGCGTCCTCGGCACCGCGTTCGATCGCGGCGATCTCCCTGGCCTCCGCCCCCGCGGCCTTGACGGTCCGGAACGCCCCGAGCACGCGTTCCAGCCGCGCGCCCGTGTCCCCGACCGCGGTCTGGGCCGCGCGCGAGGCCTTCTCGATCATCGGCATGCCGGCGCCCGCGAACAGGCCGACCACCAGCAGCACGGCCAGCGTGACGCCGAGCAGTGTCAGGTCCATCACGCCCATCATCACGATCATCACCGCGGTCGTGACGGCACCGGTCACCACCCCGACGAGCGCGCTCGTGCACACCTCGCGCAACAACGTCGTGTCGCTGGTGAACCGCGACAGCAGGTCGCCCGGCTCGGTGCGGGCCACGGCGGGCACGCGCAACGACAGCAACCGGCTGGCGAGCCGTTTGCGGGCCACCAGCACGACCGACTCGGCGGCGCGTTCCAGCAGGAAGTCGCCGGCCATGGCGATCACGGCACCGGCCAGCGCGAGGCCGACCAGCAGCGCGAGCAGGCCGGTGATCGCGCCGCCGGTGCCGAGCCGGTCCACCAGCGCCTTCGCCGCCAGCGGCTGGGCCGCGGCGGCGAGACCGCCGAGCAGGACGAGCGATCCTCCTAAGAGGACGATTCGCCGATGTGGCCGGACGTACCCCAGCAGGGTGCGCAGGGACGAGCGGTCGATCGAGGTGCGCACGGTGACACAGCTCCGTTTTCAGTGGTCGTCGAACGATCACCGAACATCGTGTGCCCCCGCGGGTGGCGGGTGGTATCGCAGAACCGGCCGGAACGACCGGCCGGGTGGCTGCTCTCCGCCCGCCACGAGGAGGTCACTCCCGGCACTTCTTCCCGGAGTTGACGCAGTCGACGAGCCTCTTCATGATCTGCGGCGACATCACGTTGGCGAAGTCGTCGTGGTCGGAGAAGGGGTTGTGCTTCTCCTCCGGGAACGCGTCGACCTTGTACTGCCCCTTCTGCTGGATGTTGCGGGGGATGTTGTAGGTCAGCGAGATCCGCAGCTGCGGCACGGCCTTGAAGCCCTTCGGGCACCGCCCGGTGTTCTTGTCCGGGAAGACGATGTGCTCGCGGTGCTTGGCGGAGTCGGTGTTCTTGCCGTCCCAGCAGCTCGGGAAGTCGTGGATGCGCTTGACCTTCGAGCCCTGCGGGCAGATCGGGTACTTGTTGATCAGCACCTTGTCCTCGAAACCGGTGCAGGTCCACGAGTCGCGGGCGTTCTTGGTGCCGTTCGTGGAGACCTTCGCGTCACCGTAGAGGATGCGCAGGAACTTCGGCATGGCCTCGACCTTGCCGACCGGCGACCCGCGGAAGGTCAGGTCGGCGGACTCGACGCGCTGGATGTCGCCGTCGTTGCCCTCCAGCTCCAGCTTGTCGTCACTGCTGAGCGTGCAGGGCGCGAGCTTCTCCAGTCCCTGTGGCCTGGGCGCGTTGCGGCCGATCGCGATGGCCATCCGGTCGATGGTGGCGACCCGCTTGTCCTTCAACGGTCCCACGATCGCGTTCTGGTTGAAGTTCGGGTCGCGCGGGTTCTCGTTCTTCGCCAAACGCTTGTTGGCCTCGTCGATCTGGGTCTTCAGCAGCGCGAGGTTGCGGTCGACCTCCGCCTTGGCCTGGTCGGGGACCCTGGGCAGCTTGCTCGCGACGTCCGGGCAGTTGACGGTCTTCGCCTCGTCCTTCTCCTCGTCGATGCGCACGACCGGCCAGAAGTAGGCGGACTTGTCGCCGTTCTTGCACGTTGTCCCGGACTGCTCCAGCGACCTGTCGGTCGAGTCGGCGTTGGTGGAGAGGTTGCCGACGTAGTCGTGCAGGTGCTTCGCGCCGTTGCGGACACCGGGCTGCGCGATGAAGTTGTCCGGGTTGAAGTGCCTGTTCTCGTTGCGACCGCAGTCCACGGTGAAGGTGCCGGTCGTCGCTCCCTTCTCCGGTCTGGGTGTCCGCACGTTCGGCTTCACCTTGGTGATGTCGACGAACTGGGACCTGTCCGCACCGTCGGCGAGAGCGTCCACCTCGCCACCGCTCGACACCGCGACGGCGAGCGCGCCGAGCGCGGTCAGGCCGAGCACACCCGCGGTGACCTTGACCGCCAAGGAACGTCCTTTGTAGAGGCTCATGCCACGGAGTACGTGCGGTGCGGCCGATCGGCTCAAGTCGAACCGCGTTCGAGTCGAACGGTCGTCGAATAACGCTCCTGAATGGACCTTGCTCCGAACGGGCATGTTTGCGCGATTCCTTGCGACGTAGGGTGACGCGATCACGCACGAGGGGAATCGTCGAATGAACATCGAAACGGCGTTGAAAGAAGCAATGACCATCAGCGGGGCTCTGGGTGCCGCGCTCGTGGACTACGACAGCGGGATGTCCCTCGGCACGATCGGCGGTGGCGACTGGCTGAACCTGGAGGTCGCGGCGGCCGGCAACACCGACGTGGTGCGGTCCAAGCAGCGGGTGATCTCTGCGCTCAAGCTGAACGACGAGATCGAGGACGTCCTGATCACCCTGCAGCGGCAGTACCACCTGATCCGGCTGCTCTCACCGTCCCAGCGCGGCAGTTCGCGGCTCTTCCTCTACCTGGTGCTGGACCGGGAGCGGTCCAACCTGGCGCTGGCGAGGCACAGCCTCAGGTCCATCGAAGCCGACCTGACGGTGTGACGGGGATGTCCGGCGCGCTGCCCACGCGCAAGCGCGGACTGACCCTGGCACCGCACGAACCCGCCGTGGCCAGGTCCGCGTCCGGTACCGACGCGAAGACGATGACCAGGGCGTTGCTGGAGATCCACGCCGACATCGACGCCGTCGCGATCAACGGCGTGCTCGTCGCGACGCGGGACGGCCTGGTGCTGTGCGGCGTCACGCGCGACGTCGAGACCGACGGTGTCGCGGCGATGGCCGCGGCGGCCGCCGGTCTGGCGAGCCAGTTCACCGCGCAGGCGGGGATCGGCGGCCCACGAGCGGTGTTCTTCGAGGGAGACGACGGCCAGGTCGGCGTGTTCCCAGTGGACTCCGACGCGTTGCTGGTGGTGTTCGGCTCGCGCGACACCACGATGGGCATGTTCAACGTCGTGGCGAAGCAGGCGTTGTCCTTGCTGCAGAACGCTGTCGCGACCGGGCGGAGCTCGTGATCCACTGACGAGCCCCGCACCGGCCGCCCAGCCGGACCGCGCGAACCGGCTGACCTGGAGAGCCGCCACTCCCGGTCAGCCGCGCGGCCACGTCATCCCAGCCGGAAGTCCGCCACCCGGATCGGCGACGGTGTCGTACCGCTGGAGGTCTGCTGGTACTGCACGGAGAGAATCCCTTGCGAGGCAACGCGGGACGTGTCCACGTTGACCTCGCCGAACGCCCGCAGCGACGGGCGGTCGAACACCGTCGTCCAGTCCGTCCACCCGCTCGCCCGGCTCGCCGACACGATCCTCCCGCGCGGCATCACCAGGTAAGCGTTGTCCGCGCGGTCGAAGACGATCTTCGTGCGCTGCGTGTGCTCCGGCGGGATCGGGACCTCCATCTTGGTCCACTTCCCGTCCGCGCCCCGGAAGACGTGGAACGCGCGGCCGTACTGGGCACGTTGCTGGGCGTAGTTCGAGACGCACTGGGTGAACCGGCCCGGCACGTAGCTGATCACCACGTGCGGGCGGCCCTGGGCGTCCACCGCCTGACTCTCCTGGTTCATCAGGCCGTGGTTCGGGTCGAGCGGGTCGGCGACCAGGCCGGGTGAACCGATGCCCACCGGGCTGCCGCCGGTCGTGCCGACCACGGTGCCGGCGCCGTTGCGCCACGTGCGGCCGCGGTCGTCGCTGTAGACGTAACCGGTGTCGTGGTTCGTGAGCCCACCCGCGTTGCACAGAACACCGGAATTGCCCTCACGCCAGGTGAACGCCGCGTGCAACCGTCCACTGTGGTCGTAGGTCAGGCCGTGCAGGTACATGTTGCGCGTGGTCGACACCACCCCGTTCGGCCCGGTGTAGGAGCCGGTCGCGGACGTCCACGCGCCGAGCTTGCGCCACACACCGCCGTCGTACTCGGCCAGTTCGTTGACGCCGTTGCCGGAACCGCCGGTGCGGTAGCTGAACTGCAGCCTGCCCTCCGGCGTGACGACGAACTGCGGGTAGGTCATCCCGCCGAGCTCGACCCCGCCGAGGGTGCGCTGCACCTCGCCGAACGCGGCGGCGTCCCACTCCCCCGCCCCGTGGGCGAGCCCCGCGGTGGAGCGCAGGTAGTACAGCCGCGTGTTGTGCGTGTCCATGGCGACGTGGATCGTGCCGTCCTGCGGCGAGATGCCCAGCGAGATCACGTTGTGCGAGTCGTCGACGCTGAGCCGATGCGGCAGAACCACGGTCTCCCACTGCGCACCGCCCACCGCGCGCCGGGCGATCACCGCGTTGCGATCGGCGGTGTACCAGGTGGCGTACTGACGTCCTTCGTAGGTCAGGATCGCGTCCTGTTGGAACGAGTTGTTGTTGACCACGCCGTCGTAGGACACGAAGTACAACGCCGAGGCGTCGAGCAGCGTGTCGGACACCAGGCTGACACCCGGTTGCGCCTGCGCGACACCCGGCATGCCGAACGCGGCGAGGACGGCGGCAGCCGTCACCAGGCGAGCGGAGGACGTGACCATGGACGGCAGCGTGGTTTCGAACAAAATCGAACGCAAGGGGCATTCGGTTCGATAACACCCGCGAGTCTGTGATCGATACGGACCTCCCGGCCCCTTGTCGGCCCTCATCACCGGCTGTTCACTTGTGTTCAGTTCTGTCTGAACATGGAGGTTCAGCGTGCGGAGCGTGACGGTTCTTGCGGCAGTGCTGTCGATTGTGACCGGCGCGGTGACACCGGTCGCCGCCGCCGCCGCTGCCGATCCCCCTCCGGACGTGCACACCTACCTCGAGAACCCGCGCATGGTCGCCGAGGGGCAGCAGCCGCACCACGCGTTCCTGCGCCCGTACGCCGATGTCCCGTCCGCCGCACGCCGTGACGAACGCACGCCGTTCACGCTGTCGCTGGACGGGAAGTGGCGCATCGCCATGGCGGACCGGCCGGCCGACGTGCCCGCGCGGTTCTACTCCGACGGCTACGACACCTCCGGCTGGCGCACGGTGACGGTGCCGCACACGTGGCAGACCGACGGCCTGGACCACCCGATCTTCCGCAACATCGCCACCGAGGTGCAGCCGGACGACCCGCCCCGCGTGCCGCGCGACATCAACCCGACCGGCGCCTACGCCCGTGACTTCGACCTGCCCGCGAGCTGGACGAAGCGCGAGACGTTCCTGCGCTTCGAGGGCGTGACGTCGGGTTACTTCGTGTGGGTCAACGGCAAGTACGTCGGCTACGACCAGGGCGGCTACAGCCCCGCCGAGTTCGACATCTCGCCGGCGCTGCGGCCGGGCCGCAACCGGATCGCCGTGCAGGTGCACCGCTGGGGCGCCGGTTCCTACCTGGAGGACTACGACCAGTGGCGCTACAGCGGCATCTTCCGCTCGGTGTCGCTGTACTCGACGCCCGCCACGTTCATCCAGGACGTCACGCTCAAGACCGATCTCGACGCCACCTACACCGACGCGACGCTCACCGCGGACGTCGAACTCGGTGGCAGCGCGGACAAGAGCCGCGTCAGCGCCAGCCTGCGCGGTCCGCGCGGCGAAGAAGTCGGTTCCGCGAGCCAGGACGTGTCCGGCAGCACCGCACGGCTGACCATCCCGGTCCGCGCCCCCGCCAAGTGGACGGACGAGACGCCGAACCTCTACACCGTCGTGCTCACCCTCACCGGGCCGGACGGCAGGAAGCACATCACCAGCGAGACCACCGGCTTCCGCAAGATCGAGATCCGCGACCGGACGTTGCTGGTCAACGGCAAGCGCGTGCTGTTCAAGGGCGTCAACCGCGCGGAGACCAACGCCGACCACGGCCGGTACGTGCCGCGCCCGGCGCAGGAGCGCGACGTGGAGCTGATGGAGCAGCTCAACGTCAACGCGGTCCGCACCTCGCACTACCCGAGCGACCCGTACTTCTACGAGCTCGCCGACCGCAACGGCATCTGGATCGACGACGAGGTCGACATCGAGACGCACGACCACGAGAACTGCGCGCGGTGGTGCGAGGCGAACCAGCCGGAGTGGCGCGACGCGTTCATGGACCGGATGATCGCCATGGTCGAGCGCGACAAGAACCACCCGAGCGTCTTCATGTGGGACACCGGCAACGAGGCAGGCCTCGGCGCGCACCACTACGACATGGCGAAGTGGGTCAAGGCCAACGACCCGTCGCGGCCGGTCTACCACCAGTCCAACAACCCGGACGGCGACGCGCCGTTCGCCGACGTGTGGGGCCCGCGCTACCCGTCGCCGGAACGGCTCGCCGAGCAGGCGAAGAGCACGACCAAGCCGTTGATCCTCGGCGAGTACGCGCACGCGATGGGCAACAGCCTCGGCAACTTCCGCGAGTTCTGGGACGTCATCCGCGCCAACCCGCAGACCCAGGGCGGGTTCATCTGGGACTGGGCCGAGCAGAACATCCGGCAGAAGACCCGCACCACGCCCGACACGTCCGGCAACGACATCACCGCGCTGCTGTCGGGTGCGCCGAAGCTCGTCGACGGCCATCGCGGCAAGGCGTTGTCGTTGTCGGGGCTCGACGACTTCGTCGAGGTCTACCGGGACCGCGAGCTCGACATCACCGGCACCGCGCTCACCCTGGACGCGTGGGTGAAGCCGGGCAGGTGGACCGGCCAGTTCCCGATCATCGCCAAGGGCGACCACCAGTGGACGCTCAAGATGAAGAACGAGACCACGTTGGAGTTCTTCATCCACAGCGGCACGTGGCGAGCCGTGCAGGCCAAGGTGCCCGCGGACTTCTACGGCAACTGGCACCGGGTCAGCGGCACCTACGACGGCACCGCCGTGCGCCTGTACATCGACGGCGCGGAGGCCGGCAGCCTGCCGTTCACCGGTGCGATCGACTACTCCGCGGCCGACGTGAACATCGGCCGCGACTTCGAGATGTCGTGGACCGACCCGTCCAACGTCGGCAGGCTCGCCAGCGGTGACGTCGACGACGTGCGCATCTACGACCGCGCGTTGTCCGCCGACGAGCTCAAGGCGGCCACCCCGGCCGGTGGAGCCGTGCTGGCGCTGGACTTCGACCGCGTCCAGGAACGCGGCACGCACCTGGCGTACGGGTCGACGCTGTCCGGTGTGGACGGTCTGATCGGCTCCGACCGCACGCCGCAGCCGGAGACCGCGCAGCTGGCCTGGGTGCACCAGCCGCTGCGATTCGCCTACTCCGGCGGGGTGCTGTCGGTGACGAACGAACGTCAGTTCACCGGCACCGACGACCTCACCCTGCGCTGGCGGGTCACCGAGGGGTCCCGCACGGTCGCGGACGGCTCGCAACCGCTGCGCGTCGCGGCGGCCACGACCGGCACGATCCCGTTGCCCGCCAAGGCCTCCGACCGCGAAAGGTTCCTCACCGTCGAGGCGGTCACGCGGGACCGGCACGTGCTCGCGCACGACCAGTTCGCGCTCGGCGGCACCCGCGTCCCGGGCCTGGACCGCGCCCCGCTCGACTGGGCGGTCGTGTTCACCCACGACGACGCGGACGAGGTCACCGCGACCGCGGCCGGCACCACCTACACCGTCGACAAGAAGTCCGGCGCGCTGACGTCGATCAGGTCGTGGGGCCGCGAGCTGCTCACCAGCGGCCCGAAGCTCGACGCGTGGCGAGCGCCGATCAGCAACGAGACGTACACGTGGGGCCGTGCCGAGGGCGAGGACTGGCGGCGCGTCGGCCTCGACCGGTTGGGCACCACCGTCACCGGTGTCCGCGTGGAGAAGGACGGCAACAAGACCGTGCGGATCGTCGTGGACAGCAAGGTCGCCGCAGCCGGCGTGAGCGGGGCCTGGTTCGACCAGACCATGGTCTACGCGATCGACTCCGCCGGTGTGCTGAACCTCGGGCACAAGGTGACCCCGCAGGGCGCCATGCGCACCCTGCCGTACCTGCCGCGCATCGGCGTCCAGCTGTCCGTGCCCGACCGGTACTCGACGTTCTCGTGGTACGGCCGCAAGGCGGAGAGCTACGTCGACCGCAAGGACGGCACCCCGATCGGCGTGCACTCGTCGAAGGTGGCCGACCAGTACGTCGAGTACCACCGTCCGCAGGACCACGGCAACCACACCGACACGCGGTGGGCGCTGCTCACCGACGGCCGCACCTCCGGCCTGCTGGTGTCGGGCGCCCGCGACGTCAGCGTCACGCAGTACGACGACATCGAGCGCGCCGCGTACCCGTTCATGTTGCAGCGCAACAAGGGCTACTACACCCTGCACGCCGACAACGCCGTGACCGGTGTCGGTGACACGCCGAACCCGGTGCGGCAGCGCAACCAGGTCCGGCCGGACAGCACCTACGAGTACACGCTCACCATGCGGCCGCTCACCTCGCAGGAGGCCTGGGCGGGCCGCCCGGCGGGCGCCTGAGACAGGTGTGCCGGTGCCGAGCGGCGGGCCGGCACCGGCACACCACCCAGCTCCACTGTGGACGGTCGTCCGCCACTTCTCGCAATCCGCTGCGCACTTCTCCGGAAATCGCTGTTCGGCGTGAGTTCTCCTGCATCCTGGCACGCGAGCGGGCCGAAAGGTCCGACGTCGTCGAGCAAGAGGAAACCATGTCGAAGATCAAAACCTCTTCCGCTGCCGCTCTGGCGTTCGCCGCGATGCTGACCGGGTTCGCCGTCCCCGCCTCCGCCACGGCGTCGGGGTCCGTCTGCTCCAGCTGGTACGACCGCCACACCTTCGGCGTCACGTGTGACGGCGCGGCGCGGTGGCAGGCGTCGGGCAGGTGCGCCAACGGCATGTGGCTCGAGGGTCCGTGGGTGAGCAGCGGTGGTTCGTACATCTACTGCTCCACCTACAACTCCCAGTACGTCGAGGGATCCGGCCGGGCGCGCGTCGAGACCTACAGCTAGGAAGACCCGCGAGCGCGACCCCGATCGTCACGCGGCCGGCGCGAGACGGTCGGGGTTCAGCCGCACCTGCCGGGTGGACAGGTGGCGCCGCCGGTCGGTGACCAGGATGCTCGCCAGGACACCGACGAACAGCCAGGCGCACAGTTCGGCCACACCGGTGGCCAGGCCCGGCCCACCGGTCGCCGTGGCCCGCAACGCGATCACGGCTCCGTGCGTCGGCAGGTAGCCGGCCAGGGCGTGCAGCGGTCCCGGCAACGTGGACACGATGCCGGTGGCGGCGGCGAGGACCAGCACGGCGAGCGCGGCCAGCCGCCCGGCCCTGCCGAGGATGGCAGTGGCGGCCTGGTTGAGCGCGACGAACGCACCGGCCGCGAGCAGCGCTACCGCCAGGAAACCCACCGCCTGAAGGAAGTTCAGGCCCAGCACGGGCACGGCGAGCGCGGTGATGGCGAGCGCGGACAGAGCGGCGGCGGTCGCACCGGGCACGGCGGCGCGGACGATGATGCGCCACGTCGGTTCGCGGGCGGTCAGCACGGCGCCGGGCACGGCCTGCGTGACGAGGTAGGTGGCCAACGCCAGCGCCCACAACGCCAACGCGGCGAACAGCGGGATGCCGAGGGTGCCGACCGGGAGGCTGTCGACCGCGGCGGTGGTGGGATCGGCCGCGACGGTCTTGAGGTGGGCGCGTTCGGCGTCGGTGTAGGAGGGCACCTGGTCGCGGCCCTTGCCGAGTTCGGTGGCGAGCTGCCGCGCGCCCTGGTCGACCTCGCCCGCACCGTCGGCGAGCCGGCCGGCCCCGGTAGCGAGCTGGGCGGCCCCCGTTGAGAG
The DNA here is from genome assembly GCF_053601075.1 of Lentzea sp. NPDC004789. Lineage (NCBI taxonomy): Bacteria > Bacillati > Actinomycetota > Actinomycetes > Pseudonocardiales > Pseudonocardiaceae > Lentzea > Lentzea sp. NPDC004789. The sequence goes on along the minus strand of NZ_JBSGBE010000034.1, from coordinate 10,227 downwards.
CTGCCCGGCTCCGGTGGCGAGCTGCCGTGCTCCGGCGTCGGCCTGCCGGACGCCCGCGTCGAGCCTGCGGGAGCCTCCGGCGGCGGAGGCGATACCGGAGGCGAGCTCCGCGGAACGGCCGGCGAGCGCGGCGTTGCCGTTCGCCACCTGACGGGCGCCGGAGGCCAGTGCCTGCACGGAGTCGCGTGCCCGGACGGCGGCGTCGCGCACGGTCGCCTTGGCGCCGTCGATGCGTCCGGCCTCCGCGGCGAACCGGTCCGCCGCGGAGGTGAGCTCACGGCAGAACTCCGGTGTTCCGGTGCACTGGCCTGCCAGGCGCCGGAACTCGGCGGCGCCGGCCACGGCGGAGGGCAGGGCGTCGATCGCGGCGATGATCCGGTTCGCCAGCGGGACGACGGTGGCGGCGAGCTGTTCGTTGCCCCGCGCGACCTGGTTCGCGCCGTCGGCGAGCTGCCTCGTCAGAGCGGGGAGCTGGGCGGTGTCGCGTTCCGCCTGAGTCAGACCGGCGGCGAGCTGGGACGACCCGGCGGCGAGCTGGGAGGTGCCGGCCGCGAGCTGCGCCGCGCCGTCGGCGAGCTGGACGGCCGCCGTGCTCAGCTGGGCGGACCCGTCGGCCACCTGACGGGCGCCGGGGACGAGCTGTGCGGTGCCGTTCGCGAGCTGCGCCGCGCCGTCGGCCGCCTTGCCGAGCTGGTCGTGGATCGTGCCGAACGCGAGGTAGATGTTGTCCAGGTACGTCTCCACGACCTGCTGGTCGAGGGTCTGCTGGGTGCTGCGGGCGACGTCTTCCGACAGTCGCGGGTCGATGACGCCGGCGGCCGGCGAGGTCCGCACGGTGAGCACGGCCTTGGCCGCGTCGAGCGGTTTCGCGGTGGCGGTGGACGTGGCGCGCGCGGAGAAGTCCTTCGGGATCGTCACCACGGCGGTGTAGCTGCCGTCGGCGAGACCGCTCGCGCCGTCGGCGGAGTCGGTGAGCACCCACTTGTACGGCGAATCGCTGCTGTGGGTGAGCTTTCCGGCGAGTTCGCGCCCCAGCGGGACGATCTGGCCGTTGACGGTGACGGGCTCGTCGTCGTTGACCACGGCGGCGGTGGCCGTGCCGTGGTCGTCGCCGGGTGAGGCGAACGCCCACGCGAGCAGACCCATGATCACGACCGGCACGAGGATCAGCCCGGTCCAGGTCTTCCACGTCAGCGGGCCGGTGGCGAGAGCACGGGCCGAGTTGGCGAACGGCTTGAGCATCAGAGGACCTCGGCGGGCTGCGGGCGCAGTGCGCGCAGATGGGCGGTGGCGGGCACCAGGTCGGCGACGCGGTCCGGGTCCTGGCAGGTGACCACGAACGACGTCGTGCGCCGGGAGAGCAGGTCGCGCAGCGCGGCGCGGGCGTCGGTGCGCAGGACGACGTCGACGTCGTCGAGCAGCACGAGGCGAGCGTCACCGGGGATCTCGCGGGCGGGGTCCGGCGTCTCGCGGCACCGGATCACGGCGACCTCGCGGCGCACCGCGTGGCTGTGTTGCGGCAGCACGCGGCCGAGGACCTTCAGGTCACCCCGGTGCTTGGTGACGCGGCCGGCGAGGGTGAACAGCAGCGCGGTCTTGCCGCTGGAGCCGGCGCCGTGCAGGACGAGCACTTCGCCGTGCGGCAGGTGCACGTCCACGTCGTGGAAGACCGGGTGCCCGCGGTCGTCGTCCAGGCACAGCTCGCGAGCGCTGACGGCCTCGTCGGCGCCCGGCCAGTCCGCCAGTCGCAGTTCGTGGACCAGAGCGTCGCCCTCGGCGTCGAACACCGGCAACGCGCGGTCGAGCTTCGGCGGCAGTCCCCACGCGCGATGGCCCAGCAGTGCCAGCACGGCCGGAACCAGGGTCATGCGCACGATGAACGCGTCCACGAACACGCCGACGGCGAGGCTGAACGCGATCGGTTTGATGGTGGCGCTGCCTTCTGGCACGAACGCGGCGAACACCGCGAACATGATCACGGCCGCGGCGACGACGACGCGCGCCGCCGACACGAAGCCGGTCTCGATGGCGTGGTGCGGATCGCCGTGGTGCACGTAGTCCTCGCGGATGCGGGACACGAGGAACACCTCGTAGTCCATCGCGAGTCCGAAAAGGACACCCATCAGGATGATGGGCAGGAAGCTGATGACGCTGCCGGTGTGGGTGACGTTCAGCAGCCCGGCGAAGTGGCCCTGCTGGAACACGAACGACGTGGCGCCGAACGCGGCCCCGACCGACAGCAGGTATCCGGCGGTCGCCTTGATCGGCACCCAGACAGACCGGAACACCATGGCCAGCAGCACGAGCGACAGCCCCACGACCAGGATGCCGAACGGCAGCAACGCACTGCCGAGCTGGGCGGACACGTCGATGCCGACGGCCGTGATGCCGGTGACCGCGGTCCTGGTGCCGTACGCGTCGAGGAAGTGCTGTTCGCGGTCGCGCAGCAGGGTGACGAGCTCGTCGGTCTGGGGCGAGTCCGGCGCGGTGGCGGGGACGACCTGGATGATTCCGGTGTCCCCCTTGGGGTTCGGGGTCGCCAGCGGCACGGAGGCCACCCCGGGAAGGCCGCGGATGTCGTCGGCGAGCCTGTTGACCAGTCCGACGGGATCGGTGCTGGTGATGATGTCGGCGGTGACGATGAGCGGCCCGTTGTAGCCCGGCCCGAAGTGCTCGGCCACGACGTCGTAGGTGTCGCGCGCCGGACTGCCCTCCTCTTCGGTTCCGTTGTCCGGCAGCGCAAGCCGCAGCTCCAGCGCGGGCAGCGCGCACAACGCGAGCCCGACGACCACCACGACCACCGTCACCAGCGGGGCCTTGGTCGCCGTGCGCACCCACCACCGGGCCACCTGCGGTCGGGCGCGCTTGCGGCGCCGGGGTGCGCGCGGGCGCAACCGCGGGCCGGCGAACGACATCAGCGCCGGCACGAGCGTGACGGCGATCGCGACGGCCAGCGCGACCGCGACGGCGGCGGCCACGCCCATCGTGGTGAGGAACGGGATTCCCGCCACGGACAGCCCCAGCAGGGCGATGACGACGGTGAGACCGGCGAAGATCACGGCGGAGCCCGCGGTGGCGGTGGCACGGGCGATGGACTCCTCGACCTCCAGCCCGTCGGCGAGCTGGTCGCGGTGCCGGGACAACAGGAACAGGGCGTAGTCGATGCCGACCGCGAGGCCGAGCATCACCGCGAGCATCGGCGCCGTGGACGAGATCGGGGTGACGAGCGTGACCAGGTAGATCAGGCCCATCGACAGGCCCACCCCGAGAATCGCGGTCACCAGCGGCATGACGGCCGCGACCAGCGACCGGAACATCAGCACCAGCACCAGCAACGCGATGACGAGCCCGATGCCCTCGGTCGGACTGAGCTTCGGCACGCGGTCGGAGAACGCGTCGCCACCGGTGTGCACCTCGGCGCCGGCCGACTTCGCCAGGTCCGCGGCGATGGCGGACAGGTCCTTCCTCGTGGCCGGTGCGACGTCGGCCAGCTGCACCTTGAGCGGCACCGCGATCAGCGCCGCCCGTCCGTCACCCGAGACCGCACCGGTCACGTTCTGCCCGAACGGATCCACCACCGCCGCCACCTGCCCGACCGAGCCGATGCGCTGCACGGCCGCGGCGACCGCGGCCCGGCGCTGCGGCGTGTCGACCCGCTGTCCGGCCGGCACCTCCAGCACGAGCTGCGCGGACGTGCCGCTGACCTCCGGGAAGACCCGGCCGAGGTGGTCGAGCGCGTCCTGCGACTCCGAACCGGGGATGGCGAAGGTGTCGTCGGTGCCCTGGTTGACCAGCAGCGCCACTCCCCCGGACGTCGCGAGCACCACCACCCACAACGCCACGACCAGCAGCCGGGCCCGTGCCGCTGCCCGGCCCAGCCGGTAGAGGAACGACGACATGACGACTCCCATCAGCCTTGATACATGGTGTATCGTAATACACGATGTATCCGATGCACCGTGCATCGCGTCACTCTTAGGGCTGGTGTGATGGCGACAGGGATTACGCGACGTAGAGCAGAGACCCGGCAGCGGCTGATCGACGCCGCCCACGCGGTGTTCACCGAACTGGGCATCCGCGACGCCCCCGTCGAGCTGATCTGCGACCGCGCCGGGTTCACCCGCGGCGCGTTCTACTCGAACTTCGCCAGCAAGGAAGAACTGTTCCTCGCGGTCTACGAGACGCAGATGAGCCACCGGACCGACCGGTTGCGCGCCGCGGTGGAAAGCGCTCTCACCGCAGTGGATCCAACTGATCCGAGCGCCACGGCCGCGGTGTTGCAGAAGGCGGCGGACCTGTTCATGGAGGCGCTCACGGCGGACAAGGCGTGGTACCTGCTCAACGCCGAGTTCCGCGCCCAGGCCCTGCGGCAGCCCGAGCTGCGCGCGTCGACCGCCGCCGCCGAACGGGTCTTCCACGACGCACTGGCGGCCATTCTGCTGACCATGCTCGAACGGCTGAACCTGCGGTTGACCGTCGACCCGCGCAACGCCGTCGTCACGATCATCGCGCTCTACGAGACCATGCTGGAGCGAGCTCTTCTCGACGAGCTGCCCAGCACGGCCGACAGCCGCTACCTGACCGAGGTGCTGCCTCGCCTCTTTGCCGCGCTGGTCACGGTTTCACCGTCGGAATGACGCATCGAATTCCTTCGAAAGTTCATCTCCGTGAACGTCGAGGCTCGTGATTGCCGTTGTCAACGGCAATGCACCACCTTCCGCGGAAGCACTCTTGTGGCTGGTGAGAGGTTTCCATGAGCCTGACATGAAACGTTTCCGCGTGCCCGCGCCGCGGTGACGGTCGACTGGTCGAAGGCCCCCGCCGGCACCATCCGCGTTCCGATCACCGTGACCGGCGCCGGTCGCACGGTCACCGTCATCGCGCCGGTGACCAAGCCGGCCGTGGTGCTGTCAAAGGGTTTCGTCGAGGCGGACGGCTACGTGTCCATTGAGGCCGACCACTACTCCCAGGCCGTCAACGCAACGGGATCACGTGGCAGCGCCTGCCCGGCATCGGCCGCACCGGCTCCGGCGTGCAGCCGGGGCCGGTCACCGCGCCGACGCAGTCGCCCGGCGGCAACGGACCTCGGCTCGAGTACCCGGTCAACTTCACCAGCACCGGAACCTTCACGGTCTGGGCTCACCTGTCACCGCGCAACAACGTGCGTCCCGGTGACGGCGTCAAGTACGCGATGTCGATCGACGACCAGGCGCCGCGGACCGTCAGCATCACCACCGCCACGGTTGAAGTACAGCTACCTCGGCCCGCCGGGGAGCTGGCGGGTGCGCTGACCCGGCGAGGCCGGTCCACCCGGCAGCCGCGAACCCGATACCGGACCGCAACGCGAACCGGCTCCGTTGTGGACACCTCGTCGGGTCCGCCACTTCGGCGGAACAGCCGGGTCAGTCCGCCCAGGGCAGCAGGACCATCTTCCCCGTGCTCTGCCGCCCCTCCAGCAGCCGGTGCGCCTCGGCCGCCGCCGACAACGGCAGTTGCGGACCGAGGACGAGCCGCAGCCGGCCCTCGCGAACGAAACCGACCAGCTCTTCCACTGCCAACGCCAGCTCGGAACGGGCGTGGACGAAGTAGAACTGCAGAGCGAACAAGGTGAACGACAGGTTCATCAGGACCTGGTCGGGCAGTCCGTTCACGAAGTCGATGACGGGCATCTCCCCGTTCGCCGTCCCGTACGCCGCGAGCCGGCCGAAGGGCGCCAGGCTGGCCGCCGCTTCGCTGAGCAGCTCGCCGCCACCGGAGAGCAGCACCGCGTCCACGCCCCGGTCGCCGGTCGTGCGCAGAACTTCGGTGTGCCAGCGAGGTTGCGTGTAGTCGATCACCGAGTCCGCGCCCAGGCCGAGCACGAGCCGCCGTTTCTCCGGCGTGCTCGCCGCGCCGACGACCTGGCCCGCTCCCATGATCCTGGCCAGCTGCACGACGAGCGAACCGACGCCGCCCGCGGCGGCGAGCACGAGGACCGAGTCGTTCTTCATGAGTCGCACGCCGTCGCGCAGCACGAGATACGCGGTCAGGCCCTGCACCAGCAACGCCGTCGCCTCCGCGAACCCGATGCCGGGCGGCAGCGGGAAGACCTCCCCGGCCGGCGCGGCGACGTACTGGGCGTAACAGCCGGACCGGGCGGGGTGGGTGATGCCGAAGACCGCGTCCCCGACGCGCAGCCCGATGACCTCGTCGCCGACGGCGGCCACCACTCCCGAGAACTCGCCGCCGAGAACGTAGGGCAACGGCGTGGCCACCGGGTAGTAGCCGCCGCGCCGGCGTTCGGTGTCGGCGAAGTTGATGCCCGCCGCTTCGTTGCGGATCAGGACCTCGTTCGCGCGTATCGAAGGTATGGGCAGGTCTTCGCACCTGAGCACGTCCGGTGGACCCTGTCGGGAGATGCGGACCGCTTTCATCGTCTCGATCGACATGAACGCCCCTTCGGCCGGCCTGCCTCGATCATGCTGATCGGCCCGACCGGCGACCAACATCAATCCGTGCAGGCAACGATCGAAGATTTCGATGCCAGGGGTCAGCGGGTGCCCAGGCGAGCGAGGGCGAGGCGCAGGAACGCCTGGGCCGCAGGAGAAGCAGGCGCCGGTGCCCGGTGGCTCAGTGCCAGCGGGATCAGTGCCTGGGGATCGTCGATGCGCAGCACGCAGTCGGCGAGGTCGGCCGGGACGACGGCGTGGGCCACCGGCCGCGGCACCACGGTGACGCCGATCCCCTCCACGGCCAGCGACGTGAGATCGGCGGCGCTCTGCAACGCGCACGCGGCACGACGACGCGTGCGGGCCCGGTCGAACGCGGCGTCCACCTGGAGGCGCAACGAGGTGCCCTGGTTGCATTCGAGGAAACGCTCGTCCGCCAGCTGTGCCAGGTGCGCGACACCGGTTCCCCGCAGCGGATGCCGCCGGCCGACGACGATCACGAGTGGCTGCACCCGGAGCAGGTGGTGCGAAAGCTCGGCGGGCAACTGGTGTTCGTGCAGGCACAGCACCGCGATGTCGAGCTCACCGGTCAGAAGGCGACTCACGGCCGTCGTACCGCCCACATCGGACATGAGGAGCTCGACGTCGGGACAGGACTCCTGGAACTCCCTCAGCAGCCCGAGCATGTCGAGGTCGGAGGCCGTGATCATCGGTGAAGCGACGCGCAGGCGCCCCTGAACGCGTCCGCCGAGCGAAGCGATCTCCGCGAACGTCTCCTGCACGGAGCGCAGCACACCCCGTGCGCAGGCGACGAACACCTCACCCGCCGCGGTCAGCTCGACCCGGCGGCTGGTGCGGTCGAACAGCCGCGTTCCCACCTCGCGCTCCAGCTGGTTGATCTGGTGGCTGAGACCGGACTGGGCGATGTGGTAGCGCTCGGCGACCCTGGTGAAGCTGAGCTCGTCGGCGATCGCGACCGCGTACTCCATCTGCCGCAGATCCACACCGAACTCCGATCACCAGGCGCGGTCGAGGAGAGATCGACAGCACTCTAGTGAACCGCCGGGAAGCCGCCAGATGGGCTCGCGACATGGGAGCGCTCCCAGATTTCACCCTTTCATCCGTGTTGCCAAAACATGGTTGATGATGCTTCACGCGACCCGCGCCGCGTCGGGTCCGAGCACCAGGATTCGCCTATAACAGCACGTAGATGCCGTCATGGTCACCTCAACGAGCACAACAGGCCATGAACCTTGGTTACGGGCGGATCAAGATTCCTTGACACCTTGAAGCGTGCTCGATCACACTTCCCGGGTCTGGGAGCGCTCCCAGAATTTGCCGCCGAGACCAGAGGAGTTCTCCAGTGCGTCCCCGCCGTTTGATCAGCGTGCTGGCATGTGCCGCCATGTCCGCTGCCACCGTCACCGCCTGCGGTGCGGGCAGTGCGACGAACCAGACAGCCGACGGCAAGACCGAGCTGACCGTCGCCACGTTCAACGAGTTCGGGTACGAGGACCTGTTCAAGGAGTACGAGACAGCCCACCCGGACATCAAGATCACACCGCGCAAGGCCGGCCAGGCCGCGCCCCACCACGAGAACCTCTTCACCAAGCTCGGCGCCGGTTCCGGTCTCGCCGACATCGAGGCGATCGAGGAGGGCTACCTCTCCCAGGTCATGTCGAAGTCCGGTCAGTTCAACGACCTCAACGAGATCGGCCCGAAGGACGCCACGAGCGACCGCTGGCTGAAGTGGAAGTCCGACGCCGCCACCTCCAAGGACGGCAAGCTGATCGGGTACGGCACGGACATCGGCCCGCTGGCGATGTGCTACCGCAAGGACCTGTTCGAGAAGGCCGGTCTGCCGTCAGACCCCGAGGCCGTGAAGGCGTTGTTCGCCACGTGGGACAGCTACTTCGCCGCCGGTGACCAGTTCATCGCGAAGTCCGGTGGCGTGGCCTGGTTCGACAGCTCCGCCCAGATCTTCAACGCCATGCACAACCAGCACGAGGTCGGCTACTTCGACAAGAGCGACAAGCTGGTCGTCGAGTCCAACCCCGCGATCAAGGGTGACTGGGACGCGGTGACGAAGGCGGCGGCGAAGGGCCAGTCGGCGAAGCTCGCGGCCTGGAGCCCGGAGTGGAACACCGGCTTCAAGATGGGCTCGTTCGCCACCAAGACGTGCCCCTCGTGGATGCTCGGTGTGATCGAGACCCAGGCCGGGGCGGAGAACAAGGGGAAGTGGGCCGTCACGGACGCGTTCCCGAACGGCGGCGGCAACTGGGGCGGTTCGTACCTGACCGTGCCGAAGCAGAGCAAGAACGCGAAGAAGGCCGCCGAGCTCGCCGCCTGGCTGACCGCGCCGGAGCAGCAGATCAAGGCGTTCCAGGCCAAGGGCACCTTCCCGAGCCAGGTCAAGGCGCTCGAAGCCCCCGCGCTGCTGGAGAAGACGAACGCCTACTTCGGTGACGTCAAGGCCGGCGCGCTGTTCGCCGCACAGGCGAAGAAGGTCGCGGCGGCGCAGTACAAGGGGCCGAAGGACGGACAGCTGCAGGACAACGTGTTCAGCCCGGCGTTGCAGTCCGTCGAGCAGGGCAAGAGCACCGACGAGGCCTGGAAGACCGCTGTCGCCGAGGCGCAGAAGGCGGCCAAGTGACCGTCCTCCTCGTGAAAGAGGTGGAGCGCGAGCGGGCCGACACGGCTCGCTCGCAGCCTCCACGCCGTCATCGCTGGTCCAAACTGGACAACAAGGTGTCGCCGTACCTGTTCGTCGCGCCGTTCTTCGTGCTGTTCGGCGCGGTCGGGCTCTTCCCGTTGCTGTACACGGCCTACGTGTCGTTGTTCGACTGGGAGCTGGGTGCGGACGACCCGAAGTTCATCGGTGTCGAGAACTACCGGACGCTGCTCGCCGACGGCCAGTTCTGGAACGCCCTCTTCAACACCGTCAGCATCTTCCTGCTGTCCAGCGTGCCGCAGGTGATCGTCGCCGTGGTGCTCGCCGCGCTGCTCAGCAGCAACCTCCGCGCCAGGACGGTGTGGCGGATGGGCGTGCTGCTGCCCTACGTCGCGTCGCTGGTCGCGTTGACGATCATCTTCGGCAACCTGTTCGGGGCCCGCTACGGGCTGGTGAACAGCGTCCTCACCACGTTCGGCCTGAGCCCGATCGACTGGCAGGCCAACACCTTCGGCAGCCACGTCGCCATCGCGTCGATGGTGAACTGGCGGTGGACCGGCTACAACGCGCTCATCGTGCTCGCCGCGATGCTCGCGATCCCCCGCGACCTGTACGAGGCCGCGCGGGTCGACGGCGCCGGCCCCGTGCGGCAGTTCTTCAGCATCACGCTGCCGAACCTCAAGCCCACGCTGATCTTCGTCATCGTGACGACGTCGATCGGCGGTCTGCAGATCTTCACCGAGCCCAAGATGTTCGACCCCGCGGGCGGCAACGGCGGCGGCTCGCAGCACCAGTTCCAGACCGTCGTGCTCTACCTGTACCAGACGGCGTTCCAGCAGTTCGACCTCGGCTACGCCTCCGCCCTCGCGTGGACGCTGTTCCTGATCATCATCGGGGTCGCCGGGTTCAACTTCTGGCTCACGAGGAAGGCCGTGCGATGAAACGTCCGTCCTTCGTGGTCTACGGCCTGCTGGCCGCGTTCGTGCTCGGGTCGGCCTTCCCGTTCTACTGGTCGTTCCTCGTCGCGAGCCGCGACGGGGCCTCGGTGACCGGTGACTTCTCCCTGATCCCCAGCGGCCACTTCTTCGCCAACGCCGCACGGGTGATCAACACGATCCCGTTCTGGAA
>NZ_JBSGBE010000033.1:0-84694 GCF_053601075.1 Lentzea sp. NPDC004789 | reverse complement strand
GGGAAACACCCGGTCCCATTCCGAACCCGGTAGTTAAGCCCTTCTGCGCCGATGGTACTGCACTGGTTACGGTGTGGGAGAGTAGGTCGCCGCCGGACAATCGTTCAGAAGACCCCTGCGGGTCGAGCACCTCGAGTGCTCTCCGCAGGGGTCTTTTGCATGCCGTTTTTTCGCTTGCCTCGCCTGGTCTGATGGACCCATGGACGCGGTCGTGCACACAAGTCTGGAGTCGTTCGACGCCGCCACCCACGATCGGCTGACCGCCGATCCGGTGCGGAACACGGTGGCGATCACCTCACTCGACCGCATCCGCCGGCTGCCGGGCGTCGACCACCCTCCGACCTTGATCACCTTCCACGACCGCGGTGAGGTGATCGGCTCCCTGATCCGGACACCTCCGTGGCTGTTCCAGGCCGCGGATCTGCCACTCGAAGCGGCGGAGCTGGCAGCGCGGATCGCCCGCGAGGTCGATCCGGACGCCCAGGGCGTCACCGGTCCGCGAGAAAGAGCTGAGGCTCTCGCCACAGCCATGGGCGCCGGCTTCGCCGAGTCGCTGACCACTCGGCAGTACCGCCTCGGCACGCTGGTTCCCCCGGCCGCGGCCGGCGCCGGGCGGATGGCGACCGAGGACGACGTCGAACTGCTAGGTGCCTGGCGCCGGGCGTTCCTCGCGGAAGCCGTGCCGGAGGCCCCGAACGACGGAACGACCGAAGCCATGCGCGGATCTCTGCGCCTCGGCAACGGCCACGTCCTCTGGGAGGTCGACGGCACCCCCGTCGCCTGGGCCGTGGCGAGCCTTCCGCAGTCCGGCATGACGCGGGTCGGCCCGGTCTACACCCCGCCAGAGCACCGCAAGCACGGCTACGGTGCCGCCGTCACCGCGATGGTCAGCCAGTGGGCACTCGACCGGGGAGCCACCGACGTCATCCTCTTCGCGGACCTGACCAACCCGACCTCCAACTCGATCTACCGACGAATCGGCTACCGAGCACTCGACGACTGGGCGGAGTTCTGGTGGAAGCGCTGATCCACGACGACATCGACGACTTCCTCGCGGTGGCAGGTGGCTTCCTCGACGCCGACCCCGTCAACCACAGCGTCCACCTGACCACAGTGGACTCGGCCCTGCGCGGCCTTCGCGTACCCGCGGCACTGATCTCGTTGCACGACAACGGAACTCTGGTCGGGGTCGCGACCCGCATGCAGGACCGCCCGCTGCACGTGGCCGCGATGCCTCCCGCGGCCGCCCCGCTGGTGGCCGAGGCGTTGCGCGGCCAGGACGTCGACGCCGTCACCGGCCCGCTGGACCGGGTCGAAGCCTTCCGCACCCTCTGGCGCGCCGGCGGCCGCGAGATCTTCCGGCTGAAGCTCTACCGGCTCGACGAGCTGACGATCCCCGACGTGCCGGGCCGGTCCCGCCTGGCGACCGAGGCGGACGACGACCTCATCACCGAGTGGTGGACCGACTTCATCGCCGAGCTGGACGGCCTGAGCCGCGACGACGCCCGTGACGCGATGCGCGGCATCCGCACGATGCCCGCGGGCCACGTGATCTGGGAGGCCGGCGGCGTGCCGGTGTCGTGGGCGGCCAGCACCGACCCGATCGCCGGAGTGTCGCGGGTCGGCCCGGTCTACACCCCGCCCGAGCACCGCCGACGGGGCTACGCCGCCGCCGTCACCGCCGCGGTCAGCCAGTGGGCGCACGGGGCCGGGGCCGACCACGTCGTGCTGACCGCCGACTTCGCCAACCCGACCGCGAACTCGGTCTACCAGGGCATCGGCTTCCGGCACGTCTCGGACTGGACGGAGTACCGCTGGTCCTAGCCGAAGAGCTCGGGGGTGAGCGGCCGGTTGCGCACGTGCGACGAGAACACCAGTGAAGTGGTGGTGTCCCCGTACCGCTGCATGACCTCGACGAGCTCCTCCAGCTCCACCATCGACCGGCACACCACGCGCAGCAGCCAGCAGTCGTCCCCGGTCACGTGGTCGGCGTCGAGGATCTGCGGCAGCAGGAGCACCTGACTGCGGAACCGCGGGGTGTCGAGGGACCGCACCCGCACGCGCACGATCGACTCGATCGGCAGCCCGAGGCGGGCCGGCGAGACCACCGCGACGAAGCCCGTGATCACGCCCAGCGACTCCAGGCGCCGGACCCGTTCGGTCACGGCCGGCGCGGACAGCGACACCTCGCGGCCCAGCGCGGTGAACGACATCCGGCCATCGGTCTGCAGCAGCGACAGGATCTTCCAGTCCACCGCGTCGAGTTCCACCTGGAAATCATAAGCAGAACGTCGTGAACGCCTGGACTTCCGCATGTCCGAACCGGAACCGTCCAAGCAGGATCATGACATGACCAACGCACTGCGCTTCCCCGCCGCCGACCCGACAGCGTCCGTGATCTTCTTCGCTGCCGAGCTCTCGCTGGAAGCGGATCCCGACGACGTCCACCGGGACATGCAGGAGGGCAACACGGCCGGGTACGTCCTCGTGGAGACGCGAAGCCCGGAAGCGTTCGCGCAGGAGCGCATCCCCGGCGCCATCAACCTGCCCTACCGCGACCTGCCCGAGCGGCTCGACCTCGACCCGGACCTGGTCTACATCTGCTACTGCGAGAGCTTCCAGTGCAACGCCGCCACCAAGGGCGCTCTCGCCCTCGCGCAACGCGGGTTCCGGGTGAAGCGGCTGGCCGGAGGCATCACGGCGTGGCGGGAAGCGGGCTATCCGGTCGAGCGGAACCAGGAGGATGTTTCTAAGGTCGCGTGTCACTGTTGAGACAAGCCGACATAGGCTCATGTCCGTGACCGCACCGCGTTTGCTCGTTCTGCAGCCCTCGCAGTCAGACCCGCTGGCGAAGCTGGGTGACTGGCTGGAGGCCGACGGCGTCGAGCTGCACCTCGTGTCGCTGCAGGACGAGCCCGCACCGGCCGATTTGGACGGCTACCAGGGCGTGATCTGCCTCGGCGGCGAGATGGGCGCGCTCGACGACGTCGAGCACCCGTGGCTGGCCGACGTCAGGAGGCTGCTGTCGAGCGCGGTCGCGCAGCGGGTGCCGGTGCTCGCGATCTGCCTCGGCGCTCAGCTGCTGGCCGCGGCCACCGGGGGACAGGTGCGCCGGGGCCCACAAGGGCCCGAGGTCGGGGTGTTGCTGGTGGCGAAGCGGGACGTGGCCGGCCACGACCCGCTGTTCGCGGATCTGCCGTTCACGCCGGACGTGCTGCAGTTCCACCTCGACGAGGTGCACGTGCTGCCTCCCGGCGCTGAGCACCTGGCGGCGTCCCCGAAGTACCCCAACCAGGCGTTCCGGGTCGGCGCAAGCGCTTACGGGCTGCAGTTCCACATCGAGACGACCCCGGAGATCGTCCTGAACTGGGCGGCCAAGGACCCCGACTCCGCGGCCTCCGCGCGGCCCCACCACTTCGACCAGGACTTCCTCGAGGAGGCGCACCGCGACTTCGAGGAGGTGTGGCAGCCGTTCGTGGGCAGATTCGCCAAGCTGGTGCGGGGAGAACTGCCTTCCGCGGGGTGTCCGGGCACACAACTTCCGTTGGTGTGACGTTACTTTCGTAGGTTATAGGGCATCCTGAGTACCCGGTACCGTCAACATCGAGCACCTTGTTCGATCCAGCCGGAGGATCAGTGTGGATCCCGCTCTTGTAGTGATCATCGTTGTCGTCACTGCTCTCATCTTCGACTTCACCAACGGGTTCCACGACACGGCCAACGCCATGGCCACCTCCATCGCGACCGGTGCGCTCAAGCCCAAGACGGCTGTCGCGCTGTCCGCGGTTCTCAACCTCGTCGGCGCCTTCCTGTCCGTAGAGGTGGCCAAGACCATCTCCGGCGGCATCGTCGACGACGCCAAGATCACGCCCGCGATCATCTTCGGCGGGCTGGTCGGCGCGATCATGTGGAACCTGGTCACCTGGTACGCCGGGCTGCCGTCGAGCTCGTCGCACGCGTTGTTCGGCGGCCTGATCGGTGCCGCGTGGGTCGCGTCCGGTGTGGACGCCATCCACTTCACCAAGGTCCTCGACAAGGTGATCGTGCCCGCGGTGGTCGCGCCGCTGGTCGCCGGTGTCGTCGCCGGCCTCGCCACGGTCGTGGTCTACCGGCTCAAGAAGGCCACGGACCCGCGCGTGTCGCACACCGGGTTCAAGATCGGCCAGGTCGCGTCCGCCTCGCTGGTCTCGCTCGCGCACGGCACGAACGACGCGCAGAAGACCATGGGCATCATCACGCTCGCGCTGATCACGTCCGGCTCGCTCGCGCCCGGTTCGGCGCCGCCCACCTGGGTGATCATCAGCGCCGCTGCGGCGATCGCGCTCGGCACGTACCTCGGCGGCTGGCGCATCACGCACACGCTCGGCCGCGGCCTCACGACCATCGAGCCCGCGCAGGGCTTCGCGGCGCAGACCTCCACGGCCGCGGCGATCCTCGCGTCGTCGCACCTCGGGTTCGCGCTGTCCACGACGCACGTCGCGTCCGGCGGCATCATGGGCTCCGGCCTCGGCCGCGACCGCCACGGCGTCAAGTGGGGGACCATGGGCAAGATGGCCGTCGGCTGGCTGGTCACGCTGCCCGCCGCGGGCATCGTCGGTGCCATCGCGGGCAAGTGGGCGTCCAGCGGCACGACCGGTGTCATCGGCGTCGCCGTCATCGGCAGTGCGATCGCGATCGGCATCTGGGTGCTGTCGCGGCGCGAGCCGGTCAAGCCGGAGCACATCGTCGACGAGGTCGCCGCGCAGGCGGAGCTCCACAAGGTGGCAGCGTGAAGATCGACTTCACCGCGCTGCTGACCGTTTTCGGCGCGACGCTGCTGGTCACGCTCCTGGTGGTGACGTTGTTCGTGCTCGGCATCAGGGCGTTGTCGAACAACTCGAAGGCCGCCGCGGTGGCGAGCTTCGCCGGGTGCGTGGCCGCGGTCGGCTACGGGCTGTTCCTGATCATCGTTTAGCACTCCCTGGCAGTAGGTTGGTGCGTGATGAGCGAATCAGCCCGCGCCGCCTCACCCGCCAGATTCGGACTCACCGAGCCGCGCAGCGAAGAAGTGCTGCGCGGCCTCGGTCTGTGGGCTGACCGTCGCCCGGCCGACGGCGCCGAGCCCGTCCTGGCCGCACTGTCCCGCTCTCCCGACCCCGACCTCGCGTTGCGCGGGCTGGAGCGCCTCCGCGGCGTCGCCGGCTGGCCCGAGCTCTCGGCCGCGCTGCACGAGGACACCGTGCTGCGCGGGCGGCTGCTCGCCGTGCTGGGGTCGTCGACCGCGCTGTCGGACTTCCTCGTCGCGCACCCCGAGCGGTGGCGGTCGCTGACCGACGAGGTCGACGTGTCGCTGGACCTGCCGGACGGAGCGGTTCTGCGCACCGAGTACCGCGCGAAGCTGCTGCTCGTAGCGGCCAACGACCTGGCACACGTCGTCGAGCCGACGCTGCCCTACATCCCGTACGACACGGTGGCGGCGCAGCTGTCCGATCTCGCGGTGTCCGCGTTGCGGGCGTCGTTGCGGCTCGCCGCGGAACGCGTCAACGGCGTGGACCGGTGCCGGCTCGCGGTGATCGCGATGGGCAAGTGCGGCGCGAACGAGCTGAACTACGTGAGCGACGTCGACGTCGTGTTCGTCGCCGAAGGTGATCTCGGTGCGGCGACGCGGCTGGCCAGCACGATGATGCAGATCGCGGGCCAGTCGTGCTTCGAGGTCGACGCGGCGCTGCGGCCGGAGGGCAAGGCGGGCGCATTGGTCCGCACGCTCGACGGACATGCCTCCTACTACCGGAAGTGGGCGCGGACCTGGGAGTTCCAGGCGCTGCTCAAGGCACGGCCGGTCGCGGGTGACGCCGAGCTGGGACAGGCGTACCTGGACGTCGTGCGGCCGTACGTGTGGACGGCGGCCGAGCGCGAGAACTTCGTCGAGGACGTCCAGGCGATGCGCCGCCGCGTCGAGGACCACGTGCCGACCGGGCTCGCCGACCGCGAGCTGAAGCTGGGCCGCGGCGGACTGCGCGACGTGGAGTTCGCGGTGCAGCTGCTGCAGCTCGTGCACGGCCGGTCCGATGAGGACCTGCGGATTCAGGCGACCACCGCCGCGTTGGCCGCGCTGGGCAGGGGCGGGTACATCGGGCGCAACGACGCGGCGGACTTCGGGCGCTCGTACCGGTTCCTGCGCACGTTGGAGCACCGGCTGCAGCTGCAGCGTTTACTGCGCACGCACCTCTTCCCGGCTGACGACGACCTCACGGCGTTGCGCTGGCTCGCACGTTCGGCCGGGCTGCACGCGGACGGGCGGAAGTCGGAGGGGCAGGTGCTGCTCGCGGAGTTCCGCAAGCACGCCAACCAGGTCCGGAGGCTGCACGAGAAGCTGTTCTACCGGCCGCTGCTGCAGTCCGTGGCGGGCGTGCCGACCGAGGCGTTGCGGCTGACCACCAAGGAGGCCGTGGCCCGGTTGGCGGCCTTGGGCTACACGTCGCCTGACGGGGCGTTGCGGCACATTCAGGCGTTGACGCACGGCGTTTCGCGGCGGGCTCGCATCCAGGGCGCTCTGCTGCCGGTGCTGCTCGACCTGTTCGCCGGCACGCCCGATCCGGACGGCGGGCTGCTCGCCTATCGGAAGGTGTCCGAGGCGCTCGCGGAGACGCCCTGGTACCTGCGGCTGCTGCGGGACGAGGGCGCGGTCGTCGAACGGCTCGCGGTGCTGCTGGGCACGTCGCGTTTCGTCCCGGATCTGCTGGTCAGGGCGCCGGAGGTGCTGCGGCTGCTCGCGGACACCGACGCGCTGGCAGTCCGTGATCCGCACGCGATCGGAAACCCGTTGCGCAGCGCGGTCTCCCGGTACGACGACCTGCCCCGTGCCGTCGCGGCCGCGCGGTCGTTGCGACGTCACGAGATGCTGCGCGTCGCCGCCGCGGACCTGCTGGGGTTCATGTCGGTGGACACGGTGTGCGTGTCGCTGTCCGAGGTGTGGGTCGCGGTGCTGCAGAGCGCGCTCGACGCGGCCGTGCGCGCGGCCGGCCGGCCCGTCGCCGCGCTGGCCGTGATCGGCATGGGCCGGCTCGGCGGCCACGAGCTCGGCTACGGGTCGGACGCGGACGTGATGTTCGTGTGCCGGCCGTTCGAAGGCGTGTCCGACGCCGAGGCGGCGAAGTGGGCGAGCGGTGTCGTCGAGAACATCCGGCGGCTGCTCGGCGCGCCGTCGCAGGACCCGCCGCTGCAGGTGGACGCTGACCTGCGGCCGGAGGGCAGGCAGGGGCCGCTGGTGCGGACCCTGGACTCGTACCGCGCGTACTACCGGCAGTGGGCGGAGATCTGGGAGAAGCAGGCGCTGCTGCGGGCCAGGTTCATCGCGGGCGACCCCGCGTTGGGTGCCGAGTTCGAGGCGTTGATCGAGCCGTTGCGGTATCCGGCCGACGGCCTGGACGCGGCGTCCGTGCGGGAGATCAGGCGGATCAAGGCGCGCGTCGACGCGGAACGGCTGCCGCGCGGTGCCGATCCCGGCACGCACACCAAGCTCGGCCGCGGCGGGCTCGCGGACGTCGAGTGGACCGTGCAGCTGTTGCAGCTGCAGCATTCCGGCGCGGTGCCCGAACTGCGCACACCGTCCACAATGGCCGCGATGTCCGCCGCCGTCTCGGCCGGACTGCTGGCCGCGGAGGACGCCACCGCGCTGACCGCCGCGTGGAACCTCGCGACGCGCGCCCGCAACGCCGTGACGCTGGTGCGCGGCAAGGCCTCCGACCAGCTGCCGACGTCCGGGCGCGACCTCGTGGCGGTCGCTTCCGTGATGGGGTACCCGCCCGGCGGCGATCCGGGTGTGTTCCTGGAGGAATATCGCCGTACGACCCGCCGTGCACGTGCAGTGGCGGAGCGAGTCTTCTACGGTGAGGGACTGTGAAAGCGATCGCGTTTACCCAGTTCGGCGACGCCGACGTCATGTCGTGGCAGGAGCTGCCCGATCCACTGCTGGGGCCTGACCAGGTCCTGGTGGAGGTGCGGGCGGCCGGCGTGAACCCGGTGGACTTCAAGATCAGAGCGGGATACCTGCAGGGTCTGCTGCCGCACCACCTGCCGTTGATCCCCGGCTGGGACGTCTCGGGTGTGGTGCGCGCGGTCGGCATCGGCGTGCAGGACTGGAAGCCGGGCGACGAGGTGCTCGCCTACGCGCGAAAGGACCACGTGCAGTTCGGCGCCTACGCCGAGCTGGTCGCGCTGCCGGACCGGATGATCGCCCGCAAACCGTCCACCGTGGACTTCGTGACGGCCGCCGCGCTGCCGCTGGCCGGGCTGACCGCGTTGCAGTCGCTGAAAGCCGTCGGCACCGGGCCTGGTGACGTCGTGCTGGTGCACGCCGCCGCGGGCGGGGTCGGCCACCTCCAGGTGCAGATCGCGCGCGAGCTGGGCGCCGCGCGGGTGCTCGGCACGGCGTCGCCGCGCAACCACGACTTCGTCCGGTCGCTGGGCGCCGAACCGGTGGCCTACGGCGACGCGCTGGTCGACACCGTCGCGGAGCTGATCGGCGGGGACGGCAAGGTCGACGTGGTGACCGACAACGTCGGCGGGCTCGCGTTCGACCAGTCGTTGCAGCTGGTGCGGGACCGGGCGCGAATGACGTCCATTGTGGACGGGCCGCGTGCGCTGGAGCACGGAGTGATCAACACCTGGGCGCGGCCGAACGCCGAGCAGACGCAGTGGCTGGTGGACCTGGTGGCCACCGGTTCGCTGCGCGTCGAGGTGCAGCAGACGTTCCCGTTGGCGGAAGCGGTAAAGGCGCACAAGCTGCTCGAAGGTGGGCACGTGCGCGGCAAAGTCGTACTAACGGCCTGAAATCTTCAGGTATTTCTTCAGGTTTGGGGGCACTCCGGACGGGGTGCCCCCACTTCTGGGCTGCTCAGTCCTCGTCCGCGTCGGGGTCGACAGCAGGAGCGCTGGTGTAGACCTCGACGACCCATTCCTCCTCCAACGACTCGGCGTCGTCGGCGTCGGGAACGAGGCGGTTGTAGGCGCGGACACCGAGGTCGAGCACGTCAGCGGCCTGAACCGCTTCGAGCGCCTCGGCTGCCGAGCCGACGATGTGGGTGGTGAGCAGCTGCGGAGCCGTGAATTCGGCGACATCTTGAGACACGCGCGGACCCTAGCGCATTGACGTTTCACCCGTTCGATATGAGACTAGGCCCGCTCGCGGGGGAGCTGTGTTTTGTCACGGGGGTCGAACAGAGGAAGTCATGCAGCATCGTCGGGTCACGCGCCGAGGTAAGACCGTGATCGCCATTGCGGGCGTGGCTGCCGGTGTGCTCGCGTTACTGGGCGTGATCCAGTTTGCACTGAGCGGTGACAACTCCGCCGCACAGCCCAACACCACGGCCACCTCGACCACGTCGAACAGCGCCCAGACTCCCGATGGCGCGCTGGAGACCACCGAGCCGTCCGCCGAGGTGAAGGTCGCGACGGGCTCCTTCAAGCAGCAGCGCGGCATGCTCACCGTCGAGGTGACGCGTGTGGAAGCCGCGAACGGCCGCGTGAAGCTCTTCGTGACGGCCACGAACGCCTCCCAGGCCCGTATGACCCTCCCCGTCGACGGCATCGCGGTCCTGGACGATCTGAAGCGCACCTACGCGGCGTCGAGCAGCAAGTGGGACGGCCTCGTCACCCAGGGCACCACCACGTCGGGCATCGTGATCCTCGACCAGAAGCTCGGCGCGGGTGTGAACTCCCTCACCCTGACGTTCAACTCGATCTCCGGCCAGTTCGCGCCCACCGGCGCCGCGATCACCGTGACGGGCATCCCGGTCCCGAAGTGATTTCGTTCGCGCGGATGGGTACGCCTCGTGCATGACTCAACGCGGAAGTGATCAGCACGGCCCCGCCCGCGACGACGAGCTGAAGCGCGAACTCGCCAACGAGCTGCGCGCAGGCGGCCCGACGCGCGCCCAGTCGTGGCGCGAGCCGGAGATGCCGGAACCCGGCGAAAACCTGGAGCAGGACGACCGTTAGTTGCCTACTGTGCTCGCGTGAAGTTCCTGTTCTTCTGGGGCCATCAGCCCGAGCGTGACGGCGGCATCGGCAAGGGCTGCCTGTCGCAGTGGTGGCCGTGCACGTTCGTCGTCGATGGCGTGACCTTCGCGTCCGCCGAGCACTACATGATGTGGCGCAAGGCTTTGCTGTTCGACGACACCGCCGTCGCCGCCCGCGTGCTCGCCGCGGCCTCACCGGGCGAGGCGAAGGCGCTGGGCCGCGAGGTGTCGGGGTTCTCGGAGCCCGCCTGGGTTTCCGCGCGCCTGGAGATCGTGGTCGCCGGCAACCTGGCGAAGTTCGGCCAGGACCCGGCGCTGCGCTCCTACCTGCTGGGCACCGGTTCCCGCGTCCTGGTCGAGGCCAGCCCGCTGGACCGCGTGTGGGGCATCGGTTTGACCGCGGACGACCCGCGCGCTACCGACCCGTCGTCGTGGCAGGGCCTGAACCTGCTCGGCGAGGCCCTGATGGAGGTTCGCTCGCGGCTGTCCGCAGCGTGAGGTAGGTCGTGAGCGCCGCCAACGTGATCCCGCACGGAACCAGTCCTTTTCGGATGATCCCGGGGATGTCGTCGAGCGGCACCCACTCGACCTTCGCCGCCTCGGCGGGATCCGGCTCACCGGTCCTGACCGGGTCGGCGCCGACGAAGATGTGCGTCGTGTGAGAACTGATGCCGAGCAACGGGTTGATGGTGACCAGCGGCTCGATGCTCACCCTGTAGCCGGTTTCTTCCTCGGTCTCACGGATCGCCGCGGCCTCCACCGTCTCGTTCGCCTCACCTCGGCCTGCCGGGATCTCCCAGCCCCACGTACCGGTCGTGAAGCGGTGACGCCACATCAGCAGCACGCGGTCCTGGTCGACGACCACTACAGCCGTCGAGGGGTGGGGCAGCCGGACGACGTGGTGCTCGAACCGTTCGCCGTCGGGGATCTCCACGTCGTCGAGGTCGACGCTCAGCCACTCCGACTCGTAGATGCGGCGGGTGCCGTGCACTGTCCACTGTGTCACGGCGCTAGCTCTACCACGCGACCGCCGCTTCCTGCTCGACCGCATTGCTCCATCAGGTTGAAGTGCTCTCGCGCCGGACACGCCGACGTTCCTCGGTTCGACAGAGGCAGTGCGGCGGCCTGGTGCGAGGTGTGGAGCGGGAAATGCGTGATGAGTTCGCCGTGCTGGCCGAAGGAGAAGCGGACCGGGCGGCCGTGGTGGGCTGAATCGTCCTCGCCTTCGCGGGCCTTGTCGCGATCGCGGTCGTGGCCATCGCCTGTGCGGCCGCCGAGGAGAAGTTCGTGGAATGGCTCAACGGCAGGTTCTCGCCGTTCACACCGTCCTGGTTCGCCGTCGCGCTGGCCGGCGCCGCGCTGATCGTGACGGGCTTCATCGTGGCGAGCTGGGGGCTCGCGATCGCGGGCGGTGCGCTGTGGTTCTTCCTCTGGCGTGTCTCGGAGCACGAGTGACCGGGTGAACCCCGCGGCCGCGCCACACGTGTACCAAGGCGTGTTCAGCTACTCAGGGCCGGCCCTGCTCGTCTACGCGGACGGGAACAGGGCTGAGCTGGATCGGGTGGACGTGATCGAGACGGTGACCGACGGCATCTGGCAGCTGTCCGGTGCCGGCACGGCCGCGGACGAGTTGAACGGCGGTGAAGCCCTGCTCAGGCTGCCGACCGGTGGTGCGGCCGCGGTCGTGGTGACCAACGTCCGCGTGCACGAGGGCGCGAAGGGCCTGTCGACGAGCGTGACGCTGCTCGGGACAGACCGAGGGCCGGGCGACTAGGTCACCCGGCCCTCGGCGGTCAAGCGTCGATCACACGTCGTAGTAGAGCGCGAACTCGTAGGGGTTCGGGCGCAGACGCAGCGGGTCGATCTCCTGCTCGCGCTTGAACGAGATCCAGGTGTCGATCACGTCCGGCGTGAACACGCCGCCCTCGAGCAGGAACTCGTGGTCGGCCTCCAGGTTGTCGAGCACCGCGTCGAGCGAGGCCGGGACCTGCTTGACGTCGCGGGCCTCCTCGGGCGGGAGCTCGTAGAGGTCCTTGTCGATCGGGGCCGGCGGCTCGATCTTGTTCTTCACGCCGTCGAGGCCCGCCATGACCATCGCCGAGAAGGCGAGGTACGGGTTGCCGGACGAGTCGGGGCAGCGGAACTCGATGCGCTTGGCCTTCGGGTTGTTGCCCGTGATCGGGATGCGGACGCACGCCGAGCGGTTGCGCTGGGAGTAGACCAGGCTGACCGGGGCCTCGTAGCCGGGGACCAGGCGGTGGTAGGAGTTCACCGTCGGGTTGGTGAAGGCCAGCAGCGACGGCGCGTGGTGCAGGATGCCGCCAATGTAGTGGCGGGCGGTGTCGGACAGGCCCGCGTAGCCGCTCTCGTCGTGGAACAGCGGCGCGCCGTCCTTCCACAGCGACTGGTGGGTGTGCATGCCCGAGCCGTTGTCGCCGAAGAGGGGCTTCGGCATGAACGTGACGGTCTTGCCGGCCTGCCACGCGGTGTTCTTGATGATGTACTTGAACAGCATCAGGTCGTCGGCGGCGTGCAGCAGCGTGTTGAAGCGGTAGTTGATCTCCGCCTGGCCCGCGGTGCCGACCTCGTGGTGAGCGCGCTCGACCGAGAAGCCGTTCGCCTCCATGTTGAGGACCATCTGGTCGCGGAGGTCCGCGTAGTGGTCGGTCGGCGTGACGGGGAAGTAGCCGCCCTTGTACTTGACCTTGTAGCCGAGGTTGCCGCCCTCTTCCTCGCGGCCCGTGTTCCACCAGCCGGACTCGGAGTCGATCTTGTGGAACGACCCGTTCGCCGTGGTGTCGAACTGGATCGAGTCGAAGATGTAGAACTCGGCCTCGGCACCGAAGTACGCGGTGTCGGCGATGCCCGAGTCGGTGATGTACTGCTCGGCCTTGCGCGCGATGTTGCGCGGGTCGCGGCTGTACGCCTCACGCGTGAACGGGTCGTGCACGAAGAAGTTGACGATCAGCGTCTTCTCGATGCGGAACGGGTCGAGACGCGCGGTGTACAGGTCGGGCAGCAGCAGCATGTCCGACTCGTGGATGGACTGGAAGCCGCGCACGGAGGAGCCGTCGAAGGCGAGACCCTCTTCGATCGCGTCGGCGTCGAACGCCTTGGCCGGCAGCGTGAAGTGCTGCATCACGCCGGGCAGGTCGCTGAACCGCACGTCGACGAACTTGACGCCCTCGTCGGAGATGAACTTCAGCACCTCGTCGGAATTTTTGAACACCCTCGTCGACTCCTTGACTATGGACAACGGCTGGTCATCGCGAGCGACCGTATGTCGGCGGTGTTGCCCGTCCGTCACTCGGATGTTTCGCCAGTGTTAACGGGGCCGTCTGAGGGGGCAAGACGACCTGCCGATCCTCACCCGATGTTCACAGGCTTACTCTGGTGGGGTGAGCAGGTGGACCGGTTCGTGGCTGTCGGGACCGCGCTCGGTGCTGGAACCGGGCGACGAGTCGAACGACGGCAAGCAGCAGCGCTGGCGGGGTGAGCGGCACGGCTTCCCGGAGAAAGGGCCGGGTTCCATCGCCTCCATCGGGCGGCGCACGCTGGCCATTCTCGTCGACTTCCTGCTGGCGGCCCTCGTCGCCGGGCTGTTCACCCGGCCGGAACTGCCGCGCAATTGGAGCCTGCTGGCCTGGTTCGTCATCACCGTGGTCGCGGTGGCGTTCTTCGGGTTCACGCCGGGGCACGCGTTGTTCGGGCTGCGGGTGGCGCGCATCGACGGCAAGGCGTTCGTGCACCTGCCCCGCGCGCTGCTGCGCACCATCCTGATCTTCCCGCTGATCCCGGCGCTGGTCTGGGACGCGGACGGCCGGTGCCTGCACGACAAGGCGGCGGGCACCGTCGTCATCAAGGTCCGCTAGCCCTGAAGCAACGCGAAAAGGCCCGCCGCACGAGCTGTGCGACGGGCCTTTCCGCTGGTCAGGACTGGTTCAACGACGGCGCAGCGTGCGCTGCACGTTGCGCATCTTCGCGCCCTGGGGCATCGGGCCCTTGGGCAGTGCGGCGCCACGGCTCGACAGCGCGGCGAGACGGGTCTCCAGCGCGTCGACCTGGGCGGTCGTGATGTTGCGCGGCAGCTTCATCAGCGTCGACTGCAGCTTCTTCAGCGGGACCTGGCCCTCGGCGGAGCCGATGATGAAGTCGTAGATCGGGGTCTCGCCGACGACGCGGGAGATGCGCTTCTTCTCCTGCGCGAGCAGCGGCTTGACGCGCTGCGGCGCACCCTCGGCGACCAGGACGACGCCCGGCCTGCCCAGCACGCGGTGCACGGCGTCGAGCTGCGTGGTGCCCGCGACGGCGGGCGTGACGCGCCAGCGGCCGCGCAGGTTCTCCAGCGCCCAGGCGCCGGCGCCGGGCTGGCCGTCGGCCTTGCGGAAGACGTTGCTCTGCACGCGGCGCCCGAAGATGATCACGGCCAGCAGCGCACCGATCGCGACGCCCAGCGGCACGAACATCCAGACCGCGTTCAGGACCAGGCCCAGGACCACGGCGATCGCGGTGACGCCGAGCAGCGCCGCCAGCATCAGCGGAACGAGCGCCTTGTCCTCGCGGCGTTGCATCTTGAACGCCTCGAAGATCTGCTTGCGCCGTTCGCGGGAAGCCGCGCGACGAGCCTTCGCCGCTTCTTTGGCAGCCGCCTTGTCCTGCTTACCAGCCATGCTCACCAGGATACGGCGCGCTGGTCTCAGCGTTGCATCGGCCATCTGCGAGACTGCCTGGCATGGAGGCGTTGCTGGAGGGTCTTGATCCGGAACAGCGCGCAGCGGTCGAGGCGCCGCGCGGCCCGGTGTGCGTGCTCGCGGGTGCCGGTACCGGCAAGACCCGCACGATCACCCACCGCATCGCCTACCTGTGCCAACGCGGTCACGTCGCTCCGTCGCAGGTCCTCGCCGTCACGTTCACCAAGCGTGCCGCGGGGGAGATGCGCACCCGTCTGCGTTCTCTGGACGTGCACGGCGCACAGGCCGTGACGTTCCACGCCGCCGCGTCCCGCCAGCTGCGGTACTTCTGGCCGCGGGTCATCGGCGGCCCGCGGTGGGAGCTGATCGACCAGAAGATCCGCGTCGTTGGCCGGGCCGCGTCCCGGCTGGGGCTGCCGACCGAGGCCGACGCGCTGCGCGACCTCACCGGTGAGATCGAGTGGGCGAAGTCGTCGCTGCTGACGCCGGACGCGTACCCGGCGGCCGCCTCTCGCGCCGCGCGCGACATTCCCGCGCCCGCCGAGCAGATCATGAAGCTCTACGCGATGTACGAGCAGCTCAAGAACGAGGCGCAGCTGCTCGACTTCGACGACCTGCTGCTGCACACCGCCGCCGCGCTCGAGGACAACCTGGAGGTCGCGCAGGAGTTCCGCGACCGCTACCGCTGCTTCGTCGTCGACGAGTACCAGGACGTGACGCCGCTGCAGCAGCGCGTGCTCGACGCGTGGCTCGGCGGTCGCGACGACCTGACCGTGGTCGGCGACGCGAACCAGACCATCTACTCCTTCGCCGGTGCCTCCCCGCAGCCGCTGCTCAACTTCGGGCGGCGGTTCCCCGAGGCCGTCGTCGTGCGGCTGGAGCGCGACTACCGGTCGACGCCTCAGGTCGTGGCGCTGGCGAACGACGTGATCAAGTGGGCGCGCGGCCGTCCCGCCGGCTCGCGGCTCAAGCTCGTCGGCCAGCGGCCGGACGGTCCGGCGCCGCGGTTCCACGAGTTCGACGACGAGCCGGCCGAGGCGGACTCGGTCGCGCTGCGCATCAAGACGTTGCTCGACGAGGGTGTCGCGGCCTCCGAGATCGCGATCCTCTACCGCGTCAACGCGCAGTCCGAGGTGTACGAGCAGGCGCTCGCGTCGCACGGCATCCCGTACCTGGTGCGCGGGGGCGAGCGGTTCTTCGAGCGGGCCGAGGTCCGCCAGGCGATGATCGCGTTGCGCGCGGCGGGCGATCTCGACGGCAGCCTGCCCGAGGTCGTCCGCTCGGTGCTGGCGCGCGTCGGGCTGACCGACGAGCCGCCGACCGGTGGCTCCGCACGCGAGCGCTGGGAGTCGCTGCTCGCGCTCGTCGAGCTCGCCGAGGAGTTCGTCGGGGCCGTGCCCGGCGCCGACCTGCCGCGGTTCTGCGCGGAGCTCGACGTGCGGGCCGAGGCGCAGCACCCGCCGACCGTCGAGGGCGTGACGCTCGCGTCGCTGCACGCGTCGAAGGGCCTGGAGTGGGACGCCGTGTTCCTCGTCGGGCTGGTCGAGGGCACGATGCCGATCCAGTACGCCGACGGTGACGAGGCCAAGGTCGAAGAAGAACGCCGCCTTCTCTATGTAGGAGTCACGCGCGCGCGAGAGCACCTCTGGCTCTCGTGGGCGTTGTCGCGCGCCGCCGGTGGCCGCAAGTACCGCCGCCGGTCGCGGTTCCTCTACAGCCTCGTGCCCGAGAACCACCCGGCCGCCCGAGTATCTGGCGGCGCGCAGCGGCCTCCCTTGATGAAGAAGGAGAAGCCGACCTGCCGGGTGTGCGCCGCGACGCTGGTCGAGGCGCAGGCCGTCAAGCTGGGACGCTGCAAGTCCTGCCCGTCCGATGTGGACGAAGAACTGCTCGAGTCGCTCCGTCAGTGGCGTGCGGCGAGGGCGCGGGAGCTGAAGGTGCCCGCGTACGTCGTCTTCACCGACGCGACGCTGATGGCGATCGCGGAGCAGCGACCCACGGATTCGGCCGGACTCGTGGCGATCTCGGGCATCGGCGCCTCGAAGCTTGATAAGTTCGGCGACGACGTGTTGGGCCTGGTCCGGGCCGGTGTCGGGTACTCCGCCACCTGATCGGGACAAGTTTCGTTAAATAGGTTGCGAGCCCGTGGGACGGGGTCATAACCTGCTCATGCCGGGTCCGGAGGACCCGTCTGGGGAAGAAGAACTACTACTAGCTCTCTACAGCAGAGCTCTCTTGGAGGAGGTGGCCGTTGTGAAGCTCTTCACGACTTCGCGCGCGCTCGGCCTCCCCGTGTCCGAGGGCCTCTGCACGTCCGCAGCCGCTCAGGCCATGTGGCAGAAGTCTGCCCTGAAGCCAGTGGCACTGCTGGGTCGTGAGCGCGGCACCGCTCTGCGGGGCACCGCTCTGCGCGGCATCGCGCTGGGCAGCGAGCAGCCGATCGTGCTGCCGGTCATCGATGACGTTCACAACTACACGAATGCGCCGTCCGCGCATCAAGTGAGAAGGCTCCTGCCGACCCCATAGGGGGTCGAAGGACCACCAGGCTCACGAAGGCCGCGGACTCGCACAGAGTCCGCGGCCTTCGTGTTTTTGCAGTACCCCACACAAGGAGAAAACCCTGATGTTGACCGCGACTGTCCCGCTCACCGGCGAGACACTTCCGGACCTCGCGGAGGGGCTCGACCTGCCCTGCCGCACCCACAACCCCGACCTCTGGTTCGCTGACGCGCCGGCCGACCTCGAGAAGGCGAAGTCCTTCTGCGGGACCTGCCCGGTGCTGGCGGAGTGCCTCGCCGGCGCGCTCGCCCGTCACGAGCCGTGGGGCGTCTGGGGTGGAGAGATCTTCGAGCGCGGTGTCGTGATCGCGCGGAAGCGGCCCCGCGGCCGTCCGCGCAAGGACGCGGCAGCTGTTGTCACCACCGACAAGACGGAGGCGGCGGCGTGAACACCGTGACCAGCAACAGCGCGTTCCCCACCTACCTGAACGAGGGCCTGACACCCATGTCTCTGAACGAAGAACTCGTGCGAATACGAATACAAGAAGCCCAGAGGTTCGCTGAAGAGCAACGCCTGGCGAACCGCCTCGCGTCAGCGCAACGTTGGCGCAGGTTGTCGCGATGGGCCGGTCGCAGAGCGGCTCGCTTCGACCTCTGACAGTCCCGAGCTGAGGCCGTCATCCACGAGAAGGTGGATGGCGGCCTCGGCCGTTCCTCCGTACCGTTTGCATTTGTGCCGCACCACACCCACGACGGGATCGACTGGTCCGCCAGGCTTCACGCGATGAGGCGCTACGGCTCACTCCAGGCCGAGGCGCTGTCGGTCGTCGCCCGCAGACTCGTAGGGCTGCTGCCCGACTCGCCGGTCGTCATGGACGTCGGCTGCGGCGCGGGCTCCATGAGCGTGCCGCTCGTCTCGGCGCTGCGCGAACACGGCGGCGGCGTCCTCGTCCTTGTCGACGCCACCCCCGAACTGCTCGACGCAGCCTGCACCGCAGCGCGCGCCGAAGCCGACGGCGCCGTGTCGGTGAAACCGGTGCTGGCCGACCTCACCACCGAGGACCCGCTGTCGTTCGCCGGCCCGGTCGAGCTCATCTGGGGCTCGCGGGTGATCCACCACCTCCCCGACCAGCTGCGCGGCCTGCGCCGCCTGGTCTCCGCACTGGCACCCGGCGGCTGGCTGGCCCTGGCGGAAGGCGGCCTCGAAACCCGCTTCCTGCCGTGGGACCTCGGCGTGGGCGAACCGGGCCTGCAGGACCGCATGGCCGCGGCCCGCGCGGAGTGGTTCGTGTCGATGCGCGAGAACATGACCGGCTCCGTGCGCCTGCCCGTCGGCTGGAACGTCGCCCTGGCCGACGCGGGCCTGGGCGAGATCAGCGCCTTCAGCTTCGTCGTCGACCACCCGGCACCCTCGAAGCAGCTCGTCCGCGAATGGGCGGTCGACCGCCTGACCTGGCTCGCCGAGATCACCGGGCCCTACCTGCACCCGGCCGACCGCGACGCGCTGCGCCGGCTGCTGAACCCCTCCGACTCCGAGTACGTCGGTGCGCGGGAGGATGTGTTCCTGCTGGAGACCGACACCGTCCACCTCGGACGGCGCCGATGACGGCGTGCCACAGATGTGGCCGGCTGCGTGCCTCCGTTTCCGACCTGGAGTTCCTGGCCTGGTCGTCTGAACGGACCGGTGGGTCGATTCGGTGGTTGTGTCACGTGTGCGCCAAGGCGCACGTGCGTGACATCGAGGGGAAGTTGCCGGACGAGTACTGGCGGTGACCGGTACCGGTTGGGCTTGGGATGCGCTGGATTTGGGCCTGGTGAGGCGCCGGGCGCCCGGTCGGGTTGGTGAGGCGCCCGGTCGGGTTGGTGAGGCGCGCGGCTCGGGTTGGCGCTGGCTCGGGGCTCGGGTTGGCGCTGGTTCGGGCCTCAGGTTGATGAGACGCGAGGCTCGGGTTGGTGCGCCGCAGGGCTCGCGGTGATGAGGCGCAGGGCTCGCGATGATGAGGCGCGCGGCTCGGTTGGTGAGGCTCGGGCTGGTGAGG
The DNA here is from genome assembly GCF_053601075.1 of Lentzea sp. NPDC004789. NCBI lineage: Bacteria > Bacillati > Actinomycetota > Actinomycetes > Pseudonocardiales > Pseudonocardiaceae > Lentzea > Lentzea sp. NPDC004789. Next base: position 65,468 of record NZ_JBSGBE010000033.1, on the reverse strand, counting down.
CGCGCGGCTCGGTTGGTGAGGTGCCTGGTCGGGTTGGTGAGGCTCAGGCGCTCGGGTTGGCGTTGGCCTGGGGCTGGGTTTCACGCTCCTGATCAGGTTGGTGCACCTCGGGTTGGGGCGCGTGGCTTGCGCTCGGGTTCGGCGTCTTGCACCGGGGCGTGCGGTTCGGTTCGGCTGAGTGGCTTGTGTTCTGACTCCGCGTTCCATGCCGGATCGGTAGGGCGGCGGGTTCGGGTGTCTCCGGTTCGGCTTGTGGCCGGGTCCCGTGTTTCACGCCGGACCGCTAGGGCGGCGGGTTCGGTGTCTTCCGTTCGGCTTGTGGCCTGACTCCGCGTTCCACACCCGATCGTTAGGCGGCGGGTTCGGTGCCTCCCGTTCGGCGCCCGGTGAAGTCGCGAGTCTCGTTTCCGCGATGCCCTTGTGGCGCCAGGCCTCAGCCCAGGCCTGGTGTGCGGCTGCGCTCGTCGGTTGGACGAGTCGCGCCCAGCGTTCAGGCGGCCGTCGGACCGCCGCGCGGGTAGAGGTGGCGTAAGGCCTGTCTGACCAGCGCCGATCCCCGTCGGCTGCCCAGCTGCAGCTCCTCGTGCAGCTCGCCGGGCGAGCACAACCGCGCGTCCACCACCGCGTCGAGGATCGCCACGACCGCACGCGGGTTCGTTTCGCGGCGGGCCAGGTCCAGCGCGGCTCTGGCCGGGGTTGCCAGGCGCAGGCCGTGGCGGTGCACGACGGCCGGTGGACGGGTCGTGCGTTCGATGAGAATGCCCGGATGCGCTCTTCGGATGTTCTTTCCCGCCAGCACGTGAATGTGCCGGGGGAGGGGCAGCACGGCGCCTTGCCGGGTCAGCGCGTCCGCTCCGGTGATCACGGAATCCAGGCCCGCGAAGAACAGGACCGCGCGCAGCCGGTCCAGGCGGGAGGGTGGCGACGGCTTCTGCAGGACGATGCCGGGAAGCAGCTGCTGCCAAGGGCCGGCCGGCGTGCAGTGACGCCGGATCTCGCGTGGTGACAGGCCGGATTTGCGCAGGTCAGTGGTGGTCGCGATGGGGGTCATGTGGTCCATCGTGGCCTACTGGGGCGACGGCGAACCGGGGTGAGAGCCAACCTGTGGACAACTCAGACTGGGTTCACTCGGACGAGTTAGTCGTCGAATCCCGGTTGCCAGCGGGCGACGATTTCCCGTGCGGTCACATGGGCGTCCAACTGGCAGAGAATGCCCGTCGCGCCCAATGTCACGCGGTGAATCAGCAGGTATTGCGGCGGGAGGTTCAGGGACCTGCCCGTTTGCGAGTCCGGGCTGCGCAGGTCGCCCACCCGTTCGGCCTGGGACTGCAGCCAGCGGCGGGTGAAGTGGAACGACTCGGCGCGCAGCGGCTCGACGAACGGGGCCAGGTAGCCGAGGACGTCGTCGCCGTTCAGGGCCATGCCCTCGCGGATGAAGTTCTCGGTGCGCAGCAGCTCGACCAGGTCGGCGGACCTGCCGTCCAGGGCCAGGCGGGTCATCAGGCCCAGGGTCTTCGGCAGGCCGTCGGGGAGGCGGGCGACCGCGCCGAAGTCGATCACGCGCAGGCGGCCGTCGTCGCCCAGCATGAAGTTGCCGGGGTGCGGGTCGGCGTGCAGCAGGCCGGAGCGGGACGGGGCCGAGAAGTGGAACTCGGCCAGGAGCTGGCCGGCCAGGTCGCGGTCCTCCACCGAACCCTCGCGGATGATCGTCGAGAGCCCTACGCCGGAGGTCCACTCGGTCACCATGACCTTGGGCGCCGAGGCGACGACGCGCGGGACCAGCACGTGCGGGTCGTTCTCGAAGGCCTTGGCGAACGTGCGCTGGTTGGCGGCCTCGTCGCGGTAGTCGAGCTCCTCCAGGTACCGGTCGCGCAGCTCCTCCAGCAGCGGGCGCACGTCGGTGCCGGGCATGATCGCCTGCAGCAGCCGGGAGAACCGCAGCAGCTGCTTCAGGTCCGCGCGCAGGGCCTCGTCGGCGCCGGGGTACTGGACCTTCACCGCCACGTCGCGGCCGTCGTGCCACACCGCGCGGTGCACCTGGCCGATGGACGCCGACGCGGCCGGTTCGTCGTCGAACGACTGGAAGCGCTTCGTCCAGGACGCGCCGAGCTGTTCGGCCAGCACGCGGTGGGTCGTGCGGGCGGGCATCGGCGGGGCCGCGGTCTGCAGCTTGGTGAGGGCCTCGCGGTACGGGGCGGCGAGCTCGTCCGGGACGGCCGCCTCGAAGACGCTCAGCGCCTGGCCGAACTTCATCGCGCCGCCCTTGAGCTGGCCGAGCACCGCGAAGACCTGTTCCGCGGTCTTGGCCGTCACCTCGGCGTTGACCTCGTCGGCCGCGCGTCCGGTCAGTCGCTTCCCCCAGCCACCGACCACCCGGCCGGCCACCCCGAGCGGGAGGCTCGCCAGCTTGGCGGTGCGCTGCACGGCCTTGCGCGGAATCTCGGTCACTCGGCCATGTTATGTGCGGAGCACTGACAGTCAGGGTGCGGATACCAGCTTCGCCTCTCAGCAACTCCCGCCACCAGGTCGAGTTCGAGAGTGGCGTTGAGCACGGGCGGCGGGGCCAGGTCGCGGGTGCGGACGTAGATCAACGACTCCAGGATCTGCACCACGGCCAGCGCTGCCGTGCCCGACGCGTACAGCACGTCGGAGGACGCCGGTTTGCCCACGAGCTGCGTCGCGATGACCGGCCACGCCGGGTCCTGGTCGGCGCGGTGCAGGTCCGCGCAGTTGAGGCAGGAAGAACGACCAGGCAGGACCAACGGCCCGACGATGCCCACGCCCTCACGCACGCGCACGGCCAGATGCGGCGTGCGCGACGCCATGAGTGCGTTCACGAGGGTCGGATCGGGCACCTGCGTCGCCGCCAGCACCGTCAGGTCCGCGTGATGCGCCAGGCGCACGCCTGATTCAGCTAGAAGCGAAGTAATTGAAAGCGCAAGGTGTCCGGCGCCGTGCACGGCGGCCGTCGCGCCCTTCGCGGGGGAGCCGGTGTCGAGCAGGCCCGCCTCTTCGAGCGAGACGAGAACGTCGGTCAGCTGATCGGGGTCCTCGCCGCGTTCTTTCAGTCTTTCACCCAGTTCAGCGACGGTGTGGCGGCCGTCGAGGATGATCAGCTCGTCGATGAGCGCCTCGGGCAGCGAGTCGATCACCACGGCGTGCTTCGGGTCGGTGCCGACCTGCACGACGCCGGGGCCGCGGCGCACCACGGCGAGTCCTGCACGTACGCGAGGTCTGATGTCCACATGGGAAAGACTGGCAGGGGGCGACGCCCCCTGCCAGCGGAAACGTCAAACCTTGGCCTTGCCGAGGATCCGCGTCATCTTCGTGCCGCAGACTGGGCAGGTGCCCTTCGCCATGCGCCGGCCGTTGGTCTCCTCGACCTTGCCGTCGAAGTCGCGCTTCTCCCGACACTTGACGCAGTAGCCGTTGTACTTCTCGGCCACAGCCCCTCCCTTGCAGTTGTGAGTGCGGACACACTCGGGGACCTTGGCGCGAAGGTACCTGGGCGCGGCCGCGAATCCGCGCATGTCGATTCCGCGCGTGTCCAGCCGCCGTTCGGTGGAACTTCACCCGCCGGGTGCGGGCGTGCGGCCGGTTGGGGGCCGAAAATTGTCGGTGCCGACGTTTACGGTGACTGCATGGCCGAACCGCGGGTGGAGGTGCGGCGGAGCCCCCGGCGCCGCCGCATGGTCAGCGCGTACCGGGAGGGCGACACCGTCGTCGTCCTTCTGCCGGCACGGATGACCAAGGGGGAAGAGAAGCACTGGGTGGCGGAGATGTTGAGCCGCCTCCAGCGCAGCGAGACGCGCAGGAGATCCCCTGCGCGGACGTCGGACGAGGCGCTGATGGCGCGCTGTGCCGAGCTGTCGGCGCGGTACCTGGACGCGCTCGCCGACCCCGTCAGCGTGCGCTGGGTGCCGCCCATGCGCACGCGCTGGGCGTCCTGCACGCCGACCGAGGGCACGATCCGCGTGTCCGAGCGTCTGCGTGAGGTGCCACCGTGGGTGCTCGACTACGTGCTGGTGCACGAGCTCGCGCACCTGCTCGTGCCAGGGCACGGCAAGGACTTCTGGGAGTGGGTGCACCGCTACCCGAAGTCCGAGCGGGCCATGGGTTACCTGGAGGGCATCTCGGCCGCCGCGGACCTGGGACTGTCCGAGGACTGAGTGCCCCCGCTACGCGAAAAACGCCCGGCGAGGGTGTGCTCGTCGGGCGTTTCGCGTTTGCTCAGGCGTGAGGTGTGCTCGCGAAGAGCGTGCCGTCACTCGTTCAGGTGGCTTCTGGGAGCGGCCGCCGAACCCGGAGACTTGTTCGGAAGATCGATCAGCTCTGCTCGGGCTTGTCGTCCTCGGGCTTGCCCTCGTCCGCGCGCATCGTGCGTTCGAGCTCGGCGATCGGGTCCTCGAGAGCCTTGCGGGTGTTGGTCAGGCGCTCGGCGAACTCCAGCGGGTCGTCCAGATCCTCGGCGGACGGGATGAGCTCGGCGTGGTCCCACACGCTGTCGCGCACCTCGACGCCGTGCTGGTCGCCGATGAGCTTCCACAGCGCAGAGGCGGCACGCAGCCGGCGGGGCCGCAGTTCGAGACCGACCAGGGTCGCGAAGGTCTGCTCGGCCGGGCCGCCGGAGGCGCGGCGGCGGCGCAGCGTCTCGCGCAGCGCGGGGGCACCGGGCAGGCGGTCGGCCACGGCGGCGTCGACCACGACGTCCACCCAGCCCTCGACCAGGGCGAGGAGGGTCTCCAGACGGGTCAGCGCGGCCTTCTGCTCCGGGGTCGTCTGCGGTTCGAGCAGGCCCGAGCCCATGGCCTCCTCGATCGAGGCGGGGTTCGACGGGTCGATCTGGCCCGCGAGCTGCTCCAGGGCGGAGGTGTCGACCTTGATGCCCTTGGCGAACTCCTCGACCGTGTCGAGCAGGCGCTGCCGCAGCCACGGCACGTGCGTGAAGAGGCGCTGGTGAGCGGCCTCGCGGGCGGCCAGGAACACCATCACCTCGGAGGCCGGGCGCTCCAGGCCCTCGGTGAACTTCTCGATGTTCGCGGGCAGCAGCGCCGCCGTGCCCTCGGGACCGAGCGGCAGGCCGACGTCGGTGGAGGTGAGGACCTCGGCACCAAGCTGCGCCAAAGCGTTGCCCAGCTGTGACCCGAAGGCCATGCCGCCCATCTGGCCGAGCATCGACAGCAGCGGACCGGCCGCCTGCTTCGCCTCGGCGGGCATCGCCTCGACCCACGCGGTGGACATGCGCTGCGCGACCGGATCGCACAGGCGCTGCCAGGTCGGGATGGTGCGTTCGATCCAGTCGCGGGCGGTCCACGCCTGCGTGGTGCGGGTGCCGGCGGGCAGCGAGGTGACCGGGTCGAGCCACATCTCGGCCAGGTGCACGGCGTCCGTGACCGCGCTCGACTGGTCGGCGGCGAACCCGATCGTGGTCGTCGTCGAGGACAGCTGCTGGAACGCGATCTGCTTGGCGAGGTCGTAGTTCACCGGTCCGCTGGACGACCCGGCGCTGCTCAGCATCGCGCCCAGCTGGCTCAGCATGTTGCCCAGCTGGCTGAAGTCGAACGGGTTGTCTCCCGGCTTCCCGCTCTTGTCGTCGGGGTCGTGCGGGCTGAACCCGAACGGCACGTCACTCATGCCTCTACCGTACGCGGATCCACATGGTCGTACGCTGTTCAGCCGTGAGTGAAACCGTCACGACCGCACCCCCGCCCGCGCCCCCGCCGAGGGAGCGCGGACTGACCCGCCGGACGTGGACGCTGATCATCAGCTTCCTAGTGGTGGCGGCACTCGGACTGCTCGGCGGTTTCGCCAGAGTCCCGTACGTCGCGCTGGGTCCCGGCCCGACCTACGACGTGCTCGGCAAGGTCAAGGACACCGACGTGGTCTCGGTGGACGGCCAGAACACGTTCCCCACCGGCGGAACCCTGCGCATGACCACGGTCTCGCTCACCGACGACGTGTCGCTCTTCGGCGCACTCAGCCTGTGGCTGTCCGGTCGCTACGCCCTCGCACCGCGCGAGGAGTTCTTCAAGCCGGGTGAGTCCGAGGAGGAGGTGCAGAAGAACAACGAGCTCGCGTTCAGCGAGTCCCAGACCTCCGCGGAGGTCGCCGCGCTGCACTACCTCGGCTATCCGGGCAAGGTGATCGCGAACCAGGTGACCAAGGGCAGCCCCGCGGAGAACGTGATCCCGCTCGGCGCCCGCATCATCTCGGTCAACGGCAAGCAGGTGCAGAGCTCGGCCGACGTGAGCGCCGCGCTGGAGAACACCAAGCCGGGCGACCACATCGAGGTGGCCTTCGAGAAGGACGGCACCTCGAAGTCGACCCAGATCACCCTCGGCACCCGCGACGACGGCCGCCCGGCGGGCTTCATCGGCATCTCGCCGGTCGACCGCGCCGACGTGCCGTTCAAGATCAAGATCAGCCTGTCCGACGTGGGCGGCCCGTCCGCCGGCCTGATCTTCGCGCTGGCGATCGTCGACAAGCTGACGCCGGGAGAGCTCAACGGCGGCAAGGCCATCGCGGGCACCGGCGAGATCACCGGCGACGGCACGGTCAAGCCGATCGGCGGCATCGCGTTCAAGATGGTGGCGGCGAAGGAGGCGGGCGCGACGACGTTCCTGGTGCCGTCGGCGAACTGCCAGGACGCGAAGCAGCAGGCTCCCGAGGGCCTGAAGCTGATCAAGGTCGAGAACCTCAAGGACGCGGTGTCGTCGCTGGAGGCGCTCAACGCGGGCAAGGACACGCCCAGCTGCTGACAGCCCGGGCAGGTCGTGAATCGACGAGCCGCAGTGCATCGCAATTCCGGAGTGGGCAAGCCGACACCCGGATTGCGGTGCATCAGTCCGGAACGCGTCGGCTCCCGGCTGTTGTCCGCTGACCGCGAACACGAGAGATCACAACCCCGGCGCGATCACGTGCCGGGGTTGTGCCAGCCTGGAGGCGTGACGACTAGGGCCGCAGCGTGGCGAGCAGGGCGTCGGTGAGGTTGGGCGCGAGCTCGGGGTGCTCGACGACCTCCTCCGGCACCTCGACCGTCCCGCGCAGCCGCAGCACGCAGGAGACGGAGCCGTCGCGCAGCACCGCGGCCACCAGGCGCGCCTCGCGGCGGGCCGGGTGTTCGGCGGCGAACCTGCGGGCCGCCTCGTCGTCGAGGTCCCCGTGGCTCAGCTCGGTCTCCGCCTCCGGGGGCAGGACGACGATCTCCTGGGCCAGCGCGCAGCCGGTGACGGCCGGCGGCCACTCGATGCCGGCCAGCGCGTCGCCCAGGTCGCCTTCCAGCGCGTCCTGGGCGATCGGCGTCAGCGGGGACGACTCCGGGTCGAGCTGGGACCGCAGCTCCGGCTGCTGGGCGATCAGGTCTGAGGTGGCCACGAGGGCGAAGAGTTGCGGGGGCTGCTCCCAGCCGCCTGCCGCTACGAACTCCTCTACCTCGCGGGCGACCGTCGGGAGGATGACCGCTGGCGTTTCACTCGCTGACACGCGTGTCATCGTAAGACCGTCGGCTTCACGGGAACCCAGGGCGTCGTCCGTAGAGTTGGACTAAACGTACGTATTGAAATTCCGCGATCCAGGAGCGTGCCTCGTGGCCACACGGCCTCCAGTCGGACTGCCGAAACTGTCCCGACGCAGCCGAATCCTGCTCATCGTAGGTGTTGTGCTCCTGTTCGGTCTCATCATGGGATCGCGGTTGCTCGACACCTACGTGAACTGGCTGTGGTTCGGCGAGGTGAATTTCCGCAACGTCTACAGCACAGTGCTGCTCACCAGGCTGGGGCTGTTCCTGGCCGCAGGGGTCGTGGTGGGCGGCGTCGTCGCCCTCAACCTGTACCTCGCGTACCGGTCGCGGCCGGTGTTCGTGCCGGTCTCCGGGCCGGACGACCCGGTGGCCCGCTACCGCACCGTCGTGATGCGGCGGATGCGGTTGTTCGCCATCGGGATCCCGGTGTTCATCGGGTTGATCGCGGGTGCGTCGGCGCAGGCTGACTGGCAGTTCGTCCAGCTCTTCTTCAACGCCCAGCCGTTCGGCGTCACGGACCCGCAGTTCGGGCACGACATCGGCTTCTACGCGTTCAAGCTGCCGTTCTACGAGTGGCTGCTGTCGTGGCTGTTCATCACGACCGCGGTGTCGTTCATCGGCTCGGTGATCGCGCACTACCTGTTCGGCGGCATCCGGCTGGCCGGTCGCGGTGGCCAGCTCTCCGGCCCGGCTCGGCTGCACCTCGCCCTGGTCGCCGGCACGTTCGTGCTGCTGAAGGCGGTCGCGTACTTCTTCGACCGGTACGAGTTGCTGTTGCACGAGAACGAGAAGTTCGTCGGCGCGAGCTACACCGACCTCAACGCGGTGCTGCCGGCCAAGCTGATCCTGCTGTGCATCGCGGTGTTCTGCGCGGTCGCGTTCTTCGCCGGCGCGTTCATGCGCAACGTGCAGCTGCCCGCCATCGCGACCGTCCTGCTGGTGCTGTCGAGCGTGCTCGTCGGCGCGGCGTGGCCCGCGGTGCTGGAGCAGTTCTCGGTCAAGCCGAACGCCATCCAGAAGGAAGCCGAGTCGATCAAGCGCAACCTCTCGGCGACACGGCAGTCGTTCGGGCTGACCGACGACAAGGTCTCGACGAAGCCGTACGAGGGCAAGCAGACCGTCACCAACGACCAGATCAAGGCGAACGACGCGGCGACGCTGGGCAACATCCGCCTGCTCGACCCCGCCGTGCTGTCGCGGACCTTCACGCAGTTCACGCAGCTGCGGCCGTTCTACGGGTTCCCGAACAAGCTCGACGTCGACCGGTACAAAGTGGACGAGAAGCTGCGCGACTACATCGTCGCCGTTCGCGAGCTCAAGCTCGACAGCCTGCCGCAGGGGCAGCGCGACTGGATCAACCAGCACCTCATCTACACGCACGGCAACGGCTTCGTCTACGCCGAGGCGAACAAGGTCAACGCCGACGCCGACCAGACCAACGGCGGATACCCGGACTTCAAGACCGGTGAGGTCGCGCCGGACGGCACGGTCCGCAACGCCGAGAACGGCATCCGGGTCGACCAGCCGCGCACGTACTACGGCGAGCTGTTCGGCGTGAACGACTACTCGATCGTCGGCGGCAGGCCGCAGGGTTCGGCCGCGGAGTACGACACGGACTCGAAGTCCTACACCTACACCGGTGCCGGCGGTGTCCCGATCGGCAACCTGTTCAACAAGCTGGCGTTCGCCACCTACTACGGCGAACGGAACATCCTGTTCAACCAGTCGATCGCGGACGACTCGAAGATCCTGTTCAAGCGCACGCCGCGCGACCGCGTGCAGGCCGTGGCGCCGTGGCTGACCGTGGACAGCGACCCGTACCCGGCCGTCGTCAACGGCCGCATCACGTGGATCGTCGACGGCTACACCACGCTCGACAACTACCCGTACGCGCAGCGCACCCAGCTCAGCGACGCCACGAACGACTCGCTCACCGCGGACGGCGTGGTCGCCTCGCAGGCCAACAAGCCCATCAACTACATCCGCAACTCGGTCAAGGCCACTGTGGACGCCTACGACGGCACGGTGAGCCTGTACGCGATCGACGAGAAGGACCCGGTCCTCAAGGCGTGGATGGGTGTGTTCCCGGGCACGGTCAAGCCGGCCAGCGAGGTGTCCGACGAGCTGCGCCAGCACTTCCGCTACCCGGAGGACCTGTTCAAGGTCCAGCGGCAGATCCTGTCGAAGTACCACGTGCAGTCCCCGTCGGACTTCTACTCGGGTGTCTCCTACTGGGCGGCGCCGCAGGACCCGACGATCGACAACGTGACCACGGCGCAGGCCCAGCAGGACGCGGCGAGCAAGCGCAGGGACGCCCAGCCGCCGTTCTACGTCCTCGCCGGTGACCCGACCGACGCGAGCAAGGTCCGCTTCCAGCTGACCAGCCCGCTCGTCCGCGAGAACCGGGAGTTCATGGCGGCCTACGTGTCAGTGGGATCCGACCCGGACAACTACGGCAAGATCAACGTGCTCCAGCTCAACACCGACGCCAAGGGCCCGCAGCAGATCCAGACGCAGTTCCTCACGTCGGACAACGTCAGCCGCGAGCTCAACCTGCTGGCACAGCAGAAGACGACCGTCGTCTACGGCAACCTGCTCACCCTCCCGGTGGGCGGCGCGCTGCTCTACGTCGAACCCGTCTACATCGAGCGCGCGTCCAACAACACGTCGTACCCGCAGCTGTCCAAGGTGCTCGTCTGGTACGGCGACCGGGTCGGTTACGCGTCGACGCTGGGTGAGGCGCTGGAACAGGTGCTGAGCGGCACCGGGTCGGTCGTGCCGCCGCCGAACAACAGCAACGGCAACGGTCAGACCACCACGCCGCCGTCGACGACACCGCCGACCAACGGGGCGTTGAGCCCCGACCTGCAGAAGGCGGTCAACGACATCGACTCGGCGCTGTCCGACATCAAGAAGGCGCAGTCGAACGGTGACTTCGCCGCGCTCGGCCAGGCGTACCAGCGCCTGGACGACGCGACGAAGCGGTTCAAGCAGTACAACACCGGGGCCGCTTCACCGCCGCCGACGGGCCAGTCGTCGGTGGCTCCCAGCCCCACTCCGTCGGGCTGACCGGCCGATTTGCATTCAGCTGCTCCCCCCGCGTAAGGTTCTATTCATACCGACGCGGGGTGGAGCAGCTCGGTAGCTCGCTGGGCTCATAACCCAGAGGTCGCAGGTTCAAATCCTGTCCCCGCTACAAAGTGGGAGAGCCCTGTCTGCACAGAACGCAGACAGGGCTTTTTCGCATTTCACATTGGGGGCGGAGCCCCCAAACCCCACCCCGGGGGCAAGCCCCCGGACCCCCGGCCGCCTGGCCTTCGGCTTCGGCGGCATCCACTTCGCGCGGTGACCTGCGGGGATGCTGGTCGGTGGGGGGTGGTGAAATCGGGTTTTGTCGGGGTGTATAGTTCTACCTACAACAGCAAGACAAGCTAGAAGCGGCGCGGGGTGGAGCAGCTCGGTAGCTCGCTGGGCTCATAACCCAGAGGTCGCAGGTTCAAATCCTGTCCCCGCTACTGGACAGAAGGCCGGAACCGTCAGGTTCCGGCCTTCTGCTTATTCAAGGTCACCTCGACCTGCCCTTTCGGGGCAGGTGTGGTTCAGGTCATGTTCTCCGCCCAGTACTGCGCGCACAGCATGCTGGAGCAGATCCGGCCCTCGCCGTTGACCGTGCGGTGCTTGCGGATCTGCTTGCCGCACACCATGCACTCGTCCTTGCCCGCCTGCTCCGGGATGCCTCCGGTCATCCACGCCACCGTGTGCGCCGCCACCTTCTTGTGATCCAGCCACTTGATGTTCATCGTCCCGACCTCCGTGGTGTCGTCCGCCTGCCTGTCCGGCAATGATCATTTTCCCGGTTGTGCAGGCTGGGGAAAGAGGTGCGCGCGGACATCACCAGGTCGTGCGACGAAGGCTCACGTCCGTCCATTCGGGTGGCTCCGGCCGGTGAGAGCCGTACCGCCGATCGAGTGAGATCGGGGGACTTTCGTTTCTGCGAAAGGGTTTTTCCATCCGGGATGGACACGGACGGTCAAGCGGCCAAACGCGTGAGGTGCGGAAACTGCCGCTTACTCAGCGAGACTTTTCGTTGCTCCGCATGGCCCATCGGACTAGCCCGGTGATCAGCCACTGTGGACAGAACGGCTGACCATTGTGGACAGCTTCCCTCAGACGTGGGAACGTTGTCTTTGTGTCAGACCTGAATGCGACCGCAGCCGCCCTGCTCGGGCTGCTGCACGACGGACCCAAGACCGGTGGCCAGTTGGTTGCGGAGGCAGGAGACCGCTTCGGCGCGTTCTTCAGCGTCACCCGCAGCCAGGTGTACCGCGAGCTGCCCGCGCTGGCCGACCAGGGCCTGCTGCGTCTCGGCAAGCAAGGACCGCGGTCCAGCCAGCAGTACGTGCTCACCGCGGCGGGCAAGAAGGCCTTCAAGAACTGGCTGCTGTCCGAGCCCGGCCCGGACCACCTCCGCAGCCCGCTCATCCTGCGCCTGGTGCACGCCGGCTCGCTGACCGCGAAGCAGCGCGAGGCCCTGATCACGACCGCGCGCTCGACGTACGGTCAGGAGCAGGAGAGCGCGAAGAGCGCGGCCAAGACTGCGGAGGACCCCTACGCCAAGGCGGTGGCCGAGTTCGGTCTCGCTCACGCGAAGGCCGTTCTCAAGCTGCTCGACGCGATCCCGACCGCGTAGAAGAGAGCGCCAGCGAAGCACCGGTCGCGACCGACGACCGGTGCTGGCGTAATCTTTTGCCGTGAACCCGGACGTCGAAGCAGACATCAAGGACCTCTCCGCCACGCTCTCGAGCATCGAGGCGGTGATGGACCTCGATGGGTTGCGCGCCGCGGTCGCGGATCTGGAGGAGCAGGCGGCGAAGCCCGACCTCTGGGACGACCAGGAGAAGGCGCAGAAGGTCACCAGCCAGCTCTCCCACAAGCAGGGCGAGCTGCGTCGCGTCACGGGCCTGCGCGAGCGCCTCGACGACCTCCCGCTGCTCTACGAGCTCGCGGAGGAGGCCGAGGACGCCGAAGCCCAGGCCGACGCCGACAACGACCGCGCCAAGCTGCGCGAGGAGATCGCGTCGCTGGAGGTCCGCACGCTGCTGTCCGGCGAGTACGACGAGCGCAACGCGCTGGTCACCATCCGTGCCGAGGCCGGTGGCGTCGACGCCGCGGACTTCGCCGAGATGCTCCTGCGCATGTACTCGCGCTGGGCCGAGCGCCACAACTACGGCATCGACGTGTTCGACACGTCCTACGCGGAAGAGGCGGGCATCAAGTCCGCGACGTTCCGCGTCACCGCCCCCTACGCCTACGGCACGCTGAGTGTCGAGCAGGGCACGCACCGTCTCGTGCGCATCTCGCCGTTTGACAACCAGGGCCGCCGCCAGACGTCGTTCGCCGGTGTCGAGGTCGTGCCCGTCGTCGAGCAGACCGACCACGTCGAGATCGACGAGAAGGACCTGCGCGTCGACGTCTACCGCTCGTCCGGCCCCGGTGGCCAGGGCGTCAACACGACCGACTCGGCGGTGCGCCTCACGCACATCCCGACCGGCATCGTGGTGTCCTGCCAGAACGAGCGCTCGCAGCTGCAGAACAAGGCCACGGCCATGAACGTCCTGCAGGCCAAGCTGCTGGAGCGGCGCAGGCAGGAGGAGCAGGCGAAGCTCGACGCGCTGAAGGACTCCGGGTCGAGCTGGGGCAACCAGATGCGCTCCTACGTGCTGCACCCGTACCAGATGGTCAAGGACCTGCGGACCGAGCACGAGGTCGGCAACCCGTCCGCGGTGCTGGACGGGGAGATCGACGACTTCCTCGAGGCCGGCATCCGGTGGCGCAAGCAGAGCCAGGCGTAAGCGAGTTCCGGGGCTTCGTCCACGAGTTCGCCCGTCGCACGAGTGGCGAGGTGGCGGAGTTCAGGCTCGCCCGGTACGACACCCCGAACTTCCACCAGGGCGTGCTCACGTACCGCGATCGGACGGTCGCGGTTGTGGGCACGCGCTACTACGGGCGGATGACCCTCGCTGAACCGAGGGTCATCGATTTCGCCCACGGCAGCGTGAGCACGATGCCGCTGACGTTCCTCGACGAACCGGATCTGGTGGCCGTTCTCACGGATCTGGCGGCCCAGACGAAGTACCGGATCTACTCGAAAGCCGAGCTGGACGGGCCGTTCGACGCCGCTGCCTGGCCGGAGATGTCCGCGAACGACCTCCGGTACTGGCGGCCGCAGACGCTGGGTGCCGCCCTCTTCAACTGGTGGGACTGAGCCCCTTCCGGGGGTCGGAAGTTAACCGGAACGGGGGCTTTACCCGGCCCATGGGTAGACTCGCGCCTCGTGATTCGTCTCGAACACGTTTCCAAGGTCTACAAGACCTCCACGCGTCCTGCGCTCGACGACGTGTCCGTCGAGATGGAGAAGGGCGAGTTCGTCTTCCTGATCGGGCCTTCCGGGTCCGGCAAGTCGACGTTCCTGCGCTTGCTGCTGCGCGAAGAGGTGCCGACCAGGGGACGCGTCTACGTCTCCAACTTCGACGTCGCCAAGATGTCGCGGCGCAGGGTCCCCCGTCTGCGCCAGTCCATCGGCTGCGTGTTCCAGGACTTCCGTCTTCTGCCGACGAAGACGGTCGCCGAGAACGTGGCCTTCGCCCTGGAGGTCATCGGCAAGCCTCGCAACACCATCGTCAAGGTGGTGCCGGAGGTGCTGCAGCTGGTGGGCCTCGACGGCAAGGAGGACCGGTTCCCGACCGAGCTGTCCGGTGGTGAGCAGCAGCGCGTCGCGATCGCCCGTGCGTTCGTGAACAGGCCGCTGGTGCTGATCGCCGACGAGCCGACCGGAAACCTGGACCCCGACACGAGCCAGGACATCATGTTGCTGCTGGAGCGGATCAACCGCACCGGCACGACGGTCATCATGGCCACCCACGACCACGGCATCGTCGACTCGATGCGCCGCCGTGTGGTGGAGCTGGCGTACGGCAAGGTCGTCCGTGATGACGCGCGCGGTGTTTACGGCGTCGGCCGTTAAACACTCCTAACCCCCGACCCCCAAGGAACCCCGCCCCCGATGCGTACCAGCTTCGTGTTCAGCGAGGTCGTCACCGGACTTCGCCGGAACGTCACGATGACGATCGCGATGATCCTCACGACCGCCATCTCGCTCGGGCTGCTCGGCGGTGGCCTGCTCGTCGTCCGCATGGTCGACAAGATGCAGGCCAACTACGCGGGCAAGCTCGAGGTCTCCGTGCTGCTGACCAACGATGTCAGCGCCAACGACAAGGACTGCACTCAGCAGCCCTGCGCGGGTCTGCGTTCCCAGCTCGAGCAGACCTCCGGTGTCGAGACAGTGGTGTTCCAGAACCGCGACGAGGGCTTCGAGCGCTTCAAGCGGATCTTCGAGGCGCAGCCCGAGCTGCTCAAGCTCGCGCGGCCGGAGGCCATTCCGGCGACGTTCCGCATCAAGCTGACGGACCCGGACCGCACCGACGTCATCAAGAAGGCCTTCGACGGCAAGCCCGGCGTCAAGGGCGTCGACGACCAGGGCAAGTTCCTCGAGCGGTTCTTCGAGGGCCTCAACGGTCTGCGCGACGTCGCCCTGATCCTCGCGCTCATCCAGGCGTTCGCCGCGTTGCTGCTGATCTCGAACACCATCCAGGTGTCGGCGTTCACCCGCCGCGTCGAGGTCGGCATCATGCGCCTGGTCGGTGCGACCCGGTGGTACACGCAGCTGCCGTTCCTCATCGAGGCGGTCGTCGCGGGCATCATCGGCGCGGTGTCCGCGGTCGCCGGCCTGGTGCTGTTCAAGGCGTTCTTCCTCGACCGGATCACCAGGAACCTCACCGAGTCGGGCATCATCCCGCCGATCGGGTACCTGGACATCCTCATAGTCTCGCCGTGGCTGTTCCTCGTCGCGATCGTCATCTCGGCCACGACGGGCTACGTGACACTGCGTCTCTACGTGCGGCTTTAACGGTTGTGCTGACCACGTAGAGTTGTCGTCATGGTCAAGGAACGCGGGCAGAAGGCCATCGCGTCGAACCGCAAGGCTCGGCACGACTGGACCATTCTGGACACCTATGAGGCGGGCATTCAGCTCGTCGGCACCGAGGTGAAGAGCCTGCGCATGGGACGGGCGTCCCTCGTGGACGCCTTCGCCCAGGTCGACGACGGCGAGATCTGGTTGCACGCGCTGCACATCCCGGAGTACGTCGCGGGGACGTGGACGAACCACGACGTCCGGCGCAAGCGCAAGCTCCTGCTGCACAAGCACGAGATCGAGCGACTGATCGGCAAGACCAAGGAGTCCGGTCTGTCGCTCATCCCGTTGCAGATGTACTTCAAGGACGGTTACGTCAAGGTCGAGATCGCCCTCGCCAAGGGCAAGAAGGCCTACGACAAGCGTCAGGACATCGCCAAGCGGGACGCCAACCGGGAGATCGCGCGGGCGCACGGACGGGCGCTGAAGGGCCGTTACTGACCCTGCTTCAGCTGTCGAGGTAGGCGAGCACCGCCCGCACGCGGCGGTGCTCGGAGTTCGACGGCTCCAGGCCGAGCTTGGCGAAGATGTTGCCGACGTGCTTCTCCACGGCGCCGTCGGACACCACGAGAGTGCCGGCGATGGCCGTGTTGGACAGTCCCTGTGCCATCAGCCCCAGCACCTCGCGTTCGCGCGGCGTCAACGAGTCGACCGGGCTCTTCTTGCTGCGCACCATGAGCTGTGTGATCACCTCGTGGTCGATGCTCGTGCCGCCGTCGGCGACCCGTCGCACCGCGTCGACGAACTCCTTCACGTCCGCGACCCGCTCCTTGAGCAGATAGCCGACCCCGCTCGCACCGCCCGCGAGCAGCTCCACGGCGTAGCGCTCCTCGACGTACTGCGAGAGCACCAGCACCGGCAGCCCCGGATGGCGGCGGCGAGCCTCGATGGCGGCGCGCAGGCCCTCGTCGGTGAACGTCGGGGGCATCCGCACGTCCACCACGCACAGGTCCGGCCGGTGCTCGGTCACGGCGTCGAGCAGGTCGTCGCCGTTCTCCACGGCGGCAACGGTGTCGATGCCCTCGTCGGCGAGCAGCCGCTGCACGCCTTCCCTCAGCAGCACCGAATCCTCGGCGATCACCACACGCACGGCAACTCCGCTCGAATCACGGTCGGCCCGCCAACGGGGCTGACGACGACAACCACACCGTCGATCGTGGCAGCGCGGTCGGCCAGCCCGGCGAGACCGCCGCCCGGCTTCAGCTCGGCGCCGCCCCGACCGTTGTCGGTGACCTCCACCAGCACGCCCTCCTGGACCCGGTTGACCTTCACGGTCGCCCTGGTGGCGTTGGAGTGCTTGGTGATGTTCGTGAGCGCCTCGCCGACGGTGAAGTACGCGGCGCTCTCGACCGCTGTCGGTGGGCGCGGGTCGACGTCCACCTGGAGCTCGACCTCGATCGGCACGCGCGCGGCCAGCGCGGAGAGGGCCGCGTCGAGGCCGCGGTCGCCCAGCACGGACGGGTAGATGCCGCGCGCCAGGTCGCGCAGCTCCTTGATGGCGAGCTTCGCGTCCGCGTGCGCCTCGGCGATGAGCGCGGCCGCGCCCTCCGGGTCCGTGTCCATTTTGGACTTCGCCCGGCCCAGGCCCATGGCCACCGCGACCAGCCGTTGCTGCGCGCCGTCGTGCAGGTCGCGTTCGATGCGCCGGCGCTCCGCCTCGGCCGCCTCGACACCCCGCGCCCGGCTGGACTGCAGCCGTTCCGCCTCGATCGCCAGCTCGTCGGCCCGCGTCGGCCCGAGCAAGGCGCGCGCCATCCTGCCGTGCATCGAACCCAGCGCCCGGACGCCCATGAGCGCGACCGGGATCAGCGCCAGCCCGATGGCCGTCACCGGCAGCGCGGAGAAGAACGAGTCGATGGTCCAGAACTCGCCGACGACGATCGCGAACGGCGCCTCACCGATCCAGAACGGCACCGCGAGGAACGCGCCCACCACCGAGATGATGGCGACCACCGCGGCGAACTCGAGCGCACCCGCCGGCAGCAGGAGCGCCAGATAACCGAGATCACGCCACGTCGCCGGATCGGTGAACTGGTGCTTCCACCGCTGCCAGAGCGTGCCCGTCGGCTGCTCCCGGTACGGCCTGGGGACGTCCGCGCGCAACGCGACCCTGACCCACGCCCGCTCCATCGTCGCGCCGCCGCGCACCACGTTCATCGCGAGCCACAGGATCGGCAGACCGACCCACAGCACCGACGTCGCGAACCCGACCACGAGCAGCACCGCGGAGAGGGTGAACCAGAAGATGCCGGTCACCAGGTTGGTCAGCAGGTAGAACCCGGCTGCGAGCGCGTTCGGTTTCCTCATGCCGTCCATGGTGTCGTTCTCGCTGGTCAGGGACCATCAGGCTAGCCAGGCGGTCCGTGGTGGGGACAGCCCTACCTGCCTCGGGAAGAACTGATTGGCCCCGGTCGTTATGCTATGCGTACCACTACAAGGGGGTGAACGGTTTCGACTGTGGACGTTGATTCAGGGGAAGCGTGCCGGTGCAGGCGAGAGACCACCGCAAGCGTCATCGCAAACCAATAAGCGCCACGTCTAACGACCAGCGCGCGTTCGCTCTCGCCGGCTGAGGCGAGTAGCAACGCTGTCGGCCTAGGAGTGCCTTCGGCCTAGAGTCCGGCATCAGCTAGAGGGCTTACCAGCAGTCCCGGTCGCGGGGACTGTTCGGGAAACTCACAGCGACTGGGCCCGTCACACCAGCTTGTTCGCGTGACTGGTGGGGTCAAGCAGAGGCGAAGCGAACTGCGCACGGAGAAGCCCTGATGAGCCGCCACAGGACCCGGGTTCGATTCCCGGCACCTCCACTCGGCCGAAGGCTGCTCAGCGGCCTTCGGCCGCTTTCGCCTTGCTCGTTCCGGGTGTTTTCTGGGGGCCGAGCCCCCAGACCCCCAGCCGGGGCTGCGCCCCGGACCCCCCTTCGGGGCTTCGCCCCTGGGGGTTCAGGGGGGTCAGGGGGGTCAGGGGGTCAGGGTGGTCAGGAAGTCTGGGGCGTTGAACATTGCGCCTGCTGAGGCTGCCCCGGTGATCTTGAAGCGGCCTGTTAGCAGGCGTTCTGTTGCCTCGACCGCCAGTGGTGCGCTTGCTGCGTAGATGTCGCGGCCCGCTGCGGTCATCCTGCGTTCTTCGTTGCCTCGGCGTACGCGGACGTCTACCTCGAAGGTTTCTGGGGTTGTGCGGTCGGCGGCTTTGGTCAGGCCGTTGGCTGCTGTGGTGGACATGTAGGAGGTCACTGAGGGGATTTGCAGGTGGCTTGGGATTGTGACGATGTCGGCCATTGAGAACTCGGCGATCACCTCGCGTGGGCCGCTCGGGAAGTTCCAGTGGAGGGTCTGCGGCGGGTCTGAGTGGTATTGCAGGGCGCCGTCGCGGAAGCGGACGCGCCGGCCCGCCCGTCTCTCGTGGGAGATGGCGCCGGCGGTCAGCGTGCCTGGGGTGGGTTGCCAGTTGCTCAGGCCGTAGGCGATGTGGGCTGAGTCGGCGGTGGGCCAGTCGGCCATGGCGGCGGTGACCAGCAGGTCGCCCAGGCCGCCGAAGAACGCCATCGCGGGCACGGCCGGGATCGTGGCGCCGCGGGCGAACGTGTCGGCGTTCGCCTCGATCTCGGCGGCTACGTCGACGTACGGGATGCCCGCGCGTTCGGCGGCGGAGATCAGAGGGAGGGCCGTCACGGCGAACGGGCCTGCCGTGTTGATCACCGCGTCGGCACCCGCGAGCGACCGGTCGAGTGCGAAAGGGTCGTCGGCGGTTGCCTGGGCGCGGCCGAACGGGAGTGGGGTGAAGCCGCGTTTTTGCAGTTCTGCCACTACGAAGCGGCCCGTTGTGCCGGAGGCGCCGTACACCGCGATCTTGTGTCCCATGTGGACCATTGAAGTCGTGGGGTTGAGAACGGGCTAGTGTCTGGAACGACGTGATGCGTACAGTTTCGGACATGCTTGCGTTTGCCGTGACGGAGGGGATGCTTCACTTCGAGCTGGCCGCCGCGTACGAGATCTTCGCCGCGCCGCAGCTGGACTACGAGGTCAGAATCTGCGGCAACCGGCCGGTGCGGGTCGGGCGGTTCACGATGGAGCCGGATTTGGCCCTTGACCAGCTCGAACGGGCTGACACGGTGATCGTGCCCGCTCTTGCGGACGTGGACGAGCCGATCGAGCCCCAGCTGGTGGAGGCCGTGCGAAAGGCCCACGAGCGGGGTGCTCGGATCGTGTCGTTGTGCACCGGGGCGTTCGTGCTGGCGGAGGCGGGGGTGCTCGACGGGCTGCGCGCGACCACGCACTGGGCGCACACGGACGTGCTGGCGGAGCGGTATCCCCTGGTCGAGGTTGATCCGGATGTGTTGTACGTCGACAACGGGCAGGTGCTGACCAGCGCGGGCAAGGCGGCGGCGATCGATCTGAGTCTGCACCTGATCCGCGGCGACCACGGCGCGGCGACGGCCAACACGGCGGCGCGTCGGCTCGTGGTGCCGCCGCATCGGGACGGTGGGCAGGCGCAGTTCGTCCTCGCGCCGGTGCCGGCGGAGGAAGGTCATCCGCTGACGGAGCTGTTCGACTGGGTGAGCACGCGGCTCGGCGAGGCGTTGACCGTCGAGGACCTGGCGCGTCAGGCGAACATGAGCTCGCGTCACCTCGCCCGGCTCTTCAAGGTGGTGACGGGCACCACGCCGTTGCAGTGGCTGCACGTCCAGCGGATCCGGCGGGCCCAGGAGCTGTTGGAGATGACCGACGACAGCGTGGACCAGATCGCCGAGGCGTCCGGCATGGGCACCGCCACGACGTTGCGGAGGCATTTCCACCGAACGGTCGGTGTGCCGCCGGACACATACCGGCGCACGTTCCGCCCGGTTGGTGGCCGCCGATAACTGACTCACCGGTTAGGTTGGTCGGATGAGCAACGAGCAGCGCGTCGGGGCGCGGGTGTTGCGGCGCAAGCCGATCGATCAGCTGACGCATCCCGGTAGCGAGATGAAGCGCACCATGGGGGTCGGGCACCTCACGATGATCAGCATCGGTGCCACGCTCGGCACCGGCATCTTCGTCGTGCTGGGGCAGGCGGTGCCGAAGGCCGGGCCCGCCATCGTCGTGTCGTTCGTGCTCGCCGGCATCACCGCGTTGTTCTCCGCACTGTCGTACGCCGAGCTCGCGGGCCTCATCCCCGCGTCCGGCTCGTCGTACTCCTACGCCTACGCCACGCTCGGCGAGATCGTCGCGTGGGTGTGCGGCTGGTGTCTCGTGCTGGAGTACGGGGTCTCGGTGGCGGCGGTCGCCGTCGGGTGGGGGCAGTACATCAACGAGCTGCTGCACCTGGTGACAGGGCTGAGGATTCCGGACGTGCTGAGCCAGCCGCCGAGTGAGGGCGGGATCATCAACATCCCGGCCGTGCTGGTCGTGGTGCTCTCGATGCTGGTGCTGCTCGGTGGTTCCAAGGGCAGTGCGCGCACGAACACGATCCTGGTGTGGGTGAAGGTCGGTTCGCTGCTGATGTTCTGCGCGGTCGCGTTCACCGCGTTCAAGGCGGGCAACCTGCAGCCGCTGTTCCCGTTGGGGCTGGCCGGGATGAGCGCCGGCGCGGCCACGTTGTTCTTCTCCTACATCGGGTTCGACGCCGCGTCGACCGCTGGTGAGGAGGCCAAGAACCCGCAGCGCGACCTGCCGCGCGCGATCATCCTGTCGCTGGTCGTCATCACGGCCCTGTACTGCGCGGTCGCGCTGGCCGCGGTCGGCGCGATGCCGTGGCAGTCGTTCGAGGGCGCTGAGGCCGCGCTGAGCCAGGTGCTGACCGAGAACGTGAGCGGTCAGATCTGGCCGATCCTGCTGTCGATCGGCGCGGTGGTGGCGACCGCGTCCGTGGTGCTCACCGTCCTTTACGGACAGACGCGCATCCTGTACGCGATGTCCCGCGACGGGCTGGTACCGCCGGTTTTCGCGAAGCTCAGCCCGAGGACCGGTGTGCCGTACGTCAACACGGTGATCGTCGGATCCTTCATCGCCGTCCTCGCCGCGTTCGTGTCGCTGGGCTCGCTGGCCGACGTGACCAGCATCGGCACGCTGTTCGCGTTCGGTCTGGTCAACATCGCGGTGATCATCCTGCGCCGCACCGAACCGGACCGGCAGCGGAGCTTCCGGGTGCCGTTCTCGCCGGTCACGCCGTTGCTCGGGCTGGCGTTCTGCATCTACATGATGTTCAGCCTCGGGCTGCCGTCGTGGATCGCGTTCATCGTCTGGATGGTGATCGGGTTCGGCATCTACTTCGGGTACAGCGTCAGGAAGGCACGCCTTGCGGTTCCAAGTGATCAGTGACGTTCCCGGGATCGCCCGCGTCGCCGCCTACTACGCCGAGGTCTGGGAGACGACCGAGGACGTGCTGTCGACGGAGACGCTGCACTGCCTGCGGCACGCGGGCGGCGCGACCATCGGGGCGTTCGACGGTGACGAGCTGGTCGGTGCGACGACGGGCCTCTTCTGCCCGGACGGGTCGGTGTACTCGATGATCGCGGCGGCGCGGCCCGGTGCCGGGCATCCGTTGAAGCTCGCGCAGCGCGACTGGGCGGTCGGGCTCGGCGCGAAGTCGATGCGGTGGACCTACGACCCGCTGGTGTCGCGCAACGCCCGGTTCAACCTGGTCAAGCTCGGCGCGGTCGTCACCGAGTACACAGTGGACTTCTACGGGCCGATGCGTGACGGCGTGAACGACGGTGACGAGAGCGATCGGCTCACCGTGCAGTGGGACCTCACGGGCGAGCGTGCGGCACGGGAGCCGGTACCCGCCGGTGAGGTCACCTCGACGGCGCCGGACGGGGAACCGTTGGCGCGCACGGACGGCGAGCGGATCTGGTGCCGGGTGCCGCGCGACATCGTGCAGGTGCGCAAGGAGTCGGCAAAGCTGGCGCGTGAGTGGCGAGAAGCGGTGCGCGGCGTGTTCGTCGACGCCTTCGCGCAGGGGTACGCGGCGACGTCGATGTCGCGCGAGGGCTGGTACGAGTTGGAGCGCCGGTGAAGATCGAACGGGTTGAGCTGCTGCACGTCGCGATTCCGCTGGTGTCGCCGTTCCGCACGTCGTTCGGGACGATGACGACCAAGGACACGTTCCTGCTGCGGGTCGTCACGGACACCGCCGAGGGCTGGTCGGAGTTCGCGGCCGACCCGGAACCGCTGTACTGCTCGGAGTTCGTCGGTGCCGCGGAACTGGTGCTGGACCAGCACCTCGTGCCGCGGGTGACGCCTGAGGCCACGGCCGCCGAGGTGCAGCCGCGGACGCACGCGATCAAGGGCCACAAGCTCGCCAAGGCCGCGCTCGAGACCGCGATCCTGGACGCCGAGCTGCGGTCGTACGGCATGCCGATCGGCGCGTTCCTCGGCGCCACCGCGGACCGGGTGCCCGCCGGCGTCTCGGTCGGGATCAAGAACTCGATCCCCGAGCTCATCAGCGACGTCGAGGGCTACCTGGCCGAGGGCTACGCGCGGATCAAGCTCAAGATCGAGCCGGGCTGGGACGTCGAACCCGTCCGGGCCGTGCGCGAACGGTTCGGCGACGTCCTGCTGCAGGTCGACGCGAACACCGCGTACACGCCGGCCGACGCCGAACACCTGCGCCGGCTCGACGAGTTCGACCTGCTGCTGATCGAACAGCCGCTGGAGGAGGACGACATCCGCGGGCACGCGCTGCTCGCCCAGCGCGTCCGCACGCCGATCTGCCTCGACGAGT
The DNA here is from genome assembly GCF_053601075.1 of Lentzea sp. NPDC004789. Taxonomy (NCBI): domain Bacteria; kingdom Bacillati; phylum Actinomycetota; class Actinomycetes; order Pseudonocardiales; family Pseudonocardiaceae; genus Lentzea; species Lentzea sp. NPDC004789. The sequence goes on along the minus strand of NZ_JBSGBE010000033.1, from coordinate 42,213 downwards.
CGATCACGTCGGCCAGGGACGCGGCCACGGCGATCGCGCTGGACGCCTGCCGGGTCATCAACATCAAGCCCGCGAGGGTCGGTGGCTACCTGGAGGCACGCCGGATCCACGACGTCGCGGTCGCGCACGGGATTCCGGTGTGGTGCGGCGGAATGCTGGAGACCGGCATTGGGCGTGGGCCGAACCTCGCGCTGGCCGCGCTGCCGGGGTTCGTGCTGCCGGGCGACGTGTCGGCGTCACGCCGGTACTTCGCGGAGGACGTGACCGAGCCGTTCGAGCTCAGGGACGGCTTCATGCACGTGCCGACCGGGCCGGGCATCGGCGTCGACCCGATCCCGGAGACGCTCAAGCGGTTCACCACGGCGACGCGCGTGCTCTACGCCAAGGACTGAAGTTCGCGGGCCAGGTTCATCCGCGCGGCGGCGTCCCACAGCTGCCGTGCGGGCTCGGTCACGAACAGCGCCTCGCGGTCGAGCAGCGTCTTCAGCACGTGAGCCCGCCCCACGCGCCACTGGGAGTCGTCGTACTGCGCGTATTCCTGGCGCACGGCCAGGCGGTAGCGGTCGTAGTCCGCCGGTTCGGAGCCGAGGATCGCGAGGTCGGCGTCGAGCAGCACGTGCGCGAGCGGGTCGTCGGACGAGTGCGTGATCGTGGCCAGCACCAACGACTCCACGCGTGCGATGTGCTCTTCTTCCAGCCCTGCCAGGTGTTCCCGCGCCCAGGCCGCGGACGCGCGTTCGTCGTCACCCGGTTTGCCGTCGTAGATCACGTCGTGCGCGCAGGCGGCCAAGGTGAGGACCGCGCGTTCTTCCGGCGTGAACGCGAACGCGTGGGCCAGCGCCCACGAGTCGCGGACGACGGACGCCACGTGGACCGTGTTGTGGTAGGCCCGATGCGGTTCGGCGTAGCGCTCGGCCAGGTCACCGGCGTCCGGTGTGCCGCCGAGCGCGCGGACCGCGTCGTCCCAGATCTGCTTCACCGCGCCAGTTCCTCCTCCACGACGTCGGCGGCGAGCGCGCTGCCGCCCGACTGGTGAATCATCCGCCGCATGTCCTTCACCCGTGCGGAGATCGCCGAGTCTGACGTCAGCTGACCGACCAGCGAACGCACGCCCTCCACCGTGACGCGGTCGAGCACGACGCCGAGCCCGAGCTCCTCGACGCGCTGTCCGTTGAGGCGCTGGTCGGTCATGCGCGGCACGACGATCATGGGAACGCCGTGGTGCAACGCCTCCATCACGCCGCTCAGGCCGCCGTGCGTGATGAAGACGCCGGCGTGCTCCAGCACGGCGAGCTGCGGGACCTCCTCGTGCGCCTCGACGTTCGGTGCGGGGTGCCCGACCTCGCCTTTCGCGACGAGGTGCCACGGCATTCCGCGCGCCGCGTCGGCGCACGTCTGCGCGTCGATCGTGGTGAGCACCACGGGTGTGTCGCCCGGCGGTGTCCACGTGCCCTGGAACCGGCGTTCGGTCAGGCACGGGCCGGTGAACACGAACCGCTCGTCGAACGTGTCGCCCTCCGGCTGGAACTCCCTGGCGAACAAGGCGATCCGGCGCCGCGCGCCCGCGACGAACTCCGGCAGGGAGCTGCCGAGGAACTCCTGGACCCTGGTGAAGAACCGGATCGCCTCGGCGTCGAACGTGCGCGCGGGCACGACCGACGCGCCGAGCGACCAGTGCGCGTTGCTGGTCAGGAAGCTCTCCAGCAACAGGTTCGGCACGTCGAGCCGGCGGGCGAGCACCCCGCCAGCCCAGGCCGCGATGTCCCACAGCACCACGTCCGGCGGGTCCTGCCGGAACCCGTCCTCCAGCTGCGGGAGCATCGATTCGGCCTCGGCGAGCGCGAGCCGCGCGGACGCATAGAGGGACTCCGGCAGCACACCGGGAAGCGTGGTCTCGTACGGGATCGCCGTCGCGCCGCACTCGGTCACGGCCGCGGTGAACGCTGCCGGCACCGGGCAGCTCACGCGGTGCCCGCGGCGCACCAGCTCGGCGATCAACCCGAGCGCGGGCAGGAGGTGTCCGCGCTCGGGCATCAGGAAGATCGCGATGTGCGCCATAGCTGAGACTAACGTTGTTCGATTCCTAATGGTTCAGATCGGTCGCTCACGTGCCCTTGCTGTAGGGCTTTTCGGGCCAGTGGTGCTTGGGATACCTGCCCTTGAGCTCACTGCGCACCCGCAGGTAGCCGTTGCGCCAGAAAGACCTGAGATCGCTGGTCACGGCGGTGGGGCGGCCGGCGGGGGAGAGCAGGTGCACGACCACCGGAACTCCCGCGATCTTCGGCGTGTCGGCCCACTTCATGGCGTCCTGGATGCGGACGGAGAGGATCGGCTGGTCCTGCGTGTAGTCGACCTTGCCCTGGCCGATGCGTTCTGGGGCGAGTTGGTCGAACTCCGCCGCCTCCGGCCACGGCAGCAGGCTCCGCAGCAGCGCGACCGTGTCGATCTTGGCCAGGTCGGAGCGCTTCTTCGCCTTGCCGAGGTCGATCGCGCGGATCAGGTGCTCGTCGTCGACGCTCGGCCAGTCGCGGGTCCGGTGCAGGAACGCCATGCGTTCGCGCAGGCGCTTCGCGGCGTCGGTCCACTTGAGCAGGCCCAGGCCTTCGGTCTCCAGGCCGAGCCGCAGTGCCTGCTGCGACTTGGCGAGGTCGTTCAGCGGCCGTTCGTCGAGGGTGATCGCGCCCAGCTTGCGGACCTCGTTCGCGATGACGTCGCCGTTCCAGCGGATGTCGTCCTCGGTGTGCACGAGGGCGCTGGCGGCGGTGACCGCGAGCTCTTCGTCGGCGGGGGCGGCGAGGCGGATGCGGCCGTGCTTGCTGCCCGGTTCGCGGTCGGCGATCGCGACCGCCAGCCACTTGGCGTGCGAGTCGGTGTGCTCGACGGCCGTGCCGTTGGCCATCAGGTAGACGTTGCTGTTCTTGGACCGGCGTTTCGCCAGCCGTTCCGGGTAGGCGAGTGCGACGACGAGTGCCGGGTCGCCGTTGCCGTGCGGGTTGGTGCCCAGTTTTTCGAGCTTCTCGGCTTCCCCGCGCCACTTTCCCGGTGACTTCAACGCCGTCGCCAGGTCCGTCGTGCTGGGGTGGGCGCTGTCGTCGAGCAGTGCCACGACTTCGGCCGCCGTGCGGTTGCCCGCCAGTTCGCTGCCGTCGATCAGGGCTCGGCCGAGCCGGGGGTGCAGGCCGACGTTCGCGATGCGGTCGCGGCGGTCCGGGTCGAGGGCGCCGATCGCGTTCAGGGTCTCCTGGGCGGCCTTGAGCGCACCCTCGGGCGGAGCGTCCCACCAGTTCAGGCCGCTGCCGTCCGGCGTGCCCCACACCGCCAGTTCGAGGGCGAGCCTGGTCAGGTCGGCGGTCCTGATCTCCGGCTCCGGGTAGCGGGGGAGCGTCGAGTGCTCGTGTTCGGGCCAGCAGCGGTAGACGCGGCCGGGCGCTTCACGTCCGGCTCGGCCCGCCCGTTGGTCGGCGACGGCCTGGGAGACGCGGATGGTGGTGAGCCCGGCCAGGCCTCGGCGGTGGTCGACCCTGGGGACGCGGGCAAGACCCGCGTCCACGACCGCTCGTACCCCGGGGACGGTGAGGCTGGACTCGGCGATGCTGGTCGCGAGCACCACGCGTTGGCGGCTGCCGGGTTTCAGCGCGGCGTCCTGGGTCTGGGCGGTGAGCTGACCGTGCAAGATGACCGTGTCGGCGTTGAGCAGACGCGCGGTCCGGTTGATCTCCTTGACGCCGGGCAGGAACGCGAGCACGTCTCCGTCCACTTCGGACAAGGCCTTGTTGATCGCCCTGGCGACGGTGTTCTCGATGTGCTCGTTGCGGGCCGGCGGGACGTAGGTGATCTCCGTCGGGTACATGCGCGACTCGGTGTGCAGGACCGGGGCGTCGCCGAGCAGGTCGGACAGTCGTTGTGCGGCAACGGTCGCGCTCGTGGCGAGGAGTCTCAGGTCCGGCCGCAGGCCTGCCTTGGCGTCCAGCAGGAGCGTGAGGAGGAGGTCGGCGTCGAGGTGCCGTTCGTGACACTCGTCGAGCAGAACCGTGCCGACGCCCTTGAGCTCCTGGTCGTGCTGGAGCCGGCGGACCAGGAGTCCGCTGGTCACGACCTCGATGCGGGTGTGCCTGCTCGTCTTGCGGTCACCTCGGACCGAGTAGCCGACGGTGTGACCGACCGGTTCGCCCAGGAGGCTCGACATGCGTGCGGCGGCGGCGCGGGCGGCGATGCGGCGCGGCTCGGCGACGACGACCTTGCCGGGCAGCGCGAGCGGGACGAGCGTCGTCTTGCCTGTGCCCGGAGGGGCGACGAGCACGGCCGACCCGTGGTCGTCGAGGGTTCTGAGCAGTTCGGGCAGGACCGACTTCACCGGGAGATCAGGCAGGTGCACATCGCTGAGTGTGTCAGGGTGAAGGCATGGTCGACCCGTTGCGTGACCCCGACGACCCGGAGCTGCTGGACCCGTACCAGTCGCGGTCGCTCGCGATCCTGGTGGAGGGAGCCCGGCTCGCGTCCGGCGCGGTCCGGTACGGCAAGGTCGGCCGGGTCGGGTGCGCGGCGGTGGTGATCAACCGCGAGAACCCGCTGCCGTCCGGCAACTTCGGCTGCGCGCTGGACGGGTCGTCGGTCGAGGTCGCGTCGACGTTGCTGCAGCTGGAGCAGACGTTCGCGGACGTGGGGCGCGCCGAGGCCGTGGTGTACGCGTCACCGACGACCGTGGACGAGATCGAGGGCATCGCCGACGACTCCGGCTGGTACGCGGTCGAGGAGCTGCTGACCGTGGTGCACCGCGGGCCCGCGGTCGTTTCGGAGGGCGTCCGGCGGGCCGTCGACGCGGACGTCGAGGGCATCGTCGAGCTGCTGTCGGACGAGCTGGTCGGCAACCGGGCGCGACTCGCGCGGTGGCTCGGGCATCGGCTGGACGACCCGCGGTGCCTGTTGCTGGTGGTGGACGACGGCGACCGGATCGGCGGGTTCGCGTCGGGGTTCGCCGAGCGCGGGGTGGGGCTGGTCGAGCAGTGCGTCGTGCGTCCGGCGCGGCGGCGTAGGGGTGTTGGACGGTCGTTGGTGGTGTCCGCTGCTGCGGCGCTGCGGTCCGCCGGGGCGGCGTTGGTCGCTTCGCAGGTGGATGAAGGGCCGGGGGAGCGGTTCGCCGAGGCGTGCGGGTTCGTCGCGGCATATCCCGTGACGGCATATGTACGCAGAGTTGATGAGCTGCTCGACTGAGTTACTTAGTTGCCGCGTGACATATCCTTAGCAGGGCTAAGGGAGGCTGTGTGCGCGAGCGGTTACCGGTCGAGGTGTGGGTTCTGGTCGCGGCGAGCTTCATCATCGCCATCGGGTTCGGGATCGTGGCGCCCGTGCTGCCGGTGTACGCGGCGTCGTTCGGCGTCGGTCACACCGCGGTCGCGGCCCTGATCAGCACTTTCGCGTTCGTGCGGCTGGCGTTCGCGCCGGTGAGCGGCCGGCTCGTGAACAAGTTCGGCGAGCCGCACGTCTACATCGTCGGCATCCTCATCGTGGCGTTCGGCACCGCGTTGTCCGGCTTCTCGTCGAGCTACCCGGAGATGCTGACGTGGCGCGCGCTGGCGGGCGTCGGGTCGACGATGTTCACCGTGGCCGCGCTGGGGCTGCTGATCCGGATCACGCCGGCGCCGATGCGCGGGCGGGCGTCCGGGCTGTGGGCGGCGGGCTTCCTGGTCGGCAACGTCTGCGGACCGATCGTCGGCGCCGGTCTGGTGCCGCTCGGCTTGTGGGTCCCGTTCGTGTCGTACGGCGTGATGCTGTGCCTCGCCGCGTTCGTGGTCTGGTTCTTCCTGCGACGGTCGACCCTGGCGGCGTTGGACAAGACCAACACCGAGACGCCGATGTCGGTGCGCGAGGCGGTGCGGCACCCGACCTACCGGGCGGCGCTGGCGTCCGGTTTCGCGAACGGCTGGGCCGTGTTCGGCGTGCGGATCTCGTTGGTGCCGGTGTTCGTCATCGAGGCGTTGAAGCACAGTCCTGCTGTCGCGGGCATCTCGATGTCCGTGTTCGCCGCGGGCAACGCCTCGATGCTGTTCCTGTCCGGCAAGATCGCCGACACCCGCGGCCGCAAGCCGGTCGCCCTGGCTGGTCTGGTCGTGAGCGGTCTCGCCACGATCTGGATGGGCTTCACCGGTGACATGTGGACGTTCATGGCCGCGTCGCTGGTCGCGGGCATGGGCGCGGGCCTGCTGAACCCGCCGCAGAACGCCGTGGTGGCCGACGTCATCGGCGCCCGCGGCAAGGGCGGCCCGGTGTTGGCGGGCTTCCAGATGGTGTCCGACCTGGGCGCGATCATCGGCCCGATGTGCGCCGGTGTGCTGGCCGACACGTTGGGCTTCGAAGCGTCGTTCGCGATCACCGGTGCCGCGCTGCTGCTGTCGGTCGGCTTCTGGCTCGTGGCGCCGGAGACGTTGCCCACACACGAGGAGGAGCACACGGCCGTGGCCGTGGCACCGGAGTGCGGCTGCCTCGACGAGAGCGCGGAGATCCCGACCGGCGAACGGGTGGGCGGCAAGCCACGCCACCCGGAAGCGTGATCGCCCGCTCAGCTTCTTTTTAGCTTGGCTCGCTACCCTCGTCGCCGTGGGTGGTGCAGAGCGCAGTGCGCGGAAGAGGAAGCAGGCCGCGCGTGCGGTGGCCCAGGCCCGGTCGTCGGGTTCTGACCGAACCAAGGTGATCGCAGGCATCGCGGTGGTCGCCGTGCTGGCCGTCGCCGTCATCGGCTACGTCGTGTTCCAGCAGATGAAGCCGTCGAAGTCCGGCACCGAGGCGATCCCGCTCGCCTCGGCGGACCACACCATCTCGGCCCCCGCGGTCCGCGACGGCAACACCGTGCTCGTCGGCAAGGACACCGCCACGGTCACCGTGGACGTGTACGAGGACTTCCTCTGCCCGATCTGCGGCACGTTCGAGAAGACCTACGGCGACACCATCAAGCAGGCCGTCGACGACGGCAAGGTCAAGATCCGCTACCACATCCTGCCGATGCTGAGCAGCCGCTCGAACCCGCCCGGCTACTCGGCGGACTCGGCCAACGCGGGCCTGTGCGTGGCCGACGCGGGCAAGTTCAACGCCTTCCACGCGGCGCTGTTCGCCAAGCAGCCGGAAGAGGGCGAAGCGGGCTACACCAAGGACCAGCTCATCAAGCTGGGCAAGGACGTCGGCGTCACGTCCGCGTCGTTCGAGTCGTGCGTGCAGAACCAGACGTACAAGTCCCAGTTGGACGATCTGATGACGCAGACCAGCAACGACCCCGTCCTCAAGGACCCGGAAACGGGCCGTTTCCGCGGCACCCCCAGCGTTGCTTCCGGCGGCAAGCTCGTCGACCTGGACAACAAGAACTGGCTCGCCGACCTGACTAAGTGAGCCCGTCGATCGGCGCCTGGCCCTGGGTCCACCGGGCCAGGCGCTGTGCTTTGCCCACCTCCGTGCGCGGCAGCTTGCCCGGCTCCAGCACGTGAACCCGGCACGTGATGCCCAGCCGCTCCCTGAGCCGGTCCGTCAGCACCGTTCGGACGTCCTGAGTGGACTCGACCGCCACGTGCAGCTGCGCCGTGGTCGTGCGCCGGTCCTCGACGATCAGGTAGTGCGGGCTCGCGTGCTCCAGCACGACCGCCTCGATCTCCGTCGGGAACACGTTGACACCGCGGATGACGAGCATGTCGTCCTTGCGCCCCTTGAGCTTGCTCATCCTCCTGAGCGTCCGCTGCCCGGCCGGCTCGTGCAGCGTGGCCACGTCCCCCGTGCGGTACCGCAGCAGCGGCATGCCGGTCTTGGTGAGCGTGGTGAAGACGAGCTCGCCGTCCAGCGTCTCGGGGTAGAAATGGTCCTCGGCGACGTTGAGAAGCCCTTCGGAGTCAAGGGACTCGCACGCCACACCGGGCCCGATCACCTCGGACAGCCCGTAGATGTCCAACGCCCTGATGCCCAGCCGTCGCTCGATCTCCTGCCGCATCTCCTCGGTCCACGGCTCGGCCCCGAAGATCCCGACCTCGATGCTCGTGTCCTCGAGATCGTCGGCCAGCCGCAGCGCGTACGACGGCGTGCAGCACAGCACGTCCGGCTTGAGGTCCTCGATGAGCCTGACCTGACGCTCCGTCATCCCGCCCGACACGGGAACCACCGCGGCCCCCAGCCTCGCCGCGCCGTGATGCACCCCGAGCCCGCCCGTGAAAAGCCCGTAGCCGTAAGCGTTGTGGATGGTGGATCTCCGCGTGGCCCCGGCCCCCGCGAGCGCCCTGGCCATGACCTCGGCCCAGATCTCGACATCGCCCGCCGTGTAGGGGATGAGCGTCGGCCGCCCACCGGTGCCCGACGACCCGTGCACGCAGACGACGTCCTCCGGCTCCGCGATCCGCAACCCGAACGGGTAGTGGTCCCACAGGTCCTGCTTGGTGATCGTCGGCAACAGGTGGATCTCGTCGAGCCGCACATCTGTGCCGCGCGTCACTCCAACTTCCCGGATCTTGTTCCCCTGGAAGTTGTCGGTGGCGAGAAGCCGGTCCACGAGCCCCTGCAGACGCTGTTCCTGCAGCTCGCGGCGGGCCTCGGGGTCCATGCACTCGATCTGGGGGTCGAACGGCGCTCCGGCGGTCATCACCCGGTCCTACCAGGCCGAATGCGCTTTGGATACCCCCGATTTTTATCTTGTGGCAGGGGTGATGTACGGTATTGCCACACGAGAACGGAAGGGAAACCTACCGGGAACGTGGACCTTCAAGGGGCTGTGGCGCAGCTGGTAGCGCATCACACTGGCAGTGTGAGGGTCAGGGGTTCGAGTCCCCTCAGCTCCACCAGCAAAAAGGCCGCTTACCGATCATGGTAGGCGGCCTTTTTACCGCAATTGATACCGCAACGTGCGCCTACGCCGTGCTCTCTTCCCCGGATTCGTCGTCGGGATCGATGAACGCGTTCATCCCGTCCAGTGCGTCCCGCTGAACCCGCTCGATCACCTCGATGTAGGTGCCGGTCGTGACCGTGATCGAGCTGTGCCGCAGGATGCGCTGCACCGTCGCCGCGTCGACCCCCATCGCGAAGAGCAGCGTCGCGCAGGAGTGCCGCAGGTCGTGAACGCGGATCTGCCGCACCTCCGCCTTCTTGCACAGCGCCTCGAACATCCGGTTGACGTTGCGCGGCTCGATCGGGCCACCGAGCTTGGTCGTGAAGACGAGGCCCGTGTCCTTCCACGCCGTGCCCGCCTCGAACCGTTCCTCGTTCTGCCGCTTGCGGTGTTCCCGGAGCGCCTTCACGAGCGACGCGGGGAGCGGGATCGTGGCGTTCGAGGCGTCCGTTTTCACCTCGGTGAGCCGTAGCTCCTTATCCACGCGGTAGAGCGCCTGGCGGACCGTGAGGCGGCCGGCGAGGAGATCGACGTCAGACCAGGCGAGCCCGAGCGCTTCACCACGGCGCAGGCCGACCGCGAGGGCTACCGCCCACAGCGCGTGAAGCCGGTGGTCGCGGGCCACGGTGAGGATCTTTCGAGCCTCGACCGGGGTGAACGCGCGCACCTTGTGCCCGTCGCCGTCGCTCAGCTCGACCAGCCGGGCGACGTTGCGCGCCAACAGGTTTTCGTCCACCGCGTCCTGGAGTGCAGCACGGAGCAGCCGGAGCAGATGCCGGCGGGAATGCGACGACAGGTAGTCGTGGCAGCACTCCGGCGTTGCCTTGGCGCAGCAGCGAGCCCGGCCGGTCCTCGTCTTGGCACGAGCCGCGTCCTTCTCCTGCGCGCAGCACTGACACTTCGTGCGGAGGCTGTTCAGCCACACGCGGATGTGCGCGGGCTGGAGCGCCTTCAGCTTGCGCTTGCCGATGCCGGGGATGACGTGCAGCCGGATGGCACTCTCGTACGTGGTGTACGTCGTCCGCCTGATGGCCGGTTCGGCGACCTCCTTCAGCCAGTACCGCATGTAGTCGGCAACCGACATCGTGGTTGTGATCGCCGGGAGGCCCTGCCGTTCCTGGGCCTGAGCCTGGATCACCTTGTCGTTGCACTCGTCCCACGTCTTGCCGTAGATGCTCACGCGCTTGCGTGCGCCGTCGCCGGTGGTGACGAAGATCTGTGCCTCGTAGCGGCCGTCTGAGCGCTGCCGGATGTGCCCCTCTCCGTTGCGGCGCTTCTTGTTCTTCTTGCGGCCGTTGGCGTCCTCGGGATCGGGAGACGCGAGCGCCGTCCTGCCCATCACGCAGCCTCCTCGATGAGTTCTTGCACGTACGCCTCCAGTGAGGCCTTGACGATGCGGCGGCTCCGTCCGATCTGGACGGACTTCACGGCGTTGTCCCAGATGAGCCGGTAGATGGTCCAACGGCTCACCGACAGCAGGTCTGCCGCCGCTTGCACCGTGATCAGGCTGCTGTCCATTTCTCCCCCTCGTGTTCGAACTTGCGTTGACGTTGTTCCCTGCGGCCCTCAGCGATCGCCAGGGCGAGCGTGCGTTCGGCATCCGTGTTGTAGCCGGAGCCGGTGTACGCCCAGTCGTTGATCACCGTGACCGTGTTCGGGTCGTAGCCCATGCGGTCGAGGACTTCGAGCGTGCGGAAGGTGTGCCGTTCTTCGCGGATGGCCTTGAACGTGGTGCTGTAGCGCTGGGACTTGCTCAGGAAGTGGCCCCGGAAGCCGAGCATGTGCGCCCAGCGGCGCAGGTTCAGCGACTCGTAGGCGTCGAGGCCGCCGAGGTCCCAGGCGGTTTGGATCATGCGTCGGTGGTGGTCGGAGACCTTGAGGTGTCCGATGTGGAGTTCAGAGAGGATGCGGCGGTCGGCGGCTTCGCTCTTGCCTGTGCCCTTGGTGGCGTACTTGGCGACGTAGCCTGCCAACCGGGCTTCACTGATCTCGCCAGCCTCCTCGACCTCAGCCGCGTTGCTGGGCCGGATCGAGCGGCAGTCGACCTGATCACCCCACCGCAGTACCAGGATCTCGCCATCCGGCCGGGGGACTTCGAGGCTGACCGAGCCAGCAGCGGCCTTGATCGCGTCCGCCAGGAGTTCGGCCGTGGCCCACCGAGGCGTCGGGTCGTCTGGTCCGTCGGGGCCGTCGACACGGATGACGCCGTGGAAGTGGACGAGGCCGCGCCGCTGGTATTCGGCCACCTTGGCGTAGGACAGGCGGGCGTGGTGCTTGAAGTCGTTGGCCCGCAGCCCGGCGGCCTTGGCGAGGGCGCGCTTGACGTTGCGGATGAACCGCGCCCACAGCTCCCCGGCGTTGGCCTGCCACAGGATCGAGCCGACGTAGTCGTAGGTCTCGGGGTCAACCGGGGTGCCGATGCGCGGGTCGTCGGGGTGGTGCCAGGAGCCGCAGGCGCACGGGATGGTCCTGCCCCGCTTGCTCGGGCGGGCGCTGTGGACCTTGCCGAACGAGGGGGCGGTGAGGGTGGCGAAACCGCGGGGCTTCTCGGTGACCGTGGTCGGGATGCCCTTGGAGCCACCGGCGAGCCCGGCGTGCATGAGGTGGTAGGCGTCGGCGGCGTAGCGGTCGGAGCAGGCCGGGCAGACGCTCTGTCGGCGGTTGCCGCACGGGACCAGGATGTCCCCGCCCTTGTGCTCCAGGACCTTGCCGGCGTGGTCGTGGAGCTGCCACGCGCCGAACATGCGGATGGGCTGGGCGCATCCGCCGATGGCGGTGACCTTGTCGCGCCAGTCGCGGTAGTCGACCGAGCGCAGCTTGCGGACGATGCGGTCTTCCAGGCTGGTGGTCGGGTCGGCAGGCAGCACGAGGCGTCTCCTCTCGTCAGGCAGCGGTGGTGAGGGCGGGGAGCTGGGCGAGCAGTTCGGCGCCGATGTGGTGGGTGTAGGCGGGCGGGACGGCTTCGCGCAGGCCGTCGCGGTTGGCCCAGCTCATGCCCATGTCGGCGCGCACGTAGGGGACGTTCGAGAAGTTGCCGACCGCGTGGTAGTAGTCGCCGGTCCGAAGTGGACGGCCCATCTTGACCACAGGGCGGTCGTGCGGGGTGTGTGCGAGGGGTGCCAGCGTGAAGCCGTTGCCGGTCTCGAAGAGACGGTGCCGATAGGTGCGCAGTCCGAACGTGGTGCCGCACAGCGTGACGGCGTTGCGCAGAGGCGCGCCCTCTACGTTCTCGATCACGTAGGGCAAGCCCAGCTCGATCAGCAGGTCTCGGGTGGGGCCGATCAGGTCGGGGTGTTCGCGGCCCTGGATGCGTTGGGCGTTGGTGAACTTCTGGCAGGGCGGGGACGCGCTGACGGCGGAGAACTCGCGGCGGATCCAGTCCATGTTGGCGCGCAGGAACGTCAGCGCGTCGGCCTGGTGGAAGGCGTTGCCGCAGTAGCGCGGTTGCGGGTCGAGGTCGACCCCGGTCACGTCGAACCCGGCGAGCTGGTAGCCACGGGTCGCGCCGCCCTGGCAGCAGTACAGGTCCAGCAGCTTGGGTGCCGTGTGGCTGGGCAGGTGCGCCGCGTCGGCCTGGTGGACGCGCACCACGCGGGCGGGGGTGCTGGCCGGATCGAACAGCGTGAGCTGTCGTGCCGGGTTGTCGAGCAGGTGCACGTTCACGGCGGTCTCCTTTCTTGTGGTGCAACGGAAGCGGGGCACAGCCTGGGGAAGTGGCCGTGCCCCGCTCATGTGGGCAGCAGAGGGGTTGTGCTGCCGGGGTCAGGTGAAGGCGTGTCCGTTGTGCTGCTGGACTTCTGCGGCGATTTGGGCGGCCATTTCGGGTGCGACCTTGATGACCTGGCGGACGTCGTTGGCGGTCAGTTCGCGTCCTTCGCCCGCGAGTTCGGCGGCTTTGGCCTTGACCTGCTTGAGGATCGGTTCAGGCAGCCGCACGCGGGTTCCCGTGGCCAGTGCCGCCGTGGTGGTTGGTGCTGTGCGCGGTGCGGGTTCCTCAGCAGCCGGTACGGGCGTCGGCGGGATGGGTGCCGCCGGGGCCGTGGTGCGTGCCGCGTCGCGGTAAGCGCGGGTAATGGCCTCGTTGAACTTGTGCTGAATCACCGGCATAACCTCGGCGACGCCGTACACCACCACCGGGACGATGATGTGGATGGCGAGGTTGCCGCCATCGAACCGCTCCGTCCCGGCCAGCCACGGCGCGCACGCGGGCCAGACGTTCATCACCAGCGTGGAGGTCAGCAGCACCTTCTTGAGCTTGCCGACCCATCCGTCCGGGATGGTGAGGCCGCGCGAGAGGATTTCGGCCTCGAACATCAGCAGCATGATCAGGATTCCGGCGAGCATCGGTTCGGCGAGCCAGGCCGCCCACCACAGCGGGTCGGTGCGGTCGCGGTGCCCGGCAAGGAAGTCCTGGACGCCCGCCGTGGTGAAGGCGAGTCCGAGCGCGAGGAAGAACCACATTCCGCGCGTGATCGTCCGCCGTTGGGACTCGATGCGAACCGCGACCATGTCGGGGTCGTCCACCAAGCCCCGCAGGTGGGCGGATTCGGCTTTGCGACGGCGCAGGGCAACGACTCGTTTCGTGACCCCGGCCGCCTCGTTGATCCCGTCAGAGTCGTTGTCCTGCACCGTGATCACTTCCCCTTGCTCAACTGCTCGTGCAGCTGACGGCCGGCGGGGGTGAGCACCATGCGTGCGGCGGTGAAGGTCTCGCCGGACTCGCTGGTGAGGGTGGCGGACTCGGCCCAGATCACGTAGCCGCGTTCGACCATGATGTGCGTGGTCGAGGACTCGTCGTCGCTGATCGGCTGCGCGGGTCCGGGGTCGTGCCTGATCCAGCCGTAGTCGTTGACCAGGCCCTCACGGGTGTAGAGCGTGCCCGAGACGATCATGCTCAGGACCGATTCGACATCCGCCTTCATCCAGTCCGGCGGGAAGTCGTTCCAGTCGGACGGGTAGGGCTTGGTGACCTTGTTCATCGGTGCGTCCTTCCTTCTCTGTGTTCGCGGGACAGCCGCGCCCAGTGGTCGGACTCGTCGGCGCACAGCACGCGCAGGCGGTGGGCGAGTTCGGCCGCTTCGGTGGCGTAGGGCTCCGGCAGTTCGCCGTTGTCGTTGGCGTGGCGGCGGATCAGGTCGTCGTAGTCGTCGGCGAGCCGCCGCATCGGGGTGGACTCGCCGGGGTGCAACACTGCGGTCATGGCTCAGGTCCTTTCCCTGTCGCGGTCGGCCAGGCGCCGGTAGTAGTCCGACAACCCGCCGTACAGGTCGGCGATCTCGTCGGCGATGGCGACGAACTGCCGCCGCTCGTCCGGGGTGACCGGGCCGTGGCCGATGTAGTAGCAGTGCATGATCAGTTCGTGGCGTTCCTCGAGGAGCTGTTCCACGCGGGCCATCGCGTCGAAGACCTCATCGGTGCCCCAGCTCATCGTGGCGTCCTGGTGCGCAGCATCGTCGAGCGTCGCAGCAGTCCGAGTCCGCCCGGCGTGAGCTTGAGCGGATACACGGTCTTGACGATCACGCCGTGCCGGACCGGGGCCGGTGAGTCGAGCTTGACGAACCGTTGTGCCAGCAGGCTTTCCACCACGTCGCACAGCCCATCGGGGGCGTGGCGGCAGTGTCCGTCACCGTCGAGGTGCACGACACGGTCGGTGCCGTCCAGGCGTCCGTAGCGGCCGTTGTGAACCTCGTCCAGCACCTCGATCACGAGGTCAGCCTTACCGCCATAGCCGGACCGTGGCGCCGGTAGCGGTGCCGGGGTGGTGTCGGCCGCGCCGGCGAACAGGTCGAGCTGACCGGGGATCGTGCGGGCCATCACTGCTCACCTCCGCGCAGCTCCGCGTAGAAGGCGCGGCCGGCGGTGGAGCTGATGAACAACGTCAGCACGTAGTCACGCGGAGGCCAGGCGTCCACGTCCAACCAGTGGCCCCGGCCGGGCACCAGCACCCCGGCGCCGATCAGGGCCGTGATCGCGTGCTGGTCGTCGGCGTTGACGCGGACGCCGTGGCGGGTGTCGGCCAGCCGGTACGCGCGGTCCACGGTGAGCGAGAACCCGAGACCGTTCGCGTCGACCTCGGCCAGCAGCCGGAGCACCCGGTCCCGGTCGAGGTCTCGGCACTGGACTAGCCACGAGGCGGGGGAACCTAGGCCGGCGAGACGAAGCGGAGTGGACATCGTCATCACCGCCGTTCCGCGAGTTCGCGGCGGTACAGGTTGGCCAGCGTCCGCTTGAGACCGAACAGGCCCAGGCCGACGCCGAACAACGCGAGAATGAAGGCGCCGTTGAAGCCGCCCCACAGGTAGAGCACGAACAGCACGGCCGCGCCGACGATGGCCCAGCGGACCATTTGCCACGTCGCCCAGAGGGCGAAACCGAACCTCCACATTTCAGGCCACCACCTTCAGGCCGCCCGTGCGGCCACTCGTCACGAACTCGATCAACTCGTCGATCTCAGAGTCGTCCACATAGGACGCCCGGATGCGCAGCGGTACGCGGGACTTCTCCTTCACCACGTAGCCGATACCGGCCGTGCTGACGTCGTTGGGGATCTCGTCGGCCAGGGCTCCGCGCAGGCGCGCGTTCTCACCGAGCGCCATGTCCACGTGCGCCGCACTGGTGACGCGCAGGCAGATCCGCATCGTGAACAGGTCCCGGACCGGCACGACGTCCTTGGAGGGCTCCTGCACGAAGCCGCACATGCTGTGTCCGGTCGCGCGGCCCTGGGTGCCGACATAGGACAACGCCTTGCGCATGGCGCGGATCACCACCATGTCGCCGAACCCGAGCAAGGCGGCCATCTCGTCCACGATCAGCAGGTTCAGCGGAGTCTCATGCGAGACCGAGAACTTGCGCTTTCCCTGCTCCGCCAACAACCTCTGGACCCGTTCGAGGTCCTTCACGAACTCCTCGACCACGTCAACGCAGTCCTCAGGTTCGGCCGCGTAGCGGTAAGCGATCTCCTCGGTCTTGACCAGCTCCATCCGCTTCGGGTCCAGCACCCACAGCCGCACCAGACCGTCACGGATCAGTGGAGCGAGCGCGCGGAGCAAGGACCAGACCAGCGAGCCCTTGCCCGAACCGGTCGCGCCCGCACCGAAGATGTGCTGACCGATCACCGGCACGCGCCAGTCGTTGCCGTACTCGTCCTCACCGATGACGACGTTCATCAGGTCCACCGCGTCGGCGTCCCACGGCATCTCCGGAGCTTCAAGAACCTCGGTGAACGACTCCCGCCGCTGCACCACCAGCGCCACGATCTGCGGACGAATCTGCTCGATACCCACCCGTTCGGCGTTGAGCGCGACGGCGAGTTCCTCGGTCTTGCTCTCCCACAGCTTCGCCGTCTGACCGGGGATCATCCGCACCCACACCGTGTCCACCGAGGACGCGGCAGAGCGGAGCTTGGTGATACGCGGGACCTGGTGCTCACCGGTCTTGCGGTGCGCCGGCGCCAGGTCGACCGCCAGCATGGTGTCCTTCCACCACCGGCCGGTGTAGCGCGAGAACCAGCGCCGCCGCCACGCCCGCAGCACCGGGGCCGCGAAGTAGTCGAAGCTGTCCGGGTGCGCCCGGTACCAGCTCCCCAGCGCCGTCAGCGCCCCGCCAGTGATCGCGCCCGTGGTCGAGGGGCCCAGCATGACCGTGGAGGTCCCCAGGGCACCCGGTACCACCACCATGCCGGGGTGCCGGGCCGTCCACAGCAGAGCCCGCCACTCAACGCCCGTCTTGCGGTTGGAATACCTCATCGTGAATCGCCCTCTCCTGGGAGAAGCCCAGCCCCAGGAGAAATGCGTTCACAGTCCGCGTGGAGCCGGGCCACCTCCACGCATCGTCTATTTCCTAACTGTCACTGATCTTCGATCGCACGTCCTCCAGCGCGACCACCAGAGCGCCGACCGCCTTACGTGCCCGCTCGTGCGAGGCGCGGATTCCGCCGACGTCCGGAATGCCCTTGGTCGTGTCGCGCAACGCCTTCATCCCGATCGCGATCTCGTCCAGCACGTTGTCCACCGCGTACGACATGTCAGCTCACCGCCCACTCGCGCGAGATCAGGTCCGCCTCGTGCTTCTGCGCCCTGCTCCTGAGGTGTCCCACCTGCTCGTACACCTTCTTGAGCTGTGCGGTCAGCTCGTCCTTGGTCGGCAGCGAGAACCCGGCGCCAGCCTTGGAGTCGTCCACGCGCTCGATCAGCTTCTCGGCCTCGATCAACCCCTCCTCCAGGGTTGCCATCGCGCCGACGAAGTGGCCGTACCGTTCGAGGGCTTTCTTGGTCTTGTAGTCCTCGATGATCTGAATCGCCACGATCGTGCACCTCCTCTTTCCTCATGGGAACCACGAAGACCGCCGGACAAGTGATCGGCCGGTGGTCAACGTGAATCCCCGGCGCGACTATTACGCCGGAAAAAGGCATGGATTGGCCCACTGTGGAATTGTCAAAGTTCGAAAGGATTCCCCTGCTATTCGACGGCGTCGCCTACCGATGCGGATTCGCGAAGGTGGTTCGACGGTCACAGGGGCCAGGCGGAGCGCGACGCGCTAGGCGTCACCGGGCAGCGCCCGAGTCAGGCGACCTTGACCAGACCCGTTGCGCGGTAGGCGATGCCGGACACGGTCTCGCCCCGGCCGCTCTTGAACGAGTAGAACGAGGCGCGCGGGTCGACGAGTTCCACGATGTCGCCCTCCTCGAACTCGTCACCGGGGTCGGTCGCGAGGGTCACCTTGATCTCCTCGCCCTTCTCCCCCTTGGCCTTCATGAACACGGTGGCGGTGAACTGCTGTGCGCCGTCCCGGTCCGTGACGATCTCCGTGTGACCGTCCACCTCGCGCGTCTTCAGCGTCGGCAGCTCGGTCAGCATCAGGCGACGGTCGCTGAGGATGATCCCCATGTTCTTCATCGGAGCCTCCGTGTTCTAAACCCTGGTTGGGCTGTGTGCGTAGTCACAGGCTAACAGTTGATAGGTCCGCCGTGCAACTGTTAGGTCGAACTTTTCTAGACATATCCCCTGACCAGCGCATATGTGTCAGCAGTCACTGTTAGGTGGCTGATATGCTCAACGCTTACGTGTCCTCGCGCAGGCAGGAGCCGCACATGTCCACCCCCGGCGGTCGGTTGTCCCGGCCGGAGTCCATGCACGAGCAGATCGCTCGCCACGTTCGCAACGACATCGAGGCGGGCGTACTCCGGCACGGGCAGGCGCTGCCCTCCACACGTGAGATGGCAAAAGAGTGGGACACGAGCGTCTTCACCGTCACAGAGGCGATGAAGCTCCTTGAGCGCGAGGGCCTGGTGATCAGCAAGTCTCGTGCCGGCCGCGTGGTCAACGCTCCGGAGCAGAGCGCGCGGGGCGACGTTCGTACTCACCGGCCAACCGTGATGCTGATCGGTGGCTATGCGGGGAGCGGTAAGACTGAGCTTGGCCGGATTCTGGCCCGTGAAACGGGTTGGCCGATGCTCGACAAGGACACACTGACGCGCCCGGTTGTCGAGGCGGCACTAGAGACGCTAGGTCGGTCGCCGCATGATCGGGAGTCCGAGGTTTACCTGGAGGTTGTCCGCCCACGCGAGTATGAAGCACTCCTTGCGGCGACCACAGAGAACGTCCAATGTGGAAACAGTGCGATCGTGACAGCGCCGTTTATCAAAGAGTTCAAGGATCTCGCGTGGATGAACCGGACAGTCGCGACGTTCGAGGCGTTGGAGGCCACCGTCGTTGTCGTGTGGGTCTACTGCGACGAGGCCACGATGCACACCTACGTACGTCACAGGGGTGCTGCTCGGGACGCGGTCAAGCTGGGAAACTGGGCGGAATACGTTGCAGCGATTGATACATCGTTTCGCCCGCCGGTCGAACACCGCGTGGTTGACAACTCTGCGTCGAGTGAACCCCTCCAGGCTCAGGCGAAGCGACTCGTTGAGTCGGTCGCGGCTCAGGGTGCGGTCTGATGCGAGGCATTGTGTTGTACGGACCGCCGGCGTCTGGAAAGGACACGGTCACTGAGGCTCTAACTCGCCTTGACCCGAGCTATCGGCTCTACCGCCGACTCAAAGCTGGTCCGGGCAGGACGAGCGGTTACCGCATGACCAACGCCGCCCACGTCGATGAGTTGCGCAGCTCCGGAGACATCGTGTGGGAGAACCGGCGCTACGAATCGGTGTACGTGGTCGACCGCCCGTCTCTGCGCGAGTGCCTTGAGAACCATGTGCCAGTCGTGCACCTCGGGCAGCTCGAAGCGATCGAGGCTATCCAGGAGGCGTTCCCCGACGCTGTCTGGACCACCGTCTACTTGCACTGTCCACGTGAAGAAGCCTTGGCGCGCATCGTTTCCAGGGCTACAGGCGATGTAGACGCTCGTGTTTCCGCATGGGATGCAACGGAGTCCTTTCCGGAAGCGGATCTTTCTATCGATACATCTCAGACGAGCCCAGCCGACGCGGCAGCGCTGGTGTCCAAAGTTTCTTCTCTTCATCAAGGCGGCCCCTGCGGGGCCGCTTAGGTCGCCGCTCTATCCCCGTTCGACAGGGGCTTCACGGCCCCATTCCTTTGTCGCTCGGGTAAGCGGGCGGGGCCCGGCCTGCGGCCACCCACCCGCACCCGGCGACGGAGGCGGGCCTACCCCGATCGAACGGGACAGCGACCTAAGCGGCCCCGCAGCCACCGCAAGTAGAGGTGGAGGGACCGCCGGCGAGACAGGGCGTGCAGCCGCCGGAAGGCTCCACCGCCACCCCTTGTTCCCGGCCATCGTTTAACACCTGGAGACATGCGCCAAGAGCGCTACGCGTCCCTGCGGGATGGCCTGCGGCCACTCTTGACACATGTCTCCAGGAGCTAAGCGCAGCAGGGACGAGGGGGACGGGGGAGGAGTGGTCGGCGTTGTCGTTCCCGGCTATACGGCTGCTCCGCACGTGACCGCAACGCTGACCGCAACGACCGCTACAACCACCACGCCTGAGCACTGAGGTAGAAGGCCTGCGAGCTGGGCGAACACGGCGGAGAGGTGACCCGCTCGTTGCTGGCAGTGTGAGGGTCAGGGGTTCGAGTCCCCTCAGCTCCACTTGAATTGAGAGCCCGTCTGATCGAGCGGTTTACGCTGGTCAGGCGGGTTTCTTGCTGTTCTGGGTCTGATCTTCGGCGATCGTCTTGCGGTGACCCTATGGAGCAGTTCTGGAGCAGGATTCTCCGGCGCGATCGCGTCCGGTCTGGTGGATCTGGGTGTTCGTGGTGCCCCTTTGACTAACGGTGTGAGGGGCAGTGGATTGCTTACGCCGCAAGCGGCCCTGAAACATGGCGTTCTGCAGGTCCCGGCGCGGTCGGGTGCGCCCGGACATTCAAGTCTGCTTCATGCCAGCGCCGCTGCAAGTCGTTGAGCAGTCGGAGTTCGACCTCGGGGGCGACGTGGGAGTAGACCTCGGTGACCCGGTTGGGCAGGTGGTGGCCGAGTCGGCGGGCTTGGGCGATCTCGGGTGCGCCGCCGGCGATGAGCCACGTCTTGTGACTGTGCCGCAATCCATGGAAGGTCAGGCCGGGGCGGATCGGCACCGTGCGGGCGCTGGCTTGCGGGTGTTCTTCGTTGCCGTTGACCGCGGGTTTGAGTACTCGGCGGATGAAGGTGCTGCGCCACAACCATGTTCGCCTTCGGCGGTGAACACGAACTCGTTGTCGTGCCGTTCGAGATGCTTGCGCAGCATGGTGATGAGGAACGGTGGCAGGGTGATGGTGCGGGCTGACGAGGGGGTCTTGGGCGAGCCGAGCCACCGCGTGTGCGCACTCTCGTGTAGTGCCCCGGTGCGTGGATCGATGATCAGAACGCCGCGGTCGAGGTCGACGTTGTCTCGTCGCAGTCCGGTGAGCTCGCCCCAGCGGCATCCGGTCCAGGCAGCCGTGATGATGAGCAGGCCTGCGGTGTCACCGCCGAGTGCGGCGGCTTGTTCGGCGATGCGGAGAACTTCGGTGGGTGTTGCCCAGACGCGTTCGCGTTCGATGCGGTGGCTGCGTCGTCCTCGCCGTCGGTAACGGCGGATGGGGTTGCAGGAGATGAGACGTTCGTCGGCGGCGTCGGTGAGGATCATCGACAAGACCTTGATGATGGTGGCGAC
The DNA here is from genome assembly GCF_053601075.1 of Lentzea sp. NPDC004789. Taxonomy (NCBI): domain Bacteria; kingdom Bacillati; phylum Actinomycetota; class Actinomycetes; order Pseudonocardiales; family Pseudonocardiaceae; genus Lentzea; species Lentzea sp. NPDC004789. The sequence goes on along the minus strand of NZ_JBSGBE010000033.1, from coordinate 21,267 downwards.
GGTGGTGTTGGCGTAGCCGAGCTGGCGCAGGTCGCTGATCCACTTGTTCACTCCGAGAGCGGTGATGGCGCCCAGCGGTGTAGCGCCCCAGCGGAGCAGGATGTGGCAGCGCAGGACGCTGCGGTAGTTGTCGATGGTGCGTGGGTCGAGGTCGAGTGCGGTGAACCAGGTCGTGACCCATTCGGCGACGGTCGTCAGGCCGTGGGTCGGGTCGAGCCAGGTGTTACGGCGTTGATCGCATTCGATGTCGGCGGCGTAGTTGTCGGCGGCGCGCTGGGTGGTGAAGCCGGAGATCGAGGCGGTGTGTCCGTCTCCGGTGCGGTAGCGGACCCGCCAGGACTGCATGCCGATCTGTTCTGACCATGCCATGACGACCTCCGGGGTGTAGCTGGAGTGAGAGGCCTCAGTTGTGCGCTTCGGGCTTCTTGAGCGCAAGTCGGCCCGGTAATCGATCCTGGTATTTCGCGGAATCTCGGTGTCTGTTTTTCGTTCTCGGTGCCTGTTGGCTGGCTACGCTCCGCTGGTGAAGCGACTTCTTGTGGTAGTTGTGTGCCTGTTCGGCGCGGCGTGCGGTACCTCGGCACCGGCTACACCTTCCAGCGCGCCGTCCACGTCGCAGGTCGTTGACGACTCCCAGTCCATTGGTGTTGCCTTCGAGGCTTTCAGGAAGGCCGTAGTGGCCAAGGATGGCGCGGCCGCCGCATCGGTGCTGTCGGGCAGCACTTTCAGCGAGTACGACAAGATCAGAAAGGTCGCGCTCACCGGTGTTGAGCAGCAGGTTGCTGCGCTGGTTCCGAGTGGCCGGATCCTCGCGTACACGATGCGGGGCGACATGGATCCCGTGGTGTTGCGTACTGCGTCTCCGCGTGACCTGGTGAAGGCTGTCATCGACGAGGGCTTGGTCAGCGGGGACAGTGTCAGTGGCATCACGCTGGGCGATCTGACGATCAACGACGGCAAGGCGTTGGGAAAGGTCCGCGTGGCCCCCGCGCAGACGACGGTGTTCCTCAGCTTCCTGCGTGAGGATGGCGCGTGGAAGTTCGAGCTGCCGTCGATGTTCGACTTCACCGACGCCACGCTGGGCGCGGTTGCCAAGCGGAAGAACCTGAGCCATGCCCAGATGATCGATGAGGTACTGCTTGCCAAGTACGGGCCGGCGAAGGCTGCTGAGGTTCGCAAGCCGATCGGTGCCTGACCACTCTCGGTTGACCGTGACGCTGGTGCCTACGTCAGGACCTCGCCCCAGGGTCGGCTCGGCGCGTTCCCCTCCCGAAAAGGGCTGTCTGCTCTCGCTTCGGCGGGGTCCGAGCTCAACCTCGCTGGGGATGTCCGGCTGAGCTGGCTGAGCACCTGAGCCGCACCGCGCTACTGCTAGTAGAAGGGCATGAGCCGGGCGTCACCCGTTCGGCCCCATTGCCAATCTCTATCTCGCCCGGCAGACTCGGCTGCCGCAAGGGGGTTCGCGTGTTGTCGGGGGGCATGCGCGGATAGCGGGGGGCTTTACTTGACACGCGCCGGGGTGGCGCAAGGCTTTGTCTTGCGCGCGTTCGTGACGTTCGCAGTTGTGTCCACATTCGTCGTTCCGTTGGCTCGTGCGGCTGAGCCTGCTTGTGTTGACGAGCAGCCGACTGCGGTGGCCGCTGCGGCGATGGCGTCGCGGTGTGGTCGTCGGGTCGAGATTGTCGAGCTGCGTGCGGAGAGCGCGCAGACGTTCGCCAAGCCGGGTGGTGGTTTCACCACGGAGCAGTCGGTGGAGCCGCGGTGGGCGCGCAAGGCCGATGGGTCGTGGGCGCGGGTCGACACGACTGTACGTGTCACGGGCACGGTGGTGGCGCCTGGTGCGGCGGTGTTGCCGGTCGAGTTCTCCAATGGTGGTACGGGTTTTGCGGCGCGGTTGCGTGATGGTGATCGGGAGTTGTCGATCACGTGGCCGTTCGGTGCGCTGCCCAAGCCGGTGTTGTCGCGTGCGGTGGCGACCTACGCGGAAGTGCTGCCAGGGGTGGATTTGAAGCTCACGGCGTCGGCGCGGGGGTTTTCGCAGACGTTGGTAGTGAAGAGCCGGGAGGCGGCGAAGAACCCGAAGGTGGCCAAGGTGGCGTTCGGGTTCGCGACGAAGGGCGTCACGACCTCTGCCGCCGGTGGTGGGCTGGAGGCGAAGGACGCGTCGGGGCGGGTGGTGTTCCTGTCGCCGACGCCGTTGATGTGGGACTCGGGTGGCACGGGTGCGGCCGGGGTTGCGGCGAAGTCGGCACCCGCGAAGTCTGCGGACGCGGAGCCGGCGTCGGCGGAGCCGTCGGGCCAGCGGTCGGCGCCGATGCCGGTCGCGGTGGAGAACGGTCAGATCACTGTTGTTCCGGATGCCGCGATGCTGGGTGACGCGGCGACGCGGTATCCGGTGATGATCGATCCGTCGTGGACGGGCCGGGTGCAGGACAACGCGTGGACGCTGGTGTCGAGCAAGTCCGGGCACGAGAACTGGGGTTTCTGGCAGGGCCGCAACGGTCAGGGCAACTACTACCTCGGTGATGCGGACAACGCCGGTGCGGCGGGGACGGGTCTGATCTGTGACAGCGTCTCGTCGGAGGGCAAGTGCCTGAGCTCGACCTACAAGGTGCGGTCGTTCTTCCGGATGGATGTGTCCGCGGTGAAGGGCAAGATCATCACGGGCGCGTCGTTCCGGATGGAGCAGCGCTGGTCTTTCACCTGCGGCAATGGTGGTTCGTGGGCAACGGTGCGGGTCACGGGTCCGATCAGCGGTGCCACGACGTGGAACAACCAGCCGGCGCGGTGGGACAACAACTGGGCGTCGTCGGCACCGGCCAACCGCAAGGTCGGCGCCACGCACAACTGCGACGGCCCCGGTGATGTGGAGTTCCCGTTCACCAGCGTGATCTCCCAGGCCGCGGCGAACAACTGGAACGACGTCACTGTGGCGCTGGAGGTCGACGAGGCCAGCGTGAACAACTGGAAGCGGTTCAACGCGGGTTCGGCGGTGCTGGCCATCGACTACAACTCGCTGCCGAACACGCCGGATCAGCTCACGGCGGACGGCAAGGCGTGTGCGACGGGGGATGCCCGGCCGGTGGTGCCGACGGTGACGCCGACGCTGCGGGGGCGGGTCAGCGACCCGGATGGTTCGGACACCATGAAGGCGCGGTTCGAGTGGCGGCGCATCCGCCCCGACGGCTCTCAAGGGCCGGTCTCGCAGGTCGAGCGTTCGCCGTGGGGTAACGGCACCACCGCGGAGTACACGTTGCCGAAGCCGTCGAGTTTGCCGACGGGTGTGGTCGAGTCGGGGGACAGTCTGGTCGGTACCGGTGACTGGGACAACGACGGCAAGCCCGATCTGGTGATCCGCGACGCGGACGGCTTCCTGTACCTGCTGCCCACTGTGGACACTCCGTCCGGCAGGAGGTCCGGTGACCGGGTGCTGATCGGCACCGGCTGGGGCAGGTACACGATCGCGGGTGTCGCGGACTGGGACAACGACGGCAACAAGGACATCGTCGCCCGTGAGGACGAGACGGGGGTGCTGTGGCTGTATCCCGGCGAGGGCAAGCGCGCCCCGTCGCCGCAGCCTCGGGTCCAGCTGGGCGCGAACTGGGGTGTGCACACCTTCGCCGGTGTGGCCGACTACGACCGCGACGGCAAGCAGGACGTGATCACCCGCGACATCGACGGCGCGCTCTACGTCTATCCCGGCGACGGTGCGCGTACGGCGTTGAGTCAGCAGCGCGCGTGGCTGGGCAACGGCTGGCAGGCCTACACCTTCGTCGGTGTCATGGATCGCACCGGCGACGGTGCCCCGGATGTGTTCGCCGAGAACGCCGGCACGATGTGGCTGTACCTGGGCAGCGGCAAGCGGGAGAGGTACAGCGGCTCGCCGGACCGGTTCGACATCGGCACAGGTGGCTGGTCGGGCGCCATGGCACGTACGATCGCCGACTTCAACGGCGACGGCGCGAACGACATTGTCGCGAAACTGCCGTCGTCAGACGACTGGTTCCTCTATCCCGGCGTCGTCGGTACCGGTGCCGGTGGTGCGCAGTGGGCGGTCGCGGGCCGTGGCCTGACCACCGGTAACTACGCCTACCGCATGACGGCCTCCGACAACCAGGTGTGGGGGCCGGCGTCGGGCTGGTGCGAGTTCACCGTGGATGTCACCGCACCCGACGCGCCCACGCTCACCTCGTCGGTCTACAGGACCACGGGTTGCCCGGTGGACGGCTGCGGCTCGCTGGGTATCGCGGACACCTTCACGTTCGCCAGCACGTCGACCGACGTCGTCAAATACCGGTGGGGCTTCACGGATCCGCCCTCGATGACCGTTGCGGCGGGCACACCGATCCGCTGGACACCACCATCAGCCGGACCACGGACACTGTTCGTGGAAGCGGTCGACCGCGCGGGCCTCTCGACCCGCAAGACGTTCCAGTTCACGGTGGCGGGCGGCAAACCCAACGAGGCGCAGTGGTTCGCTGCTGATGATCCCGCGGCTGACGCCACTGGCAACGGCCACGACCTCGCGCTCACGGGCCTCGACACGGGCCGGGTCGGGCGTGCGGTTGGCGGCGCGAGCGCGATCGGGTTCGACGGTGCGGTCGCCAACGGTGCGACCACGGCCAAAGTGCTCGACACCGGCAAGGACTTTTCTGTCTCCGCGTGGGTTCGGCTCACAGGCGACACGGTGAATCGCACGGTGGTGAGCCAGCAGGGTTCCGCGACGTCCGCGTTCCGGCTCGGCTATGAAGCGGCTGACCACAAGTGGGTGTTCGCGCTGGCGGAGACCGACGCGGGGACTGCCACGCAGAAGGCCGCGAGGTCCGACGCCCCGGCCGCCACGGGCATCTGGACCCACCTGACCGGCACCTTCGACAGCGTCAACAAGGAAGTCCGGCTCTACGTGGACGGTGCGTTGCAGCTCAAGACCGATGTGGTGAAGGACGGTTTCGCTGCCATCGGCCAGGTGTGGATCGGCAAGGCGCTGCGCAACTCCGCACCGGCGGAGCCGTGGCTTGGCGACGCGGCGGAGGTGCGTGCGTGGAACCGTGCGATCACCCCGCAGGAGACGCTGGCGCTGGCCGATGCCTCCGTGGTCAGTGGTGTCGGACGGTGGATGTTCGACGAAGGCTCGGGGTCGATCGCCGGCGACTACACGCAGTACCGGCGTGCTCTCAAGCTCAACCTCACCGGTGGCGCCAAATGGGGTGCGGGCCTCAAGGGCAACTACAGTTTGGAACTCAACGGTACCAATGGTTCGGCCAGCACGAGCGAGCCCGTGTTGAACACCGACCAGTCGTTCTCGGTCGACGTGTGGGCGAGGCTCAACGGCACGGGAACACCTCGGACTGTCGTCGTCCAGCACGGTCCGTCCGGAGTGGACCCCTTCACGCTGAAGTACGACGGCTCGCAGTGGAGTGCCGAGATGCCGAACGCGGCGGCGAACCCGTCCACGTGGTGGAAGGCCAAGGGCGACGCCGTCGTGAACAAGTGGACGCACCTCGTGGCCGTCTACGACGCCGCAGCGCGAACGCTGAAGCTGACCGTCGGCTACCAGGACAGCCCGGACACGCTGAAGAGCACGGTCAGCGGTGTGGTCGGCTGGAACTCCACCGGTGTGCTCTCGGTCGGGCGCAGCAGTGCGGGGGAGTTCTTCAACGGCAACATTGATGAACTCAAAGTGTGGCAGGGAGTGCTTGCCGCGGCAGCGCTCCCGGCGACGCCGCGGACCGGTTCGTCGATCTCCGGCGACGCCAATGACGAGATCGTCATGGTGGAGGCTAGCGGCATCGTCCGCGCTTACCTCAACGTCAACGGCGACTTCCCGAACGCCTCGCAGGAGATCAGCTCCGGCAGGACACCCGATCGAACCTGGTTCGCCGACATCGACGGCGACGGCAAGTCCGAGATCATCAGCGTCGACCAGGACGGCACCATCAAGGCGTACCGCAACGTCAACGGCATGAACGGCTCCCCGTACACGGGAGGGTCGACCGTCATCGGCTCGGCGCCAGGCGAGACGAAGCGCATCAAGTTCGCGGACATCGACGGGGACGGCCGTGCGGATCGCGTGTCGATTGACGCCGACGGCCGGGTGCGGGTGTATCGCAACCTGTTCGGCCTGAACGACCTTGGCCAGTCCACGGCGTTCGCGGCCACGCCCGTGATCGTCAAGGTCACCACCGCCGCCCCGGAGGCCATTCGGTTCGCTGACATCGATGGTGACGGCAAGGCGGAGTTCATCACGGTGAACGCCGACCTGACCGTGTTTGCCTATCGAAACCTGAATGGGCTCGGCTACGGCAGTTACGACACCTCACAAGAGATCGGCTCCGGCTGGACGCCCGAGCGAACCTTCTTCGCCGACATCACCGGTGACGGCAAGGCGGAGATCGTCATGGTCCGCGAGGACAGCGCGGTCCTCTCTTGGACGAACTACAACGGTCTGACCTCGTTCCCGTACGCGGAAGCGAGGCAGATCGGCTGGGGATGGCCCGATCCCAGCCGAGTGCTCTTCAGCTAGTCCCGCCCTTTCGCCTGTGAACTGGAGTTGTGTCATGCCCACAGCCCGATCTAAGCGTGGACTGGCTGTCGCACTCGCCGCGTCGCTCGCGTCGGCGATGTTCACCGCCTCACCCACTCCGGCCGCGCCGTACAAACCCCCGGTGCCGAAGAAGGAACGGGTGATCACCGGTGAGAAAGCCGGTGCGCGGCAGGTGGAAGACGTGCGCACCGGGAAGAACTTCGCCGGTGCGGCACCGATGTGGCCGAAGGCCTCAGTAGCTGAGGTCGATCTCGGCGCGGTGACGATGAACAAGTCGGTGCGGGTGGCGGACACATCGGTGTCGGTCGTCGCCGCCGACGGGGCGGCGAACGCGAAGCCGAAGATCAAGATCGAGACGTTCGATCGGGACAAGACTCGCGCCGCCGGTGTGGATGGCGTGTTGTTCAGGGTCTCCGGCGGGCCGGCGAAGGTTGAAGTCAACTACTCCTCGTACCGCTGGGCACACGGCGGTGACTGGGCTTCCCGGTTGCGGCTGATCGAGTTGCCCGAGTGCGCGCTGCGGACGCCGGAGAAGCCGGAGTGCGCCGGCAAGCCCGTCGCGTCGCGCAACGACGTGGCGAAGGGGACCGTGACCGCGACTGAGGCGTCGCCTTCCGGCGGTGCGTTCATGGCGTTGGCCGCGGGCACGTCGAGTGGTTCGGGCACCTACAAGGCGACGAGCTTGTCCCCGTCGGCGACGTGGTCGGCCGGATCGAACACGGGCGCGTTCACGTGGAACTACCCGTTGCGGACGCCGCCTTCGCTGGGCGGCCCGACGCCGTCTCTGGCGCTGGAGTACTCGTCGGCGAGTGTGGACGGGCGGATGGCGGCCTCGAACAACCAGCCGTCGTGGATCGGTGAGGGGTTCGAGTTCGGCGCGAACTTCATCGAACGCAGGTACGTCGGTTGCAGCGACGACATGAAGGACGGCGCGCGCAACACCGAGAAGACCGGCGATCTGTGCTGGCGCAACGAGAACGCGACGTTGTCCATGCAGGGCCACGCCGGCGAACTGATCAAGGAAAGCCCGACGTCGAACCGCTGGCGGCTGCGCAACGACGACGGCACCCGTGTGGAGCTCGGCGTCAACGCGAACAACGGCGCCCGCAACGGCGAGCACTGGGTGGTGACGACGCCGGACGGCACGCAGCACTGGTTCGGCCGTAGCGCGCAGTCGGTGCTGAACGTGCCGGTGGCAGGTAATCACTCCGGTGAGCCGTGTGCGGCGACGTTGTTCAAGGACTCGTTCTGTTCACAGCCGTACCGGTGGAACCTCGAGTACGTCGTCGATCTGCACGGCAACACGATGACGTACAGCTACGACAAGCAGACCAACAAGTACGCGCGCAACAACAGCGCGACCGATCTGGCGGAGTACGACAGGGCGTCGGTGCTCAAGCAGATCGACTACGGCACCCGCACCGACCGGACCGAAACCGCGCCGATGCAGGTCGTGCTCGAATCGGCCGACCGCTGTCTGGCTGACTGCGAGACCAAGGACGCGACGCACTGGCCGGACACCCCCTGGGACCAGGAGTGCACGACCAGCCCGTGCCGGGTGGGATCGCCGACGTTCTGGACGACCAAGCGCTTGGTAGCGGTGACCACGAAGACCGGCGGTAGCCCGGTGGAGAAGTGGACGCTGGGGCACTCGTTCCCGGACCCCGGTGACGGCACGCGCTCAGGTTTGTGGCTGGACAAGATCTCCCACGTCGGCCTGGTCGGCGGGGAGACGCCGGTGCCGGACGTCCGGTTCCAGGGCATTCAGCTCAGCAACCGCGTCGACACGAACTCCGATCAGCTCGCGGCGATGAAGTGGTGGCGGCTCAAGACGATCTTCACCGAGACCGGTGGCAGGATCGACGTCACCTACGCCGACGCGGACTGCGTGCCGGGATCGCGAATGCCCGACGTGAACGCGCTGCAGGACAACAACCTGCGTTGCTACCCGGTGCGATGGACGCCTGAGGGCAACACGAGCCCGATCTGGGACTTCTTCCACAAGTACGTGGTGAAAAGTGTCCAGGAGGCCGACCTGACCGGTGGTTCGGTGCGGGTGGTCACCGCCTACGAGTACGTCGGCAACCCGGCGTGGCATTACGCGGACGATGACGGCATGATCAAGGCCGAGGACAAGACCTGGTCGGTGTGGCGTGGCTACGGCGCGGTCAAGACGCGCAAGGGCGATCCCGAAGAGCAGACACTGACGGAGAAGCGCTACTTCCGCGGTATGAACGGCGACAAGCTGCCGTCCGGCACACGCACCGTGTCGATGCCGGCGATCGCCGCCGGCGCCGTTCCTGAGGCGGTCGACGAGGACGTGTTCACGGGCATGGTCCGCGAAGAGATCGTCTACAACGGTGGCGCCGAGGTGTCGGCGACGGTCAGCGAACCCTGGCAGTCCAACGCGACCGCGTCGCGCACGATCAACGGCGTCACCGTCAACGCCCGCTTCTCCGCCGTGGCCGGCAAGCACACGCGGGTCGCGCTGGACAGCGGCCGCGGCTATCGCACGACCAGTTCGGTGACCGAATTCGACCAGGTCTACGGCATGGCCACGCAGACCGAGGACCGCGGTGACGACAACGTCACCGGCGACGAGAAGTGCACGCTGATCGACTACGCGCGCAACACGTCGGCATGGTTGACTGGCACGGTGTCGCGCAAGCGCGACTACCTGGTCGACTGCGCCCACGCCAAGGCCCCGGCCGGCGTCAAGGACACGGACTTCGTCGGCGACGTCAAGACCTACTACGACGGCCAGAGCCACGGTGTCGCTCCGACCAAGGGCGAGCCGAGCACGATCCAGAGCCTCAAGTCCTACGCCGGTGGTGTGTCGGCGTACGTGACCGACCAGGTAACTGAGCGCGACAGCTACGGCCGGACCACGAAGACGACCGACCCCAAGGGCACCTCAACCGTCGCGTACACGCCGGCCGCGGGCGGACCGGTCACCGAGCTCGCCGCGACCAACTCGGTGGGCTGGGTGATCAAGACCGTCCTCGCGCCCGCGTGGGGATCACCACTGTCCGTTGTGGACCCGAACCAGCGGAAAACCGACTACGCCTACGACGGACTCGGCCGTACGACGGCGGTGTGGCCCATCGGATTCGACCGGTCCGGACCGGCAGCCACTACGTTCTCCTACCGGGACCGGGCGGACGGGTCTGTCGCCGTCGCGACGAGCACGCTGAACACGTCACTTCAGTACGTCACGTCGTACCAGCTGTTCGACGGGCTGCTGCGGCCGCGTCAGACGCAGACACCGGATGCCGCGGGCGGTACGTCCAACAGCGTCATCACCGACGTCTACTACGACTCGGCGGGCCGGGCCAAGCGAGCCAACAACGCCTACCTCGCGAACGCAGCTCCCGGCACCGACCTGTTCGTGCCGACCGACACCATTCCATCGGCAACGACAACGACTTACGACGGTGCCGGTCGCGAGATCATCCAGGCGCTCAAGTCGGACGTGCCGGTCGCCAGCCCCGGCGGCAACGAACTGTTCCGCACGTCCACCTACTACGCGGGCGACCGCACTGACGTTACCCCGCCCAGCGGCGGCATCGTGTCGTCAACGCTGATCGACGCCCTGGGCCGCAAGTCCGAGCTGCGCCAGTACCACGCGGGTGCCGTCGCGGGCAGCGCAACGGGCTTCGACGCCACCAAGTACACCTACGACCTCCGAGACCAGCTGACCGAGGTCGTCCATGCCTCCGGTAAAACGTGGCAGTACGCCTACGACGTACGCGGCCGCAAGGTCCGTGCGGTCGATCCGGACAAGGGCACCACCGAGTCGGCCTACGACGACGCAGATCAGCTCGTGTCCACAAAGGATGGACTGGGCAAGACGGTCGCGTTCACCTACGACGCCCTGGGTCGTAAGACGAGCATCCGCGACGACTCACCGACCGGAACGCCCCGCGCGGAGTGGTTCTACGACACGCTCTCCGATGGAACTGTTGTCAATGGCGTGCAGGTGAAGTCGGTGCGGCACGGGGAGCTTGGTGACTACGTCACGGAGCACTCCCGGTTCAACGCCGCCTACCAGCCGCTGGAGATCGACTTCACGATTCCCGCAGGGGAAACCGGGCTGGGCGGCACGTACAGCTACGAGTACAACTATTACGGCAACGGCTCGCTGAACGTGATGCACCTGTCGGCGCTCGGCGATCTCAAGAAGGAAACACTGGAGTACGGCTACGACTCACTGAACCAGCCGAGCACGCAGAAAACCGCATACGGAACCGCGACACCGACCGAGCTCGTCGCCGGCACCGGTTACACGTCGTTCGGTGAACTCGCGAGCACCACGATGCTGGGCAGTGGTCGTACCGTGACCATCGTCCGCGGCTATGAGCAGTACACCCGGCGCCTCAGCCAGATCTACACCTCGAGGCAGGTCGGCCCGACCGACGTGGCCAAGGTGTCGTACAGCTACGACCCCGCCGGCAACGTCACCCGCATCGCGGACTCGATCAGTGGCGACACGCAGTGCTTCACGACCGACCACGTGCGCCGGGTGACCGAAGCGTGGACGCCAGGTTCGGGCAACTGCGGTGACGCGCGCACGGTGGCTGCCCTCGGCGGTCCGTCGAAGTACTGGCAGTCCTTTACCTACAACGCCGCGGGCGACCGCGAGAAACTGATCGAGCACGGCACCAGCGCGGGTGACCGTACGACCGAGTACTTCCCGACGCCCGGCAAGCACAGCCTGGCCAGCACAGTGACCACTGACAACGCCGGTTCTCGCAAGGCTTCCTACACCTACGACGCTGTTGGCAACACGCTCACCCGCCCGTCGCCGTCCGGTGGTACGCAGACCTTGACGTGGGACCGCGAGGGGCGTGTCGCAACGTCGGCGGACGATTCGGGTGCGTCGTCGTATGTCTACGACGCCGATGGTGCGCGGCTGGTCCGGCGTGATCCGACCGGTAGCACGTTGTACCTGCCGGGTCAGGAGCTGCGTTACACGGCGGCAGGCGGCGCGAAGACCTGCACTCGCTACTACTCGCACGCGGGTCAGACCGTCGCGATGCGCACGTCGACGGGTCTGACGTGGATGTCGTCTGACCAGCACGGCACCGCGCAAATCACGATCAACGCGCTGAACCAGACCGTGAGCACTCGCCGTACCCTGCCGTTCGGCGAGGTTCGTGGTGGTAGCGGGACCTGGCCGGCGCGGCTGGACAAGGGCTTCGTTGGCGGCACGCTGGACAACACCGGGCTGACGCACATCGGTGCGCGTGAGTACGACCCGGCGATCGGCCGGTTCGTCTCGGTGGACCCGGTGATGGACACGTCGGATCCGCAGCAGTGGAACGGCTACGCCTACGCCAACAACGGTCCTGTGACCTTCAGCGATCCGACAGGCCTGATCGCGAGCAGCTGCATGGACGACGGTCCGTGCAGCGCCCACCATCACAACGACCGGCCTGTCGCGCCGACATCGGCGGTGAGCGTGCGCGCCGCCACGCAGGAGAAGACGCAGGCTGCCAGGCCGTGGGCGGCGGAGTCCAACCGCATCAAGAACGAGCTGGCGGTGCAGTACAAGCAGACCGACTTCGACAAGATGGTCAGCCCGGACGGCTTGCCGTCCCACATGCGCAACGAGGCGCTCACGATCCTGCAGGAAAAGCTGTGCGCCCTGTACCCCAAGCAGTGCATGGACATCGCGAAGGAAATCGCCGGATCGCAGGTGTTCATCGCAAGCCCCAAGGGTTCCACGAACAGCGGGTACGACGCCGCCGAGAAGGTTCGCGCGGCGACCGAGAAGGTGCTGAACAGCAATTCACTGGACGAACTGATCGAAACTCAGCTGTCTCTGGAGGAACAAAAAGCCTTGGAGAGGAAGCCGTTCCTCGCCCGAGCCTTCTATGGGTCGGCCATTCATCGTGCGACGAAAAAAATGCTTGACAGGATGTTTCCTGGCGAATTCGAGTACAAAGCATCCTGGGGCGTGGACTTCCGGCACCGCTCCGGAGCTTATGTTGAACTCACCACGAGCGGGCAAATCGATGCCCACGTGGCGCGGGGTGGCAACTACGCGAGCTCGTCCTACGTGGCGTACAATCTGGCGGTCGCTGGTGGGTACAGGTAAGAGGGCGGGTTGCGGTGCTTGCTGACTTCACTTCTGATGGGACAAGCCTTCTGATTTCTGGTTCAGAAGTGGTCGATCAAGATTTCTCTGGGCGTCGGGAGACCCGATGGGTGATAATTGAGTCCCACTTCGAGCGTTGCCGGTTCGACTCGCTCAAGGTGCCCTCGTTCAGCTTCGGCTCCGGCATGAAGATGTCGGAATACGTGGACTGCACCTTTGATGGTTCGACCATTGGGGCGACAGCGCCTGGTAGGGCGAGGTTCATTCGGTGCTCGTTTCGGAACGTGCGTCTGTCTAAGTGGTTCTGCACCAATGTAGAGATGATTGATTGCACGTTCAGCGGGACGCTCAAGGAGATCAACTTCGTTGCGTCGCTGAACGAGACGGACCAGGCGGAGCTCGGGCGTTCGCGTAATGAGTACCTGCGCAACGACTTCTCTGCGGCGAAACTGGCCTGGGTGTCGTTCCAGGGTGGGGTCGATCTGTTGGATCAGCGTCTTCCCTCTGAAGATGGATACGTGCTGCTCACTGAGCCTGAACCGGTGCTGAGTAAGGCGCTCGAACAGATTGACACCTGGCAGGAGAGCGAGGATCGGGAGGAGGCGAGGAGCTACCTCGCGGTGCTGCTGAAAAAGGCGGTGCGGGGACAGCGGCAGCTGCTGCTCTCGCCTCATGACTGGACCAGTCGTTCGGGGGAGAAGGAGCGAATCTACCGGCGACTGACCGACGTAATTGCATCTGTAAGCTAGGTATGCTACTGACGCTGATCGTTGATAACCTAGGAATGGGTGAGGCCTTCTGTAGCAACCTCTCAAACGAGGTCTGATCGCCAAGGCCGTCGTGCCGACGGTGTAGTCGTAGTATTCTTCCGCCTCCTTGAGGTGCTCGTTGAACACGCCGGTGTCGCCGATTGTCAAACCGTCGAGCAGCCTGTAGAACTCTTCGGCGTCGATGTGGTGGGGGCGCTCGACTTTCCCGATGAGCTGCAGGGTCGCCGGGCGGACTTAGGTATCGCCAATGCCTTTGTCGAAGGTATGGCAGTGGAACGCGGACTAGAACTCGGCTCCGTTATCGGGCTGGATATCCTCGACCTGGAACGGGTGACCGGGACGTTGCTTCTCATAGCGCTTTCACCGCTGCACGCGCGGCTTGTAGTGCTGGGTTGCAGGAGTCGGCCCATGCTCAGGCGCTTGGACAAGGGCTTCGTTGGCGGCACGCTGGACAACACCGGGCTGACGCACATCGGTGCGCGTGAGTACGACCCGGCGATCGGCCGGTTCGTGTCGGTGGATCCGGTGATGGACATCGCCGATCCGCAGCAGTGGAACGGCTACGCCTACGCCAACAACCCACCGATCACCTACAGCGACCCGACCGGTCTGCTGCCGACCAGCTGCATGGACGACGGCAGCAACTGCAGCACCCACCGCACCAACGACCACGAAGTCGCCTCGGAATTCGAAGTCGAATCGGAAGGCGGCATCACCGCAGCGCGACACATGCCCAGCGGAACTACCTATCTCGGCACTAGGGCACTGCCCCCTGGCGGGCCGGATCTATTCAAGCTTGCCGCAGCGATGCGGGCGTATCAGCCGACAGACCCCAACTACGGAAATCCTGAAGGCGACTGGGGTGAGTTCAGTGAATACCAGCTCCTTGCGCTGGCAGAGGTTGTATGCACCTATCAGAAGTCTTTGGGTTGCAGTAGCTATTTCACATTGGCGCGGCAGCTGCGGACCAGTCGTGCGGCCGCCGCGCGATTTGCCTGTGAAGACGGCAACAGCTTTACCGGCGACGCGCTCGTTTTGATGGCAGACGGATCCACCAAGCGCGTTGATGAAGTCAAGGTTGGTGATCGAGTCATCGCTACCGACCCGGAAACGGGCGAGTCGGGCGCAAGAGAGGTTGTCTCGGCGATCGTTGGCGAGGGTTTAAAGTACCTTGTCGAGATTCGAGATTGAGGTTGGCGTCGGCAAAATAACCGCGACGGACAAACACCCGTTCTGGATGCCTGATTAGAGACGCTGGGCGGAAGCTAAGGATCTGCGTGTCGGTTCTTGGCTGCAGACCTCGGCGGGAATCTGGGTTCAGATATCTGCAATACGCAAACATGTTAACGTGAAGCGGGTGTACAATTTATCCGTTGATGATATTCGCACGTATTTTGTAAATGCGGGTAAAGAGTCTGTTCTCGTTCACAACTGTGGCTGGGGCGGATCTTGCGGCGTACAGGACTCGTGAGGGAATGCCGACCAGCGGAAGTGCGAACGATACATTTACCGCTGCAATGCTTGTGGTTGGAGGGGCCGTCTGCTGTGGAAGAAATGCCCACGGCCGTGAGGTCGATATTAGAGTCAATGCGCAGACAAGGACTCATGCTGAGGCTGACGTGTTCCAGCAGGCCAAGAACGCGAGGGTATCCGGGGCTCAAGCTGTACTGTATGTTGATCGCGAATTTTGTCGATCATGTGGCGCGAGTGGTGGGGTAGGATCCTTGATCTGAGGTGCTGGGATTGACCAACTTCTGGTACATGCTCCTTCTGGCACCTATGTGATCAACGCAAATCAGCGACCATCCGTGCCGAGGTCAAGGTAGTTCAAATGATCAGACTGGCAGGAGATGACCGGAGTGGGGTCAGCACGCAAGACTGGGAGGTTGAGGAGCCATCGTTGGAAAGAATAGAGCAGGCTATTGCCAACCTTGATGGGCTTAGGTGGACTGAAGTTTCTGTTACGGCGGAGGATCCATTCCGATATATCTCCGTAGGGGGAGGGCCGGAGCTGTTTCTTGTTACAGGAGAGCTGAGTGATGGAACAATAATTCAACTGCATGATGAATCAAAGAATCTGTCAGCCGAGGTTGAGCTGGTATGTGGCGGCCAAATGGGCGTGTTCAAGCGTTCCGATTTGGTTGGTCGCCTACAGGCCATAAATGCTGTTTCGGAATTCTTGCAAGATTTTTCAGGTGGGCTCGGTCCTGCCTGGTCAATGGAATAGTCGGGTGATCTGACCTTCAAGGCTTCGAGGACTGCTTGGACCTACCCTTTAGGGGGAGTCCGCCTGATTGGAGGATTCCATGAGAGGTCATTGCAGAGTGCAGGAATGAGATGACTGCTGAGGAGGTGGGCGGACCGATGATTGAGGTTGCAACTCGATTGAAGAGCTCGCGTCTGAGTCTCGGTGTAATATTCGAGATCTTGCGGAGGAATCGCCAGAGAGCTCTCAAGGCTTTCTCCGGGCTGGCTCATATTCGGGCTCTAGGGCTATCTTTACTGTTGAACATGTCAAGACTCGGTTGTTGAAGACTGCTAACAGGTCTTCGCAACAATGAGGTGTGTGCGTAAGCGATGATTCGGTTGTCATTCGACATCTCGGAGGTTGAGACGCCCTGGCGTGCCACCTGGGGCAGTGCTGGCCCTGTCAATCCGGTAATCATCAGTGAAACGGCCCTCTGCTATAAGTGCTTCGCGGTGCATGTCAGGTTCGTGATCGACGATATCGAGATCATCTCCAGAACGCGCGGTATAACCCTAGTTGATTTTGCGTTGTCACTGCAGTATGCGCTCAAACGCTTGGTCTCAGGCGACGATGCGAGCATCGGGTTCACAGAGAGTGATGAAGTGATTCGTCTACAGGTTGAGGGTAAAGCCGTCGTGGTTACTTCGTCCAAACGGGAATGGCGAGTCGCAGTTAGTACAGATGAGGTGGTGCCTGCTTTCGCAGGGTTCGTCGAAGAGGCATATTCTCGCCTGGTTGAGAGCGTTCCGGGATTGGCCGAAAATCCGGTGATTCACGCTCTCCGTCTGACTGGGCAACCTTGAGAGGTTCTCCACTGAAGGCCGTGCGAAGCGGTTGTCGACTCGTCGTGTTGGTCAGGAGGCGTTGGCCTCATTTTAGGCCCTGGTTACCGGGTGTGAGAGGAAGGTAACGGGGATCGGCAGCAAGATCACCGCTACCAGTCGACACCTCCTTCTGGCTGCCCGGCCAGAAACGCTGGGCGGACGCCGAGGACCTGCGCGTCGGTTCGGTGCTGCAGACCTCGTCAGAGACGTGGGTGCGCGTAGTTGCGATCAAGAGGCAGGTCGCGGTCAAGCGTGTGCGCAACCTAACGGTGGATGTCTCCACACCTATCATGTACTGGTTGGCCGCACCCCTGTGCTGGTCCACAACACCGGTCCCACCATTGGTCCATTCTGTGGCCGACCAGGAACCATCTCTGCGGACTGGCGGCAGGTAAACCCACGAAGAAAGGTGGCGGCTGGCGATGGGACGCTCCCGTGGATGCTCGAGAGAACGGCGTTCGCATTGACCCTGGGAATGCGAACTCGCCGTGGCCGAGCCAGCAGGTTGATCACGTTGTTGTGCGGAGTAACGGGAAGGTTATTGGCCGTGATGGTCGCCCAATCTCGGGCACCGTTACGGACGACGCGGCAAATGCGCACATTCCGTTGAGTGAGTGGGCAAAGTGGAGAAGCTGGGATACGCCATGATTGAAGTTAGGTATCCGAACTTGCGCAACGAAGTCCTGGAGGCGGTTCGCGCTCTTTCGGATTTCGAGTATCAGCAGCGCGTGTGGGTTCGACGCGATGTTTTATCTGGAAATTATGATGAGTTTACGCATCGGGTTCGCATACTCTACGACGATACGCAAGTTTTGGAAGCTCCACAGGCGGCGATAGGCGACGTGCTGGCATCTGAAGAGGAGGCTTGTGCGATGCAGGAGCTGGTCGATGTCTTGAATTCCATCTTCGATCGATTTGGAACCGAGCTGAGCGATGACAAGTATCTGGAGCTACCGGAATGGGGGACGGTTGTAGCAGCGGCGCGAAGGGTGCTCGTCGTTCTTGAAGGCTCGTGAGCCTGCCGCTTGCTGGTCGGCAGATGATCTGTCGCGAACTCCGGTGAAGGGGTGAGCTCGCCGAGCGTTGCAATCGTGTGCGTGCCTCCACGTCGTGTCGGGGAGAGTGTGGGGATCGGAAATGACCAGGAAGTTCGAACTGCAGCCGTTCGAGGCTGATCAAGCCGCACCGGTGGACCTGAGGGCGCTCTACGAGCTGTCGGTGGCCGCTCTGCGTCTGGATCGCCCGGATCCAGTGGTGCTCGACTACGACGACTGGGTGGCCAGTCTGCGGCAGCTTGTCCCGAGTCTGGGGCCTCGGCGGTACTGGATCGCCCGTTGTGATGGCGAGCTGGTGGCCAAGGCCGTCGTCTACTTCCCGCCTGACGAGAACGAGCATCTGGCGCTGACGACGATCACTGTGGCACCGTGGCGGCGGCGTGAGGGTGTGGGGACCGCGGTGCTCAAGGCGTTGCTGCCGGAACTCGAAGCGCGCGGCAGGAGGCTCGTGGAGGGCTGGGAACTGTCCAAGGGCGGACCGGGCGCGCAGTGGGCGGTCGCGGTGGGGATGCGCATCTCCAAGTCGACAATCGCGCAGACGCTGGACATCCGCGATGTCGACCCGGCGCTCTGGGACGTGCCTGCTCCTGAAGGGTTCAGGGTGGCGGAGTGGGAGGGAGCCGCACCTGACGAGCTGGTGGCTTCGTACGCTCGCGCGCTGCACGTGATGCGCGATGCGCCTGCCGGCGACTCCGAGTACAGGCTTGCGGAGTGGACGGCCGAACGCGTACGCGAGGCCGAGGCTCGCCATCGTGAGCGGAACGTCGTGCAACGGGTGGTGGTCGCGGTGTCCGAGGCGACAGGCGAGGTTGTCGCACTGACACAGATGGACCTCTACGCCGACTATCCCGAGTGGGCCGTCCAGCAGGACACCGCCGTGATACCCGCGTATCGCGGCAAGGGGCTTGGGCGATGGGTCAAGGCGCACATGTTGCGGGCACTGCTCGTCGAACGGCCATCGATCGCGAAGATCTACACCAACGTGAACGCCGACAACCAATACATGATCAGGGTGAACGAGCAGATCGGCTTCACGACCAGCCGCTCGACGGTTGGAGTCAGTGCGGATATCGCCGAACTGCGTCGACTGCTGGGCTGAGTCTCACACTGATCGTGCTGGAGCGGAACTGGAGCAGGGCAGGCAGTTGAACGTCGTCGAACGGCACTCAACGGCGCTGAACGGCAGCTACTTGCGCTGGAGTTGCTGAGGCTCTAGTGTTTGTGCTGGTAGAAGTCCTTTGTGGACCAAACTGGTAGTGTGAGGGTCAGGGGTTCGAGTCCCCTCAGCTCCACTTGAATTGAGATCCCGTCTGATCGAGCGGTTTCCGCTGGTCAGGCGGGTTTCTTGCTGTTCTGGGTGGATCTTTGGTGATCGTGTCGTGCTGCCCCTATGGAGCAGTTCTGGAGCAGGTTTCTCCGGCTTGATCGTTGTGCTGGTCGCTGGACTGGGTGATCGTCGTGCCCCTCCCCCTAACGGTGTGAGGGACAGCGGGATTGCTTACGCCGCAAGTGGTCCGGAGAGGTAGCGTTGTGATGGCTCCGATGCGGTCGGGTGTGCTCGGACGTTGAGGCTGGCTTCGTGCCAGCGGCGTTGGAGGTCGTTGAGGAGTCGGAGTTCGACTTCGGGTGCGACGTGGGAGTAGACCTCGGTGACCCGGTTGGGCAGGTGGTGGCCGAGTCGTCGTGCCTGGGCGATCTCGGGGGCGCCGCCGGCGATGAGCCATGTCTTGTGGCTGTGCCGCAAGCCGTGGAAGGTCAGGCCCGGTCGGATCGGCACCGTGCGGACGCCTGTCAGCGGGCGTCCTTCGTTGCCGTTGACCGCGGGTTTGAGTACGCGGCGGATGAATGTGCTGCGCCACAACCATGTTCCGCCTTCGGCGGTGAACACGAACTCGTTGTTGTGCCGCTCAAGGTGCTTGCGCAGCAAGCTGATCAGGAACGGTGGGAGGGTGATCGTGCGGGCTGAGGAGGGGGTCTTGGGTGAGCCGAGCCACCGCGTATGGGCACTTTCGTGTAGTGCCCCGGTGCGTGGGTCGATGACGATAACGCCGTGGTCGAGGTCGACGTTGTCTCGTCGCAGTCCGGTGAGTTCGCCCCAGCGGCATCCGGTCCAGGCGGCGGTGATGATGAGCAGGCTGGCGGTGTCGCCGCCGAGTGTGGCGGCCTGTTCGGCGATGCGGAGTACTTCGGTGGGTGTTGCCCAGACGCGTTCGCGTTCGATGCGGTGGCTGCGTCGTCCGCGCCGTCGGTAGCGGCGGATCGGGTTGGCTGGGATGAGGTGTTCGTCGGCGGCGTCTGTGAGGATCATCGACAGGACTTTGACGATGGTCGCGACGGTGGTGTTGGCATAACCGAGCTGGCGCAGGTCACTGATCCACTTGTTCACGCCGAGCGCGGTGATCGCGTTGAGCGGGGTGGCGCCCAGCGGAGCAGGATGTGGCAGCGGAGAACGCTGCGGTAGTTGTCGATGGTGCGCGGGTCGAGGTCGAGCGCGGCGAACCAGGTCGTGACCCAGTCGGCGACAGTGGTGCGGCCGCGGGCGGGGTCCAGCCAAGTCGCCGGCGTCCGTCGGATGCGGCTACTCGCCCAACGGTCTGTGCGGCCCGGAGGGATCCGGGTATTCCCAGCGGGAGTTCGAACAGCGCTGGCAATGGGAAACCGGCACCGGTGACGGCTCCAACCAGCCGATCATCTACGGCCACCGACTACCCACCGCCGAAGAGATGAAGCGAGGTCCCATCTTCGGCGCACCAGTCATGATGGCGCCGGACGAGTCCTACGCGAAGGCAGTCGCCAACTGGGCCACCTACCTCTGCCGCAGCAGCAACCCCGGCGCCGGCTTCTGCGAATGGTCCTACACCGTCGGCAACCGACCGGCCAACGGCTGGGACTTCGTCTTCACCGTCGTCGGCGCGGTCGGGCTCGCCGCGGGTGCCGTAGGCGGGTCGGCGTTGCGGGGTGCAGGTGCGGCGTCCAAGGAGGCTGGCTGGCTGGGTAAAGCCGCCAAGGTTCTGGGGAACGGTTGCGGCGGCAGACCCGGCAACAGCTTCGCCGGTGACACTCAGGTGTTGATGGCCGACGGTTCGATCAAACGCATCGACGAGATCAAGGTCGGCGACCACGTGCTCGCCACAGACCCGGAGACGGGTGAGTCGGGCGCACGGGAAGTGACCGCGACGATCATCGGCGAGGGTTTCAAGAACCTCGTCGAGATCGAGACAGCCGACGGCAAGATCGTCGCGACCGACAAGCACCCGTTCTGGCTGCCCGACCAGAAGAGGTGGGTTGACGCCAAAGACCTTCACGCAGGTTTGGCCTTGCAGACCTCGACCGGCACCCGCGTAGAGGTCACCCAGCTCAAGGAGCGGGTCGAGTTCAAGCGTGTCCGCAACCTCAGTGTCGACGGCATCCACACGTACTATGTGCTTGCTGGTGACACTCCGGTACTGGTCCACAACGACAATGGCGGCATTGATCTCAGCAATGCGACTGAGTGGCAAGGCCGATTCCCCGTAGGCGGAGCGCTCGACGGGGGAGGACCAAATAATGGCATTCTGTACAGGACCCAAAACGGCGCGATTAGTAACTATGCCGTCTATGACTCGGACGGGATTATTCTCCGCCGTGTGGACCTAGTACTACAGCCGCATGGCGTGATCTTGGTCGATGACCTGCCGGGGATGTGAGACGGCCACCGTGATCAACTTCGAGGTGTGTTGGGACTCG
>NZ_JBSGBE010000032.1:0-90226 GCF_053601075.1 Lentzea sp. NPDC004789 | reverse complement strand
GGTGAGGCGGGCTACCCGGCGAGCAGTCCGTGGCGCAGCACCAGGGTCACCGGTCCCGCCGTGCTGAACCCGGTCGACGAGGCGACCTGGGTGTCAACGAACGCGACCGCCCAATATGGACTCGCGGCGATCCAGTGCCTCGCCCTCGTGGGGGACAGGATGCCCGGGTGAACGGTGCACCGGGTCGTCCGCGGGGCTCGTCGCGGACGACCCGGTGCGCGGTCGTGAGGAACTCGTCCTCACGTCATCGCGGGTTCCAGCCGTCGGTGCCCGCCAGGTACTTCTGCGGGGTGTGGTCGGCGGCCTGGGAATCCGGCAGCTGGGGGCGGTTGGCGTTCGTGCCCGCGCCGGGGCCGGTGTTGCGGTACTCGGCGAACCGCGCCTTCTTCCAGGAGTTGCCGCCCATGTCGATCCACGGCTGGGAAGTGCTGATCGCGGCGGTCAGGGTGGACTCGCGGAAGAGGACCTGGCCCGCGGGACGCCACGGCCGGCCCAGCTGGGTGGTGTTGTTCGTGGCACCGGTGACGGTGCAGCGGTAGAACAGCAGGCCGTACTTCCTGGTGGCCGGGGTGCTGGCGGCGGTGACCGGACCGCCGGTCGTGCGCTTCTCGTGCACGGTGGTGCGCTCGAACACCATGGTGCCGCCGCCGAACACGAAGTCGACGGTGCCTTCCACGTAGGAGTCGGCCATGTAGGCGCGGGTGTTCTCGTTCACCAGGAACGTGTCCTGGTCGCCGAGCAGGCGGACGTTGCGGAACACGGCGCGGTCGGCGTTGAGGTGCAGCGCGACCGCCTGGTTGCCCTCGGCGCCCGGCTTCTCGGCGTAGTCGTTGGAGATGGTCAGGTTCGCGGCGGCGAAGTCACGGCCGTCGACGAACATGCTGGCGCTGTTGAACGTGCCGTGGGTGCTCGCGCTGTTGCTGAACACGATGACGGTCTGCGCCGGAGTGGAACCCAGTCCCCGCAACGTGATCGCGGTCTTGGTGGCCGGCACCCGCACGACCTCGCGGTAGGTGCCCGGCTTGATCGTGATCAGGGTGTGAGCCTGCGCCGCGTCGACCGCGGCCTGCACGGTGCGGTACTGGGCGCTGCCGTCGGCCGCCACCGTGAGCGTGGTGGCGGCGACGGCCGGTGGTGCTGTCGCCAGCGCCGCACCCACGAGGGCGGCGGAGATCGTGCTCGCCACTGCGCTGTTCACCATGGTGAACCTCTTCTCTGCGACGGGGATTCGTCGGCGGCGAGTGCGCTCTTCCAGTGCGCGAGCATCGATGCTACTTCTCGTGGTGCAGCTTGGTAAGCGCTTTCCCGGTGGGTCCGGCAGTTCGACGTTCGAATCGACGATCGCTAAGCGCCGACCCCGTCCAGCTGGAAGGTCTGCACCTGCCCCGCCGCGAACGGGACCCGCAGCAGCTTGCCGTCCAACCGGACGTCGGTGCGCTGCACGTACCGGTCGCTGCCGCTGGTGGTGGAGGTGGACCACCTGGTGATCAGCCCGGTGGGCAGGGTGCCGAACCTGCTCAGGTCGAAGGTGATCGTCTGCGCGGAGGTCGCGGTGTTGACCGCCACGAGCACGAGCCGGCGGTTGCCCGGGTCGTGGGCCACCGCGGCGTTCCCGGTGGAGGCGGCGATGATCCGCATGCCCGGCCGGATGTGCCGGGTGAACTGTGCCAGCACGTAGAGCTTGTTCTGCACGGCGCCCGCGCGCAGCGTGTCCGGGTCGTAGGCGATCAACGCCCAGGCCGGGGTCGGGTCCATCACCTGCCAGTAGCACCACGCCGTCGGGTGCAGCCAGCGCCAGTCCAGGCACAGGTTGCTCGCCATCGACAGGCCGGTGCCGTCCTTGTCGCCGTACTCGGAGTTCCAGAGCACCTTGCCCGCGGCCTTCGCGTCGGCGTAGAGCAGGTCGCGGCGGCCGCCGGAACCCTGGTAGCCGTGCACGTTGATCTGGTTCACCACGGACTTCGTGGTGGCGTCATAGGCACTCCACGAGCTGCGCGCCACGTCGTAGTTCGTCTCGTCGGACGCGGAGATCCACGTCCCGGTGAGACCGCGGCTGTCCAGTTCCTGGCGCAGGTACTGCAACACGGTTCGTTGCGTGGACGGCTCGAAGTGGCAGCCCTCCTGCTTGCCGGTCGCCGACCAGTAGTCGGAGGCGGACTCGTTGAACGGCTCGACCGTGCGGAACGTGACGCCCCACCGGGAGCGGAACTGCCGCGCCACCTCGGCCAGGTACGAGGCGTGCGTGCGGTAGTTCCACGACTGCAGGTTGTCGCTGCTCGCGTTGGCCGCGCCGGACGGGTTGTGGTTGAGGCACATCCACCAGGCGGGGGAGTTGGAGAACAGCTCCGTCGTGGCGCCGCGTGCCACGGCCTTCGTCACGGCGGCGACCTGCTTCGCGTCGGCGTTCCAGTTCCACGCCGACGAGCCGGGGTCGGTGTTGCGCCAGTCCTGCCAGAAGGTCTCGATCTGCTTGAACCGCGGGATGTTCGGCGAGGCGACCATGCTCTCGCCGTCCACGCTGTTCCAGCTGCAGGCGCCGAGGTTGTAGCGGGCGATGTTCAGGCCCAGCCCCGGCAGCGTCGTGCCGTCGTAGGTGACGGACTTGGTGGTGAACCACAGGTCGGCGAAGTCGTCGCGGTCGCCGAACACGTTGGCCCACCAGGCCAGCGAGGTGCCCCAGCCTTCCCACGTGCCGTAGCTCGTGGCGGGATCGACGGAGATGGTCTGGTCGGCGACGGCTTTCGCGCCCAGTGCCGTCGCCGCGACGGCGGCCGCGGCGCCGGACAGCACTGTCCTGCGGGTGACCATGGGGTTCCTCCTAAGGATTGGGCAGGGTGATCCTCGTGTCGAGCCCGTCGCTCCACCGCAGCACGACGTCGTTGCCGTGCACGGTGATCTGCGGGTTGTCGACAGCGCCAGAGCCGCGGTCCAGGTGCACCGCCGCTGCGGCGACGTGACCGCGCGCGACGGGACCGCTCGTGGCGAGCCACGGCACAGCGGCGAACTTGCCCAGCGGCGACACACCGCGTTCGGTGTCCACCCCGGACTCGTCCAGGCCGCGAAGGCCGTGCAGCGACGAGCGCACCTGCGTACCGATCACCACGACTCCCAGGCGTGCCACGGACTCCGCGCTCGGCCTGCTGTCAGCGGTGACGGGCCAGCCGGACAAGCGTAGCCGCGCGTCGGTGTCGCCGTCGATGCGCACAATGCGGATCTCCACTCCCTCGCGCACGACCGAGACCACCAGCACGGGAGGTCCGTCCACGACCTCGCCACCGCGGCCGGAACCGTGGTCGGGCGAGTCGTCGGCACTGGTGTCGACCCAGCGGACGGGACCGGCGGACGCGCCGGCGATCACCCCTCCCGGCAGCTCGCCGGTGAACAGCGTCCGGAAGCCCGCGCGGTGGCTCGCGGCGCCCGTGAGGTCGAGCAGCGCCACGGAGTTGTCGACGAGGCGCGAGGCCGGCGGCGGCATCGTGGCCGTGGAGTAGCCCAGCCTGGCGTACCACGGGGAGTCCGTGCGCCGGTCACCCGGCAACGCGTGGTCGGTGCCGTGGTTGACCGCGGTGACGACGCCGTCGGCCCGGCGGCCGGACACCAGCCAGCCCGGCGCGGTGATCACGCGGGTGAAGTCCCCGGTCTCCACCGGCAGCGGGCGTTCCGCCTCCGTCCACACGGGATGGTCCGCGGGCAGGGCGAGGCCGAGCAGGCCCTTGGCGGCCCAGTAGGGCGATCCCGGCCCGGAGTAGGCCTGGCGGATCGCCGGCCAGCCGCCGTGCCAGCCCAGGCGCAGCACCCCGTCCGGTTCGAGCGAGCCGCGGTCGACGAAGTGCCGCAGCATCCCGGACGCGGCCCGGCGCAGCAGCCCGGGCGCCGGCCCGTCCACCTCGGTCATGGCGGCGACCCAGAACGGTGCCGCGGCGCCGAACCGGTAGGTCAGGCTGCGGCCCTGCATCAGCGGCGAGCCGTTGGCGCCGATCAGGGCCGCGGCATCCTCCAGGTACCGCGCGAGGTCGTCGGCCCACGTGCGGCGAAGCCGCGGTGGGCACAAGGAGTCCGGCACGTCGAACAGGTGCGTCCACAGCAACGGGTACAGGTGCAGGGCCCAGCCCGTGTAGTGGTCGTACGCGCGTTCCTCGCCGTCGCTGAGCCAGCCGCCGTCGCGCCGGAACGACGCGTGCAGCGCCAGGTCGTGCTCGATGTCCTCGGCCGACCAGGCGCCACCGGCCTCGCGCAGGAACGACTCCACGACGATGCGGAACCACACCCAGTTGATCGGCGGATACGGCTGCCCGACGACGGTGCCGAGCCAGGCGACCACCCGCTCCCGCACGTCGTCGTCGAGGTGGTCCCACAGCCACGGCCTGGTCAGCTGCAGCACCAGCGCGATCGAGGCCGCCTCGACCTTCGCCTGTCCCAGCTCGTCCGGCCGCGGCCAGGCCTCCGGCGAGTGCGGGTCGGTGCCCGCGCTCAGGCCCAGGGCGTACCGCTCCAGCAGCGCGGGATCACCGCCGCCCGCGACGCGGAACCCGGCGAGCAGGAACGTGCGCGCGAACCCCTCCAGCCCGTCGGAGACCGGGCCGAAGCGGCTGGGCTCGCCGGGCAGGTCGATCCGCGCGCACCGCGGGGACCAGTGCCGGTGCACGGCGTCGAGCATCCGGTCGGCGACCGCCTCCCAGTGCGCGCGGGTCCAGCCCGTGTGCGGCGAGAGGACGCGGTTCTCCGGTGGCAGCGTTGTCATGCCTGCACCGCCAGGCCTTGCCGGGTGACCGGCTCGATGGGCGCGAGACCCACGACGTGGCGCTCCAGCTCGTCCAGGGCGGCCGCGGCCATGAGCCTCGTCTCCGAACCCAGCGACCCGGCCACGTGCGGCGTGATCACCACGTTCGGCAGGTCGTACAACGGTGACGAGGCGTGCAGCGGTTCCGGATCCGTCACGTCCAGCACCGCGTGCAGCCGTCCTCGCGCACAGGCCGCCTCCAGCGCCGCGGTGTCCACAAGAGACCCGCGAGCGGTGTTGAGCAACGTGGCGTGGTCCGGCAGTGCCGCCAGCTCGGCGGCACCGATCAGGTGCCGCGTCGCCGGCAGCTCGGGTGCGTGCAGGCTGAGCACGTCCGCCTGGGGCAGCGCCTCGGCGAGCCCGACGAGCTCGGCGCCCGCCGCCCGCACCAGCGCCGGGTCCACGACGGGGTCGACGACGAGCAACCGGCCCACGTCGAGCCGCCGCAGCAGGTCCACCACTCGGCGGCCGACGCGGGAGAACCCGACCAGCACGATCGTGCGGCCCAGCCCGGACAGCTCGCCGCGGTGCTCCCGGTAGGCCCAGTCCTCGCGGAACCGGCGCGCGTCCGCGGCGAGGAACGGCACCTTCTTGAACGCCCACAGGATCGCCGCGACCGTGTACTGCGCGACGGGTTCGGCGTTGACGTGCGCCGCCGTGGTGACGAGGACGCCGCGGTCGAACACGGCGTCACCGACGTGCCCGCGCACACTGCCCGCCGCGTGCAGGGCGGCGACCAGGTTCGGTGCCGCCGCCAGCACCTCGGCGTCGAGCGGCGGGCAGCCCCACGAGGTGATCAGCACCTCGACGGCGGCGAGGCGGCGGCGCACGGCGGGTGCGGAGAAGTCGTGCGCCACCAGGGGATCGCCGAGGCGGGCCAGTCCCCGCAGCCGGTCCAGCTCGTGTGCCCCGAACTGCAGGTCGAACACGTCGGGGCTCATCGCGAGCAGGACCTCCGGCCGATGAGCGGTCACTTCACGCTCCCCGCTGCGAGACCCTTGCGCCACTGCCGGTTGAGCACCAGGAACGCCACCACCAGCGGCAGCACCGCGAGCAACGACCCGGTGATCACCAACGGGGTGTACTGCGGGAACTGGGTCTGCCGCGTGCTCCACTGGAAGAGCCCCAGGCTCACCGGGAAGAGCTTCGGGTCGGTCAGCAGCACCAGCGGCAGGAAGAAGTTGTTCCAGATCCCGATGAACTGGAACAGCAGCACGGTCACCACACCCGGCCGCATCATCGGCAGCGCCACCGTGAAGAACGTGCGCAGCTGGCCCGCGCCGTCGACCCTGGCCGCCTCCAGCACCTCGTCCGGCACCGCCGCGTCGGCGTAGACCCTGGCGAGGTAGACGCCGAACGGGTTGGTGAGCAACGGGATGAAAACCGCCCAGAACGTGTCCACCACCCGCAGCTCGGAGGCGAGCAGGTACATCGGCAGCGCCAGCACCGTCGTGGGCACGAGCACGCCGGCCAGCGTCAGCGCGAACAGCAGCCGCCTGCCCGGGAAGCTCGTCTTGGCGATGGCGTACCCGCAGGCCGCGCAGATCAGCGCGCCGAGCACCGCGCCGCCGCCCGCGTAGAGCACCGAGTTGAGCAGCCACTGCCAGAAGATCCCGTTCTCCTGGGCGAACAACGCCTTGACGTTGGCCCACAGGTTCCACTGGCCGAGCTCGAACGCGCCGGTGGTGGAGAAGTCGCCGAGCGACTTGGTCGCCGACGTCGCGAGCCACACCAGCGGCAGCAGGCTGTACAACGCGGCGATGACCAGGACCAGGTGCACCGCGGGCACGGAGACCCAGCGCGACCTGCGGTCCGCAACGACCGTGCTCACCGCGACCTCCTCGTCGAAAAGCGCATCACGACGGCGGACAGCACCGCGCAGATCACCGCGATCAGCACCGACGCCGCCGCGGCGCGTCCGTTGTCACCGGCCACGAACGCGGCCTCGTAGACGTACATGCTCGGCGACCACGTGCTGGTCACCGTGCCGGTGAAGCCCTTGAGCACCATGGGTTCGGTGAACACCTGCAGCGAGCCGATGACGGTGAACACCACCGCCACGAAGATCGTCGGGCGGATCACCGGGACCTTGATCGACCACGCGGTGCGGAACCCTCCCGCCCCGTCGGCCCGCGCGGCCTCGACGATCTCCTTCGGCACGGCCTGCAGCGCGGTGTAGAAGATGATCATGTTGTAGCCGACCCACTGCCACGTCGCGATGTTCGCGATCGACGGCAGCACGGCGTTGGCGCTCAACGCGTCGATGCCCAGCAGGTTCTTGATCGGGCCGATCGCGGGGCTGTAGAGGTACGCCCAGATCAGGCCGCCGATGACCACCGGCACCGCGTACGGCACGAACACCGCCAGCGACCACATCCGCTTCAGCCGCACCACGGCGGAGTCCAGCAGCAGGGCCAGCACGAGCGCGCTGATGAGCATGCTCGGGATGTGCACGAGCGCGAACAGCGCGACGTTGCCCAGACCGGTGTGGAACGCCTTGTCCTCGATCACCGCGAGGTAGTTGCCCAGCCAGGCGAACACGTGCTCGGGACCGGAGAAACCCAGGCCGCGCAGGCGTTCGGTGAACAGGCTCAGGTAGAGCGCGTACAGCACGGGCACCAGCACGGTGCCGACGAGCAGGACCAGGAACGGCGCCGCCAGCACCAGCCCACCGAGGTCCTTCTTGCGGTTCCTGACCGCCGGTTCGGCGGCCGTTTCGTCGAGCACGGGCGCGCGCTCGGGCGCGAGGACGCTCATGCGGCTTTCCCTTCCCGCACCGAGAGTCCCTTGGCGCGCATGTCGGCGACGGCCTGCTGTTGAACCTTGCGCAACGCGTCGGGCAGCGTGATGCCGCCCGAGCGCACCGGTCCGAAGGTGTCGGAGATCGTGGAGAACAGCCGCAGCGCGTTCGGTCCCCACGTCCAGTCCGGCACCCGTTTCGCGGCCTCGTCCAGCACGTCGTAGACCGGGTCGCCGACGAAGTAGCCGCCCTTGTACGCCTGCCGCGCCACCGCCCGGTTGGGCAGGTGCGCGGGGAACGGCGTGGTGAAGGTGCTGCCGATCTTCGGCACCTCGGGGTTCGTGCTGAGCCACCGCAGGAACGTCGTCGCGGCTTCGGGCACCTCGCTCTCCGCGGAGATGCCGAACGCCGTGCCGCCCTGAACCCCGTTGGCGGGCTTGCCGTCCCAGGTCGGCATGGTCGCCATCGCCCAGCGGCCGGTGTCCTTCGGAATCGACCTGCCCAGCGTGCCGACGCTCCAGGACGCGCCGAGCAGCCCCCAGAGCCTGCCGTCGTGCATGCCCGCGATCCAGTCCTGCGTGCCGTGCACGACCCCGGCGACGAGGTCCTCGGTGATCATCGACTGCCAGAACGCGCCGGTGCGCAGCGTGCCCTCACCGGCGATGTCGACGGCCCAGGTGTCGCCCTGCGCGGTCCACCACGGATCGCCCGCCTGCCAGGACATGCCCGCGAAGAACGAGCCGTCGTTGAGCGGGAACGAGCAGATCCGCGCCTTCGGGTCGGCCTGCTTCACGGCCGCGGCCGCCGTGCGGAACTCGTCCCACGTGCGGGGCAACGGGATGCCGTGCTGGTCGAACAGGTCCTTGCGGTAGTAGAGGACCATCGGTGCGAGGTCCATCGGCACGCCCCACGTCCGGCCGTCGGGCCGCACCCCGCGCCATGCCGCCGGCGAGTACTGGCTCTCCAGGTCGGCCAGGTCCGCGGTGAGGTCGCGCAGCCCGCCGGTGAGCAGGAGCTGCGGCAGGCCCTGGTACTCGACGTGCAGGACGTCCGGTGCGTTGTGCGCGCGGATGGCGTTCGTCTGCTGGGCGTAACCGCCGGACAGACCCGCCGCGATCACCCGCAGCTCGACGTAGACGTCCCGTTGCGCGGTGTTGAACGCGGCGACGTACTTGTCCATGCCCGTCAGCCACGACCAGATGGTGACCTTGGTGGCGCCCGGTGGCGCGGCGGTGGCGGTGCAGCCACCGGCGAGACCCGCCGCGCCCAGTGCGGCGGAGGCGCGCAGGAACCCGCGGCGCGTGAGGCCGCCGTTGCGCGGCATTGGGGAAAGCTCCATTGCTGACCCTCCTGCTGGAGTGATGTGGCACACCTCAGCGCGTGGCACACTCAGCGGTCAACGAAACGATCAGAAACGATCGACACCGATCAGAAGTGAAGTGATGAACGGGAACTTGGCTGCTCAGCGCCATGAGCTGATCCTGCGGGCCGTCCGGACGCACGGCACGGTCCGGTTGCGGGACCTGGTGGACCTCGTCGGCGCGTCCGCGGTGACGGTCCGCCGGGACGTGACCGCGCTCGCCGACCGCGGCCTCGTGGTGCGCGTGCACGGCGGGATCACCATGCCCCGCCACGCCGAGCCGTTCCCGCGCGGACCGCAGCCCGCCTCCTCGCACCCGCTGGTCGGCCTGGTGGCGCCGTCGGTGGAGTACTACTGGCCGGCGGTGATCCAGGGCGCGCAGACCGCCGTGGCCGCGGCGGGCGGACGGCTGCTGCTGCGCGCGTCGAGCTACGACGCCGCCGAGGACCGCCGCCGCGTGCACGAACTGCTCGACCGCGGCGTGCAGACCCTCCTCGTCGCCCCGAGCACGACCGGCCGCGCCGGCGTCGAACTGCTGCGCTGGCTCGGCGCGCAGTCCGTGCCCGTCGTGCTGGTCGAACGCCTGCCTCCACCGGAACTGCCCACGATCGCCCTGGACGCCGCGGTGACCGACCACGCCATCGGCGCGGGCCTCGCCGTGCGGCACCTGGCCACGCTCGGTCATCGCCGCATCGGCCTGGTCACCTCGCGGCAGAGCCCGCACAGCGACGCCATCCGCACCGGCTGGACCACGGCCGTCTCCTCGCTGGAACTGCCCTTCGACGGCGTGCCCGAGCTCGGCGTGCCGCCGTACGGCTCTCCACAGTGGACACGCGCGGTCGACGAGGTGATCGACGAGTGCCTCGCCGCCGACGTGCACGCCGTGCTGGTGCACGCCGACCGCGAGGCGATCGGCGTGCTCGAACGAGCCCGCGACCGGGGCATCGGCGTACCGGACGACCTCGCCGTCGTGTCGTACGACGACGAGGTGGCCGCCGCGTCCGACCCGCCGCTGACGGCCGTGCGGCCGCAGAAGCACCGGCTCGGCGCGCTGGCCGCGGAGCTCGCGCTGGCCCGGCTGGCCGACCCGCTGGACCGGCCGGTGCACCGGGTGGTGCTGTGGCCGACCCTGACGGTGCGGGAGTCGTGCGGCACCGCGCCGGCCTGAGGCATCACGTCTGCGGTTCTGCGGTCACAGCTCAACCCGGTAGACCCGTGCGTCCGAGTTCTCGTAGACCAGGCGGAGCGACCGCACGCTGTCCAGCCCGGCCAGCCCAGGCGCCCGGGCAACGGTCGGGCTGGCCAGGCCTGATCCGACGTAGACGAACTGGATGTTCGAGGAGCGCACGAGATCGCGCACTTTCTGGTTGCTGTCGAGCTCGTCGAACTTCTCGTACAGCATCACCCGGTCCGGACCGATCACCGGGTACTCGGCCGGAACCGCGAAGGGGTAGGCGAACACGGGGCGCACGCCGTCCAGCGCCCACATCCAGGGGGACCCGTCGACCGGATCGTTCATGACCGTGGCACCGGGCGGAACGATCGTGCGCAGTTCGGCCATCGCGTTGCGCTCGTTCCCGGTCACGGTCTGGCCGTTTCCGTAGGCGTTGTGGACCGCCCGCGCGTTCGACCTCATGTACAGCCCGCCGCTGGCGGCGGCGATCACGAGCCCCACGGCGACCAGTGCCGCGCCCCTGACCGGCACGGCGCCGGTCGCTCGTGCGCGCCGGCGGGCCAGCCGGCCGAGCACGCCGTCGCGGGCGACCACGATGCCGTGCCCGATCAGGACGACCTGGGCGATCGCCACCAGGCCTGCGAAGCGCCACGCGTCGTTCCACCACGGGTTGGTCAGCAACGACACCAACCATCCCTTGTAGCTGGCCGCCAGCACGAAGAGGACCGCGAAGACCGCGCCGCCCAGCATCAGCCAGTGCAGGCCGGCGAGTTTGCGGATCGCGACCAGCCCGATCAGCGCCGTCAGCACCAGCCACCACTGTGGAGCCGACACGTAGTTGAGGAACAGCAACGCCCCCAGGGCTTGCCCGGCCGGCGCGATGATCGGCCACGACACGTCCAACGTGGCCGCCGCCTTCGTGGCGGCCAGGTACTGCGGGATCACGTACAGGCCGGCGAGCACACCGAGGACCATCAGCGAACGCAGCTCCACGAGGGGAACCCGGCGCGACCCGATCCAGCGCGACAGCAGATGGCACGCGCAGAAGACGCCGGTGGCCAGCGCGGCGCTCGGGTGCAACGCGCTCATGCCGATGGCGCCGAGCGCGGTCAGCACGATCATCTCGATTCGGTGGCAGCGCACCGTCGCGACGAACAGCGCGAGAAACCCGGGCAGCACCACCAGACCGGCGCAGAACGGCCACAGTGGACCGAAGAACAGCAGGCCGAACGGCAGCGTTGAGGTGCAGGAGGCGACGACGGCACTCGCCGCGGCCAGCGCGGGCCGGCTGTTGACCACCCGGACCACGGCCGCGATCGACAGGGAGAAGATCCCCGCGTACAGACCGCCGTACACGTTCACCAGTTCGTTGACCGGCAGGTGGGTCAGCTGCAGAACGGTCGCGCCCAGCACGTGATAGGCGTTGGGGTAGAAGAAGTCCGGCTTGCCGGGAGCGTTGAGTGCGGCCAACGCGGCCGGCGCGGACTGGCCGCTGTCGGCGATGTAGCGGGTGGCGTTGGAGTGGAACATCGCGTCCCAGAACTGGTGCACCCCGGTGAACGCGTCGGTCGCCCTGGACATCACCACGAGGCCTGCGACCGCGGCGAGCACGACCGCCACCGCCACACCGGCGTGGTGAGGCCACTGCCAGCGGCTCGGCATCGTGAGGGCTTCCTGGTGACGCCCGAGCCAGCGGGCCGCCGCAACGCGAACTCCGAGCACCACCAGCGCGATCGTCACCGCACCGACCAGCAGGACCCACACCGACCATCGCGGCACCAGGCCGGGAACCAGCGGCGAGGCGAGGCCGACGAGACTGTAGGTGAGCACCGGAGCGGAGCCGGCGAGCAGCCAGCCACGCAGGCCGCCGGCGGCACCGACCACCAGTCCTGGCAAGAAGAGCACCAGGACGAAGCACGCTGCTGCCGCCAGTTGGGATGCGGTCATGGAACGGGATCCTCCAGGCGGTCAGGCGGGCTCGTGCGCCGGTCGCGGAATGTCCACACCGGCGTGGCGGACACCGTTGGCCAATTGTGGCGAGGACCGCACCCCGGGTTTGGTCATGGCTCGCATGGTCTTGCGGGCGGGCTCCTCCACCCACCGCCACATGGCGTACGCGGCGATGCACGCGACCACTGGCACGGAGAGGAACACGAGCTTCGTGGACACCGTCTGCGGCGCGAGCACCCCCGGCCACACGGTCTGGGCCCACCAGATGGGCTCGATCAGCAACATGTGCACGAGGTAGAGGCTGTAGGAGATGTAGCCGCCCAGCACGAACGGCCGCGTCGACAGCACCCTGGACAGGCCGCGGCCGGACACCGCGAGCGCGATCAGCAGCGGCGCGAAGAGGAAGACGGCCAGCACGTGGTACCCCTCCTGGCCGGCGAGCCGGGACAGGTACAGGATCGCGACGATGCCGATGGCTAACCCTGCCGATGACCACGCGGCGATCGTGTCGGTGCGCCGGGTTCTGGCCACCCGCCTGGCCACCAGGCACGCGATCCCGCCCGCGACGAACGAACCGAGCAGCCGCAGCACCCACAGGTAGGGCGCGTACAGGCCGCCGCTGACCAAGGCGAGCAGGACCGCCGGGAACAGCGCCATCAGGCCGAGCACCACCAGGTGCCGGATCCGCAGCACCAGCGCCAGACGCAGGAACAGCAACGCGAAGAGCGGGAACAGCAGGTACGCCAGCCATTCACCACTGACCGACCACGCGGGACCGTTCCAGGTCAGCCGGTCGGTGCCCGGCTCGGTCCACAGGACGACCATGGTCAGCTGGCGCAGGTAGCTCAGCACGGAGAACTCGTGCGGTGCGACCGGGTCGGGGCTGCCGCGCATCAGCAGCCAGCCGTGCCACAGCGCGGCGATGTTCAGCGTGACGAAGTACACCGGCCACACCCTGGTGAGCCGGGCCCAGAGGAACCGCGCGGTGTCGCGCCGGACCAGCCGGTCGCCCATCTTCTCGACGTAGTTGAGGGTGAGCACGAAGCCGCTGAGCGCGAAGAACAGGTCGACGCCGAGATCGCCGTGGGTGAGAATCGGGCTGACAATCCGGCCGAGCCCGGGGAATTCGCCGTAGAGGTTGCCGCGGATGTGGAACACCACCACCCAGAGCGCCGCGATGATCCGCACGCCGGTGAGCGGGAGAATCTCTCCGGCACGGCTGGTGTTGTGGGGAGTGCCCACCTCGGTGCGATTCGACACGGGCGTGACTGTAGCGTTCGGCTCAGACGCCATTGACGCCGTACCGTCAAAGTAATGGAAAGGCGCAGAATGACCGCAGAAACGACATCAACTGAAACTGCACCGAAAACTTCCGGAAACAAGAGGGCTGTCGTCATCACCTGGCTGCGCCGGGTTCTGGTCATCGCCGTGATCGCCGGGGCGGCCTGTCAGTTGGTGTTTCGGTGGCCCGAGGTGTCGCACACCCTGGCCTCCCTGCCGTGGCCGTCGGTCCTGCTGTCGTTCCTCGCGGTGCTGGCCGGGCTCGGTCTGGGTCCGCCGATGTGGCGCACGGTGCTGCGCGATCTCGGCACCCCCGTCCGGATGCGGGACGCCTCGATGATCTATCTGGTCGGCCAGCTCGGCAAATACGTCCCCGGGTCGGTGTGGGCGTTCCTCCTGCAGATGGAACTGGCCAGAACCGTTGGGGTGACGCGGGTCCGTGCGTTCACCGCATCAGTGGTCGCCGCCGGTCTGGGCATCGTCGCCTCGCTGATCACCGGGTTCCTGGCCATGCCGATCATCCTCGACGGGCACCGGGAACACCTGTGGATCTTCGTGCTGCTACCGCTCGGCCTGGTGCTGTTGCACCCGCGGCCGCTCACCTGGATCGTCTCGCGGGCGCTGACCCTGTTGCGCCGCGACCCCCTGCCGCATCCGCTGACCGCCGCGGCGATCTTCAAGACGCTCGGCCTCGGGCTGGCGACCTTCGTCCTGCTCGGTGCGCACCTGTGGTTGCTGGCCGGCTCGTCGGGCTCTCCGGGGCTGGGCAGCCTCATGTTGTGCATCGGCGCGATGAGCCTGGCGATGACGGCCGGTCTGCTCGCGTTCTTCCTGCCGTCCGGCCTCGGCGCACGCGAGGTCGTGCTCGTCGCCGCACTGTCCACCGCACTGCCGGCCGGTTCCGCGCTGGCACTGGCGGTGGTGTCCAGAGTGATGTTCACAGTGGTCGACCTCGTCCTGGCCGGCGGCGCGGCGTTGGCCGCCCGCACCCGAAAGCAGGACCCCGCGCCCGGTCCGGCCTGATCACGTTTCCGGAGGATTTCGTTGCGTATCGCCGTTGCGTACGACTGCTTGTTCCCGTTCTCCAAAGGCGGAGGTGAACGGCAATACCGCGTGTTCGCCGAGGAGTTCGCCGCCGCCGGGCACCAGGTGACCTACCTGACCCGGCGGCAGTGGGACGGCGAGCCGCCGGTTGCCGACGCGTTCGACATCAAGGTGATCAGCACGGATTCGGAGCTCTACGACGAGAGCGGCGCACGTCGGCTCGGCCCCGCCATCCGGTTCGCCCACGGCCTGTTCAAGCACCTGCGCACGCACCGCGACTACGACGCGGTGCTGGTGAGCGCGCTCCCGGCGACCAACGTGCCCGCCGCGAGGGCCGCGCTGGCCGGTTCGAAGACCGTGCTGGTGGTGGACTGGCTCGAAGTCTGGCGACCGGCCCAGTGGCGCGAGTACTCGGGACCGGTGGCCGGTCGGCTGGCCGGCGTCATCCAGCGGCTCGCCGTGCGGTCCAGCCCGATCGCGAGCTGCCACTCCCAGCTCAACGCGCGCCGGCTCACCGAACTCAAGCTGCGGTCGGCGCCGATCATCAGCCCCGGCCTGATCGACGGCGAGGGTGCCGGTGAACCGTCGCTGGTCGCGGCGGAACCACCACGAGTGATCTACGTCGGACGGCACATCCCGGACAAGCGGGTCGAAGCGCTGCCCGCGGCGATCGCCCATGCGCGACAGACGATCCCCGGCCTCACCGCGACGATCTACGGCGAGGGCCAGACCCGTGGGGCGGTACTCGCGGAGATCGACCGGCTCGGCCTCGGCGAGGTCATCGCCACGCCTGGCTTCGTCGACCAGCACGAGCTCGACGCGGGCATGCGCGACGCCGCCTGCCTGGTCAACCCGTCGGCCAGGGAGGGCTACGGCCTGGTGGTCGTCGAGTCGTGCGCGGCCGGCACGCCCGTGGTGCTCGTGGCGGGTGAGGACAACGCCTCCGTCGAGCTGATCGAGGACGGCGTCAACGGGCGGGTCGCCGCTTCAACGGCGCCGCGGGAGCTCGGCGCGGCGATCGTCGAAGTCGTTTCGGCGGGTGCGCCGCTGCGCAAGACGACCGCCGACTGGTTCGAGCAGGCACGCCGGACCAGGACCGTGCGCGCAGCGGCCAACCGGATTCTCGAGCGGATGGCGGAGGCCGTCGCCCAGGCCCGGTGACTCGGCGGGCCTGGGCCGGTGGTCGCCGTCAGACGTTCTCGGTGCCGACGAAGATGGCGTTGGCGTTGCGGAACGGCCGACCGTACTGCTTGCTCAGCGCCTCGTCCCGGTCGGCTTCGCGCCACTCGTTGCGCTTCGCGGTGCGCACCAGCCAGGTCTCCTGCTGGAACTTCAGCTCCCCGCGACGGAGCCCGTCGTCCAGCGCCTTGTTGTGTCCGACGGGCACGGTCACGAGAAGCTTTCCGCCCGGCGCGACGCAGTTGCGCACCGAGTCGAAGGCGCGGAACACCTTCTCCGGCTCGCGCGGCTGCTCGTCCCAGCCGACGTGCTCCAGTGTCGACACCGCGAGGACGGTGTCGAACGGCTGTTCCGGTTCGTAGTCCACGATGTCGTCGTTGAGCACACCCGGCACGGTCTCGTACTTGTCGAGCACGGTCTGCCCGGTCACGCCGTAGTGCGCGAGGACGTTGCCGATCTCGAGCACCCGGCCGTTGTCCCCGCCGGACAGGAACCACTTCGCGATGGAGATCTCGACGGTGCGCTCGTTGCGGTAGGCGTTGTTGTACCGGTGCAGCGTGTACGGCAGTTCCTGGCCGCGGAAGGTGAACCGCTCGTGCCGGCGCTTGGCCTTGGTGACCGGGAACGCGACCTGACCGGCCGCCGTCGCGGCGACCAGGTTGGCGGTCGCGACAATTCCCTTTTCCTTGATCGAGTCGCGGATGGCGCCGACGCCGCGGCTTAGTTCAATGCGCAGCACGTCTACAGAACCGGACACGTCGGATCCTCCTGAATTCACAAGAAAATAATTGCGTTTCGGGCGAGTTACAAGATGTTCCAGGGTCATGAACCCCGATGAGACTAACAGTTTTCACCAGTAGTCTGCCCGCGATCTCGGAGTCTGCCGGCGAACGGAAAAGCATGACCGCAGCACTGGAGTTGTCTATTGTCATGCCCTGCCTCAACGAGGCGGAGACATTGGCCACCTGCATTCGCAAGGCGCAGGGCTATCTCGACCGCTCGGGTGTCGGCGGCGAGGTGCTGATCGCGGACAACGGCAGCACCGACGGGTCGCAGGACATCGCCAGAGAGCTGGGTGCCGTCGTGGTCGACGTGACCGAGAAGGGCTACGGAAACGCCCTGATGGGCGGCATTCGCGCGGCCCGCGGCACCTACGTGATCATGGGCGACGCGGACGACAGCTACGACTTCGCCAACTTGGACCCGTTCGTCGCGGAGCTGCGCAAGGGCGCGGACGTGGTGATGGGCAACCGCTTCCAGGGCGGCATCGCGCCGGGCGCGATGCCACCGCTGCACCAGTACCTGGGCAACCCCGTGCTGTCCGCCATCGGCAAGCTGTTCTTCAAGGCGCCGGTCGGCGACTTCCACTGTGGACTGCGCGGGTTCCGGCGGGAGGCCGTCCTCGGGATCCGCCTGCACACGTCCGGCATGGAGTTCGCCAGCGAGGTCGTGGTGAAGGCGAGCCTGTCAGGACTGCGCTTCGCCGAAGTGCCGACCACGCTGAAGAAGGACGGCCGCAGCCGCCCGCCGCATCTGCGCAGCTGGCGCGATGGCTGGCGGCACCTGAGGTTCCTGCTGATCTACAGCCCTCGCTGGCTGTTCCTCTACCCGGGTCTCGCCGCACTCGCGGCCGGCCTGGTCGCGACGCTGGCGCTGCTCGTCGGGCCGGTCAAGATCGGTTCGGCCGGTTTCGACGTCGGCACGATGCTCTACACCGCGGCGTTCGCCGTACTCGGCTACCAGGCGGTGCTGTTCTCGGTGATGGTGAAGCTCTTCGCCGCCAGGGAGGACCTGCTGCCGATGAGCCCGAGGTATCGCCGGCTCGTCGAACGGTTCTCGATCGAGCGCGGGCTGGTCCTCGGCATCGTGATCTTCGTGGCCGGCATCGTCGTGGCCTCGCTGCAGCTGCTGCGCTGGGGCAGCGTCGGATTCGGTGCGCTGGACACCGCGCAGAACATCCGCACTGCCATCCCCGCGGCGCTCGGCATGGTGCTGGGCTTCCAAACGATCATGTTCAGCATGTTCGCCGGGGCGCTCAGCATCCCGACCGCCAACGGCAGCGCTCCCACCCGTGCTCAGGGGGAAACCGCTGACAACCCGGTGCTGGTCGCCTGACTCCCGCGTTCGGTCTCGCGCGTGGCAGGACGGGCCGGCGCCCGGAAGCGCCGGCCCGGTTTTCACCGCACCGTCACCGGAATCGCGGGGGAGTAGTGCAACCTGCCGTGCGCGGCCACCCGCACGAGCGCCCACCAGTGCGCACCGCGGCGAGCGGTGGGCGCCGCGGTGGCCGTGACCGGCACGGTGATCTTGCCTCCGGGCGGGATCGCGAACGGCTGGGTGCGCGGCCCGATGACGACCTCACCGTCCCAGGTGCCGAACGGGCTGATCACGGTGACCTCACCGCGCACCTCGCTCTGCATCCGGTTCTGCAGGGTCACCGGCAGCAGCGCGTGCTCGCTCGGCGCGAGCAGCAGGGCACCGGCCCGCAGCAGGACGTCGACCACCTCGCGGTCCGTGGCGGGGCCGGACACCACCTCGACGGTGTCCTCCAGCACCTGGCCGAGGTGGTCGCGGATGCGCGCGGCGTGCAGGTGCCGGCCCGGCCGGGCGCGCAGGGTGGCGGTGAAGTCCGCGTGCTCACCGGCGGCGAGGTCGTAGTCCCACGACTGGCCGTCGGAGAACTCCAGGCGCCCCTTGGCCGGGGCGGCGCCGCAGCTGACGGTGATCCGCGCCTGCCCGGTGGTGCCGGGGGCCAGCCGCGTGAACGACGGGGTCACGTGCACGGTCACCGGCAGGTTGCCGATCGGGGCCGGACCGGCGTTGTGGCGCCAGTACTTCGTGCTGACCGGCTGGACCGGTTCCACCGACTCGGCGAGGACGGGCGGCAGCGCCGACACCGGCACGAGCCGCAGCGTCGCCACGTCCGCGGCGCCCAGCTCTGCTTCGGCCTGTCCCGAGTGGACGGTCACCGGTTCGAGATCGCGCTCCTCCAGCAGGTCAGTGCGGCTGGCTGCGGCGATGCGGCCGTACAGCGAGACCGTCGCGGTCACGGGGGTGCCCGAGGACTCGTACAGCCGCACCGCGAGGTCGGAGCCGGCTTCTCCCGCACCGGACGCGAGCGGGTTGCCGAGGGTCTTGGCCGCGGTCAGCAGCACGCTGGGCGGTGACACCGACAGCAGGCTCAGCTCGGCGGGCAGATCACCCGCGGCCGAAGGCACCTGGCGGGCGTGCAGCGGGTGGTTCACGTCCTGCCCGGCCCGGGAGAACCCGGCCTGACGCCAGTCACCCGCTCCGGCCACGAGGCTCAGCTCGAACGTGTGGGACCAGTGCTGCCAGGCGAAGCTCGACCCGTCCGGCACGGTGCGGCGCTCGCCGTCGACCCACACGTTCGCCGGCCAGCCGCTGCACGAGCGCATCAGCGACACGTGCAGCGTGCCGTCCGGTGCCACGACGAACCCCGGTGTGCCGCGGTTCAGGACGGCCACCGAGTAGTCGGTCGCGGGGTCGGTCGTACCGCCGGGCCCGGCCACCTCGACGCACGCGTCGGCGAGGTCGTCGATCAGGGCGGCAGCGTCGGTCACGATCAGCACCGGCAGATCGCGCGGCCCGCGCAGGTCGGCGTCCGGCACCCACTGCTCCGCCCGCGGGCGGAGAGCGGGCACGAACACGCTGCCGGTGTCGGCGAGCACCGACCGGTACTCGGGCAGATCGGCCAGCACGGCGTCGGTGAACTCGTTGTCCCCCACCACGATCCGCACGTCCGGCAGGTTGGAGTCCACGTCGAGGGAGCCGTAGCGCGGACCGGACGGACGGGTGCAGGTGGCCGTCACGCCCTTGGCCGCCAGCGCCACCAGCAGGTCCCGGCCGTCCTCGGCGACCACCTCGGCGACGCCGATCGCGTGCAGCACACCGTCGGGCAGCCTCAGCCGCACGGGCGCGGACAGGCCGGCCCACGTGTGCGCGGGGCTGTCGAGCGTCCACAGGTGCTTCGCGGCGTCGACGTCCGGGAAGCCGAACGAGCGGCCCACCGCGGCGAAACCGACCTCGGCCACGGGCAGCGCACCGGGCAGGTCGAACGCGAACCGGCTGCGCAGCAACCGGTCCTGGCCGATCGAACCGTCCACGAAGGACTGGACGTCCACTCGCGGCAGCCCGTGCCACAACGTCACCCGCTGGGTGATCCGCAGCTCGCCGAGCGTCGTGCGGCTGACGAGCCGTTCGCCGAGCGGGCTCGTCTCGACGCGCACGTCGGCCTGCCCCGCGGTGACACCTGGTCCCGTGGGCAGCAGGTGCCACGGCCCCTCGCCCCACACCGGGTGACCCGGATGTTCCTCCTGCACCAGCAGTTCCGCCGCGAGACCGCCCGGCCGCACGAGCTCGCGCCCGGCCGTCCGGTCGTACAACCGGGACAGCGCGCCACCGCGGTGCGGATCGGCCTCGGCGACGAACGACTCGGACTCGATCGTCACCCCGTCACCCGGCATCCACTGCGGCGGCATCCGGTCGGCGTCGACCACCCGGTACACCCGGTAGCCGGACGCGGGCACCTGCCGCGCCAGGAACGTGAGCGCCAGTTCGAGCGTGCCGTCGGCGTGCCGGACCTGGGCCTCGGTCACCGCGGGCACCTCGTGGCCGTCGGCGTCGAGGACGCGCGCTCCGCGGAAACCGGGCAGGCGGACCTCGACGGTGGCGACGGCGTCGCGCGTGAACGCGAGCGCGTTGACGACGATCACCGCCTCGCCCGCACCGGTCGTGTCGGCCCGGGAAGCCAGGTGCGACACGGCATCGGCCACCGCGCCACGGCCGAGCTCATCGGCCTCCCGCCACCCGGTCAGCAGGTCGAGGTAGACCTGGTCGGACTCGGTACCGGTGATGGCGTCGTGGTGCGCGCCGTAGACGAGCTGGCGCCAGGCCTTGTCCAGCGCGAACGCCGGGTAGCCCGCTCCCAGCAACGTCGTCAGCGCCGCCAGCCGTTCCCCGTCGAGCACCGCCACCTCGGCGGCCCGCTGCGCCTGCTTGGTGTCGATGTACGACACGTCCTTGCCGGTGTAGACCGGGTTCATGTCCCTGGTCTGTGGGCTGAACGTCACCGAACGCGCCGAGGCGTCCGCGCGCACCGCGGCGAAGAAGTCGCGCGGCAGGCCGACCACGAACCGCGGCCAGACGTACCTGGCGTTCCACTCGCGGTGGATCTCCGTGCAGAACCGCGACGGCACGTTGTGGTCGTGCCCGACCGGCAGCATCACGTTGCGCGTGGCCGCGACCTGGCGCAACGTGCTGAACTGCCGGTAGGCCTCGGCCATCGCCTCGTCCAGGGTGGACTTGCGCTCGATGTCCCAGCCCGCCACGTAGTGGTCGGCCAGGTAGGAGGTGAGCACTCCGCGCCCGCTCGGCGAGATCCACTCGAACTCGGACGGGAACTGCATCCTGGTGATGTCACCGGTGTGCCGCTTGGCGCCGACGTGGTGCCACGGTCCACGCGCCCAGACGCTCGACGTGAGCCCCGCGTCCGCCATCAGCCCCGGATACGACGGGTCGTGCCCGAACACGTCGAGCATCCACGCGCTGCGCGGATCGGCGCCCAGCACGTCCCGCTGGAAGCCGACGCCGTAGACCGCGTTGCGGACCGTCGACTCCGGGTGGGTCAGGTTGGTGTTGGCCTCGTTGTAGTTCCCGCCGACGATCTCGATCCTGCCCTCGTGCAGGAACCGCCGCAGGTCGGCCCGGTCACCGGGGAACGCGTCCCAGTGCGGTTTGAGGTAGTCCACCTCGGCGAGCACGAACCGGTAGTCCTCGTCCTGCCGCGCGGCGTCGAGGTGGGCGCGCACCAGGTCGAACGCCGAGAGCTGGAACGGCATCCGCTTGGCCTGCGCGCCGGGCAGGTCGAGCCACGTCTCGGTGAAGCCCGCCTGGGTGTTCCACCACACCGGGTCGTAGTGGAAGTGCGACACCATCCACATCGTCCACCCGGTCTCCGCCGGCGTCACGGTGACGTCCCACGCCAGTGGCGGCGCGCCGCTGACCGGCGCGACGACCACGGTCGCCGGGTAGGCGGTGCCGGCCGTGGCCGGCGCGGAGAACACCACACCGACCTCGGCCACGACCTGCTCCGGCCCCGCCGCCACCCGCACCGGTTCAGGGGTGCGGACCTGCGGCCCGGTGATCCGCACCCACGCCGGTTCCGGCCGCGGCACCGCGAGCGTCACCCGAACCACCTGGCGTGGCGCGGACGCGGTGCCGACGAACAGATCCGTGCTCTCGGCGATCACCCCAGTTTTCTCCTGCACGGTGTTACTTGGCCCCGTTCAGCGCTGCCTCGGCGTCGCGGAAGTACTGCGCCACCGCGTCGGGGATGGACATCTTGCCGAACGCGACCTGCTTGGCGGCCGCGTCCAGCGCGGTCTTCGCGTCGTTGTAGCCGGGCGGCGCGGTCGGGGCGTTCGGCAGCCCGTCCTTCGCCACCTCGTCGGCGACGTACTGCGAGTACGTCACGTCCCGCTTGTCCGCCGCGCTCAGCGACGGCGTCAGCGCCTCCAGCGCCTTGGCCGACGGCGGGATGCCGCGCGACAGGGCCATCGCCTTGATCGCGTCGACGTCGCTGACGAAGAGGTCGATCAGCTTCGCCGCGGCCTCCGGGTTCTTGCTCTTGACCGGAACGCACAGCAGCACACCGCCGTTGAGCGCCTGCCCCGTCTTGCCGTTGCTGCCGCGCGGCACCACCACGATGTCGAGCGTGTGCTGGGTCAGCGGCTGCATCTGCGCGAGGCCCCAGCCGGTGGTCATCGCGATGTTGCCGGAGATCAGCGGGTGGGTGCCGGCCGCGGAGTCGGTGTTGGCCAGCATCTCGGGCGGGCAGATCGCACCGGACTTGCGCAGCTTGTCCCACATGGCGAACCACTCGGTGAGGTCGTCCTTGGTGAACGCGAGCTTGCCCTCGTCGTTGTAGAGGTCCTTGCCCCGCTGCCGCAGCCACGGCTGCAGCGCGCCGGAGTCGTCCTTGGACGCGTCGAGCGCGCCGTACTTGCCCTGTCCCATGGCCTTCGACAGCTCACCGGCGATGCGGCCGAAGTCGTCCCACGTCCAGGTGTCGGCGGGGACGGGGATCTTCGCCTGCTCGAAGACGGTCTTGTCGTAGAGCACCGGCGCGTAACCGGAACCCGACGGCACGCCGTAGGTCTTGCCGCCCACCGCGCCCGCGCCGCGCACCGCCTGGTACAGCGTGTCCAGGTGGATCG
This sequence comes from Lentzea sp. NPDC004789, assembly GCF_053601075.1. NCBI lineage: Bacteria > Bacillati > Actinomycetota > Actinomycetes > Pseudonocardiales > Pseudonocardiaceae > Lentzea > Lentzea sp. NPDC004789. Next base: position 67,483 of record NZ_JBSGBE010000032.1, on the reverse strand, counting down.
TGTTCGGGATGAACTGCGAGAGGTCGGTCAGCACGCCCTTGGCCGCGTAGGTGCTGACGAGCGCGGTGTCCATCTGGAAGAGGTCCGGCGGGTTGCCGCCCGCGAACTCGGTGTTGAGCTTGTTGAAGTACCCGTCGTACCCGGAGAACTGCGGGTCGACCTTGGTACCGGTCTTCTGCGTGAAGATCTGCAACGCGTTCTGGTAGGCCTTGTTGCGCGCTTCACCGCCCCACCAGCGGAACGTCAGCGAGTTGTTCGCCGCGCCGCCGCTGCCGGTCGGCGCGAACCCGCAGCCGGCCACCGAGGCCGCGGCGAGACCACCGGCCAGGCCGAAGAGACCTCTCCTGGAAATGGACATGTGCTTCCCTTTCTTGGCGGTGAAAGGCGTTACTTGATGCCGGTGGTGGCGACACCGTCGACGAGACGGCGTTGCGAGACGAGGAAGACCGCGACCGTGGGCACGAGCGTGACCACGGACATCGCGAGCATGCCGCCGTAGCTGGAGCCGCTCGCCCGGTCGACGAACGCGTTCAGGCCCAGCGGTGCGGTGTAGCGCGAGTGGTCGGACAGGTAGACCAGCTGGCGCAGGAAGTCGTTGAACGTCCAGATGAACGTGAGGATCGTCGTGGTGAGCAGCGCGGGCCGCAGCAGCGGCAGGATGACGCTGAAGAACACCCGCACGTGCCCGGCGCCGTCCAGTGCCGCCGCCTCGTCCAGCTCGCGCGGGATGCCGCGGATGAACTGGACCATCAGGAAGATGAAGAAGGCGTCGGTGGCCAGCAGGTAGGGCACCACCAGCGGCAGGAACGTGTTGATCCAGTTCAGCTGGTAGAAGATCGTGTACTGGGGGATCAGGGTCGCCTGGAACGGCAGCATCATCGTGCCGAGCATCAGCCCGAACCAGAACCTGCGGAACGCGAAGTCCAGGCGCGCGAACGCGTACGCCGCCACCGAGCAGGACGCGACGTTCGCGATCACCGTGCAGAGCGAGACCGTCAGCGAGTTGGCCAGGTAGACCGTGAACGAGTTGCCCGTGGCCGTCCAGCCGGTCACGTAGTTGGCGATGGTGAACGCCAGCGGCAGCGGGTTCATCGTGCTGAAGATCTGGTTCTCCGGCTTGAACGACGCCCCGACCAGCCACACCATCGGGTAGATCATCGCCACCAGGACGATCAGCAGCAGGAGGTGCGCGCGCCAGTGGGTCCCGGCGGTCTTAGTCCGCATAGTTCACCCACCGGCGGGCCGACCAGAAGTAGATCGCCGTGAACAGGCCGATCACGGCGAACAGCACCCACGCCATCGCGGAGGCGTAACCCATCTGCATGCTGCCGAATCCCTTGAGGTACAGGTAGAGCGTGTAGAGCAGGGTCGAGTCGATCGGCCCGCCCAGGCCGTTCGAGACGACGTACGCCGGCGTGAACGTCTGGAACGCGTTGATCGTCTCCAGCACGAGGTTGAAGAACACCATGGGCGACAGCAGCGGCAGCGTGATCTTGAAGAACACGGTGAACCGCCCGGCGCCGTCGATCGCCGCGGCCTCGTAGAGGTCCTGCGGCAGCTGCTTGAGCCCGGCCAGGAAGATCAGCATCGGCGTGCCGAACTGCCAGCCCGCGAGCAGCACCAGCGTCCACAGCGCGAAGCGCGGGTCACCGATCCAGTCCGCGCCCTGGACGCCGAACAGCCCGAGGAACTGGTTGACCAGACCGTTGCGGGAGAAGATTTGCCGCCACATCACCGACACCGCGACGCTCGCGCCCAGCAGGGACGGCAGGTAGAACGTCGCCCGGTAGAAGCCCAGCGCCCGCAGGCCGCGGTTGAGCGCGACCGCGACGAGCAGCGCGGCGGCGAGCTTGAGCGGTACAGAGGCCACCACGTACAGCAGGGTGACCTTGATGGACTGCAGGTACCGCTGGTCGGAGAACAGGCGGGCGTAGTTGTCGAAGCCGATCCACTGTGGAGCGGTGAGCAGGTTGAACTTCGTCAGCGACAGGTACAGCGAGTACACCATCGGGATCAGCGTGAACGCGAACAGGCCGATCAGCCAGGGCGCGAGGAAGCCGTAGCCCGCGAGGTTGTGCTTGTGCCGCTTGCGCTTGTGCCGCACCGGTGCCGCCGCCTGCTCGGGGACCGGGGGATCGAGAACGGCGACGCCGCTGTTCTCCGCCATGTAGTGCCACTCCCTGGGACATCGTGGATGGACCTGTGGGCCGGGTGTTCGGATGCCACGCACGGCGCAGTTCCAGTGATCCGTCCCAGGGAGCTGGAAAGCGCTTTCCGGGACTGTAGGAACCGGCCACCCGCCTGTCAAGGACCTCTTCCGGAAACCTTGTTGCCCAACGAATGTTTCGAAACTTGTGACTTGACGCCGACCGGGTGAAGAAGTTTACGTTTTAACCAACTAGGCGGGTCCCAGCCGCGACGCCCACGAGAACGAACAGGAGGAACCGCACTCCGGCCACGCACGCCCACGACACCTGACGACCTCGGGCGAGCGACCCGCGAGGAGTACCGATGACCACCGCCGCCGCGGTGTACCTGCCGAGCCAGCACGCCAGCGTGCACGACCTGCCCGACGACGACGAAGAGCTGCGGAAGGTGCTCGCCAGAGCGGTGTCCGCGGTGCTCGCGCGGCAGCGTCCGGACGGCAACCTCGAAGACCCGGCCGTCGCGGACGACATCGGTGACATGACGCTCGGTGTGGTGTCGTTGCTGTGCCTGGCCTGGCACCGCGGTGACCGCCGGGACCCCGAGCTGACCGCCGCCGCCCGTCGCGGGCTGGACTTCGTGCTGGCCGAACGGGTCTTCCGCACCGACAACCCCGGTGAACCGTTCCTGCTCGTGCGCGACAGCGGCCTGCCGTACGCCCGGTACGTGCTCGAAACGGGCGAACACCCCTTCGGCGACTGGCCGAGCACCGTGTGGGCGCTGCTGCACGCGGTGAACGTGCTGGAGCTCGGCCGCGAGGTGATCACCGCCGAGCAGTGGACCGCGCTCGCCGAGGTGGCGACGGGCTTCTGGCGCTGGCTCACCGAAGCGAGCATGTTCAACCCCCAGCAGACGGCGAACCAGGCGATCGGTGCCGTGGTGGGCGGTTTGACGCTCGGGCGGCTGTTGTCCGAGAAGTCCATCGTGGACGATGCGATGTTCCTGTACCACAGCGAGATCAGGGCCAAGCGCGTCGTCGACCGCGACCTGCGGCTGCCGGTCGAGCACGGGGCCGGGCACGACCAGAACTACCTGCCGATCTCGCTGACCTTCCTGGCGCGGGCCTACCAGGTGAGCGGCGAGCAGTGCTTCCTCGACGACGGCGACGAGATCGCGCGGCACCTGGAGGCGCGCCTGTCCGCGCGCGGGTTCGACTACGGCGGCCCCCGCTACAGCGAGCAGCACAGCGGGTGCGAGGGCATGCTCGGCCTGCGGTTCTTCAGCGGCCGCATCTCCGCCGAGCTCGGCCGCTACCTCGGTGACCGGCGAGTGGCCTACTACTGCGCCACCACGCCCGGCCTGCCGAGCGGGCACTTCGCCTTCGCCACCGTGTGGTTCTACCTCGACGTACACCGCTGGTACCGCGCGCCGTCCGGCGATCCCGTGCACACCCGCCACTCGCTGCGGCACGGGAAGGTCTCGGTGTCGCTCACCGAGAAGCTCACCCCGTACCTGATCGACGCCGGCGGCACCGCGGTGATCGAGTCGGTCGTGGACCACCAGCACGGCATCGGGCCCTTGGTGCACTACGCCGACGGCAGGCGGACGCTGCTCACCCGTCCGCTCGGACCGGTCCGCGTGCGGGACGTGGCCGCCGGCGGGCTGGGCGCCAAGCTGGTGACCAAGGCCGTGGTGACCTGCGACCAGGTCATGCTGGCCGTGCAGCAGCTCTACGTCACCGACGGTGAACGCCTCTTCCTGGTCGCGGTGCTCGACCGCGCCGCCCTGCCGGTCAACGCGGAGCTGAGCTTCCTCGCCGGCCTGCCCTACGCGAGCGCGGAAGGCTCGCGGCAGCGTCGCGTCCGCACGGTCAGCGAGCCCGGCGGCGAGCCGTTCGACCTCGCGGAACCGTGGCGAGCCCTCACCGCCGGGAACGTGCTGCTCGCGGGCGGCCTGGCCCTGAGCGCGGGGGCCGGCCTGCGGGTGGAGAACCCGCCGGACGGGCCGGCGTACTTCAACAACCCGCGCACCGCGGGCATGACCCAGGAGCAGCTGGCGTTCTGGCTCGGCGACGACCCCAGGGGCTACGGAAACCCCGACGAGGGCTGGCGCCGCGTCATCGCCACCAACCACGTGCTGGCCGGCCCGGTCGCCGGTGAGCCGCACGGACGGGCGGTCTTCGTCCTCTGCTACGCGGCCGAACCGGTCGCGCTGGAGGTGTTGGCCGACGAGGTCGCCGACGGCGTGCGGGTGAGCACCCCGTTCTTCACGGCGGTGGTCGGTCATCCGGCGGGTGACGTGGGCGGCGAGCCGGTCCTGCGCATCGCCACACCGTGAACTGTTAACGCTCACACCTCCTGAACTTCAAGTACGGTCCAGTTTCGTTGCGTATTGTGCACCAAAATCTCCGTGCCGCCACGTATGTCCGTGAAGGACTGTTGGGAGCGCTAACATGACCACCGCCGAAGCGTTCGACCGCAGAGCCCTGCTGCGGCGTTCGGCGCTGTTGTCCGCCGGCCTGCTGATCGGCCCGACCGCACTGGATCGGGCGCTGGAAGCCGGCGCCGCGGAACTGCCGACCGGCGCGGCACCTTTCGTCGACTCCTACCGCACCAACGTGATGGCGAACCAGACGCCGGAGACGAACGCGGCGGTCCGCGTGCTGTCCGGCATGCAGGACCTCTGGCGCACCGGCACCGCGTGGGACAACGGGGTCGTGCTCAACCGGAACGTGCTCACCGCCAACGTCCGCCACGTCGCGCGGATCACCGGGGCGCGCACCGCCGACCAGGCCAAGCGAGCGTTCATCGTGGACCGTCAGCACCAGAGCTACGCGGCCATCGGCGGCCTCGGCCCGCTGGCCGAGCTGTACAAGAGCGGCGCCAAGGCCGTCACCGGCATCACCTCCGCGCCGGACGGCACCCCTCCGTCCACTGTGGACGAGAAGCTGCCGCCGGACGCCCCGGCCGGATCGGCGCTGGGCGCGGGCTCGCCGGACTCCGCGCTCGGGCAGGTCGTGCAGCTGGTCAACACCGTGCGCGGGCCGTTCGCCTCCGGCAACCCGTCGAAGTACGCCTACCAGTACCCGCGGCCGTGGCGGATGACCCCGGACAGTACGGTCGTCCCGACCGGGCAGACCGACGAGTTCGGCTACCCGGTGTACCGCACCGACGTCGTCGTCGCCCCGCAGCTGCTGCGCCAGCGCAACCTCAGCCCGGTCGACGACGGGGGTTACCCGAGCGGGCACACGAACGCGCTGCACCTGGCCTGCCTGGCGCTCGCCTACGCGGTCCCCGAACGGTTCCAGGAGCTGGTGACCAGGGCGTTCGAGCTGGCCGACCTGCGGATCGTGGCCGGTATGCACTCGCCGGTGGACGTCCTCGGCGGCCGGATCCTCGCGACCGCGCTCGCCGCGGCCACCCTGGCCGACCCGCAGAACGCCGCTCTCAAGGCCGCCGCCAGGACGCAGGCGAGCGAGTACTTCCAGCAGCACGCCGGCGCCGACCTGATCAAGTACGCGCACTCGGCGGGCACCTCCACCGACCCGTACGCCGACCGCGAGGCGAACGCGCGGCTCGTCGAGCCGTTGCTGACCTACGGGCTGCCCAGGACCGGCCGCCGCATCGAGATGACCGTGCCGAAGGGCGCGGAAGTGCTGCTGGAGACCCGTCTGCCGTACCTCACCGCGAACCAGCGGCGCGAGGTCCTGCGCACGACCGCGCTGCCGTCCGGGCACGCGGTGCTCGACGGCCCCGAGCAGTGGGGCCGGTTGAACCTGTTCGCCGCCGCGGACGGGTTCGGCGCGTTCGACGCGGACGTGCGCGTGGAGATGGACGCGAACCGAGGCGGCTTCCACGCCGCCGACACCTGGCACAACGCGATCGGCGGCCGCGGCGGGCTGGTCAAGCGGGGCACCGGCGCGCTGACGCTGGCGGGCACCAACTCCTACACCGGCACCACCCGCGTCGAGGGCGGCACGCTCGCCGCCGCGTCGCCGTCCGCGCTCGGCCGTGGTGACGTCGACCTCCGGGCCGGCACCCTGCGGCTGGACACCGCGGTCAGGGTCCGGGGCTACCGCCAGGCGGCCGGAACCGCGCTCGCGGTGACGTTGCGGCAGGGAGGCTGCGCCGTGCTGACCGCCGCGCACCCGATCCGCCTGGCGACCGGCAGCGCGCTGGAGATCTCGCTGGAGAACGTGCGCGTGGGTGCCGTGCTGCCGGTGCTCGCCGCGCCGGGCCTGCTCGGCCGGTTCGTCCGGATCACCGCGACCGGCCACCGGGTCGAGGCCTGCTACAGCCCGGCCGGCCTGTCGGTGCGGGTGCTTTCGTAGTCCACAAAGGACTGTTATCGAACGGCGGCGCCGGTGTTCGACGCCGCCGTTCGACGTCGTTCGACGACCTCGCTTGACGCTCGCGAAGCCCCGATGCAGACTCCGGAAAGCGTTTTCCAGGCGACGGGGGCATGGGTTCATGAGCGCATTGGACGAGCTGCGTCAGCTACGGCACGGCGGCGTCCAGGTGCGCAAGCGCGACAACAAGGCGGCCTTCTGGTTCCTCGCCCCCTGGTTCGCCGGTCTCCTCTTCATCACCGTCGGCCCGGTCCTCGCGTCCTTCGGACTCGGCTTCACCAAGTACAACCTGATCCAGCCGCCGAGGTTCATCGGGCTGGCCAACTTCGAGCGCATCCTCAGCGACGAGCGGCTGCACAACGCCCTGCGCGTGACGTTCACCTATGTGCTGGTCTCGGTACCGCTGCAGCTGGCGTGCGCGTTGGGCGTCGCGCTGCTGCTCGACCGCGGCCTGCGCGGGCTCGCGTTCTACCGCTCGGCCTTCTACCTGCCCTCGCTGCTCGGGTCGAGCGTGGCGATCGCGGTGCTGTGGACCCAGGTCTTCGGCAGCGACGGCCTGGTGAACCGCGTGCTGGGCTTCTTCGGCATCACGGGCAGGGGCTGGATCTCCGACCCGGACACCGCGCTGTCGACGCTGATCGTGCTGAACGTGTGGACGTTCGGTTCCCCGATGATCATCTTCCTGGCCGGGTTGCGGCAGATCCCGGCGGTGTACTACGAGGCCGCCGCCATCGACGGGGCGAGCAGGTGGTCGCAGTTCTGGCGGATCACGCTGCCGCTGCTGTCACCGATCCTGTTCTTCAACCTGGTGCTGCAGATCATCCACGCGTTCCAGTCGTTCACCCAGGCGTTCGTCGTCTCCGGCGGCACGGGCGGGCCGTCGGACTCGACCATGTTCTACACGCTCTACCTGTACCAGCAGGGTTTCAGCCGGTTCGACATGGGTTACGCGTCGGCGCTGGCGTGGTTCCTGCTCCTGATCATCGCGGCGTTCACCGCGATCAACTTCTGGGCGGCGAGGTACTGGGTGTTCTATGACGACTGAGCTGCGCCGGCGGCTGTCGGGTCCCCTCAAGCACCTCGGCCTGATCCTGATCGGGTTCGTGATGCTGTACCCGGTGCTGTGGATGATCGCGAGCTCGCTGCGGCCGGACGACGAGATCTTCCGCAGCCCCGGCCTGATCCTCGACGGCCTGCGGACCGAGAACTACGCGGAGGGCTGGAACGCGCTCACGCCGTCGTTCGGGACGTACCTGGCCAACTCCACGATCCTCGTGCTGGGCTGCATCGTCGGCAACCTGGTGTCGTGCTCCATGGCGGCCTACGCGTTCGCCCGGCTGCACTTCAGCGGCAAGCGCTGGTGGTTCGGGATCATGCTCGGCACGATCATGCTGCCGATCCACGTGATCATCGTGCCGCAGTACGTGCTGTTCTCCCAGATCGGCTGGGTGAACACGTTCCTGCCGCTGATCGTGCCGAAGCTGCTCGCCACGGACGCGTTCTTCGTGTTCCTGATGGTCCAGTTCATCCGCGGCCTGCCGCGCGAGCTCGACGAGGCCGCGCGCATCGACGGCTGCGGCCACCCGCGGATCTTCCTGCGGATCATCCTGCCGCTGATGAAACCCGCGCTCGCCACCACCACGATCTTCACGTTCATCTGGACGTGGAACGACTTCTTCGGCCAGCTGATCTACCTGACGGACCCGGACATGTACACGGTTCCCGTCGCCCTGCGCTCGTTCGTGGACTCGACGGTCGCCACCTCGTGGGGCTCGCAGTTCGCGATGAGCGTCGTGTCGCTCGTCCCGATCTTCCTCGCCTTCCTCATCGGCCAGCGGTACCTCGTCAAGGGCATCGCCACGACCGGTGGCAAGTAGCCGAAAGGACTGGACATGGTCAAAGGGGTACATCGTCGTACCGCGTTATCGGTCCTGCTGTCCCTGACCGCGTCGCTGCTCGTCGCGTGCGGTTCCGGCTCGGACGCGGGCGGTGAGCTGACCGCGGAACCGGTGACGCTGCGCTTCAGCTGGTGGGGCGCCGACGACCGGCACAAGCGCACCCAGCAGGTCATCGAGATGTTCCAGAAGAAGCACCCGAACATCACCATCAAGGGTGAGTTCAAGGAGTGGAACGGCTACTGGGACAGCCTCGCCACGACCATGGCGGCCAACGACGCGCCGGACATCATGCAGATGGACGAGCTCTACATCGCCTCCTACGCCGAACGCGGCGCGCTGCTCGACCTCAACGAGGCCAAGAAGCACCTCGACACGGCGAACTTCGACCAGAAGGCGCTCGCGACCGGCGCGATCGACGGCAAGCAGTACGGCGTCCCCGTCGGCCTCGGCATGTACTCGATCATGGCCAACACCGACCTCCTCGCGAAGTACAACATCCCGCTGCCCGACGACACCAAGTGGTCGTGGGAAGACCTGAAGAAGGTCGGCGACCAGGTCTCGAAGGCGAGCGGCGGCACGGTGTGGGGCGTGCAGTCGCCCGGCATCAACGACACAGCGGGCCTGAGCATTCGCGCCCGCCAGCAGGGCAAGGCGCTGTTCGACGAGAACGCCAAGGTCGTCCTGCCACCCGAGATCGCGACCCAGTACTGGACCTACATCTCCGACCTCGCCAAGACCGGCGTCGCGCCGCCGCCGTCGGTGACGATCGAGAAGGGCTCCGCCGGCCTCAACATGTCCGCGACCGCGACCAACACCGCCGCGTTCGGCCTGTGGTGGAACACCCAGCTGACCGCGCTGACCGCCGCCAGCGGCGCCAAGCTGAAGCTCCTGCGGCTGCCCGGCGAGTCGCAGGGCAAGCCCGGCGCCTACTACAAGCCGTCGATGTTCTGGTCGATCTCGTCGCGCTCGAAGCACCCCGCGGAGGCCGCGGCGTTCGTGAGCTTCCTGGCCAACGACGAGGAGGCGGCCAAGGTGCTGCTGACCGAACGCGGCGTGCCGGCCAACCTGAAGATCCGCTCGGCGATCGCGGGGCAGCTCAAGGAGACCGACAAGGCGGCCAAGGAGTACCTCGACACCGTCCCGGTCTCCGACCCGCCCAGGATCACGCCGAAGGGCGGCAGCACGCTGGACGCGATCCTCAAGCGGCACACCGAGGACGTCCTGTTCGGGCGGGCTGCGCCGGAAGCGGCCGGTGCGGCGTTCATCAAGGAAGTGCAGTCCGAAGTGGACGCGGCCAGGTGAGGTGCGGCGCGGCCGGGGTGGGCACGGGTGGAGCGCGGCGCGGCCGGGGTGGGCACGGGTGGAGCGCAGCGCGGCCGGGTGCGGCTCGCGGCGGCCGTGGGCGTGAGTGGTGGGTGATCGAGTGGATCGGCCAGGCGAGGCGTGCGGCCGGGGCGATCGGCGGCGCGGCCGGGTGCGGCTCGCGGCGGCCGTGGGCACAGGTTGAGGTTTGAGGTTTGTCGGTGGGCGTGGCCAGGTGAGACGCGCCGCGGGTACGGGTGAAGGGTGATCAAGTGGACAAGGTGAGGCGCGCGGCGATCGTGGGCACGGGCGCGATCGCGTCCTCCCACGCCGAGGCGGTGCGGGCGGAGGGCGATCGCATCGAGCTCGTCGCCGTGGTGGACGTGGACGAGGCACGCGCGTCCGCGTTCGCCCGGGAATGGGGCGTGCCGGGCGTCCACTCCGGACTCCCGGCCCTGCTCGACGCCGAGCAGCTGGACGTGGTGTTCGTGTGCACGCCGCCGCGTTCCCACGCGCCGTTGGCGCTCGAAGCCCTCGCCGCGGACGTGCACGTGCTGGTGGAGAAGCCGCCCGCGTTGTCGTTGAGCGAGATCGACACGCTGATCGCGGCCGAGCGGACGTCGGCCGGGCGGGTCGCGACGGTGTTCCAGCACCGGTTCGGCCCTGCCGCGGTGCGGTTGCGGCGCATGGTCGCGGAAGGGCTGCTCGGCCGGTCGCTCGTGGCCAAGTCCGACACGCTCTGGTTCCGCGACGGCGCCTACTTCGACGTGCCCTGGCGCGGGTCGTGGGACAGCGAGGGCGGCGGCCCGACGATGGGGCACGGCATCCACCAGTTCGACCTGATGTTGTCGGTGCTGGGGCCGTGGCAGGAGATCCGGGCGGTCGCGGCACGCCAGGCCCGTGCCGTCGCGACCGAGGACGTGTCCATGGCGCTGGTGACCTTCGCCGACGGCACGGTCGCCTCGGTGGTCAACTCGGTGCTGTCGCCGCGGGAGACCTCGCAACTGCGGTTCGACTTCGAGCGCGCCACGGTCGAGGTCGAGCACCTCTACGGCTACACCGACGCCGACTGGACGATCACCCCGGCGCCCGGTCACGACGAGGTCGCCGCGCGCTGGCACGCGGAGCGGTCCGAGACGGCCAGCAGCCACAAGTGCCAGCTGGCGGCGTTCCTCGACGCCCTGGACAGTGGTGAGACGCCGCCGGTGACGCTGGCGGACACGCGCACCACGATGGAGTTCATCGCGGCGCTGTACGCCTCGGCGTTCACCGGCACCGCGGTCAAGGCCGGTCAGATCGGCCCGGACCACCCGTTCTACGCGACGATGGAAGGAATCGGTGCCCCATGGGCGAACGCCCGGTGATCACGCGGCAGGACGACGAGGCGCTCGTCGTGTCGGCGGGCGGCGTCGAGCTGTTCCGCTACGTGCACCGGCCCTCGACGCCGGCGTTCGAGGGGCCGAAGCCCTACCTGCACCCCGTGCGCACGCTCGCCGGTGACGTGGTGACGGCGTTCCGGCCGCACGACCACCGCTGGCACAAGGGCGTGCAGATGACGGCGACCGACGTGTCGGGGGAGAACTTCTGGGGCGGCAACACCTACGTGCGCGACCAGGGGTACCTGGCGCTGCCGAACGTGGGTTCCATGCGGCACGAGGACTTCACCATCACCGAGACCGGCGGCGAGCTGCGGATCGAGGAGCTGCTGTCCTGGTTCACCGAGTCCGGGCAGCACTGGGTCGATGAGGTGCGCGAGCTGACCGTGCGCGACGTCGAGGACGAGGCCTGGACGCTGGAGTTCGCCACCACGCTGACGAACCTGCGCGCCGAGCCGCTGGTGTTCGGCAGCCCGACCACGAACGGCCGGGAGCTCGCCGGGTACACCGGGTTCTTCTGGCGCGGCCCGCGGTCGTTCACCGAGGGCGAGGTCATCGCGGCCGACGGCGGCACCGGCCAGGAGATGATGGGCAAGGCCGCCAGGTGGCTCGCGTTCGTCGGTCAGCACGACGAGGTGGACCGCGCGTCCACGCTGCTGTTCGTCGACCACCCGGACAACAAGAACACCCACTGGTTCGTGCGCAGCACGCCGTTCGCGGCGGTCAACCCGTCGTTCGCGTTCTTCGACACCGTCGAGGTGGCGTCCGGCGAGGCGCTGAGCCTGCGCCATCGGCTCGTCGTGGCGAACGGCGAGTGGGACCGGGAGCGCCTGGAGTCCTATGTGGAGGCTCACCCGTGGTGACACCGTTTCCGGGCGGGGTCGGCATCTCCGGCCTGCGGGTGTACGACTGGCCGACGGTGGACGGGCTGTGCGGAGGGTCGCCGCACGTCCACCTGGCCTGCGCCGAGTGCTACTTCGTCGTCGCCGGTGAGGGCGCGGTCCAGACGCTCACCCACCGCGGGTTCGCCGAGACGCCGCTGCGCGAGGGCACGGTCGCCTGGTTCACGCCGGGCACGATCCACCGCCTCGTCAACGGCGGCGGCCTGCGGATCATCGTGATCATGCAGAACAGCGGCCTGCCCGAGGCGGGGGACGCGGTGTTCCCGTTCCCCGCCGACGTGCTGGCCGACGCGGAGACCTACGCCGCGCACGCCGGTGCCGGTGACGAGGAGTCCGCCCGCCGCCGCCGGGACCTCGCGCTGGAAGGGTTTCTCGAACTGCGCCGCCGCGTCGAGGCCGGCGAGAACGCGCTGGACGACTTCTACCGCGCCGCCGTGCGGCTCAAGCAGGGCGTGCTGGACGACTGGGACAAGCGGTGGCGGGCGGGGGCGCTGGCCTCGGCCGAACGCACCGGCGAGCACCTCGACCGGTTGCGGGACGGGGACATCGGGCATCTCGCCGGCGCCGACATCCACGTGACGAGGGCGGAAGGGCCGCAGCGGTTCGGCATGTGCGGCCGGCTCGACGTGCACGACCCGGCGGAGGGCAGGTCACCGCACGACCAGGCGTGAATGCGGGTGAAATCGCGTCCCGGTCTTTTTCGGTCGTGTTAACAAATGATCTCATCCGCGCTGGAATTATTTCCTGATTCCGAGGAAGTGCTTGGAGCAGGCTGTTTCGGAGCTTAGCTTCGCAAACATTCAATGCCCCTGCACGAGAACGGAAGTCAGATGGCGCGAAAGATCCAGTTCCTGGCGGGTGCGGGCGCGGTGACGCTCGCGATGTCGATTCTCCTCACCCCCGCGGCCTCCGCCGAGGGAGAGGTGCGCTCCCTGCAGGCGCCGGAGCGGATTCCCGGCAGCTTCATCGTCAAGCTGAAGCACGGCGCCGCCGCGGACGCGGTGGCCGCCCGGTTCGGCACCGCGGTCTCGCGGCACTTCACCGGCTTCGGCGGCTTCAGCGCGCGGCTGACCGACAAGCAGGCGCGCAGACTCGCCGCCGACCCCTCGGTCGAGTACGTCGAGGCGAACCAGGTCGTCCACGTGCAGGCCGCGCAGCCGGCGCCGCCGTCGTGGGGCCTGGACCGCACCGACCAGCGCGACCTGCCGTTGAACAGCTCCTACAGCTACACCTCCGCGGGCGCGGGCGTGAACGTGTACGTGATCGACACCGGCGTGCGGGTCAGCCACGCCACGTTCGGCGGACGCGCGGTGGACGGCTACGACGCCGTCGACGGCAAGCTGCCCGCGCAGGACGGCAACGGGCACGGCACGCACGTCGCGGGCACCATCGCGGGCTCCCAGTACGGCGTCGCGAAAGCCGCGAAGATCGTCGCGGTGCGCGTGCTGGACGACGGCGGGTCCGGTTCGACCGAGGGCGTCATCGACGGCATCGACTGGGTGGCGAAGAACGCCGTCAAGCCGGCCGTCGCGAACATGTCCCTCGGCGGGCTCGTGAGCTCCTCTCTCGACGACGCCGTCCGCAGGGCCGTCGCGGCAGGCGTGACGTTCGCGATCGCGGCCGGCAACTCCAGCATCGACGCGTCGACGGCGTCCCCGGCCCGTGTCACCGAGGCGATCACCGTGGGCGCCACCGACCGCACCGACGCCCGCGCGTCGTACTCGAACTTCGGTTCGACGCTGGACATCTTCGCGCCCGGCAGCAACATCACCTCGGCGTGGAACACCAGCGACACCGCCACGAACACCATCTCCGGCACGTCGATGGCCACCCCGCACGTCGCGGGCGCGGCCGCCCGGTACCTCTCGACGAACCCGGCGGCCACCCCGGACCAGGTCGCCGCCTACCTGGTCGCGCAGTCGACCCCGGGCAAGGTCGGCAACCCCGGACTGGGCTCGCCCAACCGGCTGCTGTACCTCGCGCCCACCGCGTGAGGGTGGAAAGGGCCGCGGCGGGTGCCGCGGCCTTTTCCCGTGTCCGCGCGAAGAACTGTTCGTCTTTCGCGGAGTGAGCACGACCGCGCCGGGAAAAATGTGCGCGGTCGCGGAAACCTCGCGACTTCCCGTTGTGACCCGATGACCGACTGCCCGAGGCTGGCGCATGATCGTCCACGACCACGAGGAGTAGATCGGGTGTTGAACCTCCCACGCAGGATCGTCATCGCGGCGGCGGCCGGTGCGCTGGCGCTCGCGGGTGCCGCGGTGACCACCGGCACGGCCTCCGCCGCACCCCGCTGCGACGCGCCTTCCGGCTACAACTGCCTGGCCATCGAGAACTGGACCCGCGACGCGTACAGCTTCCGCGCCGACGGCGCCGGCGGCGGCAGGTGCCTGACCTGGCACCGCCCGGGCCAGACCGGCTACCACCCGGACGTCCACCTGCAGGGCTGGGCCACCCCGATCCTCACCTCGCACACCCAGGACTACTGCGGGGGCGAGCAACGCAACTACGGCTACTCGCCGCGCTGGGAAGGTAGCTGGACCATCCTGCGCGTGAGCTGAGCGTCAGGCCCCGGCTCGCCAGTCCGCGAGCCGGGGCAGCAGGTGGTCGGCTGACTCCCACAGCTGCGCTCGCACCGCGTCGAGGTCCACGCCGACGAGGGTGCGGTCGCGTTTGCGCCACTGCCCGGCGACCATGACCGCCTCGACGTCACCGGGGGTCGAGTACAGCGCCACCGCGATCGGGTCGTGCGTCGGCACGAGCCGCGGAGCGGAGTCGATGACGAGGAGGTCGGCCTGCAGGCCCGCCTCCAGCCGGCCGACGTGGCCGTCGAGGCCGAGAGCGCGGGCGCCTTCGACCGTCGCCCACGCCAGCGCCTGCCTGGCGGTGATCGTCGCGGTGAGGGAGAACGCCCCGGTCTCCCGCCGGTGGTGGTCGTGGTCGCGGCCGCGCTGGTGGGCCAGCGCGATCCGGGCGGCGGAGAGCACGTCGCCGGGTGCGACGGCGTCGGTGTCGGTGCCGAGCGACGGCGCGGCGCCCAGCCGGAGCAGCTCTCCGGTGACGGGGGAGCCGTGGCCCTGCCCGAGCTCGTTCTCGGGCGTGCACGTGACGCTCGCACCCGCGTCGACCAGCGTCCTGATCCACTCGTCGGTGAGGCCCGCGCCGTGCACGACGTTGGTGCCGGCGCTCAGCAACCCGGCGTCCCGCACGGCCTCCCAGCCCGGCCCCGGTGTGCCGCCGCTCTGGTGCGTCGACACGACGATGCCGCGTTCCGCCGCGGCGCGGAAGTCGGTCACCGCGACGTCCGGAGTGGACAGTTGCGGCCCGCGGACGGCCATGCCGAACGTGAGCAGCGCGTGGGTGCCGGCCCGGCCGTCGAGCAGCCGGTCGACCTCGCTCACGGGATGGGCGAGGTCGGCGGCGGAGTACGGGGTGCCGTGCAGGAAGACCCCGCGGATGCCGGACGCGCGAAGGCCTTCGACCGCCGCGTCGGTGTGCTCCGACGTGGGGGTGTTGTGGCACCAGTCGCCCAGGGTGGTGGTGCCGCGGTCGAGCTGGCTCAGCGCGCCGGCGAGCGTGCCGATCCGCATGTCCTCCGGGCGGTAGTGCCGGGCCACGGCGCCGTGCACGCGGCCCAGGTAGTCCGCCAGCGTC
Source organism: Lentzea sp. NPDC004789 (assembly GCF_053601075.1). NCBI lineage: Bacteria > Bacillati > Actinomycetota > Actinomycetes > Pseudonocardiales > Pseudonocardiaceae > Lentzea > Lentzea sp. NPDC004789. Next base: position 51,858 of record NZ_JBSGBE010000032.1, on the reverse strand, counting down.
CAGTTCGCCCCCACCCCGAGCAACGCGGTCTGCCACGTGTGCAGGTGGGCGTTGACCAGCCCCGGCATGACGATCCGGCCCGTGACGTCGACGACCTCGGCGCCCGTCTCGTCGAGACCTTCGCCGAGTGCGGCGATGCGGTCGCCCTCGACGAGGACGTCGACGAGCTCGGCGTCGGGCCGGTGGGCCGCCATGGTGATCACCTGCGCGCCGCGCAGCAGGACGCGCTTCATCGCGTCACCGGCGTCATCGCGCGGACGGCGGCATCGGTCGAGCCGAGGAAGTCGTGGGTCGCGATGTGCCCGATGTAACCGTCGGGCCGGATGAGCAGCAAGGTGTCTCCGTCGAGTCCGTAGCTGTGGCGGAAGTTGTGCCGGGGATCGGTGAGCGCGTCGATGGCGACACGCCGCAGTGACGCTCCCGCGGCCGGCCAATCCAGTTCGTTGCTCGCCATGGCGGCGTTGCGGCCGTACGCGACAACGGTGAAGTGCGGGCCCCGGTAAAGGTCGAACAGCCGCACCGTCGTCCCGTCCTCGTCGAGCAGTTCCGCGTCCGGTGCCCGGTCGCCGGCCTGCAGCGTCTTCGTGCGGTCACCGTCAACGGGCGCGAGCGGGCCGCCGTAGTAGGTCAGGGACAACTGCTGTTCGTCGTTGCCGCGACGCAGGCTCGACGGGTCGAGCTTCGCGAGACCTTCGTACTTGCGCGTGGACAGCCCGAGCACACCCGCCGCGATCGGCAGGCGTTCGGCCTCGTAGCTGTCCAGCAGCCGCGGGTCGGCCCCGGCGAGGACCTGGCCGAGCTTCCAGCCGAGGTTGTAGGCGTCCTGGATGCCGGTGTTGAGCCCCTGCGCGCCGGCCGGGGTGTGCACGTGCGCGGCGTCGCCGGCGAGGAAGACCCGCCCGCGGTGGTACGACTCCGCCAAGCGGATGTTGGGCCGGAACACCGACCGCCAGCGGATCTCGCTCAGTTCCACGTGCCGGTTGCGCGTCTGCTGCCGGATCCGCCGGGTGATCGCCTCCGCTCCCTCCGGCGGTTCCTCGTCGGGGGAGAGCCGGATCATCCACTGGAACAGGTCGGTGTGCGGCAACGGGCAGGCGCCCGCGAAGCGTCCCTTCACCCCCGGCCAGACGTGCCAGCGGTCGCGCGACAGGCCGGTGGTGACGGCGTCGACGATGAGCATCCGGTCCTGCTCGTCGGTCTCGCCGAGGAAGCCCACGCCGAGATGCCTGCGCACGGCGCTCGAACCGCCTTCGGCCCCCACGAGGTAGCGCGCGGTGATCGTTTCGCCGGTCGTCCTGACGGTGACCGACGTGTCGTCCTGGACGAAGTCGACGAGTTCCACGCCGTGCTCGACCCGCCCGCCCAGCTGCTCCAGCCGGTCGTGCAGCACGCGGTCGGTGCGGTACTGGGGCATCAGCCGGGTGTTCGGGTACGGGACGTCGGTGGTGCGCTCGCGCTGGGAGAACATGCGCCACGGGGCGGCGACCGGGCCCAGGTGGATGCCGAGGCGGGGGTAGTCGCTGCTGCCGTCGAGGACGTCGCCGAGCACGCCGAGGTCGTCGAACACCTCCAGCGTCCGCGGCTGGATGCCCTTGGCGCGCGAGCCCTCGAAGGAGTGCGGGGCCTTGTCGATGACGCGGACGTTCAGGCCGCGGCGGACGAGGTCGATCGCCAGCGCGGTGCCGGTCGGGCCGGCACCGGCGATCAGGACGTCGATGATCTGCGGGTGGTTCACGGTTCGAGCCGATCTGACTGGGGAACGGCGAACGACGCGAGCAGGTCGCCGACGTCGTGAGGCCGTTCGAACGGGGCCATGTGGCCGCACTGCGGGATCACGTGTGTCCGTTGTGGACGGAGGAGCGCGCGGACGGCGTCCAGCCCGCCGATCGGGGTGACCTGGTCGTCGTCACCCCACACCAGCAGCGCCGGGATGCCCAGATCACCCGTCCTGCGGAACAGCTCCTGCCGCTCGTGCAGCGGGAAGTCCCGCAACGTCCGGAAGAACGCGTAGAGCGAGCCCTCGAACCGGTAGGCGTCCCGCACCATCGCGACCAGCTCGGCGGACAGGGCGGGGTCGCGGACGTTGTGCCCGAGGTGGCTTTCGAGCAACCCGCGGCCGAACCTCCTGGCGACGAACCCGGCCACGAGGTCGTTGCGCAGCAACCGTTGCGGCAGCGGGCGCGTGCTCAGGCCGGCCGGGCCGACGACGGCGAGCGTGGCCGTGTGTCCGGGGTACCGGTTCGCGTAGGCCATCGCGACCAGGGCGCCCATCGAGGTGCCGACCACGTGCCACGGCGGGGTGAGGCCCAGCGCCGAGGTCAGCTCGGCCAGCTGTCGCACGAACAACGCCTCGTCGTAGGGGCCCTCGATCCGGTCGGAACCACCCCGGCCGTAACCGCTGCAGGCCAGCGTGCGCAGGCCGCGGGCGTGCAGCCGCTCGGCGGTGCGGTCCCAGTAGGACAACGGGATCGTGATGCCGCCGACCAGCACGACGAGTTCGCCGTCGGCGGGACCGGCCAGCTCGTACTGCGTCACACCGTCGGAAAGTGAGACGAAATCGCCGCGCAGTGTGCGCCGCGCCGCCGCGTCGAGCCGGCGGTCCTCGTCGGGGGCGGCGAAGTACCTCATCGCCGCTCCCCGTGCAGGAACTCGGTGATCGCCGCGGCGACCCACTCCGGGTCCTCCTCCGGCAGCAGGTGCCCGCCCTCGGGGTGCACCCGCTCCTGAGCGTGCGGGATGTCGCGCGCGAAGTGCTGCCCGTCGACGCCGGCGCTGCGCAGCACCAGCGTCGGCACGGTGATGCGCCTGATCTCGGCGCTGCGGTCCGGCTGGTCGGTGTTGGCGAAGTCGACGAACGCCGACCGGTTTCCCGGCAGCCCGGTCAGCGCGTGCACCCGGTCGACCATCGCGTCGTCCACGATCGTCGAGCCCGCGCCGACCGCGTCCCGCAGCCCGCGTTCGGTCGCGCCGCGCGGCAGCCATCGCCGCAACACGGGGCGCAGCAACGGGTTGCGCGCCAGCCGCAACCCCGCGGGCAGGGCCTTCTCCGGATAACCGGTGGCGTTGACCAGGACCAGGTGCTCGACCCGCCGCGGCGCGTCCAGGGCGAGGTTCCACGCGATGTTGCCGCCGAGCGAGTTGCCCGCCACCGCGAAGTGCGGCACGTCCAGCGCCGTCATGAACCGGGCGATCGTCGCCGCGTACGTCCGGACGCGGTAGTCGCGGTCGGGCCGCGGCCCCGTCCGCCCGAAGCCGGGCAGGTCCGGGCGGATCACGTCGCAGGACGCCGACAGCAGCCGCGCCACCCGCTCGAAGCCCTCCAGCGACGACCCGCTGCCGTGCAGCAGCAGAACCGCCGGTCCTCGCCCCGAACGCGCGTAGTGCACGCGCAGGCCGTCCACGGAGACGGCCCGGATGTCATTGGTGTTCATAATGGCAACAGTGTTGCCGTTATTGTCGGGGGTGTCAACCGGACGTCATACTCACGGCGTGACCAGTTCGTCCTCCGCCGCCCGCCGGTCTCCCGGCCGTCCCGCTGTCCCGCTGGACCGCATCCTCGCCACCGCGCTGCGGATCGTCGACGACGAAGGCGCCGACGCCCTGTCGATGCGGACCCTCGCGCAACGGCTCGAGTCGGGGACGGCCACGCTCTACCGCCACTTCGCCAACCGGGCGGCCCTGGTCAACCACGTGATCGACCGCGTGTTCGGCGAGGTCGAGCTCGACCTGCGGGCGTTGGAGGAGATGGGCTGGGAGCAGGCCTGCCAGGCCGTCACCAGGGCCATGTTCGACACGCTGGGCAGGCATCCGAACATCGCGCCCCTGCTGGTCGAACAGACGCCCGCCGGGCCGAACGCGATGGTGTTGCGCGAACGCTGCCTGGCCGTCCTGCTCGGCGGCGGGTTCGCGCCGGACCTCGCGGCACGCGCCTACGCCACGCTCGCGCGTTACGTCCTCGGCTTCGCGACCCAGCTCACCGGACCGGGCGACGACGTCGAGCGCGAGCGGATGTCGGCGCACCTGAGCGGCCTGTCGCCGGCCGACTTCCCGGCCACGCTCGCGGTCGCGGGCTCGCTGCCGGTGCCGCTGCAGGACGAGTTCACCTTCGGCCTGGAGCTGATCGTCGACGGGCTTCGCCGGCTGCGAGCCTGAACCTCAGGTCTTCCTCAAGTTCCTGTCGCCCCGCCGGGAGCCTGCGGTAGTAGAGAGCCATGTTGCTACGGACAGGTTTGGCTCTGTTGCTCACCGCGGTGTCCCTGGCGCCTGCCGCCCAGGCCGACATCGGTGCCGCGCCAAGGGTTCCCGAAGCGACCGGGAACGGCGGCGCGGTGTCCAGTGTGGACCCGGACGCCTCGCAGGTCGGCGTCGACGTGCTGCGGCGCGGTGGCAACGCGGTGGACGCCGCCGTCGCCACCGCGGCCGCCCTCGGGGTGACCGACCCGTTCTCCGCGGGCATCGGTGGCGGCGGGTACTTCGTGTACTACGACGCCCGCACCGGACGCGTGTCCACGTTGGACGGCCGGGAGACGGCACCGCGGGCGGCGGACGAGAACCTGTTCGTGGAGAACGGCAAGCCGCTGCCGTTCGCCGAGGCCATGACCAGCGGCCTGGCCGTCGGCGTGCCGGGCGCGCCGAGGACCTGGCAGCAGGCGCTGAACAGGTGGGGCACGATCGGTCTGCGTGACGCGATGGCACCCGCGGAAGCGCTGGCACGGCGCGGTTTCGTCGTCGACCAGACCTTCAACACGCAAATCAGGAACAACGCCGCGCGGTTCGCGGACTTCACCTCCACCCGCGAGCTGTTCCTGCCCGGCGGGCAACCGCCCGCGGTCGGCAGCGTGTTCCGCAACCCCCAGCTCGCCGACACCTACCGCGAGCTGGCGGACACCGGGCTGCTGTCCCTGCACGGCGGCGCGATCGGCCAGGACGTCGTCCGCACCGTGCAGCACCCACCGGTCGTGCCGGGCTCCACGCGCAACGTGCGTCCCGGCAGGATGGACCTCCTCGACCTGGCGCGCTACCGCGTCGAGGAACGGGAACCGACCCGTGTCGGCTACCGCGGCCTGGACGTCTACAGCATGGGCCCGTCGTCGGGCGGCGGCACCACCGTCGGCGAGGCGCTGAACATCCTGGAGTCCACGGATCTCTCCAAGGTCTCCGACGTCGAGCACCTGCACCGCTTCATCGAGTCGACGAAGCTGGCCTTCGCCGACCGCAACCGCTGGGTCGGCGACCCGCGCTACTCGGACGTGCCGACCGCCGAGCTGCTGTCCCAGCGCTTCGCCGACAGCCGGGCGTGCCTGATCAGGCCGAACGCCGTGCTGCCCGCGCCGGTCGCGGCCGGTGACCCGCGCAACCCGCGGCCGTGCGCCACCGCCGCCCAGGCCTCGCCCACCCGCCAGGACGCGGAGAACACCACGCACCTGGTGGTCACCGACCGCTGGGGCAACGCGGTGAGCTACACCTACACCATCGAGGCGGAGGGCGGCAGCGCCATCGTCGTGCCCGGTCGCGGCTTCCTGCTCAACAACGAGCTGACCGACTTCAGCTTCGTCCCCGTCACGCCCGGCGTACCGGACCCCAACCTGCCCGGCCCCGGCAAGCGGTCCCGGTCCTCGATGGCGCCGACCATCGTGCTCGACCACGGCAAGCTGGCCTTCGTCGTCGGTTCGCCCGGCGGCGCGACGATCATCACCACCGTCGCCCAGATCCTCACGCTGCACATCGACCGCAAGCTCTCGCTGCTCGACGCGATCAAGGCACCGCGGGTCTCGCAGCGCAACTCCGCCGTGACGCCCGCGGAGGCGGCGTTCCTCGCCTCTGCGCAGGCCGAGGGGCTGCGGGGGATCGGCCACCAGTTCAGCCAGGTGGCCGACATCGGCGCGGCGACCGCGATCGAACGCCTGCCCGACGGCCGCTGGCGTGCGCTCGCCGAGCCGGTCCGGCGTGGCGGTGGCGCGGCCCGCGTGGTGCACGAGGGCTGACCCGGATCGTGTCGCGGCAGGCGGTCGACGCCGAGGTCCCGCCTGCCGCGGCATTCGAACAGTCGAATTCCCGCGGCCGGCCGTTCGAAATCGTGGTCGAATTCCTGCGAATTCCCCGACCTTGTCAAGCTCGATACAGTGGTCCTGCGCAATTCCGCAGTTTCCGCCCGCTGCGTTGTGAGCACACAGCGAATTGAGGGAGGAACCGTGCACGCCAAACTCCTCGTCACCGCCGCGATGCTGGCGGCGAGCGTGATCGGCGCCGGTCCGGCACAGGCCGCCGCCTGCACCGGGTACGTCGGGCTCACGTTCGACGACGGCCCGTCGTCCACGACGCAGAACCTGCTCAACGCCCTCAGGCAGAACGGCCTGCGCGCCACGATGTTCAACGAGGGCAGGTTCGCCGCCTCGTCCCCGGCGCTGGTCCGCGCGCAGGTCAGCGCCGGCATGTGGGTCGGCAACCACAGCTACACGCACCCGCACCTGACCCAGCTGAGCCGGGCGCAGGTCGACTCGGAGATCTCCCGCACCCAGCAGGCGATCGCGGCCGCGGGTGGCGGCACGCCGAAGCTGTTCCGGCCGCCCTACGGCGAGACCAACTCGACGGTGCAGTCCGTCGCGTCCCAGTACGGGCTGCGGCAGATCATCTGGGACGTCGACTCGCAGGACTGGAACAACGCGAGCGTCGACGCGATCGTGCAGGCCAACGGCAGGCTCACCAACGGCCAGGTCATCCTCATGCACGACTGGCCGGCGAACACGATCTCCGCGATCCCGGGCATCGCGCGGGTGCTGGCGAGCCACGGCCTGTGCGCCGGCATGATCTCCCCGCAGACCGGCAGGGCCGTGGCGCCGAGCTGATCCTCAGGCAAGGGTGCACGCGTGCCCGTTGAGGGTGAACGCGCGCGGGTCGGTGTTGGTGTTGCCGCTGCCGCCGGTGAACCCCATCAGCAACGTCTCGCCCGGACGGATCACCTGGTTGTACGACACGGCGGTGGCGAACACGTCACCGCCGGTCTGCTTCGGGGTCGCGTTCCACATCTCCGACACGGTCTGGCCGTTGGCGAACGTCCACTTGAGCGTCCAGCCGTTGATCTCGGTGTTGCCGGTGTTCCCGATGGTCACGTCGGTGCGGAAGCCGCCCGGCCAGCTGTTCGTGACGCGGTAGGCGACCGAACAGCCGGTGACGGGCTTCGGCGCCGGGGTCGTGGTGCGCGCGGCGGGGGTCGGAGCGGGCGCCGGTGCGCGGGTGCCCGGCTGGGTGCCCGGCTGGGTGCAGGGCGGCCCCCACCGGCCGAGGTGCTTGGCGGCGGCGTTCTTCTCCGCCTCCTGCAGCAAACGGTCGTCGGTCGTCTCGCTGCGCACCATGCCGAGCTCGACGGCGATGACCGCGTAGTCGGTGCCGTCCGCCAGCCGCAGCGACCCGGCCGGCGTCGTGTCGACGGGCTTGTCGAGCAGCATGGTCCGCGCGAACGTCGTGGCGGCGTCTCGCCAGCACTCGTCGGGCGCGGCAAGCCCCTTCACGGTGATCTCCTGGCCGTCGGAGAGCTGGACCGTCCGCACGTCGACGACCTTCCGGACGGTCGGCGCGAGGTCCTGGGCCGTGGGCGGATCGACGATGGTGGGGAACTCCGGCGGCTGCGTCGTGGCCAGGGACCGCGCGGGCGGCTCGCCGCCACCGCACGCGCTCGCGGCGCCGATCAGGGCAACGGTGGCGACCGCCACCCACCCGGCTCTGACATCGACGGAACCACGCGGTCGTCTCATTCTGCGCCCCAGAATTCCCCGGCGAACGAACCAAAGACGTTCACCCGAACGGCTGATTTGAGTCTCAGTAGGCTAGGAGCTTCCGCCAAATGCGGAAAGAACCGTCCGGGTAATCCTGCGCGGACGCGTCCAGCGCCTTTCGAATCGAAATTCGACGACGAGACGGGGAATTGAGGTGAGGCCGGGCGTCGTGCTGCTGCTGCGGTTTCACGGATGGAGCAACTGCTCACCCTCCGTCACGAGTGAGGAAGCCCTGCTCCACAGCGCGGCGATGTTGACGTGCTCCAGCACGTCCTCGAAGACGTCGACGTCCCCGATCACCACCACCGGCGCCACCGTCACGTCGCCCACCGTCACATCACCCACCGACACCAGCGGCTGGGCGCTCGCCGGAGTGGCGAGGGAAAGTGCCGCGGTGACCAGAAGTCCACATAGAACCGCACTGCGCATGATCTGCCCCGATCAGAGAACGTCGACCCGCGCCCGAGGCGCGGTGACCGGCAGTCCGACGACCAGCCCGCCGTTGAGCAGCACGCCCGCGACCGCGAAGATCCAGCCGGGGCCGAGCCCCGGCACGACCGCGGGTACCGGCCCGTCGAACAGGGCGGTGGCGTCGCCGGAACGGACCATCAGCACGACGGTCATGGCCAGCGCGACCACGCCACCCGCCAGGGCGGCGATCCGTCCGATGGCGAGCCGCCACCACGTGCACGCGTGCAGCACGACCACGCCGGCGAGGTAGTTCGGCCAGCCGGGCAGCCGGGTCAACCCGAACTCGATGTCGCCGTAGTGCGTCCACGGCACCAACAACGCGGTCACGGTGCACGCCACCGCGAGTGCGTAGACGACCCACCTGGTCATGCGTGTTCCTCCCCGCGATCTACGCCGCCAAGGTAAAGGGCGAGTAATAGTGTTCGCATCAAAACGAGCGCCATCGGCGGGAACTTCCTGGATCTGCGGCCGAGGTGTGCGAAGAACGCGGGCGGCACCGGCGATTTTTCCGATCGGTTCGGGTTTTCCTCCGCACGGCGACGCCGTGCACGGATCGTGAGCAACACTCGGTCCTGCGCCTGGGGCCCCGATCCCGGCGCAGGGCCGGTTGCGTCACCGACCTCAATTGGTGGTGGCGGCGGTACCGAAGCTGCGGGCTTTGTTTCGGCCCGTCGCCGCGGTCGGTGCGCAGCCGGTTCCCCACGGGCGGCGGCCCGACACGAACGTCGGTGTCGAAGCGCTCCAACACTTGTTCAGTAACCTGTTTCCCGTTCGACAGATGTGCCCGACCAGGGAGTCGCGGATGGTGCGGTCGGAGGCCGGCGAGCAGCTCTCGGCCGGGCGCCCCGGCGGCCGCGCGCGGGCGCTGGCACAGGCGGCGGCGGGCGTGCACGACGCCGCCCGCGGCCGGATGGGGCTGCTCCACCTGCGCGGACCGCGCGGCATCGGGAAGTCAGCGGTCGTCGGGCGGCTGCGCGAGGAGGTACGCGAAGCCGCGGACGTGCTCGTGACCACCTGCCGCGGCGGCGAGGACTTCGCCACCGCGGAGGACCTGCTGGGCGCGGTCGTACCCGAGGCGGGTGACGAGTACGCACGGCGGCACGCGCTGAACGATCTGGTGGCCAGGCGCACCGCGGACCGGCCGGTGGTGCTCGTCCTCGAAGACGCGCACCGCTGCGACAGCGCCACCGCGCGCTGGCTGAGTGCGCTCGCGCGGCGCGTTCCCGAGCCGCGGGTGTACGTGGTCCTCGTCCACCGGTGTTCTGAGCGCGTCGCCGCCGAGACGCTGTTCGCGGATCTCACCGGCGCACTGGACACCACGACCGTCGACCTGGGGCCGCTCGACGAGTCCGACGTGACGGAGCTGCTGCGGCGGGAGTGCGGCTCCGAGCCCGCGCCGGAGCTCGTCCGCGCCGCGCTGGAGTCGACGGCCGGGCTGCCGGCCGTCACCCTGGCGTGGGCGGAGAAGTTCCGGGCGCTCGGCGCGCCGCCCGACGTCGCGGCGGAGTCGGCCGCCTGGCATCTCGCCTGGCTCGAAGACCAGCCGGAGTCCACGCGCGCCTACGCCACGGCCGTGGCGGTGCTCGGCAGCACCGAGCCCGCGAGCACGGCGGCGCTCGCGGGGATCTCCGCGGCCACGGCCGCCTCGGTGTGCGCGGAGCTCACGGCGCTCGGCGCTCTCACCCCGCAGGGACGGTTCCGGTCGGCCGTGCTGCGCGAGCGACTGCTCGCCGCCGTGGACCAGGACGCGCTGCGCGTGCGGGCGGCGAGGCTGCTCTCGGACGAGGGCCGTCCGCAGGAGGAGGTCGCCGAACTGGTCGCGCAGCTACCCGAGCTGACCGAGGTGTGGATGTTCTGCGCACTGCGCGGCGCGGCGCGGGAGGGCACGCTGAGCCCGGAGGTGGCGATCAGCCACCTCCGCCGGGTGCTGAACGCCGTGCCCGGCCACGTCGAGACGCGGCTTGAACTGGCGGCGAAGCTGCGGGTGGTCGATCCTTCGGCGGCGATGGACGTCTACGCCGAGCTCCTCTCCGACGTCACCGAGCCCGCCGTCCGGGCGTCGGTCGCGGTCCACTGTGGAGCGTCAGCGCTGCGGGCGGGACGCGAGCCGGAGGCGTTCGGGTTGCTCGCCGGCTACCTCGCGGAAGGAGAGCCGGCGGCCGATCCCGAGCTGCGCGCCCAGATCGAGGCGGTCGCGCTGGTCAACGGGTTCGGTGCCGCGCGGACCGTGCGCCGGGCGCTGGACCTGGCGCGCACGATCACGCCACCGGAGGGCAGGGCCGAAGGCGGCCGCAGGCTGGTGCAGCAGCTCGCGCGGGCCGAGGTGCTGCGCGGTGAGTCGCTGCCCACCGCGCTCGCCCACGTCCGCTCCGCGTTGCCGGCACCCGGTGGCGCACGAGACTTCTGGGACGTCTTCACGGTCACGTCGTTGCACTTCTGCGGCGAGCGCACCGAGGCCATGACCCTCGCGGACGAGATCATCGCCGCCGGACAGGCCCGTGGCGACACCCAGACCCGGAAGATCGCGCTCGCCGTGCGCGCGGCTCTGGCGTTCGAGGCGGGGGAGCTGCCCGCCGCGGAACGCGACGCCCGTGCCGCGCTGGCGATCGCGGGCGCCGACGGGGACTTCGCCGCATCGACCGTGCTGGCGTCGGCGCTCGTGCGGCGTGGTGAGGTCGACCAGACCGAGCAGATCCTGAACCGGCTGGGCGCCCCGCGGGATCCGGTCGAGCACGGCTGGGCGATGGACGCCAAAGCTCTCTGGTTGTGGAACCGCGGCGAAGGCGACGCGGCGATCGAGGTGCTGCTGCGGTGCGGTCGCGAGTTCGAGTCGATGGGTGTGCACAACCCGGTGCTGATCCCGTGGTGGCTGCACGTGGTCACCGTGCTGGTGCGGATGGACCGGTACACCGAGGCGGCCGAGGTCGCCGAACGCGGTGCGGAGGCCGCGCGGCGCTGGAACACCCCGGTGGCGCGGGGATATGCCTTGTACGCGACCGGGCTGACCACCGACGACGTCGAGACGCTGGAACAGGCGGTGGTCGAGTTCGGTGTGGCGGGCGCGCAGCTGGACGAGTCCAGGGCGCTGGCCGCGCTGGGGCGCGTGCTGATCCGCACAGGGCACGACAAGGCGGCTCGCAAGCACCTGCGTGCGTCGATCGACATCGCGGTGCGCTGCGGCGCGAGCCGGTTCGCGATCAGGCCGCACGCGCTGCTGACGTCCGCCGGTGGCCGGATGAGCGCGATCCACGCCTCGCCCAAGGACGCGCTGACCGTCGCCGAGCGCAGGGTCGCCTCGCTCGCCGCGGACGGGCTGACGAACCGGGAGATCGCCGAGAAGCTGTACGTCACGATCCACACGGTGGAGAGCCACCTGTCGAACGCCTACCGCAAACTGGGTGCCCAGACCCGCGCCGAGCTCGCGGCGGAGCTGCGGTGAACCGGGACGCGCTCGTCGAGCGGGACTCCGCGCTCGCCGTGCTCGAACGGTCGGTGCGGATGCTGGCGTCCGGCCGGTCGTCGGTGCTGGAGATCTGCGGGCACCGCGGCACGGGCCGTACCGCGGTGCTCGACCACGCGGTGCTGCTCGCCCGGCGCAGCGGCGCCACCGTGCTCACCGCCGCCGGCGAGTGCGAGGCGACGACCGGTGGCGTGCTGACAGAGCTGATGTCGCAGTTGCACCGCGACGAACGCGGTTCGGCGGCCATCGGCCACCTCGTGGAACTGGCCCGCACCACGCCCCTGCTGGTCGCCGTCGACGACGGGGAGCTGCTCGACGCCGAGTCGCGCGCGTGGCTCGACGCCCTGGCCGGACGAGCCGTGCGGGCGCCGATCGCGGTCGTGGTCGTCGCGGACACCTCCCGGCCGGTGTTGCCCGGCGCCACGACCGTCCCGCTGCGGCCGCTCGGCCGCGACGGCATCTCGGCGCTGGCGGCCAGGAGGTTCGGCCGGGAACCGGACGAGGAGCTCGTCGAGGCTCTGCACCGGCACACGGGCGGCCGCCTCTCGGTGCTGTGCCCTCTGCTCGACCGGTGCGACGAGGAGACGCTGAGGCACGGCGGCGACGCGGTGGCCGACGTGTTCGCCGCCGTCACGCGGCGGACCGTCCGCTCGCTGCCGGCGGAGGCGGCCGGGCTGCTGCGGGTGATCGCGGTGTGCGGGCCGTCGTTCCCGGTGGGCCTGATGGGAGTGCTGGCCGGGCTGCGGACGCTCTCGCTCGGCCGTGCTCTCGAACTGCTCGTGTGCGCCGGACTCGTCACGGACGCCGAGAAGCCGCGACTGCTTCCGGGCATCTCCGCGGCACGGGTGCTGGAGGGCATGCCCGCCCAGGCACGGGACGACCTTCACCTGCGAGCGGCACGGCTGGGGCACCGGTGCGCCGTCGTCCCGTCCGAGGTGGCACGGCTGCTGGCGGGCGCTCCGCCGGTGAACGAGCCGTGGGTGGTGCCGCTGCTGCGCGCCGTGGCACGCGAGAGACGTCCAGCCGAGGCCGCCGGACACCTGCGCCGCGCGCTGGCCGAACCCCTCACGCCGGTCGTGCGCGCGGAGCTCGTGCTGGAGCTCGCCGTGGCGGAGTGCGAAGTCGCACCGGTCGCCGCGGACCGCAGGCTCGCCAGGATGCTGCTCGAAACCCAGCCGCCGGAGTGCGCGGACGTCCGGCTGGCGGCTGCCGACCAGCTGTGGGGACGCGGTGACCACGGGTTGCTCAGGCGCACCCTCGGCGCGGTGCGGTCGGAGAGCGGTGACCACGACTCCGTCACGGCGCTGTACTGGATCGCCGACGACGCCCCCTTCGAGATGCCGGAGCTGGGCGTGCTCGACCTCGCGGAACCGCCCGCCGCCTGCGACAACCCCGACCGGGCCGGCATCGCGGCGTGGATGTGCGCGTCGCGGGGCGTCGACCGCACGCGGACGCGGTCGCTCGCGAACCTCGCGCTGACCGCGCCCGCCACGCTGCTCAGCTCCCGGCTGTTCGCGTGTCTCGCGCTGGCCGCCGCCGACGACGTGGTCGAGGCCGTCGCCGGTCTGGACGCCGTCGTGGAACAGGCCAGGGCGAAGCGGCTGACCGCGGTGGTGCCGCAGGCGCTGCTGATGCGGGCGAAGGTGCGCGCGATGGTGGGGGAGCTGGACGCGGCCGCGGCGGACCTGGAGGAGGCCCTGTCCGGGTACCCGCTGCGGAACCTGCATCCGGACGTGCGGCCCATCATGGTCGCGGCGGACGTCCTGGTGAGCATCGAGCGCGGGCACTTCGACCGGGCGATCGCGTTGCGGGCGAGTTTGACCGGCGACTGGATCGGGTTCGGCTACGCGCGGACGTTCTTCACCTTCGCCTGCGCCGTGCTCGCCCTGGTGACCGGTGATCCCTTCGAGGCCGCGGCACGAGCGGACGAGTGCGGTCGCTGGATGTTGTCGCGGCAGTGGGTGAACCCGGCCGCACTGCCCTGGCGGTCGGTCGCCGCGGTGGCGCTGAGCGTGAGCGGCGAGCACGAGCGCGCTGCCGCGATGTGCGCGCAGGAACTCGCGCTCGCCGAGCGCTGGGGCGCGCCCAGCACCGTGGCGAGGGCGCACCTGACCTGTGCGGCGGTGATCGGCGGGGAGGAGCACCTGCACCGCGCCGCCGAGCTGCTCGCCGGTTCACCGTTCCGGCTGCTGCGGGCGACCGCGCTGCTCGACCTCGCCCAGGCCACCGGCCTCGGCGCCGGGCTGAAGGAGGCGGGCGAGATCGCCGTGCTGTGCAGGTCGGCTCCGCTGGTCGGCAGGGCGCGCGGGCTCGGCTGGGAGCCTGGCGCATGACCGGTGTGCTGCTCGAACGCGACGGTGAGCTGCGCCGGATGAGCAGGCTGCTCCAGCAGGCACGTGACGGCGTCGGCGGTGTCGTCGTGCTGACAGGCCCTTTGGGCAACGGCAAGACCGCGTTGTTGCGCGCGTTGTCCCGCCATCCCGCGGCCGATTCGTTCTCCGTGTGGTACGCCTCGGCGACGTTGATGGAGCAGGGGCACTCCCGCGGGGTGCTCCGCCAGCTGCTCGAAGGCCACCACGGGGGGCCTGACGACGACGCCCGGGAACTGCACGGCCTCGTGCGCGACCTCGGCCGGACGCGGCCGGTGCTCCTGCTGGTGGACGACCTGCAGTGGGCCGACCACCGGTCGGCGGTCGCGCTCGAAGCGCTGGCCCGCCGCGTGCGTCACCTCGGCGCGGTGCTGGTGGTGACGGTGCGCGAAGGAGACCCGCTCGCGGACGACCCGGTGGTGGCGTCGATCCTCACGGCGGCCGCACTGCGCCTCTGCCCGGAACCCCTGAGCCCGTCCGGTGCCGCGAAACTCCTGCGGGCGAGGCTGGGCCGCGCGTGCGACCAGTCGTTCACGCTCGCCTGCCACGCGGCGACCGGGGGCAACCCCCTGCTGCTCACCGCGCTCGCGCTGGCCTGGGCCGTCGACGGACGGCCACCGGTGGCGGCGAACGCGGACCTCGTGCGCGCGTTGCGCCCGTCCCTGGCCAGGGAACGGATCGTCGCCTGCCTGCGCGCCCAGCCGGAGCCGGTCCGCCGGTTGCTCACGGCCGCGGCGGTGCTGGGGGAGTCCGCCGAACCGGACGTGGTGAGCGCGCTCGCCGGCCTCGACGAGCCGTCCCGTGCCCAGGCGGTGCGCGGCCTGGGCAGGCTGGGACTGTTCTCCGGCAACGACTTCGCGCACCCCGTCGCACGGGAGGCGGTCCACGACCTGACCACCGCCGCCGAACGCGACGAGCTCCACCTGCGTGCCGTGCGCCTGCTGCACGATCTCGGCAAACCCGCGGAGTCGGTGGCCGGGCAGCTGCTCGCGATCTCCGTGCCCCAGGGGGCCTGGGCGGTGGAGGCGCTGCGGGACGCCGCCCACGTCGCACTGCGGCGCGGCGCACCGGAGACGGCCGTCGCGTACCTGCGGCGCGCGTTGCTCGACACCTCGGCCGACGGCGAGGACCGCGCCACCGTGCTGGTCGATCTCGCGAACGCCGAACGGCTGCTGGACGTGCGCGCGGCGGTGCGCACGGTCTCGTACGCGGTCGGGTTGTTCCCCGGACCGCGGCAACGCGCGGCCGCGTTGATCAGGCTCACGCCCGCGGTCATGGGAGACGCGCCGGAGACCATCGTCTCCGTGCTGCGCGAGGTCGTCGAGGAGTTCGGCCCCGCGGAACGGCTGGACGGCGTCGACCGCGACCTCGCGTTGCGGCTGGAAGCAAGACTGCGGTTCGTCCGCAGGACGGAGATCTCGCAGCTCACCAGGGCCTGCGCCCGGCTGGACGAGCTGCCGGCGGAGCGCAACGAGAGCGCGGCCGCACGGGAGCTGCTGTCGGTGCTGGTCAACGCGGCGACGCTGGCCGCGGTGCGGGTGCCCGCCCGCCGGGTGGCGGAACTGGCCGAACGGCTGCTGGCGCGGGAGCCCGCCTCGTCGGCGCACTCGGCCGGAACAGCACCCCTGCTGGTCACCGCACTGGCCGCGGCCGACTCGGCGGGAGCGGTCGGGGACTGGCTCGACCGGGCGCTCGGCACCGCGCGGCAGCGGGGCGATGTCGTCGAACAGGCGATGATCCGCACCGAGCAGGCACTGGTCCACCTGGTCAACGGACGCGTGGCCGAGGCGGCGACGGCCGCGGCCGGTGCCTTCGGGCTCGGCGCGTGGAACTGGGGTGCGGTCGGCACCTTCACCGCGGTCGTGTTCGGTGCCGTCGCACTGCAGCTCGACGACCCCGCTCTCGTCGACCAGGTGCTCGCCGCGGTGGAGGCGGAGCCCGCGGATCCGTGTCTCGCCGCGGTGATCGGCCTGCTCCGCGCGCAGACCGAGATCCTGGGCGGCCGGTTCGAGGCGGCGTCGGTGATCCTGACCGACTGCGGCGCGCGGCTGGACCGGGCGGGCTGGCGCAACCCGGTGCTGTTCCCGTGGCGTTCCTCGCTCGCGCTCGTGCAGCTCAAGCTCGGCAACACCGGCGACGCGATCGCGCTGGCCGAGGAGGAACGGCTGACCGCCGAGGAATGGGGCGCGCCCTCGGGCATCGGCAGGGCGTTGCGCGTGCTGGGGCAGGTCGTCGGTGGCGAACGCGGGCGGCAGCTGACCCAGCGCGCGGTGGAGACGCTCCGGTCGTCCGCGCACCGGCTCGAACTCGTGCACGCCCTGCGCCGGCAGGCCGAACTCACCGACGATCCCGCTGCCTGGCGGTCCTGTCTCGCGATGGCCGACGAGATCGGTGCCCGGCAAATCGCGCAACAAGCTCGCACCGCACTCGTCGTCGGTACGCCCGTTCCGGTCGGCGGAAAACTGACCAGGTCGGAGCAGAAGGTCGCAATGCTGGCGGCGAGCGGTCGCTCGAACCCGGAAATCGCGGAATTGCTGGCCGTCTCGTCCCGCGCGGTCGAGAAACACCTCACCAACACCTACCGCAAGCTCGGCCTGCGGGGACGGTCTGAGCTGGCCTCGGCGCTCCAGAGCGGTACGGTCCCGCTCGACGGGCAGTGACCGTGCGTGATCGCCGGTGCGGCGGTATCGATGCAATTCGACGAATGTGTTGCGCTGAGCAGCTCTTTCAGGGGTGATCTGTCCGGGATGTCCGACCCGTACCATCACTCCGTGTGATTTTGCACCGAACCACAGGTGGAACGGCACCCCAGTATTTGGTACGGAGCGTTGACCTCATCTTCCGCTGATCACTAATCTTTTCGTAGATCTGTGGAACTCCTCGTGAACCCGAGGCCCCCGGTCGGGGGATTCGAAGAAAACGTGATGGCTATCCAGGCATCGTGTTTCGTCGACACGACCGTGTCCTTCGGAAAGGTGCATCGACAATGGCGGAAACCGCGGTTGAGCTGAAGTCCTCGGTGGATGTCAGACCCGTTTATCCGGGTTTGCACCCGGTGGACTGCGACACCCCGTCCGGCCCGGAGGAGTTCCTGGCCAAGGTGCGCGAGGCCGGCGAGAAGTGGGCGGGGGACCGCCAGGACGATCTGGTGGACGTCCTGCTCCAGGCCGCCGGTGACGACCCCGAGCTGGCCGAGCTGGTGCGCGGCAGCGGCTCCATCATCGAGGAGTTCCTCGAAGGCTTCGCCCGCAAGGCCGCGACCCGGCCGAGGAACCTCGCCGCGGACCTGATCGCGGGCCACGAGGTGTCGCAGTCGGTGTTGCACGGCCTCGCGCCGCGCTACCTGATCGTCGTCGCCAGCGGCTCCGTCGCGCGCCGGGCGGCGACCCTCCGGGCCAAGATCGCCGGTCCGGGCGTGCTCAGCACCCGGCACGACGGCGACCTGGTGCTGCTGGTGCCCGACGTCGACGACGAGCGCACGGGCCGCACCACCGCCCAGCTCGGTCAGTGCCTCAACAGCAACGGCTGGCTCGCCGTCGCGAAGCGCGCCAGGGCCGAGCTCGCGGACGGGTTCCGCGAGGCCGCCGAGGTCATGCGGCTCGTGACCGCCGGCCGGCGCCCCAGCGGGGTGTACCGCCTCTCCGACGTCCTCGTCGAGTACGCGGTGGTGCGCCACGAGAAGGTCGCCAAGAACCTCGCCGACGTGATCAAGCCGTTGCGCGCCCACCCGATGTTGTGGGAGACGCTCACCGCGCTGATCGACGCCGACTACAACCGCAACAAGGCGGCGAGCGACCTCTTCATCCACCGCAGCACGCTCGACTACCGGCTGCAGCGGATCGCGAGCATCACGGGCTGCGACCCCACCAGCGGGCGCGGTGTGCACCTGCTGACCGCCGCGCTGATCGCGGACTCGCTGCGCTGACCGCTCTATCAGTCCTCAATGGACGCTCAACCAGTCCTCAGTGGACTGACCAGTTCCGCGAACGGTGATCCGGTGGTCGCCGCCACACCGGAGAGGATCGTTCGTTGACGTCTGCAGGAGTGACCCTCAGCCTGTCCACCTCGGGCCGGATCGGTCTCGTCAGCCTCGCCGCGATGGCATCGGCGCTGCGCCTGGTGCCGGGGATGACGAGGACGATCGCCGACACCACGCGGTCGCTGGGCGTCGCCCGGCGGCACGACTGGCTCGTGCCGAGGTGGCTGCGGGTGCTGGCCCGGCACGACGTGGTCGAGCTCGACGGTGACGTCTACCGGGTGCGCGGCGAGGTGCCCGGTGCGGGCATCGGCGAGCTCGACCTCCTGCACGAACTGCTCGGCACCCCGCCCGAGGTGGCCCTGCTCCACCTGCGCGCCCTGGCGCACCTGCCCGAACTGCTGCGAGACGAGGTCACCGCGGCCCAGCTGCTCGGGCCCGGCAGCACGGAGCTGGGCGCACTGGCCGGTGAGGGACGTTCCGCGCTGACCCGGGAGCTGGACGCGGTGTGCGCCGAGCTCGTCCGCAGGGCCGCACTGCGGTGCGGGCCGTCCGTCCGGGTGGTGGAGCTGGGCTGCGGTGCCGGGCGCCTGACCGCGGCGGTGCTGCGCGAGTCACCCGACCTGACCCGCCACTACCGGTTCACCGACCTCGCCGGGCAACCCCTCGGAGCCGAGACCCTGGACGTCAACGAGGACTTCCGCGCGCAGGGCTTCCCGGACGCCGCCGCCGACGTGGTCGTCGCGGGCCACACCCTGCACCACGCGGTCAACATCTGCCGCGCGCTGACGCGGATCCGGGACCTCCTGGTGCCGGGCGGGGAACTCGTGCTCACGACCCCGACCGAGGACGATCCGGTCGCGCTGACGTCGACCCACTTCCTGCACTCACCGCCGCGCGGCGGGACGGTCCTGCGCGGGGGAGACGTCTTTCCGTCCGGCCGTGCCTGGCAGACCGCCCTGCGGGCCGCGGGATTCGAGGTGAGCACCCAGCTGTGGGTGGGCAGCAGGTCATCGGCGCGTCAGCACCTGTTCCACGCGGTGCGCGAACCGGTGTGAACGGTCATTTGGCGGCCTTGCGGGCTTCCTGCACCGCGGCCCGCCAGGCCTCGTCGGCGTTCTTGCCCTGTTCGACGGACTGCAGCGCCGGGCTGAACACGGTCTCCTGGATGCGCCCGTCGGCGGGACCCTTGTACTGGGCCGCCTTGACCTTCTGCGCCTGCGCGGCGAACAGCGCGCCCGCGTGAACGTCACCGAAGTAGGTGTTGACCTGCTCCAGCAGTGCCCGGTCCTCGAGCGCCTCGACCTGGCTCGGGAAGGTGCCCTTGGCCTTGAACGCCCTGATCTGCTGTTCCGGTGCGGTCAGCCAGGCGGCGAGCTCGGCGGCCTTCTTCGCGTTCTTGCCCTGTTTCGGCACGGTCAGGTACGAACCGCCCCAGTTGCCGCCGCCGTTGGGGAACACGTCGGTGACCGCCCACTTGCCCTCGTTCTCCGGCCCGGCCTGGGTCTCGATGACCCCGAGCATCCACGACGGGCACGCCGTGGTGGCGAACCTGCCCAGCTTGAAGCCGATGTTCCACTCGTTGCTCCAGGCGGGGAGCTTGGCCGACTGTCCTTTCGCGACGGCTTTCGTGACCGCGTCCCAGTCCGCCCTGATGTCGGGGTTGGTCTCGACGACGAGCGTGTCGCCGCGGTCGAAGTAGCCGACCTCGTGCTGGTTGTGCATCGTGTTGAAGATCTGCGCCGCGCTGTCGAACCAGGCGACCCCGCCGACCTTGGCCACGAACTGGTCCCCGGCGGCGAAGTAGTTGTCCCACGTGGCGAACAGCTGCTTGACCTGTTCCGGCTCGGACGGCAGACCCGCCCTGGCGAACAGGTCCTTGCGGTAGCACATCGCGAGCGGGCCGATGTCGGTGCCGTAGCCGATGAGCCTGCCGTCCTTGGTGGTGGCGGCGTCGGCCTTCCACTTCAGCCAGCGGTCGACGGACACGTCCTTCGGGCCGATCTCCTTGAGGTCGTTGAACTGACCGGCCTTCGACATGACCTGGCTGAGGTAGCCCTCCTCGACGGCCTCGATGTCGGCGAGGCCGGAACCGGCGGCGAGCTTGGTGAACAGGTTCTGGTGGTGCGGGCCGCCCTGCCCGGACTTGCGCTGGGTGATCTTGATACCGGGGTGGGCCGCCTCGTACTCCTTGAACAGGTCTTCATAGCCGAACTCGTTGAACGTGGCGATGGTCAGTCCGGTGACGCCCTCCGACCCACTGGCCGCACCACCCGCTCCACAGGCGGTGACGGACGCGACGGCGGTGACGGCACAGACCAGCGCGCTGGTCCAGCGACGGGCACGCACGGGAGAACTCCTCTGGTCTCGGCTGCGTACCTGGGAGCGCTCCCAGATCCGGGGAGTGTGATCCGCGTCATTCCCAGGTGTCAAGTGTTTAACCGGGACGGCCCAGGTCGTAGTCCGTTCAGTTGAACGCCACGAGCACCAGTGACCGCCGCGCCGCTGTCGTGGGTGTAGTGCTGGCCGACACGAATGGAACCGCCGGCAGGGCACACCGTCGCCACGCCCCGCACCGGCCCGCCGCGGCCGGCGACCGCGACGACGGCCCCGGCGAGATTCGACCACGGGACCACGGTCCACACGGACGCGCGTTGTGCCGCTATTCCGCCGAAGAAGTCGCCGGTGCCGAGCGCGAATGCGGCGGAAATGGCGAGGATGACTCCCGTGCGGGCGAAGCTGACTGAGCGTGCCGGGGTTGTCGAAAAGATCAATTTCAACTCGAGTTCGAGGCTGCGGATCGACTTGGCCCAAATCTCTGGAACTGCACGCGGGCCCGGTGTCGCAGCCGCGCGGCGCACCGGTGAGTCGAAATGCCGCCGGGCTTGTGTTCGATGCATTCGATGCCTATGTTCCTGCCTCAGGTGAAACGCTTCGATTACCTCGAAGTTCTTTTCCGGTCAAAGGTGTTCGGAAGGGTGTGCGATGAGAAGGATGCTTCGCGTCCTGACCACGATGACGGTCGCGCTCGTGGTCGGGCTGCTCGGTTCGGGAAGTGCCCAGGCGGCGACCTGGTGGACCTCGGACCAGTGGGGAACCTGGTCGGACGGCGGCTACACGCTGCGCAACAACATCTGGGGCAGCGGCGCGGGCCCCCAGACGCTGTGGGCCAACTCGTACAGCAACTGGGGTGTGTGGGCCGATCACCCCAACACCGGCGGGGTGAAGTCCTACCCGCACGCGGCGAAGGCCGTGAACAGGAAGCTCAGCTCGATCGGCGGCGTGAGCAGCAGCTTCAACGTGAACGCGCCCGCGGGTGGCGCCTACACGACCGCCTACGACATCTGGGCCGACAACAACCGGTACGAGATCATGCTGTGGATGAACAAGTTCGGTCCGGTGGGGCCGATCGGGTCGTACCAGACCTCCACCTGGGTCGGTGGGCACGGCTGGGACGTCTACCGCGGCACCAACGGCTACAACGAGGTCTTCTCGTTCATCCGCCAGGGCAACACCGGTTCCGGCACCGTCGACATCAAAGCCGTGATGGAGTGGATCAAGAATCGCGGCTGGTACGGCGACGTCACGCTCGGCGAGGTGCAGTTCGGCTACGAGATCACGTCGTCGAGCGGTGGCCTCAACTTCGGCACGAACAGCTATTCCGTGTCGTCCTGGTGACGTGAGCAGTTCCTGAACGAGTGCCGGCGAGGCCAGGAGACCTCGCCGGCACTCCTTCGTCCCGCCGTCTTTTCCGGGAATGTCGGAACTGTCTCGGCAGTTGCTCTCGGGCGTTGTGCGCCGCACCTAGGTTGGCGATCACCGCGGTCTTTTTCGGACGCGGAACTCGACGAGCCTGGACGAACCATGCGACAAAGCCGGTTGTTGACCTTCCCGGAGCCTCGCTCGTTGCGGGTGCTCCTCATTCACGACCACCGCCGCGCACCGTTCGCGGTCGGTGACCTCCTCCGCGCGGCGGGAATGCACGTCAAGGCGGTCCCACTCGGGGAACAGGTGCTGAACCACGTTCGCGCCCAGGCCCCCGACGTGGTGGTGCTGGTGACGGGCGGACCGGAGTCCTGCGGCGCCGCGTTCCTCAGGACCCTGCGCACCCTCCCGGTGCGGCCGGCGGTCCTGCTCCTGGCCGACGGCCACGGGCCGGCCGAGCTCTGCTACGCCGACGACTTCGTCTCGTCCGGCGTGGCGGCCGGCGAGCTCGTGCTGCGCGTCGAGGTGCTGGCGGCCCGGCGGGCGTTGCCGGCCACGGGCACGACGTTGCGGGCGGGGCCGGTCTCCATCGACACCGACACCCGGCAGGTCCGGGTGGACGGGCGGTGGGTGAGCCTCACGACGACGGAGTTCGAGCTGCTCTGCCTGCTCGTGCGCAACGCGGGCCGCGTGGTGACCAAGTCCGCCATTCTCGACCACGTGTGGCGCTACGACTTCCAGGGGGAGTCGAACATCGTCGAAACCTACATCTGCAGCCTGCGGCGCAAGCTCGCCGACGCCGACCGCTCGGTCATCAGAACCGTCCGCGGCAGCGGCTACCTCTTCGCCGTGGACGACTGCCCCGAGCGTCTCTCGGGCTGACCAGAGATGTGTGGAAGGCTTTTCCGAACAATTTCCTGAACGCGTCTTCAGGTAGCTGAATCCCCGGTGTGATGTAGTTGTCACGCAGTTGAGGGGACGCGGATTCGAAAATCGACCGGCTCCCCGAAAGTACCTGAAACATTAGGAGCTGGTGGATCGTGAAGATGCGCCTCGGAATCGGCGTCGCGCTCAGCATCGCCTCGCTCGCGACAGCGGTCGGAATGGCGGCTCCCGCGTCCGCGGGGGTGAACGACTGTCCCGACTACGGCGTGGCGTGCGCGTTCAGGGACGTCAACTACGGCGGTCATCCCATCTGGCAGGAGAGCCGGCCGGGCTACTACTCGTACTCGGGCGCTTTCCAGAACACCACGTCGTTCATCAACCGCACCGGCTACACGGTGAAGCTCGTCGGCCGGGAGAGCTACCTGGGGCTCTGCTTCAGCCCCGGCGTCTCCTCGCGCGACCTCCCGGACGGCTGGGACGACAAGCTGCAGGCGATCGAGATCGAGCCCTACAACTACAACGGCTGCACCCACTGGGCGTGATGACGATGACCAAGCGCAACAAGATCGTGCTCGGTGCCCTGGCCGCGCTCGCCGGTGTCGTCGCCGGTCCGGTGCTGCCGGCCTCCGCCGCCCCGATCGACGACTGCCGCGGCCTGCGGCTGGTGTGCGTCTTCGAACACCCCAACCACGGCGGCGACGCCGTCTGGGTGGGTACGGAGGACGGCACCTACAACACCCAGTACCGCACGCGCACCACCGCGTCGAACGTCGTCAACGCCACCACCAACCGCTACGTGATCGTGCGGGCCGCCAACGGCTGGGGCGAGTGCAAGGTGTGGCCCAACTCGGAGGTCAACCTCCCCGGCCACCTCGACAACAACGTCGGCCAGATCGTCATCGGCGGCTGGAGCGACGTTCCCGGTTGCTGATCGCGCTCGTCCCTACCCGCATCGCAAGTGGAGGAATCACGTGAAGGTCGGAAGTGCTTTGCTGCGCAGGCTCGGCGTGGGTGCGATGGTCGCCGGGATCTCGGTGGCGGGAATGGTGATGCCCGCGCAGGCGGCGTCGCCCGGTTCGGCGGACTCGACCGCTGGTGCGTCGGGGTGCTCGTACTTCAAGCGCGCCCAGGTGACGAACAAGTGGGAGGTCCTGCACACGCTGCTCGACGGCGAGCTGCGCAACTACTCGCCGAACAAGCAGACCATGGTGCTGGAGCGTCAGGTCAGCGACACGAGGTCGACGGAACAGAGCTTCCGCGCCGACTGGAACATGTTCCAGGCGGTGTTCACCGCGCAGGTTTCGCAGTCGGTGACGGAGTCGAACACGATCTCGACGATGGCGCAGCTCCGCGTCGAGGTGCCGGGATACCGGAAGTACTACGCCAGGGGTTCGGCTCGTCAGTGGTACGTGCAGACCGAGGTGACCGAGCGCGAGTCGAACTGCAACTACCGGACGTGGCGGGTGGAAGGCCTGGTCGCCACCAAGGACAGCATCGTCTGGGAGAACTGGGACGCGGGTCCCGCCTGAGCGCCGGTTGACGCCCGCTCACCGACTTTGGAGATCTGAGATGAAGAAATTGCGCGTCCTTTTGCTGTGCCTGGCGACATTGGTGACCCCGGTCGTCCTCGCGAGCCCCGCCCAGGCCGACGACAGGTGCGACCAGGCCAGGTTCTGCCTGTGGGAGCACCCCAGCTTCGAGGGCTACAAGTCGTACTGGTGGGAGAACGACCTCCAGCGCAACTACCAGTACGACATCCGGAACTGGCCGCAGTCGAGGACCACCTCCTCGATCAAGAACAACACTGCCTACTACCTGCACATCTGGAACGCCGAGGGCAGCCACCGCTGCCTTCCGCCCGGCTACAACTTCTGGCACGTCGGCTCCGAGTACGAGGACCGCATCACCCACCTCGGGCTGTACACCCACTGGTGCTGATCCCGCTCGTCCCTACCCGCATCGCAAGTGGAGGAATCACGTGAAGGTCGGAAGTGCTTTGCTGCGCAGGCTCGGCGTGGGTGCGATGGTCGCCGGGATTTCGCTGGCCGGGGCGGTGATGCCCGCCCAGGCGGCGTCGCCGGACTCGGCCGCTGGTGCGTCGGGGTGCTCGTACTTCAAGCGCGCCCAGGTGACGAACAAGTGGGAAGTCCTGCACATGCTGCTCGACGGCGAGCTGCGCAACTACTCGCCGAACACCCAGACCATGGTGCTCGAACGGCGGGTCGAGGACACGAGGTCGACCGAGCAGAGCTTCCGCGCTGACTGGAACATGTTCCAGGCGGTGTTCACCGCGCAGGTCTCGCAGTCGGTGACGGAGTCGAACACCATCTCGACGATGGCGCAGCTCCGCGTCGAAGTGCCGGGGTGGCGCAAGTACTACGCCAAGGGTTCGGCTCGTCAGTGGTACGTGCAGACCGAGGTGACCGAGCGGGACTCGAACTGCAACTACCGGACGTGGCGGGTGGAAGGCCTCGTCGCCACCAAGGACAACATCGTGTGGGAGAACTGGGACGCAGGTCCCGCCTGATCACGCGACAACATCAGCACGCCCGGCGGGCCCGTTCCCGCCGGGCGTTCTGCGTCCGCTGCCCGTCGTGCACACCGTGGAATTATTTCCGGCATCCGATGAGTCGACGGCGGATGTCCTCGGAGGAATTGGTTCCGGATGACGTCCGCGCATTTGAACTGCGTTCGGAAGTTCACGCGCGGTGCGGGCGGAAGTATTCTGTGAAAGCAATTTTCACCACGGGTCGCCGGTTCAGGTGCCGCAGTCCAGGGGAGTGCACGATGACGGAAACCAGGATTGTCGCGACGTCTCCCGAGTCATTCGCCGAGCGGTTGTTGCCGGTCTACGCGGCGGCGCTCGCCGGAGACGGCTTCTGGGGGCCGGGCACCGCGGCCGAGGTCCGCGAGGTGGGCGGGCTCTGGGCGCGTTCGGGAGGCGACCTCGACGTCCTGCTGGACACCCTCAACCGGCTGGCGGGCGAGTTGCTGGACTCCGCCCTGCGTGACCTGCCCAGGAGGTGTTCGGTGCTGCGCCGCTTCGGTGACGCCTGCGGCCGGGTGGCCGTCGAGCTGCTCCGGGGCTTCCGGCAGACGCACCACGACACCTCGCCGGGGCCGCGTGATCTCGCCCTGGCCCTGCTCACCGGTGAGACGCGGGAGGCGCGGCCGGCGGTCGAGCGGATCGCGCCCGGCTACGCCGTGGTCGCCGTCCGCACGGAGGGCGCGTCAGCGAACGCGACGGAGAGCGCCTTCCGGTGGTGCGGTGGCCCCGGAACGATGCCCCTGCTGCGCGGTGGCCGCGGCTACGTGCTGCTGTCCGTCCACACCGAACAGGAAGCCGTGCGGGTGTGCGAGCGGGTGGCCGAGGCGCTCGGGCCGCACGGCGTGTGGACGGCGGTGGCCTGGGTGCGCAGCGCGCTGGTGCCGGAGGGCAGGCAGACCGTGTCCGACGTGCTCGCGCTCGTGACCGCGCTGCGCCTGCCGCCCGGTGCCTACCGCCGCCAGGACGTGCTGCTGGAGTACGCCGCGATGCGCTCGCCGGAGACGACCCGCCACTTCCGGCGGCTGATCGAGCCCGTGATGACCAACGACGTGCTGCGCGAGACGCTGGAGGCGCTCATCCGCGAGGACGGCAACCGCACCCGAGCGGCCGAACGCCTCGTCATCCACCGCAGCACCATCGACTACCGGCTCGACCGCATCGAACAGGTCACCGGGCAGTCCCCGGCCACGCTGCCCGGAATGCGCACGCTCACCTCCGCGTACGCGCTGTGGGCGCTGGCGGAGGTGAGCCCGGAACGAGACCTCGGTCTCGGGCAGCTCAAGGGCGCGTGACCGGGAAGCCGTGCCGCCGAGGCTCGGCGCACCACCTGATGCTGA
This sequence comes from Lentzea sp. NPDC004789, assembly GCF_053601075.1. Taxonomy (NCBI): domain Bacteria; kingdom Bacillati; phylum Actinomycetota; class Actinomycetes; order Pseudonocardiales; family Pseudonocardiaceae; genus Lentzea; species Lentzea sp. NPDC004789. Next base: position 25,335 of record NZ_JBSGBE010000032.1, on the reverse strand, counting down.
AGAAGACGGGCGGGGCGCGTTCCCCCTCACCAACGGCGGTCAGGCGCCCGCGTTCTCGGGCGGCGCCGCGCAGGTCGCCATCGCGGTGGCCAGCAGCTGCACGCCGCGTTCGTTGGTGGGCTGGCAACCCGTCAGCTGTTCGATGCGGCTCAGCCGGTAGTCCAGGGTGCTGCGGTGGATCTTCAGCGCCTCGGCGGCCCTGCTCCGGTTGCCGTTGGCCGCGATGAACGCCTTCAGCGTGGTGTGCAGGACTTCCTGCCGCAGCACGGGGGCGATCAGCGCGGCGAGGTGGTTCACCGCCGAGGGGTCCTGCATCACCGCGTACTCGACCAGCACGTCACCGAGCTGGTAGACGCCGGCCTCCCGCTGACCGTCGCGCACCAGCGTCAGCACCGCCTGCACCTCCTCCCTGGAGGTGCTCACCTCGTGGGACGGGCACCACGACACCGCGAGCCAGGTCTCACCGCCCAGGGCCTGGTGCACCTGCCGGCACAGGTCCGCGGCCTGGCCCTCGTCGCGTGCCGGTGCGAGCACGTAGCCGTCGTCCTCGGTGATGAGCGGGAGCACGTCCGCGGCGCCGCAGGCCGTGAACGCCTTGTCCAGCATGGCCGTCAGGTCGCCGGGAGCCGTGTTCTCGCGGTGCACCGCCACCACCGCGTAGCTCTTGGCCACCCGTCCGCGCAGCCGGTGCGGGACCTCGTTGTGCCACAACAGACCGGACGCGAGCAGCTGCCGGTCCGAGGGCGGCGGATGCTCCTGCCCGGACGGGTACGCCTCCTGGAAACCGGTCAGCAGGGCGCGCACGAACGCGGAGCCGGTGGCGCGGACGCGGTCGACGAGGTGCGCGGTGTCGCCGAGCACCTGCTGCGCCGACGCCAGGGCCTCGACCACGTCGTCGGTGGTCCTGTGCAGAGCGCCGAGCAGGGGGTCGAGCGGTCCGCGTGCGGCCGCGCGGCGGGCGCCGAGCTCGCGGAGCCTCGCGAGCCCGTGCTCGGGAGGCGTCCCGGTGGCGATGGCCTCGCTGTGCGCCGTCAGCGCGAGGGCCTGCACCGATCGCACGTCGGCCGGGTGGTCGGTGTCGTCCAGGCCGAGTGCGGCGAGGTGCTGCGTCACGGTGTGCGCTTCCCAGACCCGGGTCATCGTTCTCCTTCGGTGGCGCCTCGCTGTCCGGGTCGATGCTAGGTCCGTTTTGCCTGCTTTTCGTCGGCGTTCTGACTCGTTTCCGCCGATGTCGGAGTGCGCGGGAGCCGATCAGTCCACATCGGACCGATCAGGCGGTGAACTGCCACCAGTCGACGTTGAACAGGTAGCCGCTGCCACCGGCGAACCTGAAGTAGACGTCCTGGGTGCCGCTCAGTCCGCTGACCGGGCAGGACACCGTCGTCCACTGCTGCCACCCGCCGGTGCCGGGCACGGTGCACCGCGCGACGACCGTGCCGCTCGCGCTGCCGAGACGGACCTCCAGCGTGCCGCCGCCGGACGCGGACGCCACCCGCGCGCTGAACTTCGACGCTCCCGCACCGAAGGCCGCGCCCCTGACCTTGATCCAGTCCCCGTTCTCCAGCCAGCCGACGTTCATCCCGCCCCCGCTGGACGGTTCCGTCTCGATGCCGGAGCCCCACGCGATGGTCTCGGCCTCCTGCCGGACGAACGGGTTGAGGGTGTCGGCCTGCGGCGGTCCGGACGTGGTCATGTTGATCGTCGGGATCGTGCCGTCACCGTTGTAGCTGAACTTCTCGACGCCGACCGAGCGGGTGAAGCCGCCACCGCCGGGCAGCGCGCCGTTGTGGTAGAAGAAGTACGAGCCGCCCTTGTAGTCGATCAGGCCGGGGTGGTTGGTGAAGCTGCTGCCCTGGGTGGGCATCACGGTGCCGCGGTAGGTCCACGGTCCGGTCGGGCCGGGCGAGGTGGAGTAGCCGATGAACTCCGAGCAGCACTTGGCCGCGAAGACGTTGTAGTACAGGCCGTTGCGCTTGAACACCCACGGCCCCTCCTCGTACAGGGTCGGCCGCTTGGCGTCGCCGGTGCGCGTGCCGTACCCGGCGGTGGTGAGCGGGATCTGGTTCACCCCGCCCGAATAGGAGATCATGTCGGTGTTCAGCCGCACGTACCAGAGGTTCGGGTTGCCCCAGTAGAGATAGGCCTGGCCGTCGCTGTCGATCATGACCGTCGGGTCGATCTCGCCGTTCTCCACCAGCGGGTGGCCCAGGGCGTCGCGGAACGGGCCGGTGGGGGTGTCTCCCACCGCCACGCCGATGGCCATGCGCCCGGTCGCCCGGTTGACCACCGGGACGTACCAGTAGAACTTCCCGTTGCGCTCGACGGCCTGCCCGGCCCACGCGTCCTGCTTCGCCCAGCTGAACGTGGAGAGGCTGAGCGGCGAGCCGTGGTCGGTCCAGTTCACCATGTCCGTCGTCGACCAGACCCGCCAGTCCTTCATGGTGAAGTAGGTCGAGCCGTCCTCGTCGTGCCCGGTGTAGAGGTACAGGCGTCCGTTGTGGACCAGCGGGGACGGGTCGGCGGTGTAGACGTGCTGGACGATCGGGTTGTCCGCCTTGCCGGTCGCCGGCGTGAGCACGAGAAGGCAGGCGAGGCTCGCGACTCCGGCGAGCCACCGGTGGATCCTCCGCTGACGCATGGGCCTCTCCTGGTTCCTCGGTGAACTCAGGTGAAGGTAACCAGTGCCGAGCGGCCGGGCAAGACCCGATGTTAACGCTAACGTCATCCGCTCGTATCGAACTGCATCGAAAAAGCCGGGCGAAATACGGCTGGCTTTGATCGACAGAGACCTATGTGGACTGTAGGAGAGCGCTCTCATGTTAGCGCGCACATAGGGCGTGCCCTCTCCGGCGGGTGCGGGACCGGAGAGGGCACGCGATCAGGGCCGGGCGCGGCTCAGGAGCACGCCTTCCCGTTCATGGCGGGGGAGAAGAACGGCGGGGTGCTGCCGTCGTAGCTCGCGTTGTACCCGATGGTCGCGGTACCGCCAGTCGCGAGCTTGCCGTTCCAGGACTCGCTCTGGACCCGCACGGTGTCGCCCGTGTCGGTCCAGGTCCCGTTCCAGCCCTGGGTGACGGTCACTCCCGGCGCCGAGAACGTCAGCGTCCAGCCGTCGACCGCCGGGCCGCCGTTCTCGATGACGATCTCGCCGGTGTAACCGGAGGACCACGAGCTGACCACCTTGTGGGTCACCTTGCACGCGCCGGGCCCCTGCGGGGTGGTCGTGGTCGTCGTGGTGCTGGTGGTCGTGGTCGTTGTCGTCGTGGTGGTCGAAGTGCTGGTCGTGGTGCTGGTGGTCGGCTGCCAGTTGCCCGCGGCCGCCAGGTCGTACGCGCGTTGCGGCACGAACTGGCCGGCCGGCGCGATGCAGCCGTCGGCCTCGCCCGGCAGCTTGACCCACAGGAAGGCGGCGATCTGGCCGTCACCGGTCTGGTCGGTGCTCGGCGTGCCGATCGCCCGCCCGGCCGGGTCGCACCACTCGCTGCCGGCGGGACCGTTGCCGTTGCGGCTGGTGTCGATCACGGCCTTCAGCCGCGAGTCGCCGACCGCGTTCAGCACCGACTTCGCGTAGGACACCTCGTCACCGGTGAACCGGTAGTTGGACACGTTGGTCGAGATGCCGTCGGCGCTGTTGGTGATGTCGGCCGCGCGCAGCCGCGCGGCGGCCTCGCCCGGCGACAGCCAGGCCGAGTGGCCGATGTCGAAGTACACCTTGGTCTGCGCCGACCCGGACTTGAGCTTCTTGCCCGCGTAGGCGATCGACGCCTTGGTCTGGTTCTGCTGGTCGGCCGACTGGCAGTTCGTCATCAGCGGCAGCACGTCCGGTTCCAGCACGACCGCCGCCGGGCGTCCCGCGATGCCCGCCGACACCTGGTCGATCCAGGCCCGGTAGGCCTCGTGCGACGGCGCGCCGCCGCCGCTCGCCCCGCCGCAGTCGCGGTTGGGGATGTCGTAGACGACCAGGATCGGGATCTTGCCCGCGGCCGCCGCGGCGCCCACGAACGAGTCGACCTCGCCGCGCACGGTGCCGGTGTTGGTGGTGGTGAACCACCTGGCCTGCGGCGTGGCCGCGAGACGTTCCCGGATGACCGGTGCCTTGGGATCACCGGGGTTGGCGGCGGCCCACTTGGCCGCGCTGGTGTCCGGGTCCACGTAGAACGGTGACTGGGCAGCGTTGGCGCTGCCTCCGGCGGCGAGGGCGGCGACACCCGCGAGGAGTGTCGCCGCGACCACGCCGCTCGCAACAGCTTTGTTGCGCATGCGACGAATCCCCTTACAGCGCCGGGTAGGCGTTCTCGACGAGCGACTTGAACTGCGCCGGGAACCAGACGCCGGCGTGCGGCGCGCCCGGCATCGCGCCGGTGAGGTTGCCGCCGTTGGACTGCTGGTCGCCGCGGAAGGCGGGGTCGCACATCGGGTCGTGCTGCTTGCCTTCCTCGTTCGGGCCTTCGGTCTTGGTCGCGATGCCGTCGGACTCACCCGGCGGCTTGATCCAGACGTAGGCGTCGAAGTTCGGCCGCGGCGAGGCCTGCGGACGCGCGCCGATGCCCGCGCCGACCTGGTTGCACCAGTTGCCGCGGTGCAGGCGGCGGTCGATGCGCCCGGAGTTCACGTACTCGTCCACAGTGGACCCGGTGGCGCCGCTGGGCCGGTTCGCGCCGCCCCAGCCGTTGCGGGAGGTGTCGATCAGCATGCCGATGCCCGCCGGGAAGCCCGCCGCCACGAACCGCCGGTAGAGCTCGGTGCCGTAGTCGGCCTCGTCGAAGTACGGGTTCCACTCGTAGAACTTCGCGGACTTGAGCGGCTGGCCGCCGACCGTCTTCGCCGGGTCCGTCAGGTACGGCTCCTCGACCGGGGTGTAGTTCGCGGTGTCGGAGATGAAGCCGTCGACGCTGTTGAAGCCCTTCGTCGTGCCCCGGACCACGTCGGTGTAGAGCTGCACGGCGGGCACGATGTTGCTGTCCCAGCCCAGCCACGCGGAGTGGGCGATGTCGAGGTAGTTGTAGACGTTCGTGATCGCGCTCAGCTTGTTCAGGGCGTACTGGATGCCCTGCACGTACGCACCGCTGGACTTCGCCTCCGCGCACTTGGGCTTCGCGGTGTTGGTGACGAGGTTGGGCAGCGAGTCGGGCTCGACGATCGCGACGATGCGCAGGTCGCGGTACTTCGCGTCGGCGAGGATCGAGGCGATCGGGTCGATGTACTCGGCCTTGTAGCGGGCCAGGCCGTTCTTGCTGACCTCGAGCTCACCGTTGGAGGCCAGCGCCGAGCAGTCGCGGTTGGGCAGGTCGTAGACGACGACCTGGAACACCAGTGGCCGGCCGGCCGCGGCCTGCTGGCGCAGCGCCTCGTCGAGGTGGCCGCGCAGACCGCGGCCCGCCGTGATGGCGCCGATGCGGTCCATCCACACGGCCGTCGAGTTCTGCGCCACCTTGCGCATCGCCGTGCCGAGCGCACCACCGGTGCTGGTCGCGAGGCTGTTGACCTGGGCGACGTAGTCCGGGTTGAGGTAGCCGGCGGCGCCCGCGTACGGGTTGGCCACGTGCCCGTCGGGGTTTCCGGGGTCCTCAGAGGTCGTGGTGGTGGTGGTCGTCGTCGTGGTGGTCGTGGTCGTCGTCTCGCCCGGGCCGCCCGTGCACGCCGTGCCGTTGAGCTTGAAGCCCGTCGGCTTGTCGTTCGTGCCGGAGTAGGAGGCCTGGAAGCCGAAACTCGCCGACGCGCCGCTCGCCAGGCTCTTCGACCAGTCGGGGTTCTTGGCCGCGACGTGCTGGCCGGACTGGGTGATCGTGGCGTTCCAGTGGTTCGTGATCCGCTGGTTCCCGCCGAAGTCCCACTCCAGGGTCCATCCGTCGGAGATCGCGTCACCCACGTTGTTCACCGTGACGTTCGCGGTGAAGCCGGTGTCCCACTGGTTGGCCTGGTAGTCCACCGAACATCCGGCGGCGGCGCTGGCCTGGTTGCCCACCAGTACCAGCACGCTCGTGCAGAGCGTCAGTGCAGCGACGGCTGATCCGCCGCGCACCAGATTCCTAGATCGCATGAGGGGTCCTCGCAGCATCGTTGCCGGGGCTGAACTGGGAGCGCTCCCAGTGAGGCCGGGACAGTAACCAAGGAAGACCATTTGAGAAAGAGTTCGTCGAACGTCGACGCAGCCGCAGGTGATCGCGGTTTCTGCACGCTTCGTGGTGCTTTGGGGCCAGACCTCGCGAAGTCGAAGAATGTGAAACGATATCCTTGCGCGTGCAAGTTACTTTCTGTCGTACTGTTTCGTCGAACATTGGTCTGTTCCGGTGACGGGTAACGTCCAGGACACTTTTCGTAACTCGGTACTGATGACGTGGAAAGTTACGCCGAACGGTGGTGTGTCAGCACTCCGAACGGCCCTGAAAAGCACTGTTAGCCGAACTAATTGTTCGTAGGTGTGAAATCCTCGGATTTGCCATCGGCCGAATGGCGGCACCGACGTTGGTGCTCGGATCGATTCAGTCCTGGCCAGGCTTCGCGGATGTGAACAAATCTTCAGCCTCTGCGGCCCCTCTGTGCGCCTTCTGGTTCAGCGAATGACTCCATTCGGCCCACACTTGCGGCGAAATGCTCGGCATTCGGCGCAAATTCGGGGTGGACCCTCTTTTGGAGAGGTTTCTTGTCCGTTACAGTCCGCATTCTGGGAGCGCTCCCAGACAGCCTCTTGCACCCCCTGCCATTGGAGGCTCACATGCATTGGCGCATGTCGAGAGCGGTAACAGAGATGCCGGCCGAGTCGCCGGCGACGGTCTTTCCGGACCTCGACCTCACCTGCTCCGGTCGCGCCATCGGCGTCGAGCCCCGCTGAAATCTCGGCGCGGGACGTTCGGCAGGCGCAGGCGTCCCGCGCCGAATCCAAGCCCGCGGGTCAACGGCTGACCCGTGACGGAGGAGGAACGAATGAGGTACCGGACCAGAGCGGGACGGCTGCGAAGTAGGCCCGTCGCCCTCGCCGCGGCCACGATCGTCATGGCGGCGATGATGCCGGCCGTCGCGCAGGCGGCGGTGGCGTGCTCGGTGAACTACAGCATCTCGAACGACTGGGGCGCCGGCTTCGTCGCGGACGTGGCCATCAAGAACGAGGGCGACCCGATCAACGGCTGGACGCTCAGCTGGACGTTCCCGGACGGTCAGCAGATCACCAACCTGTGGAACGGCAACTACACGCAGTCCGGTGCCAAGGTCAGCGTCACGCCGGTCGACTGGAACCGCAGCATCGGCACCGGCGGCTCGGCGGCGTTCGGCTTCCAGGGCACGCGAAGTGCTTCTGCCAACGGGAAACCGACCGACTTCGCGGTCAACGGAGTGTCGTGCACCGGTGCCAACAAGGCTCCGTCGGTGGCGGTGACCTCGCCGACGGCGGGCCAGTCGTTCCAGAACGGACAGACGATCCCGCTCGCGGCCACCGCGTCCGACAGCGACGGCACCGTCGCCAAGGTCGAGTTCCTGGTCGACGGCGTCGTCCTCTCCACCGACACGACCGCTCCGTACGAGGGATCGTGGACGGGCGCGTCCGTCGGTGACCACGTCGTCGGCGCGCGGGCGACCGACAACCTCGGTGCCGTCACCTCCACGGCACCCGTGCCGGTGAAGGTGCTGGCCGGTGCGACGATCGTGGCCTCCCCGGCGACGATCAACGTCAAGCAGGGCGACAAAGCGACCTTCGGCGTGACGCTGGCGAGCCAGCCGTCGTCCTCGGTGACCGTGGCCGTGGCCCGGTCGTCGGGCAGCGCGGACCTCACCGCGGCACCGACGTCGCTGACGTTCAGCACGTCCAACTGGAACACGCCGCAGAACGTGACCGTCACCTCGGCGGCCAACGGCGGCGACCTGGCGTCCGCGGTCTTCTCCGCCACCGCACCCGGCTACGCGTCGGCCTCGGTGACGGCCAAGGAGATCTCGTCGACGATCCCGAAGTTCCAGGAGGCGTTCCTCACCCAGTACAACAAGATCAAGGACCCGGCCAGCGGCTACTTCCGCAAGTTCGGCGACCTCCTGGTGCCGTACCACGCGGTGGAGACGCTGATGGTCGAGGCGCCGGACCACGGGCACCAGACGACCTCGGAGGCGTTCAGCTACTACCTGTGGCTGGAGGCGAGCTACGGCCGGATCAGCGGTGACTGGGCTCCGTTCAAGGCGGCCTGGGCGTCGATGGAGAAGTTCATCATCCCGTCCAAGGCGGACCAGCCGACCAACGACAAGTACAACCCGGCCAAGCCGGCGACGTACGCGCCGGAGCACGACAAGATGACCGGCTATCCGTCCGAACTGGACGGAAACGTGCCGGTGGGGCAGGACCCGATCGCGGCCGAGCTGAAGGCCGCCTACGGTTCCGACGACATCTACGGCATGCACTGGCTGCTCGACGTCGACAACACCCTCGGCTTCGGCCGGTGCGGTGACGGCACCACGGCACCGTCGTACATCAACACCTACCAGCGCGGTTCGTCGGAGTCGGTGTGGGAGACCATCCCGCAGCCCTCCTGCGACACGTTCAAGTTCGGTGGCCCCAACGGTTACCTGGACCTGTTCACCAAGGACAAGTCCTACGCCAAGCAGTGGAAGTACACCAACGCGCCGGACGCGGACGCCCGCGCGGTGCAGGTGGCGATGTTCGCCGAGCAGTGGGCGAGCGCGCAGGGCAAGGAGTCGCAGATCGCGCCGGAGCTCGCGAAGGCCGCGAAGATGGGCGACTACCTGAGGTACGCCATGTTCGACAAGTACTTCAAGAAGATCGGCAACTGCACCAGCCCCTCGACGTGCCCCGGCGCCACCGGCAAGGACAGCGAGCACTACCTGATGTCCTGGTACTACGCGTGGGGCGGCGCGACCGACACGGCCAACGGCTGGGCGTGGCGCATCGGTGACGGTGCCTCGCACCAGGGTTACCAGAACCCGTTGGCGGCCTACGCGTTGGCGAACGTTCCTTCGCTGAAGCCGAAGTCGGCCACGGGCCAGCAGGACTGGGCGAAGAGCGCGGACCGCCAGCTGGAGCTGCTGCAGTGGCTGCAGTCGGCCGACGGTGCCATCGCCGGCGGTGTCACGAACAGCTGGAACGGTTCGTACAGCACGCCTCCCGCCGGCACGCCGACGTTCTACGGCATGTTCTACGAGGCGCACCCGGTGTGGCACGACCCGCCTTCGAACCGGTGGTTCGGCTTCCAGGTGTGGCAGATGGAGCGCACGGCCGCGCTGTACCAGAAGACCGGTGACCCGCGGGCGAAGAAGATCCTGGACAAGTGGGTGCCGTGGGCGCTCGCCAACACCACGGTCGGCACGGGCGGAGCGTTCCAGATCCCGTCCGACCTGGAGTGGACCGGCGCGCCGGACTCGTGGAACCCGACCTCGCCGGGCGCGAACGCGAACCTGCGGGTGAAGGTGCTGAACTTCAGCCAGGACGTCGGCGTCGCGGCGTCGTTCGCGAAGACCCTGCTCAACTACGCGGCCAAGTCGGGCAACGGCCCGGCGCGGACCACGGGTGAGGGTCTGCTGACGGCGTTGCTGGACCACCAGGACGCCAAGGGCATCGCCATCCCCGAGACGCGGACCGACTACAACCGGTTCGACGACCAGTACAACGCCACCACCGGCGAGGGCGTCTACGTCCCGCCGGGCTGGACGGGGACCATGCCGAACGGCGACAAGATCGGCCAGGACTCCACGTTCCTGTCGATCAGGTCCTTCTACAAGAACGACCCGGACTGGCCGAAGGTGCAGCGCTACCTCGACGGCGGCCCGGCCCCGACCTTCACCTACCACCGGTTCTGGGCGCAGGCCGAGATCGCCACGGCGTTCTCGCTGCAGGCGGAGCTGTTCGGGTAGCAGGTCGGCGCTGACGCGTCCCCGGCACGACGGCGTGCCGGGGACCCGTCAGCCCCCTCACCACGATCAACAAAGGAGTTGTTCGCCATGCGTGCTCGAACCCTCCGTCCGGCGGCGCTGCTGCTGGCCGCCGTCACGGCCGTGACGGGACTGGTGGTGGCGTTGAGCCCACCCGAGGCCTCCGCCGACACGACGATCTGCGAGAAGTTCGGCTCGACCAAGATCCAGGGTGGCCGTTACGTCGTCCAGAACAACGAGTGGGGCGCCAGCGACGGTCAGTGCATCAGGGTCTCCGACACCGGATTCACCATCACCTCCGGCAACCACAACGTGCCGACCAACGGAGCGCCCGCGTCCTACCCGGCGATCTACGCGGGCTGCCACTACGGCAACTGCTCCAGCGGGAGCGGACTTCCCTTGCAGGTCAACGGGTTCGGCTCGCTGCCCTCCAGCGTCTCCTACACCACGGCCGGCGGTTACTGGGACGCCGCCTACGACCTCTGGTTCGATCCGAACCCCAACCAGAGCGGGCAGAACACCGGTGCGGAGCTGATGATCTGGGGCAGTCACCAGGGTCCGCCGCAGCCGATCGGCAGCAAGGTCGGCACCGCGTCCCTCGCCGGTGCCAACTGGGACGTCTGGATCGGCAACATCGGCTGGAACGTCATCTCGTACGTCCGCCAGCAGACCACGAACTCGCTGTCGGTGAACCTCGCCGACTTCACCAGCGACGCGGTGCGCCGGGGCCAGGTGCAGACCTCCTGGTACCTCACGAGCGTGCAGTTCGGGTTCGAGCCGTGGCAGGGCGGACCGGGTCTCGCGGTGAACTCGTTCTCGTTCTCCACCTCCGGCTCCAACCCGAACCCCGACCCGAACCCCAACCCCAACCCGAATCCCAACCCCGGTCCCACCTCCTGCCGTGCCGCCCACAAGATCACCAACTCGTGGCAGGGCGGCTTCACCGGCGAGGCGACGATCACCAACACCGGGTCGTCGGCCGCGAGCAACTGGCGGTCGACCTGGACCGTGCCGTCCGGTGTCACGGTCACCAACGGCTGGAACGCGAACGTGTCGCAGAGCGGCTCGACGGTCACGGCCACCGCGCCCGGCTGGAGCCCCGACCTCGCACCCGGTCAGAGCGTGACGATCGGTTACCAGGCCAACGGCCAGGCCGGGTCACCGAGCGGCTTCACGCTGAACGGCGCGCAGTGCTCCTGACCTGACGCCGTTCCCCTTCTCCCGCAGGCCGTTCGTGCCACCCGCCCGGTGCGGACGGCCTGCGGGGCCCTCGCCTGCCCAGGTTTTCCGAATTCGGGTGAACGCATTTCCCGGTGCGCCCTCCGATCGTTCGAATCGAATGTGGTCGAAGCACCTGTGAATGACTTGACCTGCTTCTGATCTCGCACCAGCGTCAGATGCGGGAATTCGACGCAATGACGCGAAAGGAAGGCTCTGTGGCGAACAATCGGCGATTACGGAGACCACGATCGCTCACGGCCGCCGGTGCGGCCGCGTGCCTGGTCGCGGCGACGTTCACCGTCCAGACGGGTGCGGCGGTGGCGGCGACCGCCGGACCGGCGCTGTCGGTGGACCCCTCCGCTGCCCGGCACGCGATCAGCCCCGGCATCTACGGCCTCAACGGGGGCGATCCGGCGTTCAACGCCGAGATCGGCCAGACGGTGGCCCGCTGGGGCGGCAACGCCTCCAGCCGGTACAACTTCAAGAACCGCACCTACAACACCGGCAGCGACTGGTTCTTCGAGAACATCGTCGCCGACGACGCGCACTCCCTCGAAGGAGTGGTCGGCTCGAACCTCGGCCGCGGCATCAAGCCCGTCGTCAGCGTGCCGATGGTTGGCTGGGTCGCGAAGGACTCGCCCTCCTCGCACCCGTTCACCTGCGGTTTCCCCGCGAGCCGGTTCCCGAGGCAGGACAGGTTCGACGAGTGGGACGCCGGCTGCGGCAACGGCCAGCTCGACGGCAAGAACCTCACCGGCGTGCCCACCGACAGCTCCGTCCCGGCGGACGCGGCGTTCGCGGGGGAGATGGTGTCGCACCTGGTGAGCCGGTTCGGCACGGCAGCGCAGGGCGGAGTGCCGATCTACGAGCTCGACAACGAACCGGTGCTGTGGGCCAACACCCACCGCGACGTGCACCCCGACCTCGTCTCGTACGACGAGCTGGGCGGCAAGGGTACGTCGACCGCCGCGGCGATCAAGGCCGCCGACCCGAGCGCGGCGGTGCTCGGCCCGTCCGGCTGGGGCTACTGCGAGTGGGTCGCGTCCGGTGTGGACGGCTGCGGACCGGGTGCGGACTCGGCCGCGCACGGCGGGCTCAACCTGTCCCAGTGGTACCTCAAGAACATGAAGGACTACAGCGACGCGCACGGCGGCAAGCGCTACCTCGACTACTTCGACCAGCACTTCTACCCGCAGATCAGCGGGGACAAGACGCCGGAGGCCAACGCGTTGCGGCTGCGGTCGGTCCGGTCGCTGTGGGACCCGACCTACGTCGAGGAGTCGTGGATCGGCCCCGGTGGGGTCAACGCGCCGCCGCTGCAGTTCATCCGCACGATGAAGGCGTGGACCGCCCAGTACTACCCCGGCACGAAGACCGCGATCACCGAGTACAACTGGGGCGCGCTCGACGACATCAACGGCGCGCTGGCGCAGGCGGACATCCTGGGCGTCTTCGGGCGTGAGGGCCTCGACCTCGCCACGATGTGGGGCGAGCCCAAGCCGACCGACCCCGGTGCCTACGCGTTCCGGATGTACCGCAACTACGACGGCGCGGGCAGCCGGTTCGGCGACGTCAGCGTGTCCGGCACCTCGGCCGACCAGGGCCGCCTCGCCGTCTACGCGGCCGAGCGCTCCTCCGACAAGGCGCTGACCGTCATGGTCGTCAACAAGACCGGCGACGACCTGACCTCGCCGTTGTCGCTGGCCGGGTTCGACAGCGCGGGCGCGGCGCAGCGGTTCACCTACGGCCAGGCCAACCTGGGCGGCATCGTGCGCGGAGACGACCTGCCGGTGAGCAACGGGCGGGTCGACGCGACCTACCCGGCGAACTCCATCACGCTGCTGGTCCTGCCGCCGGCCGGGTGCACGGCGAACCTGCAGGTCAACGGTGACTGGGGGAGCGGGCACGTCGCGACCGTGACGGTCACCAACAACCGCCGCACGGCGATCACCGGGTGGCGGGTCGGCTGGACGTGGCCCGCGGGCCAGCAGGTCACCAGGTCGTGGAACACCGCCCTGAAGCAGGACGCGGCCGGCGTGGTCGCCGCGGATGCCGGGTGGAACGGCTCGGTCGGGGCCGGTGGTGGTACCACCACCTTCGGATTCCAGGCCACCGGCCCGGCCGCGTCGCCGCGACTGACCTGCACTCCCACCTGATTCACGCCCGGCAAAAGCGTCGAGTCGATTCGACGTGAATTCTCTCTGGGGGAAATCGGGTTTGTGTCACGCTCGCCGGGAGTTGCCGTGTGAGGTGGAATCCGAGTCTCAGGGAGATGTCATGCTGAAACGCTGGCTGATCGCGTCCGTGGTCACCGGGTTGCTGATGACTGCGGGCGCGACCGGCGCCCACGCCGACTACGCGCCACTGGCGGGGAGGATCAAACCGGGCGTCACCTACAACGGCCCGGGCACGTGGTACGACAGCGACGGTGACGGTGCGTGCCTGTTCGGGCCGTACAACGACAGAATGACGGTCGCGATGAACCAGACCGACTACGAGACGTCGAAGGCCTGCGGTGCCTACCTGGAGGTGCGGGCGTCCAACGGCAGGACCATCCAGGTGCGGGTCAACAACCTCTGCCCGTCGCCGTGCCGGGTGGGCCAGCTCGACCTGACCAAGGAGGCGTTCTCCCGCCTGGCCGACCCGATGGTCGGGGAGATCTCGGTGACGTGGCGGCTGCTCAGCCCCGGCATGTCGAGCGGGATCTCGCTGCGGTACAAGGACGGGTCGTCGCAGTGGTGGTGCGGGATCCAGGCGATCGACCACCGCAACCCGGTGGCGCGCCTGGAGGTGCAGACGGGCAGCGGGTGGAGGGAGTTGCGGCGCACCGACTACAACTACTTCCTGTCCGAGGACGGGGCCGGCTGCGGCGGTGCCATCGCGATCACGGACATCTACGGTCAGCGGCTCGTGAGCAACCCGTTGCCGATCCGCCCCGGTGTGGCCCAGTCGACGAACCTGCAGTTCGCCCAGCACTGACTCGGGCGTCCACAGTGGACGGTGGTGACGCGCCCGCACGTCACCCCGTGCCGTAATGATGTTTGCGCTAACAATCTGTTTCATCAGACGTCATACCGTTTGCAGTCGCAGAAGAACCGTTGTCATCCATTGGCATGGTGTGCATAGTGTTAGCGCTCACTCAGTTTCATCAACGATCGAAGAAGCTGGGGCACGACCACTTAGGACGATCATGAGCTCAGCTTCTCCCCGGCACCGCGGCCGGGTGTTCGTGCGCACGGCCGCCCTGGCGCTCGCCGTGGCCGGCGCCGTCACGCTGGTGCCGAGCGCGGCACAGGGAGCCACCACCCTGAGAGCCGCGGCCGCGCAGTCCGGCAGGTACTTCGGTGCCGCGGTGGCCGCGCACAAACTCACCGACGCGCAGTACACGGCGATCGTCGACCGGGAGTTCGGCTCGGTCACGCCCGAGAACGAGATGAAGTGGGACGCCACCGAGCCGTCCCGCGGCACCTTCACCTTCGACCGCGCCGACCGGATCGTCGAGCACGCCCGTGCGCACGACCAGCTCCTGCGCGGCCACACCCTGGTCTGGCACTCCCAGCTGCCGTCCTGGGTGCAGGAGACCCGCGACGCGAACACCTTGCGCGACGTGATGAAGAACCACATCAACGTCCTCATGGGACGGTACCGCGGGCAGATCCACTCCTGGGACGTCGTCAACGAGGCGTTCGCCGACGGCGGCAGTGGCGAGATGCGCGGCTCGGTGTTCCGCGACGTGCTCGGACCCGGCTTCATCGAGGAGGCGATGCGCGCCGCGCGTTCGGCGGACCCGGCGGCCAAGCTCTGCTACAACGACTACAACATCGAGGACTGGAACGCGGCCAAGACCCAGGCCGTCCACCGGATGGTGCGGGACTTCCGCTCGCGCGGCGTGCCGATCGACTGCGTCGGCTTCCAGGCGCACTTCGGCACCACCGCCCCCGGCTCGTTCGCCACCACCCTGCAGAACTTCGCCGCCCTCGGGGTGGACGTGCAGGTCACCGAGCTCGACGTCGCGGGCGGCGCCGCGCAGCCCGACACGTATCGCCAGGCCGTGCAAGCGTGCCTGTCGGTCGCGCGCTGCACCGGTGTCACCGTGTGGGGCGTCCGCGACAGCGACTCGTGGCGGGCGCCGGACCAGGTCCTGCTGTTCGACGGCTCCGGCAACAAGAAACCGGCCTACGACGCGGTGCTCGCCGCGTTGAGCGGCGCGGGCGGCTCGACCGTGCAGACCGGCGTGAACTACCACCTGGTGGCCGCGCACAGCGGCAAGGCCGCCGACATCGCGGGTGTCTCGACGTCTCCGGGAGCACTGCTGCAGCAGTGGTCCGGTGGCGGCGGGCTGAACCAGCAGTTCGACTTCCTCTCCTCGGGTGAGGGCTACTACCGCGTGCGGGCGCGGCACAGCGGGCTGGTGCTCCAGGTCGCGAGCACCGCCGCCGGCGCGGACATCACGCAGCAACCCGACAACGGTTCGGCGGCGCAGCAGTGGCGGGTGGTCGACCACGGTGGCGGCGTGGTGAGCCTGGTCAACAGGTCCAGCGGCCTCGCGATGGACGTCTGGGGCGCCTCGCCCGACAACGGCGCGCGCATCTCCCAGTGGACCTACACCGGCGCCCCGAACCAGCGCTTCGGGCTGCAGCGGGCCTGACCGGACCACGTCACCGCAGGAGGAGGAACAATGCTCGACGGGATCGGACGCGGGCGCCGTCCTAGATCGGCCGTGATCGTCACGGTCATGGCGCTGTTCGCCGGCTTGCTCGCCGGCACCGGCACACCCGCCCAAGCGGCCACTGTGGACACCGCTTCCTGGTACGTGCTGGTCAACCGCAACAGCGGCAAGGCACTCGACGTGTCGGCCGCGAGCACCAACAACGGTGCGCCACTTCAGCAGTGGACGCGGCACAACGGTGACAACCAGCAGTTCCAGTTCATCGACTCCGGTGGCGGCTACTACCGGTTGCGGGCGCGGCACTCCGGCAAGGCGCTGGACGTGGCCGGGTACTCGACCGCCGACAGCGCCGCCGTGCAGCAGTGGTCCGACATCTACGGGTCGAACCAGCAGTTCCGGCTGGCCGACGCGGCGAACGGGGACGTCCGGCTGATCAACCGCAACAGCGGCAAGGTGGTCGAGGTCCAGAACGCCTCGACGGCCGACGGCGCCCGCGTCGTGCAGTACTCGGACCTGGGCCGGGCGAACCAGCAGTGGCAGCTCGTCCGGGTGGGCGCGATCGGCTCGCTGCCCTCGTCGTTCCAGTGGTCCTCCAGCGGCGTGCTGGCCGGACCGAAACCGGACTCGCGGCACCCAGACGCCCTGTCGGTCAAGGACTTCTCGGTCATCCGCTACAACAACCAGTGGCAGGTCTACGCCACGACGGCGAGCCCGTCGGGCTGGGGCCTGGTGCACTACGCGTTCAGCGACTGGTCGCAGGCGGCCAACGCGACGCACACCTACCTGGACACGTCCGCGATCGGTCCCGGCTACCGCGCGGCACCGCAGGTGTTCCACTTCGCGCCGCAGAACCTCTGGTACCTCGTCTACCAGACCTCGCCGCCGACGTACTCGACGACCACGAACCCGGCGGACCCGCGGTCGTGGTCGGCGCCGAAGACCTTCATGTCGCAGGAACCGGACATCGTCAAGCAGAACAAGGGCAACGGCATCTGGCTCGACTTCTGGGTCATCTGCGACAACGACAACTGCCACCTGTTCTTCAGCGACGACAACGGTCACGTCTACCGCGCCCAGACGTCCCTGGGCAGCTTCCCCAACGGGTTCGGCAACACCCAGATCGTGTTGTCCGACAGCAAGAACAACCTGTACGAGGCGAGCAACGTGTACAAGGTCGTCGGCCGCGACCAGTACCTGCTGCTGCAGGAGGCGATCGGCTCGGGCAACCGGCGGTACTTCCGCTCCTACACCGCGACCAGCCTCACCGGGAGCTGGACGCCGCTCGCGGTCGCGGAGAA
Organism: Lentzea sp. NPDC004789; assembly: GCF_053601075.1. Classification (NCBI taxonomy): domain Bacteria; kingdom Bacillati; phylum Actinomycetota; class Actinomycetes; order Pseudonocardiales; family Pseudonocardiaceae; genus Lentzea; species Lentzea sp. NPDC004789. Next base: position 8,283 of record NZ_JBSGBE010000032.1, on the reverse strand, counting down.
CGCGCCGTTCGCGGGCAAGGCCAACGTGACCTTTCCCGACGGGGCGTGGACCCAGGACATCAGCCACGGGGAACTGGTGCGGGCGGGCACCGACCAGATGCTGACCATCAATCCCTGCCGGTTGCAGTACGTGTATCAGGGACTGGATCCCAACGCGAGTGGCGACTACATCAGGTTGCCTTATCGAATGGGGCTGCTCACGCAGACGAACTCGGCCTGCTGACGTTTGTTGTCGTGCAGGCGTTCAGACCGGCGGTCCTGCCCGTCCTGGGGGCGGGCGGGGCCGCGCTGAAGCATGTTTCGACCATTTCGACAAATTCGATGGAAAATCAGGGATCCGGACGATCGGCTGCCGCCTCGTCAGGCGCTTTGACCTGCACTTACTGGTCTGTCCTCCTTCTTCTGATGATTTGTGCGCGATTTTGTTGGTGGCTTGTCCGCGCTCCGGTGACGTGCTGTCATGAACTGGCTCTTGTCCGCGATCGAGGTAAGGCAATAAACTTCCCAGACCTGCATGTTAACGCTAACAACTGGAGGTTGGTGCAATGACGCACAACCGAAGGGCTTTTCTGGCAGCCGGTGCCGCGGGAATGGCGGGCGTCGCGCTCGGAAGCCGCGCGGAAGCCGCGGTCTGGGAAAATGTTCTGTCCGGCACGTTCGCCAACTACGGCACGCTGGAAGCGGCGTGGAACTACCGCTATCCGTGGGGGTCGGACCACAACGGCACCGCGCGGATGTACGGCAGTTCGAGCGATCACAACCACGTCTACCTGGAGAGCGGCGGCGTCCTCGTGCTGAAGGCGAGCCGGATCAGCTGGGACGAGGGCAACAGCTCCGCCGACCCGCACCTCCCGATCCACTACCACTCCGGCGCGATCCACGCCAAGCAGCAGATCCTGGTGAACGACCAGTTCCCGTCCTGGGAGGTCAAGGGGGAGTTCCAGGCACCGTCCTGGCGCGGGACCTGGCCCGCCTTCTGGCTCACCGGCGCCACGAGCTGGCCGCCGGAGAGCGACGTCCTGGAGTTCAAGGGCGACTCGCGGAACTGGTTCAACACCTACCGCAACGGCAGCGGTGGATGGTCGAACACCGTCGTGAACGTCAACAACCCCGGTGCCTGGCACGGTTATCGCGCCTGGATCACCAAGGTGAACGCGTCCGATGTGGACATCCACTACTACCTCGACGGCAACTGGGTGGGGCAGCACCGCGGCGCCGGCTTCGTCGGCAAGCCGATGTGGCTGATCATCAACCTGCAGATGGAGGGCTCGTCGGGGTCGCCGGGGCCGTCGTCGGACACGTACTACCGCGCCCGCAACGTCTACATAGGACGCGACCGTGCGTGATCCGTTCCGCTGCTGAGGAAAGGCCTAGCTGTGAGCGTCGGCGAAGAGAGCGTCCTGCCGCTCTTCCGCGATCCGGGCGCACCGACCGGGGCGCGGGTGAACGACCTGCTGTCGAGGTTGACGACAGAGGAGAAGATCTCGCTGTTGCACCAGCGCCAGCCGGCCGTGCCGCGACTGGGCGTCGCCGCCTTCCGCGCGGGCAACGAGGCGCTGCACGGCGTCGCCTGGCTCGGCACCGCCACGGTGTTCCCGCAGGCGATCGGACTCGCGAGCACCTGGAACCCGGAGCTGGTGCGGGCCGTCGGTGACGCCACCGGCACCGAGGCCCGCGGCTTCCACGCCAAGGACCCCGTCGAACACGGGCTGAACCTGTGGGCGCCGGTGGTCAACCCGTTGCGGGACCCGAGGTGGGGGCGCAACGAGGAGGGCTACTCCGAGGACCCGCTGCTCACCTCCGTGATGGGCACGGCCTACGCGAGCGGTCTGCGGGGCGACCACCCGGTCTACCTGAAGACAGCGCCGACGTTGAAGCACTTCCTCGGCTACAACAACGAGACGGACCGCTGCACGACGTCGTCGAACCTGCGTGCGCGCGTGCTGCACGAGTACGAACTGCCGTGCTTCCGCGGTCCGATCTCGGCCGGAGCCGCCGTGGCGGTCATGCCGTCCTACAACCTCGTCAACGGCCGGCCCGCCCATCTCTCCCCGTATCTCAACGAGCAGCTGCGACGCTGGACCGGCGACGAGATCGCGGTGATGAGCGACGCGCTGGCACCGTCCAACGTCGCCGGGGTGCAGGCGTACTTCGAGACCCAGGCCGAGGCGCACGCCGCGATGCTGCGCGCGGGACTCGACAGCTACACCGACGAGGACTCGGTGCACGTCGTCACCGTCGAGCACGTCACAGAGGCCCTGCGCACCGGGCTGATCACCGAGGAACACGTGGACCGGGCCGTCGGCCGGGTGCTCGGGTTGCGGTTCCGCCTGGGCGAGTTCGACCCTCCCGAGGACAACCCGTACGCGTCGATCGGCCAGGACGTGATCGCCGCGCCGGCACATCGGCGGCTCGCGCTGGAGGCGGCCCGCCAGTCCGTGGTGCTGCTGAAGAACGCCGGTGATCTCCTCCCGCTCGACCCGGCGACGGCCGGGCGCGTCGCGGTGATCGGGACGCACGCCGGTGTGCTGTTCGAGGACTGGTACAGCGGAACCCTGCCGTACTCGGTGACCCCGCACGACGGCATCGCCGCGCTCAACCGCGGGCCGACGACGTTCGAGGAGGGGGTCGACCGGATCGCGCTGCGCACCGCCGACGGCCGCTACCTCACCGCCGTGCCGGGACAGGCCGTGACAGCGAGCCGCGGGTGCGGTGACGCGGTGGCGTTCGACCTGATCGACTGGGGACACGGGGTCTGCACCCTGCGCAGCGCCGGAACCGGCCGGTTCCTCGCGTCGACGGCGGAAGGCCGTCTCGTCACGGACCGGACCATGCCGGGCGGGTGGAACGTCCACGAGCTGTTCAGCGCGATCGGTCCGAACACCTGCGTCCTGCGCAACGTCGTGCTCGAACGGTTCGTCGCGGTGCGCGACGACGGCGCGATCGAGTTCGTGCCAGAGGAGGCCGACGCCACGACGTTCGAGGTCGAGGTGTGCCGCTACGGGCTCGCGCGGGCGGCGGCCCGTGCCGCCGAAGCCGATGTCGCGATCGTCGTCATCGGCAACGACCCCCACATCAACGGGCGGGAGACGCAGGACCGCGCGGACCTGGAGCTGCCGCCCGCCCAGGCGCGGCTGGTGGACGTGGTCCGCCAGTTCAACCCGCGCACCGTGCTCGTCGTGGTGAGCAGCTATCCCTACGCGCTGGTGCGGGAGAACGAGCACGTTCCGGCGATCCTGTGGACCTCGCACGGCGGTCAGGAGCTCGGCAGGGCGCTCGCCGAGGTGGTGTTCGGGCTGTCGGCGCCGTCCGGCAGGCTCACCCAGACCTGGTACCGCGACGCCGCCGAGCTGCCGGACCTGTTCGACTACGACATCATCCGCGGCCGCGGCACCTACCTGTACTTCGACGGCGAGCCGCTGTACCCGTTCGGCCACGGGCTGAGCTACACGACGTTCGGCTACGGCGAGCTCGTGCTCTCCTCGCCTCAGGTGCGGCCCGGTGCGGAGCTGGTGGTCTCGGTCGAGGTCACGAACACGGGTCCGGTGTCGGGGGCCGAGGTCGTCCAGCTCTACGGACGGCAGCGCGAGTCCCGAGTGCCCCAGCCGCTGCGCAGGCTGCTGGCGTTCGAACGGGTGGAGCTGCTGCCGGGGGAGCGCCGGCTCGTCCGGTTCGTGCTGCGCGGCGACGACTTCTGGCACTGGGACGTCCTCACGGGGCGGGAGCTCGTCGAGACGGCGGTGCACGAGCTGTGGGCGGGGCCGTCGTCCCAGGTGATCGCGAGCCGGGCCGAGGTCCAGGTGGTGGGGGAGACGCCACCGCCGCGCGACCTCGTGGGGGCGACCCTGCGCGGGGACCGCTTCGACGACTACGCGGACATGACCCTCGCCGACGAGACGAGGGAACACGGCACCGTCGCCCTCAGCACGGGTGCGGGGGCGTGGCTGAGGTACGACGGTGTGCGTGCCGACGACCGCGTGGCCCGTGCGGTCGTGCGGATCGCCGCGCGGGCGGGCGGACCGGCCGCGGTGACGGTGCGCCTGGACGACCCCGTGACCGGTCCCGTCGTGGCGACCGCGGAGGCGGTGCTGCCCCCGGATCCCTATGCCTGGCGGGAGATCGAGGTGCCGGTTCTGCCCGTGACTCCCGGATCGTCCGCACGCGCCCTTTTCGTCGTCGTGAACCGCCCGGGAGTGCGGTTCGCGGAGATCACCTTTCGAAGTGGCGGTGGACATGATCACCATCGTTGACGTGGCACGGCACGCCGGTGTCGCCACGAGCACCGTCTCGTACGTGCTCACCGGCAAGCGGCCCATCTCGGCGGCGACGCGGTCGAAGGTGCTGGAGAGCATCCGGGTGCTCGGCTACCACCCGCACGTGGGCGCGAGGTCGTCGGCGATCAGCCGGACCAACGTGGTGGCGCTCGCGGTGCCGTTGCGGGAGGGCCAGCACGTGCCGGTGATGATGCGGATGGTGAGTGCGGCGGTCACCGCCGCGCGGCACCACGGCCTGAACGTGCTGCTGATGACGGCGGACCGCGGTGTGGAAGGTCTGCGCACGGTCGCAGGGAGTGCGCAGGTCGACGGTTTCCTGGTGCTGGACGTCGAGATGAACGACGAGCGGGTGCCGTTGCTGCGCCAGCTCGCCCAGCCGTCCGTGCTCGTCGGCCGTCCGTCCGTCACCGCCGGGCTCACGTGCCTCGACCTCGACTTCGAGGCCGCCGCCGCGGCCTGCGTGGACCACCTCGCCGACGCCGGGCACCGCTGCATCGGCTTTCTCGGCGCCCCCACGGCGGTCTACCAGCGCAACACGGCGTTCGCCCACCGCACGATGGTCGGGTTCAGCGCGGCCGCCATGCGCAGGGGCATCACCTCGACCATCGTGCCGACCGCGGGCGATCACCAGTCCGTGTTCAAGGCGGCCCAGGCGTTGTTCCGGGGACCCCAGGCGACGACGGCGCTGGTGGTGCACAACGAGGCCGCGCTCGGCTGGGTCGTCCCCGCGTTGCGCGCACTGGGCCGCAAGGTGCCGGAGGACGTGTCCGTGGTCGCCATCTGCCCGGACGAGCTCGCCGAGCAGACGTCACCCCCGTTCACCTCGGTGCGGCTGCCGGTCGAGGAGCTCGGCCGGCGGGCGGTGGACCTGCTGGCCGGCAAGCTCAACGGCAGGAACGTCGAACCGCTGACCCTGCTCGCGCCGAAGCTCGTCGAACGGGCGAGCACGGCCGGGGGCACTCACCGGGCTCTGATCCGGCGAGTGCCCCCGGCCGCCACGGCTTAGACCGTGTCCGGCGAGGACACGGCCTAAGCGCTCGCGCGGAACACCATCGACGTCGGCAGCAGCACCGAAGGCGGCAGGCCTTCCGCGCCTGCCAGCTCCGCGAGCAACCGCCACGTCATCATGCGGCCCAGTTCCTCGATCTCCTGTCTCACGGTGGTGAGCGGAGGTACCGCCGTGGCGGCGGGCATCGAGTCGTCGAACCCGACGACGGCGACGTCCTCCGGGATCTTCCTGCCACCGTCGCGCAGGACGCGCAGTGCGCCCAGCGCCATGATGTCGGCGGCCACGAACACCGCGTCGAGGTCCGGTGCCCTGCTCAGCAGCTCCTCCATCGCCAGCGCACCGCTGTCGGAGGTGAAGTCGCTGTGCACCACCAGGTCCGCCGACCGCTGCGCCTCTCCCACACCCCGTCGCCAGCCGCTGAGCCGGTCGATGCCGACGGTCATGTCCTTCGGGCCGGCGATCGTCGCGATCCTCTTGCGTCCCAGCGACACGAGGTGCCGCGTGGCCAGCAGCGCGCCGGTGAAGTTGTCGGCGTCGACGAACGGCACGTCACCGGTGAGGACGGGACGGCCGCCGATGACCACCGGCAACCCCCGGTCGTGCAGGATGTGCGGCAGTGGGTCACCGCCGTGCAGGCTCACCACGAGCGCGCCGTCGACGTGCCCGCCGCTGAGGTAGGCCACGAGGTCGTGGTTGTCCTCCGGCTGGCTCATCATCATCAGCAGCTGGATCCTCCTGCCGGCGAGCTCCGCGTGCACGCCGCGCAGCACGCCGGCGAAGAACGGGTCCGTGAGCACCCGGCTGCCCTGTTCGGACACCACCAGCGCGATCGCGTTCGCCTTGCTGCCCGCGAGCGTCCTGGCCGCGTGGTTGGGGCTGTAGCCCAGCCGCTCGATCGCCAGGTTGACGGCCTGGCGGGTTCGGTCGCTGACGTGCGATCCTCCGTTGAGGACCCTGGACACGGTCGACTTGGACACCCCGGCCGCGAGCGCGACCTCCACGATGCGCGGACCGGGGCGCCGGCCGTTCAGGTCGGTCACGGTACGGCGACGAGCGCGTTGCCGCGTGCCACCCGTGCGAACCACTTGGCGCTCATCTTGGGTGTCCGGACCTGGGTGTCGTAGTCCACGTGCACGATGCCGAACCGCTTCGCGTACCCCTCGGCCCACTCGAAGTTGTCGAGCAGCGACCAGCAGAAGTAGCCGCGCAGCTGCACGCCCATCTCGATCGCGTCGTGCGCGGCGCGCAGATGGGACTCGAGGTACGAGGTGCGGTCCAGGTCGTGGATCCCGCTGCCCTCGACCTCGTCGCGGAACGCGGCGCCGTTCTCCGTGATGTAGAGGGGAATCCGCGGGTACTGGGCGTGCAGGCGCAGCAGCACCGACGTGAGGCCCTCCGGCCGCACCTCCCAGTCCATGTCCGTGCGCGGGAAGTCCCTGCGCGGGAACGAGTGGTCCCCGACGCCGACCCACGGCGACGGCCCGGTCTCACCGGGCTCGGCGCTGATGTGGTGCTCGGTGTAGTAGTTGACGCCGAGCATGTCGAGCGGTGCGGAGATGATCTTCAGGTCGCCGTCGCGGACGTGCCCGCTGAAGCCGAACGGTTCCAGGTCCGCCACGACGTCCGCCGGGTACTCGCCGCGGAACAGCGGGTCGAGGAAGATCCGCTGCTGCAAGCCGTCGAGCCGCCGCGCGACGTCCTGGTCGGCGGGGGAGGCGGGATCGGCGGGGATGATCGGGTACATGTTGAGCGTGATGCCGACGCGCGTGCCGGCGGTGACGTCCCGGATCGCCTGGGCGGCCAGGCCGTGACCGAGCAACAGGTGGTGCACGGCGGCGACGGCCGCCTCTGGCTCGGTGCGTCCCGGCGCGTGCACCCCGGACGCGTAGCCGAGGAACGCGGCGCACCACGGCTCGTTCAGCGTCGTCCAGGTGGTGACGCGGTCGCCGAGCGCCTCCGCGGTGGCGGTGGCGTAGTCGGCGAACCGGAACGCGGTGTCGCGGTTCGCCCAGCCGCCCGCGTCCTCCAGCTTCTGGGGCAGGTCCCAGTGGTAGAGCGTCGGCCACGGCTGGATGTCGTGTGCCAGCAACGTGTCGATGAGCCTGCGGTAGAAGTCGAGCCCGGCCTGGTTGACCTCGCCGCCGTCGGGGCGCACCCGCGGCCAGGCGATCGAGAACCGGTAGGCCCTCAGCCCGAGATCGGCCATCATCCGCACGTCCTGCTCGAACCGCCGGTAGTGGTCGGCTGCGGGTTCGCCGCTGTCCCCTCCCACGACGTTGCCCGGTACGCGGCAGAACACGTCCCAGATCGAGTCCGTGCGACCGTCCACACCGGTCGCTCCCTCCACCTGGAACGCGGCGGTGGCCGCGCCCCAGAGGAACCCTTGCGGGAAAACGATGTCCGTCACATTCATCCCTTCACGGCGCCCTGCATCACGCCGGCGACGATCTGCCGCCCGAGCACGATGAACACGATGAGAACCGGAACCGTCGCGAGCGTGGTTCCGGCGAGTACGAGTGAGTAGTCGACGTAATAACCGCTCTGCAGCTTCTCCAGTGCGACCTGGATGGTGGGGTTGTCGGCGTTGAGCACGACGAGCGGCCAGAGGAAGTCGTTCCAGGACTGCATGAAGGTGAACACGCCCAGCATGGCGGCGGCGGGGCGGGCGGCGGGGAGTGCGACGTGCCAGAAGGTTCGCCAGAGGCTGCAACCGTCCATGCGCGCCGCTTCGACGAGTTCGTCGGGTACGGCGTCGACGAGGTACTGCCGCATCCAGAACACGCCGAACGCGGTGACGAGGTTGGGCACGATCACGGCTTCGAGCTCGCCCGCCCAGCCGAACTCGGCCATCGCCATGTAGAGCGGGATGATGCCGAGCTGGGTCGGTACGGCGAGGGTCGCGACGACGAAGACGAAGAGCACGCCGCGGCCGCGGAAGCGGAGTTTGGCGAAGGCGAACCCGGCCAGTGCGGAGAGCAGCACGACCGAGACCGTGACGGT
>NZ_JBSGBE010000031.1:0-100130 GCF_053601075.1 Lentzea sp. NPDC004789 | reverse complement strand
GCCACCGAGGTCGAGCTCAAGGAGCGCAAGCACCGCATCGAGGACGCGGTCCGCAACGCCAAGGCCGCCGTCGAGGAGGGCATCGTCGCCGGTGGCGGTGTGACGTTGCTGCAGGCCGCGAAAACGTGCTTCGACGGGCTGGGCCTGACCGGCGACGAGGCGATCGGCGCGAACATCGTCAAGGTGGCCGTCGAGGCTCCGCTCAAGCAGATCGCCGTGAACGCCGGTCTGGAGGGCGGAGTGGTCGTCGACAAGGTCAGGTCCCTGCCGCCCGGCCACGGCCTCAACGCGCTCACCGGCGAGTACCAGGACCTGATGGCCGCGGGCGTCATCGACCCGGCCAAGGTGACCCGCTCGGCACTGCAGAACGCGGCTTCGATCGCGGCGCTGTTCCTGACGACCGAGGCGGTCGTCGCGGAGAAGCCGGAGACCGAACAGCCCCCGGCGCCTCCCGCCGGAGGCATGGACTACTGAGTCACAACAACGTCCACGAAGGGAAGGAGAAGAACGCCATGCTGATGCGCACCGACCCGTTCCAGCTGCTGGACCAGCTGACCCAGCGGCTCGCCGGGACCACCTCGTACCGATCGGCCGTGCCCGTCGACGCCTACCGCGACGGCGACCAGTTCGTGGTGCACTTCGACCTGCCCGGTGTGAGCGCCGACTCCATCGACCTCGACGTGCAGGGCAACGTCCTCACCGTCAAGGCGCAGCGCAGCACCCTCGCGAACGACGTGGAGGTCGTGGTCGGTGAGCGGCCGTCCGGCACGTTCAGCCGCCAGCTGTACCTGGGCGACAACCTGGACACGGACAGGATCGAGGCCGGTTACGACGCCGGCGTGCTGACGCTGCGCATCCCGGTCGCGGAGCAGGCGAAGCCCCGCAAGATCGCCATCTCGGGCGGTCAGCGGCAGGCGATCAACGCCTGATCCGGGCGGAACCGCAGGTCCGGGGCCGGTCGCTGCCACTGGGGGCGACCGGCCCCGAGCCGCATCGGCGCGCGACAGCGGGCCTGTCCGCTACGTTCGGTACGACCGGTTGAGCCAACAGCCGTCTGACGATGTCGTCGTTCCAAGTGGCCCCGTGGAGGGCAAGACATGGCTGTGGACGCGTTGACGGTGCGCATGGGGCGAGTGGGCAACGCCTTCGTGGTGCGGGTGAGCGGGGAGATCGACATCGCGACGCGGCCGTTGCTGACCGCCGCCCTGCTCGACGCGTGCGGGTTCGCGGCCCCGTCGAACGCGCTGGTGCTCGATCTGGGCGGGGTGACCCACTTCGGAGCGGCCGGGATCGATGCCGTGGAGCTCGCGGAGCGGTGGTCCCGCGCCGAACGGGTCGCCCTGCGGGTCGTCGTGACGCCGCGGATCGGGTTCGTGCTCGGGCTCACGGAGGTCGGCAGACGGGTGCGGATGGAGGAGTCGCTCGACGATGCGCTGTGCGGCAACGACGAAGCGGCCGGGTGACACGTTCGTCCGTCCAAAAAGGAGGGACGACCGACTCGGCCGTCCCTCCGTCCACCACGCCGGGCGTCAGCTTCGGTGCTCGGGTTCCGCCATCGGATCCTGCGCCTGACAACGGCCCCGCAGGGTCCAGCCGTCGGGCACCCCGCTCACCGTCGCGTGCTCGCTGGTGGCGCTGATCTGCAGGGTGGCGTTGCCCAGCCGCAGGTCCGCGAGCCGCACCGCGCCCCAGCCGGACGGCAGGTGCGGGTTCAGCTCCAGGCTGCGGCCCGGCACGTGCGGCCGCAGTCCGAGGAACGACCGCACCAGCAGCAACGGTGCCGCGCTCGCCCACGCCTGCGGTGAACACGAGGTCGGGTACGGCACCGGCGGGCTGAACTCCGAGCGGGCGAACCCGCAGAACAGCTCGGGCAGCCTTCCTCCGAACGCCGAGGCCGCGTCGAGCAGTCCGCACGCCAGCCGCTGCGCCAGCTCCACCGCGCCGGGGATGTGCGCGTACCGCAGCAGGCCCGCGACCGCCAGCGCGGTGTCATGTGGCCACACCGAGCCGTTGTGGTAGCTCATCGGGTTGTACGCACCCATGTTCGCGGCCAGCGTGCGCAAGCCGTAGCCGGTGTCCATGTCCTCGGACGCGAGACGGTCGACCAGCACGGCCGCGTGCTCGTCCGGGACGATGCCGCTCCACAGGCACTGCGCGGCGTTGCTGGTCAGTGCGTCCACCGGAGCTCCGCTGCCGTCCAGCGCCACCGCGTACCAGCCGCGGTCGGGCAGCCAGAAGGCCTCGGCGAACCGGTGCCGCAGCTTCTCCGCCTGCTCCCGCAACCGGACCGCGGTGTCGGTGTCGCCGAACGCCTCCGCGAGCTCGGCCCGCGCCAGCCAGGCGGCGTACACGTAACCCTGCACCTCGCACAGCGCGATCGGTGAGGACACGGTCCTGCCCGCGGCGTCGTTGATCCCGTCGAAGCTGTCCTTCCAACCCTGGTTGATCAGCCCGACGTCGGTGGACCGGCGGTAGGCCAGGAACCCGTCGCCGCACGCCCGGTCGATCCACTCCAGCGCGGCGTCGGCAGCGGGCAGCAGCGCGCGGACCTCCGCCTCGTCGGCACCCCAGCGCCAGCACTCGCCGAGCAGCGCGACGAACAGCGGTGTGGCGTCGACGGTTCCGTAGTAGTGGCTGCCGCCGAGCACCCGGTTCGAGTCCGGACCGAGCCGCAGCTCGTGCAGGATGCGGCCCGGTTCCTCCTCGGTCACCGGGTCCACCCGCCTGCCCTGCTTGTCGGCCAGCGTCTCCAGCGTGCCCAGGGCGAGACCGGTGTCCAGCGGCAGCGCCATCCACGCGGTGAGCAGGCTGTCGCGGCCGAACAACGTCATGAACCACGGCGCCCCCGCCGCGACGAACGGTTTGTCCGGCAGCGACGGATCCCGGATCTGCAACGCGCCGAGGTCTCTTTCGCTGCGGCGCAACACGTTGTCGAGCGTGACGTCGTCCGCCTCGATCGTGGTGCTCGCGTCGCGCCACGCCTGAATGGTGCGTGCCGGGCCGCTGCTCTCGATGTGCTCGCCGGGGTGGAACCGCGGCTGCACCCGCAGGTTCGCCACCGTCGGCTGCACCACGATCTCGGTCGTCCACAGCCGCCGCGGCGGCACCACGATCCGCCAGACGAGCTCGCCGGGCAGCACGGTCGGCTCGGCCGACGCGCTGACCGACAGGCCGCGGGCGCCGCGGGAGCGGTCCCACAGCAGGAGCTCGGCACCCACCACCGTCGCGTCCGCGCCACCTCCGGACGTGCGGCCCTCCTTGACCGCGAACAGGTCGGCGAAGTCGGCGTCCACGTGCAGCGACAACGAGACCGCGGTGGCTTCCCGGCCGAGGTTGTGCAGGGTGATCGTCTCCCGCAGCCCGTCGCCGAGCAGCCGTTCGCGCACCACCAGCAGCGTGCTGTCCGCCTGGCCGGGCTTCGGCGGCCTGCGCAGCATGAACCGCGCCGCGAACGCCTCCGGTGTCACCACCGACAGCGCGTGCGGCGGCTGCCCGTCCAGGCGCAGCTCCCACCGCGACACCATCCGCGCGTCGCGGTAGAACAGCCCGTGCGAGGTGCCGGCCTCGACGTCACCGGTGCTGTTGGACAGGCAGAACGTGCTGCCGTCGACCAGCGTGACCGTGCCGTTGCCGGCGTGGCTCATCACCGGTTCACCGGCGTTGAGGGCCGTGGGTGCAGGTCCCTCCGTCATGACCGTTCTCCACCGGCGCGCAGGCTGTTCTTGTCGGCGTTTTCACGGAAACGCTTGCCGTAGCGGTGTTCCAGCGTGGAGTCGAGCGCCGGGTAGTCCTGCTGCAACGTCTCCAGCGCCGGCCGCGACCGCCGCAGCGCCCGCCGGTACGCGGCCTCGTAGCCCGCGCCGAGCCGGTCCGCGCCGAAGTTGTCCCTGACGTGCGCGCGGCACTTGGCCGGCTCGATGTCACGCACGTCGTGCAGCGCTTGCACGAGCTCCCGCGGCTCGTCGCGGACCAGTCCGGTGACGCCGTCCACGACGACCTCGGGCACCGCACCGCGGCGCAACGCCACCACCGGCGTGCCGCACGCCATGGCCTCGATCATGACCATGCCGAACGGTTCCTCCCACTGGATCGGGAACAGCAGGCAGCGCGCCCCTGCCAGGAGCTTGCGCTTCTGGGTCGCGTCCGCGACGCCGAACACGTGGTCGTTGTCGGTGAGCCGGGGGCGGACCTCGCGCTCGTAGTACTCCTGCTCGATCGGTTCGGCGCACTTGCCCGCGAGGATCAGCGGCACACCGGCGGCGTGCGCCACGTCCAGGGCCAGGTGCGGCGCCTTGTCCGGGTGGAACCGGCCGAGGAACAACGCGTACTCACCCTTGTTCTCCTCGAACGGCCAGTCCTCGACGTTCAGCGCGTTGTGCACGGTGCCGATCCAGTTCAGCTCCGGTGCGAGCTGGCGCTGCCGGTCGCTGATGGCGACGAGGTGCACGTCCTCGCCGAGTTCGCGGTAGTACCGGTGGAGGTCGTCGTTCACCGGCCCGTGCACGGTGACCACGGTCGGCACCCCCAGCGCGCGGTACGCGGCCGCGTTGAGCGGGCCCGCCAGCGTGTGGTCGTGCACCACGTCGACACGCCCGGCCTCGACGAGCCGCTCCACCGCACGGCGGCCGGCCAGGGCGTGCACCACCTCGGGATAGGGCTCGCCGAGGCGTTCCGGGATCGTGCGGTCCCAGACCGGCACGAACTCCGCGGCGGCACCGCACTCGCCGGCGCCGATCAAGGTCACCTCGTGACCGCGGCCGCTCAGCGCGTTCGCGAGATCCGCGACGACGGCCTCCACGCCGCCGTATGCCTTGGGAGGAACGTCGAAGTAGGGCGGGGCGACCATGGCAACCCGCAACGACGAATCGACACAAGACACACTGCTCAACACCACTTCCCCTCCTCGCATCCCGAACCCGGGATTAGCACTCTTCGCCATAGACTGCTAACAGGATTCGTCCATTCGCGCAACCCCGCCAGGCAGGCCGCACACGCGGGAACATCTGCGGCCAATACGTATGTGAACGTTAACTTCGACACGTTCTTCGACTGCCTGTCAGCACTTTGCCCAACGTCCGTTAACGCTCACATCGAGCATTGACCGTGCCGTGCGCGCGTGACTACATTCCGTGGCAGGCCGCCACCGCTCTGTCAGAACCGCACTGTTCGCCGAGCAACCGGAGCGTTCCCATGTCCTCATCGTTGAGTCGACGCATGCTCTTCCAAGCCGTTGGTGTGGCCGCCGTCGCGACCGCGGCACCGCCGCTGATGGCGAGTTCGGCGCAGGCCGCCTCGGTGCCTCCGGTCCGCGGCGACGCCGGGGTGTCGGCCTTCCCGTTCGACCTGTCCGAGGTCCGGTTGACGCAGGGCCGGTGGCTGGACAACCAGAGCAGGACGCTGTCGTACCTGAGGTTCGTCGACGTCGACCGGTTGCTCTACAACTTCCGCGCCAACCACCGGTTGTCCACCAACGGCGCTGCGGCGCTGAGCGGCTGGGAGGCGCCGAACTTCCCGTTCCGCACGCACAGCCAGGGGCACTTCCTGAGCGCGTGGGCGCAGGCGTGGGCGGTGCTGGGCGACACGACGTGCCGGGACAAGGCCGGCTACATGGTGGCCGAACTCGCCAAGTGCCAGAACAACAACGCCGCGGCCGGGTTCAACACCGGGTACCTGTCGGGCTTTCCGGAGTCGGACTTCGACGCGATGGAGGCGGGCTCGCCGAAGTCGGTCTCGTACTACTCGCTGCACAAGACCCTCGCCGGGCTGCTGGACGTGTGGCGCCACCTCGGCAGCACCCAGGCGCGGGACGTGCTGCTGCGCATGGCCGGGTGGGTGGACTGGCGCACGGCCAGGTTGTCCTACAGCCAGATGCAGAACGTGCTGGGCACGGAGTTCGGCGGCATGAACGCGGTGCTCGCCGACCTGTACCAGCAGACGGGCGAGGCGCGCTGGCTGACCGCGGCGCAGCGGTTCGACCACGCGGCGGTGTTCGACCCGCTGGCGGCGAACCAGGACCGGCTGAACGGCCTGCACGCCAACACCCAGGTGCCGAAGTGGATCGGCGCGGCCCGCGAGTACAAGGCGACCGGCACCACCCGCTACCGCGACATCGCCGTCAACGCCTGGAACATCACCGTCGGCGCGCACACCTACGTCATCGGCGGCAACAGCCAGGCCGAGCACTTCCGCGCGCCCAACGCCATCGCCGCGTACCTCAACACCGACACGTGCGAGCAGTGCAACACCTACAACATGCTCAAGCTCACCCGTGAGCTGTGGCTGACCGACCCGAACAACGCGGCGTACTTCGACTTCTACGAGCGCGCCCTGCTCAACCACCTGATCGGCGCGCAGAACCCGGCGGACCCGCACGGCCACATCTGCTACTTCACCGGCCTCAACCCCGGTCACCGCAGGGGCAACACCGGGCCGGCGTGGGGCGGCGGCAACTGGAGCACCGACCACGGCACGTTCTGGTGCTGTCAGGGCACCGGGCTGGAGACCAACACCAAGCTCGCCGACTCCATCTACTTCCGCAGCGGCACCACGCTCACGGTGAACCTGTACACGCCGTCGGTGCTGACGTGGTCGGAGCGCGGCATCACGGTCACCCAGAGCACGACCTACCCGGCGAGCGACACCACGACGCTGACCGTCACCGGCAACGCGGGCGGATCGTGGACGATGCGGTTGCGGATCCCCGCCTGGACCTCCGGCGCGACGATCAACGTCAACGGCGTCGCGCAGGACGTGACCGCCACGCCCGGCAGCTACGCCTCGCTGACGCGGTCGTGGACGTCCGGTGACGTGGTGACGCTGCGGCTGCCGATGCGCGTGATCGTCCAGCCCGCCAACGACAACTCGAACGTCGTCGCGCTCACCTACGGCCCGGCCGTGCTGGCGGGCAACTACGGCAACACCAGCCTGTCGGCGCTGCCGACGCTGGACGTCAACTCCGTCACCCGCACCAGCACGTCGTCGCTCGCGTTCACCGCGAAGGCGAACGGGACGCAGGTGAACCTGGGACCGTTCCACGACGCGCACGGCTTCAACTACACCGTCTACTGGAACGCCGGCGGTGGCGGCACGGCGAGCTACCGGTTGGTCAACGCCGCCTCCGGCCTGGTGCTGGGCATCCAGAACATGTCCACTTCGGACGGTGGGCTGGCGTTGCAGTGGGCCGACAACGGCACCGCCGACCACAACTGGCAGCTGATCACCGACGGGTCCGACGTGCGGCTGCGCAACGTCAACAGCGGCAAGGTGCTGGGCGTGGAGAACATGTCCACCGCCGATAACGCGCGCGTGCTGCAGTGGTCGGACAACGGCACCGCCGACCACCGGTGGACCCTGATCGCCAACGGCGACGGCACGCACAAGATCCGCAACGCCAACAGCGGCAAGCTGCTCGGCATCCTCAACGGCTCGACCAGCCAGGGTGCGCAGGTCGTGCAGGACTCCGACAACGGCAGTGCGGACAACCGGTGGCGCCTGGTCGCCAACTGACGACGTGGTGCGGCGCCTTCACAGCGACTGCTCGTCCTTGCCGGCCGAGGTCCTGGTGGAGGCGCCGCCGAGCTGCCGGGCGGTGTTGACGAGGGCTTCCATGCTGAACGCCTGCGGGGTGTTGCCCATGTGCCGGCCGGTGGCGGTGTCGTACTCCTCGCTGAGCAGGCCGACGTCGTTGCGCAGGCCGAGCAGCCGTTCGAACAGGCCGCGGGCCTGCGCGGTGCGGCCGATGCCGTGCAGGGCGTCAGCGAGCCAGAAGGTGCAGGCGAGGAACGCTCCCTCGGTGCCGGGCAGGCCGTCCACGCCACCGTCGGCGTCGGGGCGGTAGCGCAGCACGAAACCGTTCTGGCACAGCTCGCGCCGCACGGCGTCGACCGTGCCCCGCACCCGCGGGTCGTCCCAGGGCAGGAACCCTACGCGCGGGATCAGCAGCAGCGACGCGTCGAGACCGCGGGAGCCGTAGAACTGGGTGAACGTGCCGCGTTCGGCGTCGTAGCCCTTGGCGCAGACCTCGGCGTGGATGCGGTCGCGGACCTCCCGCCACCGGTCGACCGGCCCGTCCAGGCCGTGGTTCTCCACCGTGTGCACCGCACGGTCGACACCGACCCAGGCCATGACCTTGGAGTGCACGAAGTGCCGGCGCGGGCCGCGCACCTCCCACAGGCCGTTGTCCGGGTCGTCCCAGTGGCCCTCAAGGTGGTCCAGCAGGGCTCGTTGCAGGTCCCAGGCCGTCTCGGTGCTGTGCAGTCCCGCCTCGCGGGCCAGGTGCAGGCCGTCGAGCACCTCGCCCCACACGTCGAGCTGGAACTGGTCGGCCGCGGCGTTGCCGATGCGCACCGGTGCCGCGCCCTCGTAGCCGGACAGCCACGCCAGTTCCTGCTCCGGCAGCCTGCGGGAGCCGTCGAGCCCGTACATGATCTGCAGCTTCGCCGGGTCGCCCGCCACGGCGCGCACCAGCCACTCCCGCCACGCGCGGGCTTCGGCGACGAAACCCGTGCCCAGCAACGCCTGCAGCGTGAACGTGGCGTCGCGCAGCCAGCAGAAGCGGTAGTCCCAGTTGCGCGGTCCCCGCCACTGCTCGGGCAGCGACGTGGTCGCGGCGGCCACGATGCCGCCGGTCGGCGCGTAGGTCAGCGCCTTGAGCGTGACCAGCGCCCGGCGCACCGCGTCCGGCCACGGGCCGTCGTAGGTGCAGCGGCCCGTCCACTCGGTCCAGAAGTCCTCGGTGTCCGAGATCGCCCGCTCGGCGTCGACCGCGTGCGGGCGCGGCAGGTGCGAGGCGGTGTGGGTGAGCACGAACGGCACGCGTTGCCCGGCGCGCACCTCGAACTCGGCGGTGGTGGTCAGGTCGTGGCCGTGCACCGGCACGCCCGCCTCCAGCCAGACCGCGTCCGGACCGGCCACCGCCGACAGCGCGCCACCGTGATGACGCACCCACGGCACGACGTTGCCGTAGTCGAACCGCAGCCGCAGGTCCATCCGCATCGGCACGCTGCCCGACACGCCCTCCACCACGCGCACGACGTCCGCGGCCTCGCCACGCGGCGGCATGCAGTCCACGACGCGCACCGAACCGTCCGGTGTGTCCCACTGCGACTCCAGCACCAGCGTGTCGCCGCGGTAGCCGCGCCGGTCGGCCGGGCCGCCGTTGGCCGGGGCGAGCAGCCACCGGCCGGCGTCCACGTCGTGCAGCAGTGCGGCGAAGCAGGCGTGCGAGTCGAAGCGGGGCAGGCACAGCCAGTCGATGCTGCCGTCCCGCCCGACCAGCGCCGCCGTGTGCAGATCGCCCAGCAGGGCGTAGTCCTCGATCGGCGACGGCACGGCTCAGCGGCTCCCGTCCAGGCTGATGACGACCTTCACGTCGTCGGACCGGGCCTCGAAGGCGTCCTCGTAGGACTCCAGCGGCACCCGTCGCGTGATCAGGCCGCGCAACCAGTCCGGGTCGGCCTCGGCCAGCACGTCGGCGGCCTGCCGGTAGTGGCGCAGGTTGGCGTTGACCGAGCCGACCACCACGTCGTTCTCCAGCACGATCTCGCGGTTCACGCTGCCGGCGTCGACCGCGATCCTCCGCCCGGACGGTGAGACCCCGGTCAGGCACACCACGCCGAAGGAAGCGGTGTTGCGGATCGCGGAGAAGACCAGGCCGCCCGCACCGGTCGCCTCGATGACGACGTCCGGTTGGAGCTTTCCCGCCACCTCGTCGGCGTCCTCGTGGTGGTAGGTGGCGCCCAGCTGCTCGACCAGGCGCGGTTTCGGCCCGTCCGTCACGCGGTCGAGCACGTGCACGTCGAGCCCCTGCTGCACACCGATCAACGCCGCCAGCAACCCGATCGGCCCGGCACCGGTGACCAGCGCCCGCGTCGGCTCGTACCAGGCGCGCTCACCGACGCGACGCACCTGCTCCCACGCCTTGGCGACCACCGAGGTCGGCTCCATCAGCACGCCGGTGTCGGCCAGTGCCGGATCCAGCTTGACGGCGTAGTCGGTCTCCACGCACCACAACTCGGCTCCGTACCCGTCGAGCTCCTTGATGCCGCGCTCGGTGTACCGGCCGTTGCGGCAGCTGTCGAACTCACCTCGCGCGCAGGCCCCGCACGGCACCGGATCCGGCCTCCGCACCACGCCCACCACGAGATCCCCGGCCGAGAACCCGCTGTCGCCCGGCGCGGACCGCACCCTGCCGAGCGACTCGTGCCCCAGCACCAGCCGGTCCCGGCCAGGCGGTGCCCAGCCGTAGTCGGCACGCACGATCTCCTTGTCCGTGCCGCACACGCCGACGGCGATCCCCTCCACCAGCAACTCGTCCGTACCCGGCGCCGGGTCGGGCAATTCGGTCAGCTGCAACGAATTCTTCGTCCCTGGGAGAACTGTGAGCGCACGCATGCCACCGGGCTACCCACCACCGCCGGGGCCATGCGGGATTGCGTCTTTCCCCACGGCTGTTCAAGATCGGGCGATGACCGACCTGCACGCGCTCTACCGCGACCTGCACCAGCACCCCGAACTGTCGCTGCGGGAGTTCCGGACGGCCGGGGTGCTGGCCGATGCCCTGCGCCCGCTGGGTTTCGACGTCACCACCGGCGTCGGCGGCACCGGCGTGGTCGGCGTGCTGCGCAACGGCGACGGCCCGGTCGTCCTGCTGCGCGCCGACATCGACGCGTTGCCCGTGGAGGAGAAGACCGGGCTGCCGTACGCGTCGACCCAACGCGCGACCAACGCCGACGGTGAAGAAGTGCCCGTGGCGCACGCGTGCGGGCACGACATGCACGCCACGTGCCTGATCGGGGCGGCCGAGCAGCTGGCCGGTGCCCGCGCCGAGTGGTCGGGGACGTTGCTGGTGGTGTTCCAGCCGGCCGAGGAACTGGGCTGCGGCGCGCGGAACATGGTCGAGGACGGCCTGTTCGAGCGGTTCGGCAAGCCCGATGTCGTGCTGGCGCAACACGTCGGGCCGTTGCCCGCCGGGATGATCGCGCACGGCAGCGGGCCGGTGATGGCGGCCTCGGACTCGCTCCGCGTCACGTTGTTCGGCCGGGGCGGCCACGGCTCGGCACCGGAGATCGCGGTCGATCCGGTGCTGATGGCCGCGCATGTCGTCGTGCGGCTGCAGGGAATCGTCGCGCGCGAGATCGCACCGTCAGAGCGTGCTGTGGTGACGGTGGGGCGGCTGCTGGCCGGCACCAAGGACAACGTGATCCCGGAGACGGCCGAGGTCGGCGTCAACATCCGCACGTTCAACGAGCACACTCGCGGCATCGTGCGCGCGGCCGTCGAACGCATCGTTCGTGCCGAGGCGGCGGCGTCCGGTGCGCCGCGCGAGCCCGAGTTCGAGTGGCACGACGGCACTCCGGTGCTCGTGTCGGATCCGGACGCGACCGCCAGGACGGTGGCCGCGTTCACCGAACGGTTCGGCCAGGAGCGGCTGATCCCCGGCGCGCTGGTCAACTCCAGCGAGGACGTCGGCGTGTTCGGCACGGAGGCCGGGGTGCCGACGGTGTTCTGGTTCTTCGGCGGCATCGACTTCTCCGCCTGGGAGCCCGGGAAGGCCGTGGCGATGAACCACTCCCCCGAGTTCGCGCCGGACCTGGAACCGACGCTGACCACCGGGGTCGAGGCACTGGTCGTCGCGGCACGGGCGTGGCTGGGGAGTTAGATCCTGCCGTGCACGCCGACACCGGCCACCGAAGTCGGCGCTGGTCGTCGCACGGATGTGGCCCAGAAGTCGGCCGCGATCCTGCCGCACACCCCGACGCCGTCCGTCGCCTCGCGGGCGTGGCTCAAGCGGTAGCCGCGATCCCGTCGTACATCACGCGCCGGATCGCCTCGCTGAGCGCGGTCTGGTCCTCCGGCGTGCGCAGCGAGGCGATGGCCGAGCCGAGGATCATGCCGTTGATGGCCCTGGCGGTGTTGCCGACGTCGAGGTCGGCGCGCAGGTAGCCCAGCTCGACGCCGTGCGAGAGGTAGGCGGCGGTGAGCGCGGCGGCCAGGTCGAACAGGTCGAGGATGCGTTCCGCCATGGCCCGGTCGATGCCCGGCGCCTCGAACAGCAGCAGCCGCGGCACGCGCGGGTCCTCGCCGAAGATGCGGGCGAGCGCCTCGCCGATGCGCGCGGACTGCTCGCGGTACTCGGCGAGCGTCGACACCGCGTCCGGCGCGTTCTCCGCGGTGAGGGCGCCGGTGATGCGCGCGACCAGGTCGTCCACGACGTGGTCGACGATGTCCCGCTTGTTCTGGAAGTAGCGGTAGAACGTGCCGTGCCCGATGCCGAGCCGCGTGGCGACGTCGGCGATCCCCGTGGCGTGGTAGCCGCGTTCGGCGAAGCAGTCGAACGCCGCGTCGATGATCTCGCGGCGCAGCTCCTGCTTCTTGCGCTCGGCTCGGCTCACGGGTTCGGTACTGGACGTCATGCACCTGAGTCTATGACCTGCGGACTCTTGTGATCACCCGAGAACTGACATACCGTTCCGGAACTGACATGCGATTCCGTTTCAGCGGAGGAGGTCGGATGACCCCGCAGTACGACGCGGTCGTCGTCGGTGCCGGGTTCGGCGGCATGGGCGCGGCGATCGAGCTCAGGCGGCTCGGGCTGAACGACCTGCTGATCCTGGAACGGGAGGGCGACCTCGGCGGCACGTGGCACGTCAACCGCTATCCGGGCCTCGCCGTGGACATCCCGTCCTCGACCTACTCCTACTCGTTCGAGCCGAACCCGCACTGGTCGCGGCTGTTCGCGCCGGGCGAGGAGCTCAAGCGCTACGCCGCGCACGTCGCGGACAAGTACGACCTGCGCCGGTTCATGCGCTTCGGCACCGTCGTGACCGGAGCCTCGTGGCGCGACGACCACTGGGAGGTGAGGACCGCGGACGGATCGGTCGTCACCGCGCGGTACCTGGTGACCGCGACGGGGTTCCTGTCCCAGCCGAAGACGCCCGACATCCCGGGCATCTCCTCGTTCGAGGGCGAGGTGATGCACACCGCCGCGTGGGAACCGGCCGACCTGACCGGCAAGCGGGTCGCGATCATCGGCACCGGAGCCACGGCCGTGCAGCTGATCCCCCAGCTCGCCCGGTCCGCGGCTGCTTTGACCGTGTACCAGCGCACGCCGATCTGGGTCAGCCCGAAACCCGACTACCCGATCCCCGTGCCGTTGCGGAAGCTGTTCGCGCGCTTACCTTTCGTCCAGCGGGCCGTGCGGTGGCTGGGCAGCTCGATCCTCGAACTGATGATGATCTCGGGCGTGGTGCACTACCGGCAGCTGCGCGTCGCGAACCGGCTGGCCGAACGGTGGTGCCGCGCGCATCTGCACCGCCAGGTCCACGATCCGGTGCTGCGCCGCGAGCTCACGCCCGGCTACTCGTTCGGCTGCAAGCGCCCGACGTTCTCCAACGACTACTTCCGCACGTTCACCGAACCCCACGTGCGCCTGGAAACCGCGACCATCGAGCGGATCGACAGCTCGGGGATCATCACCGCGAAGGGCCGCACCGAGATCGACGTCCTCGTGCTGGCCACGGGATTCGACCTGTGGGACACCAACTTCCCCGCGTTCGAGGTGATCGGGCGCGACGGCAGAGATCTCGGCGCGTGGTGGCGGCAGCACAGGTTCCAGGCCTACGAGGGCGTGACCGTGCCGGGCTTCCCGAACTACCTGTCGCTCAACAGTCCCTACGCCTACAGCGGACTCTCGTACTTCACGACCATCGAGTGCCAGATGACGCACATGCGGCGGTTGTTCACCGGGATGCGGCAACGCGGCGCGGAGGTCTTCGAGGTCACCCAGCGGGCCAACGACGAGTTCCTCGGCCGCATGCGCGCGAAGGTCGCGCACAACACGGTGTTCTCACTCGGCCAGTGCGCCACCGCGCACAGCTACTACTTCAACCAGCACGGCGAAGCGACCCTGCTGCGGCCGACCTCGACGATCAGCGCGCAGCGGGCCGCAGGCCGCTTCCCGTTGCGGGACTACGAGTTCTCGCCGGTCACGCGCACAGGCACAGCAGGTGGCCCTCAGGGTCGGCCAGCACCGTCCACCGCCCCTCGCCGGGCTGGAACTCCGGCTTCGTAGCACCGAGTTCGAGCACCTGCTCGACGGCCAGGTCGAGGTCGTCGACCTGGAAGTCCAGGTGCGCCTGCTTGCCGGGACCCGGCCAGGCGGCGGGCCGGTGGTCCGGCACGCGGAAGAACGCGAGCTGGACGCCGTCCTCGCCGAGGTAGGCGCTGTCCTCGTCACTGGACGTGATCTTCCACCCCGTGACGGCGTGGTAGAACTCGGCCAGCGCCCGCGGGTCGGCGCAGTCGAGGACGATCGTGGTGAGTCGGGCCAGTGCGGGCATGGTGTTCTCCTTCGTTCGTTGCGCACCAGCCTCGGCCACGGGCACCCCGGTGGTCTTGAAGATCCTTGCGCCGGAATTGTCAGACCCCCGGCCTAGCCTGCGGGGGTGCTGTCGTTCGTCGATCTCGTGGTGCGGCCGGAGTTCTCCGTGTCCGCGGTGGACTGCCGTGACGACCACCGCGGCTGGTCGGCCGAGCCGCCGCGGCAGGACGTGCGGCTCGTGCTCGTGCGCCGCGGCGGGTTCCGGCGCCGGGTCCGCGGCGTGCCGGCCGATCTCGACCGCACCGTCGGCTACCTCGGCCTGCCCGGCGAGGAGGAGCAGTTCGCCCACCCGGCCGGTGGTGACGAGTGCACGTCGATCGGGCTCAAACCGGCGCTCTGGCACGCGATCGCCGGTGACGCGCCACGGGTGCGCGGGTCGTCGTTGTACGTGGACGGTGAGCTCGACCTGGCCCACCGGCGGCTGCTGACGGCCGCGCGCACCGACCCGTCCGAAGAACTCGTCGGGCTCGTGGGGGAAATCGTGCGGCAGGTCGTCACCACGACCGTTCCGGACGGCACGGCCGACCAGGCGCTGGTGGCCAGGGCGCGCGGTGTGATCGGCGACGACCACCCCGCCGCGGCCGGGCTCCTTCCGCTGGCCGCGTTGCTGGGCGTCTCGCCGTACCGGCTGAGCCGTGCGTTCACCCGTGAGCTCGGGGTGTCGCTGACCCGCTACCGCAACCGGGTGCGCGTCGCCCGTGCTCTGGATCGTTTGGAACAGGGCGAATCCGGCCTCGCCGCGCTGGCCGCCGACCTCGGGTTCGCCGACCAGGCGCACCTGTGCCGGACCGTGCGCGAACACCTCGGACACACCCCAACCGCTCTGCGCAGACTACTTGCGACAGAACGGACATCTGCCCCATCGAAGGAAAGTGCGGCAGCAAGTCGTACAAAAATCGACGCATAGTGGTGTGTGAATAAGTTAGTACTTGTTAACGAAGGTTTCGGAACTCATTCTTTCCCTGCTCCGCCACACATTCACCTCAGACGAACCATCGGCTCCCCTGCAACCGCGAGCCGGTGCCTTCGCCCTGCAACGAGGAGAACCAATGCAAGCGAGACGCTCTCTCGTGCTGGCCGCGGCAGGAACACTTGTCGCAGCCGTTCTCACCCAAACCGGCGCGAACAGTGCCGTCGCCCAGCCGCCGGCGCAGACCGCCGACGCGATGGCGGTGGACGCGGCCGCGAGCCTGGTCGACAGCAAGCCGTCCCAGTTGCACGCCAGCGCGAACGACTCGTTCGTCCGCCACGGCGTCATCTCGTCGACGAACGGGCTGAAGTACATCCCGTACGAGCGGACCTACAAGGGAATGTCCGTGGTGGGCGGCGACTTCGTCGTCGTCACCAACGCGACCGGCCAGGTGCTGCACACCTCCGTCGACCAGAACTCCACGATCGATCTCCCCAGCACCACCGCGACGGTCACCAAGGCCCAGGCCGAGGCCACCGCCAAGTCCGCGCTGTCCAAGGTGGACAGCACGGGTGCCGCGGAGCAGGTCGTCTACGCGCTCGACTCCACGCCGAAGCTCGCCTGGAAGGTCTCGGTCGTCGGCCGGGACGACGAGGGCCCGAGCAAGCTCGACGTGATCGTCGACGCCGCCACCGGCCAGGTGCTGCACAAGCAGGAGCACGTCCTGCACGGCACCGGCACCAGTGGCTGGAACGGGCCGAACCCCGTCACCATCGCCACCACGCAGTCCGGTGGCACGTACTCCATGAAGGACCCGAACCTCACCAACGTCAGCTGCCAGGACGCGGCGAACAACACGACGTTCACCAAGTCCACCGACACGTGGGGCAACGGCACCCAGACCAACCGCGAGACCGGTTGCGTCGACGTGCTCTTCGCGGCGCAGACCGAGTCGAAGATGCTCACGCAGTGGCTGGGCCGCAACGGTTTTGACGGCAACGGCGGTGGTTGGCCGATGCGCGTCGGCCTGAACGACCAGAACGCCTACTACGACGGCAGCCAGGTCCAGATCGGCAAGAACACCGCCGGCCAGTGGATCGGTTCGCTCGACGTCGTCGCGCACGAGCTCGGCCACGGCATCGACGACCACACCCCCGGCGGCATCTCCGGTTCCGGCACGCAGGAGTTCGTCGCGGACGTCTTCGGCGCCACCACCGAGTGGTTCGCCAACGAGCCGTCGCCTTACGACACCCCGGACTTCCTCGTCGGCGAGACGATCAACCTCGTCGGCAGCGGCCCGATCCGCAACATGTACAACCCGTCCGCGCTCGGCCACGCGAACTGCTACTCCAGCTCGATCCCGAGCACCGAGGTCCACGCGGCCGCCGGTCCCGGCAACCACTGGTTCTACCTGCTCTCGCAGGGCACGAACCCGACCAACGGCCAGCCGACCAGCACCACCTGCAACAACACCACGATCACGGGTCTCGGCGTCGAGAAGGCCATCAAGATCTTCTACAACGCCATGCTGCTCAAGACGTCCGGCAGCTCGTACCTCAAGTACCGCACCTGGACGCTGACCGCCGCGAAGAACCTCTACCCCGGTAGCTGCGCGGAGTTCAACACGGTCAAGGCGGCCTGGGACGCGGTCAGCGTCCCCGCGCAGTCGGCCGACCCGACGTGCAGCGCGACCGGCACCGTCACGGTCAGCAACCCCGGCAACCAGTCGAGCACGGTCGGCACCGCGGTGAACCTGCCGGTGTCGGCGAGCGGCGGCACCGCGCCCTACACGTGGTCCGCGACCGGCCTGCCCGCCGGCCTGTCGATCAACTCGGGCACCGGCACCATCTCCGGCACCCCGACCACCGCCGCCACCTCGAACGTCACGGTGACCGCGCAGGACAGCACCGGCAAGAGCGGCTCCGCGTCGTTCAGCTGGACCGTCGGCACCGGCGGCGGCAACTGCTCCGGCCAGAAGATCGCCAACCCGGGCTTCGAGTCCGGCGCCGCCTCGTGGACGGCGACCTCCGGCGTCATCGGCCAGCACGGCTCGAACGGCCAGCCGGCCCACTCCGGCACCTGGTCGTCCTGGCTGAACGGCTACGGCTCGTCGCACACCGACTCGCTGTCCCAGTCGGTGACGATCCCCGCGGGCTGCAAGGCGTCGCTGAGCTTCTACCTGCACATCGACACCTCCGAGACCGGCAGCACCGTCTACGACAAGCTGACCGTCACCGCGGGCACCACCACGCTCGGCACCTTCTCCAACGTGAACGCCGCGTCGGGCTACGTGCTCAAGACGTTCGACGTGTCCTCGTTCGCGGGCCAGACCGTGACCTTCAAGTTCACCGGCGTGGAGGACACCTCGGCGCAGACGTCGTTCGTGATCGACGACACGGCACTGACGCTGAGCTGACCGGTCTAACCTGAGCACCTCGAAAGCGAGAGGTGCTCATGAAGAAGCAGGTCTACGCGGTTGCCGCGATCGTGGACTCGATCGCGGCAACCGTGCGTCGTACCAGGGCCCTGCGGTCCGTGACGAAGACCGCCCTCATGCCCCTCCTGGCCACGGCCACCCCTCCCCGCGACCCCGGCATGGCGATCGGCCTGGCCGGCTCGTGGGCGGGCGACGTGGCCCTGCTCGGCGACTCGGACCGCGCGTTCCGCGCCGGACTCTTCAGCTTCCTCGTCGCACACCTCGGCTACACCGCCGCACTGATGCGCAGATCACAACCGGGCGCCCGCAAGGCCGTCGTGCCGGTCGTCACCGCCTCCGCCGCCGCCGCAGCCGCGTTCGCCCGCGCCGCCGGCCCCTCGACGGGCCGCCCGGTCGGCCTCTACGCACTCACGCTCGGCACCATGGTGGCCGCCGCCTCGACCGTCCGCGGTGCGGGCGCACGGCGGGTTTTCGGTGGTGCAGCCCTCTTCGCGGTGTCGGACGCCCTGCTCGGCGCCAGCCGGTTCGTCCTCAGAGGACGCGCGGCCCAGGTCGCGTCGGCGGGCGTGATGCCCACCTACGCGGCGGCGCAGTGGCTGATCCACACCGGGTTCGAGCGGACCGGGGACCCCGCGTGAAAACCCGGTGGATGCCCTGTGCTAACGTTCTTCGTGTCGGAAACGCAAGGCTCCGGCACAAGAGACAGGCGCCGCTAGCTCAGTTGGTTAGAGCAGCTGACTCTTAATCAGCGGGTCCGGGGTTCGAGTCCCTGGCGGCGTACTCCGAAGAAGCAGGTAGAGATTCGTCTCTACCTGCTTCTTCGCATTTCCGCGCGTGGCACCCCGCCGGCCTTCGGAACGCCGAACTCGGTCTCGCGGATTCGCCGAGCGTCGAGCTGGGCGGTGTGACCGCTCCCCCTTGTCGCGGCCACACCTGGCTCTACAGCCGTACCAGCCTGATCTCGTGGTCTGCCTCGACGGCCGGCGGCTCCTCCTCCGGCACCGGTGAACGCAACGCCCGTGCGGTGGCGAAAACCGACTTCCAGGTGTCCCACACGGCGATCATCGCGGCCGACAGCACGACCGAGGCCGCGACCGCGAGCACTCCGCCGTCGTCGAGCAGCACCACCACGGCGACGACGGCCCACAGCTCGACGGCGGTGAAGACGACGGCGAGCAGCACGTGTTCGGTGTGCTTGCGGCGTGCACGCGCCTTCTGCTTGCGGGAGCTGGCTTCCGGCAACGGGTGGTGCTTCATGACGGCTCCTGATGTGTCCTCGGTGTCTTGTGCACCAAGGAGAACGCCGTCGCGCCGAGAAGTTTGCGTCATATGCCACACAAGGAGCGAAGTGCGTCCTCGCGTAGAATTTCGATGCTGGTGCGGCGGGTTTCGATGATCCCGGCCTCCCGCAACGTCTTCAACGCCCGCGCCAGCGTCTCGCGCGAGATGCCGGCGATTCCGGCGAGCTCCCGCTGGCTGAGCGGCACCGTCGCGATCATGTCGCTGGTCCCGCGATGCGCGAGGTCGAGCAGCACGGCACCCACCCGGTGCAACGAGGGGCCGGTACGGAGGTCCTGCTGATCGCCCGTCGCCCGTTGCCGCGACACCACGACGCACAGCACCGCCCACACGATCTTCGGGTGTTCCTCGCACAGCCTCTTCAACGCGTGGGCGGAAATCACCATGCCGCGCACGGGATCCACCGCCGTGAGCGTCGCGGAACGGCCGCCGCCGTCGATGGCGGAGAGCTCACCGATGATCTCGCCGGGCCCGCGGACCGCGAGCACGGTCTCCTCGCCGCTGAGGGTGAACCGGCTGACCCGCACGCGTCCGCGGGACACGACGAGCATGTTCCGCGACCTGTCCCCCTGATGGCAGATCACCGATCCGGCCTCGAACGTCACGCGGGTCGCCGCAGCCTGCAGCGCGTTCCGGTCCGCGACGTCGAGCATCTCCCAGAACGACTGGTCGATCCCCATGCTTCCATGATTCACGGATCAGCACGGTGGTCACTGCCCCGATCGATCTAATCCCACCGAATTCGAGCCGATGGGTGTGACCGGATGGCGGCCATTCCACCGCGGCGAGAACTGTCCTATCTGGACACCGGCTACGTCGTCCCGGTCACCCCGGCTGGGCAGCCCACCGCCGCGAACACGGTTTTACCGCCGTCCGCCAGAGATCTCGTGCCCCATTCGCGGGCCAGTTTGTCGATCACCACTATGCCGCGGCCTCGCATACCGCCGAGCCGGAAGCGTCCGTGCACAGGCCGAAGTTCCGAGGTGTCGTCGACCTCGATGGTGATCTCGCAGTGAGCGAGACTCCGGAGGACGCGAAGCCGGCCGGTGCCCGCCGTGTGGTCCAACACGTTGCTCACGAGTTCGGTCATGACGAGCAACACGTCGTAGCGGTGGTCCTCGCCGAGATCGTCCAGCGTGGCGGCGAGGCGGACGCGCAACTGCGCCACCGTGCTCGTCGGTTCGACAGGCAGGTCCAGGACGACGGATGTCGAATCGTCGCCGATCGTCGTCACGGGGCGCCTCCGGGTTGGCACGCGCGGCAGGCCGGACCGGCTCAGGCTAGACCACCATCGCGGGACGGTTCGGCTTCCGCACTTCCGCAACCCGGCGCCGAGGTGTTCAACAGTCGTATCATGCGTTGAACGTGCGTCGAGCAGCTGGCGCCGTGGGTTCCACCCGACGGCGAAGGAGTGCGTGGCATGGCCGACGACGTGCGAACGGTTCCACCGTCTGATCAGTCGCTCAACGGTGACCGCCCCGACGCGCTGGAGCGCCTCGACGAGACCGCTGACGCGCTGGAGGTGTTGCGTGACGCGCTCACCGGCGAGGAATCGCTCGACGACGCGTTGCAGCGGCTCGCGGAGACCGCGGCGAAGGCGATCCCCGACGCCGACGCGGTGACCGTCTCCGTGGTGACGCTGCGGCAACCGCGCACCGCGGCCGCCACGGACCGCCTTCTCGTCGACGTCGACGAGAAGCAGTACAGCGCCGATCGCGGCCCGTGCCTGCAGTCCGCCCGCACCCTGGAGCCCGTCCGCGCGGTCGTCGGCGAGCACCGCGACGAGTGGCCGGAGTTCGAGGCCGCGGCGGCGGAGCAGGACATCCGCGCCTACCTGTCGGTCCCCGTGATCCTGCCGGCCACCGACCGGACGCAGGCCGAACACGTCGGTTCGCTCAACATCTACAGCCACACCGCAGCGGCCTTCGACCCGTTCGACGAGGGCCTCATGCGCCTGTTCACCACGGCGGCCTCGGCCACGATCAGCAGCGCCCAACGGTGGCAACGCTCCCGCGAACAAATCGAGCAGCTTGAACGAGCGCTGGTGTCACGTGCCGTCATCGATCAGGCCAAAGGCGTCCTGATGGCAGTGCACAAGTGCACCCCGGACGAGGCCTTCTCGATGCTCGTGGAGCGGTCGCAGCACGAGAACGTCAAACTGCGCGACGTGGCCAAGAACCTGCTCGACTCGGTCGTGCTGTCCTGACCGAGGGTCACCCGGCCACGGGCGCGACCTTCCGGTTCCGCGCCACGTGCTTCGGGGCCTGGGCGACCGCCGGACGGCGAAGTGCCTTCAGGCCGATGGTGACCGCGGCGGTGGTCAGGACGCCTGCCGCGACGGCGGCCAGGAACAGCAGGGGCTTCCCGAAGTCCGCGACGCCGAACAGTCCACCGTCGGCACGGCTGACCGTGGCGCCGAAGTTCGCGATCAGGGAACCGGTCACGGCACCACCCGCCATGCACGCCGGGATGACCCGAAGGGGGTCACCGAGCACCAGCGGGGTCACGCCCTCGGGGACCGAGACGAGACCGAACAGCCAGGCGGCCTTGCCGTACTTGCGTTCGGCCTCCGTGAACGACTTGCCGCGCACGACGGTGGCCAGCGTCATGGCCAGCGGCGGAACCATGCCGGCCGCCACGATGGCCGCCATGATGGTCATGTTGATCGGGCTCAGCTTCGACGGATCGGCCCCGATCACCTCCATCGAGCCGAACGCGATGACCGACCTCGTGACCAGCCCGCCGAGGTCGGAGCACACCAGCGCGCCGGCGACCAGGCCGAGCAGCGGCAGGCTCAGGAACTCGAGGTCGACCAGCTGTCCGTGCAGCCAGTTCGTGAACGCGTTCAGCGCCTGGCCCAGAACCGCGATGGTCAGGAACGCGGTGGCCGCGGTCGCCAGAACGGGGACCAGGACGGCGGAGGTGAGGCCCCGCAGCGCCTTCGGGACGGTGAGCCTGGTGAGTGCGCCGGCCGCCGCGGCGGCGGTCAGGCCGGCGAGCAGGCCGCCGAGGGGGCCGGTGCCGATGCCCATGGCGGTCAGGCCGCCGACGATGCCGGGCAGCAGCGCCGGACCGCCCGCCAGACCGTAGGCGACGTATCCGCTGACGGCGGTCGGGACGACGTAGGTCAGCGCCATCATCCCGGTCCGGTAGAGCAGGGCTCCCCACGTGGCCGGCTGGGTCCAGTCACCGGCGGACAGCAGCCCCGCGGACGAGGCGGTGACGTCCGGGCCGCTGAGCGCGAAGCCGAGGACGATCAGGACGGCGGTGACCGAGGTGAGGAACACCAGATGGGGAGTGCCGGACCGGATCCAGCTGCCGAGCTTCGCGAGGGCGTTCGCGCCTTGTGCGGCTGTCCGGTCCGGGAAGGTGAGTTGCGGCTGTGCGGCCCGCTGGGCGCGGGCACTCGGACGGGCCATGGTGGTTCTCCAGGTTCGTGGGTGCCGTCGGCGGAGGCCGCGGCGCGCGGGTACGGGTCGGGGGTGGCGCTGCGGGACCCCGGAGGGAGGCGGGCGGTGAAGACCGCCTCCCCCGGGCGTCAGCCGGACTGCGTCCTGGTGCTCAGTGAGTGACCAGGCCGAGGGCGTAGCTCTGCAGCAGGGGACCGATCTTGGAACCCACCATGTGCGGGATGGAGCATCCGCAGCGGCCGCCGTCCCAGAGCCAGACGACACCCGAGTGCGTGCCGGCGATGAAGGCGGCCGACCCCGTCTGGTCGGTGTCGAAGATCGGGGCGCCGGAGTCACCGGCTTCGGTCAGCTTGCCGTTGTTGAAGAACGGCGCGTTGTTTCCGCCCTGGTCGTAGAGGAACCCGTTGCCGTTGTCGATACCCGCGTCGCTGGCGCTCCAGCGGATGCTGTAGTTCGTGTTCGAGACGGGGTGACCGCAGTGGTTGAACGTCGTCTGACCGCTGACGCACAGCATCAGGCCGTTCCACACGCCGGAGCCGCCGTGCACGAAGATCTTGGAGGTGCTGTACTCGGTCCCGCCCGTGTAGATCCAACCGTCGTAGGCGAGCCCGTGCAGGAGCGAGACGTCGAGGTGGGTGTCACGCATGTCGACCGAGCCGACCTGCTGTCCCCAGTGTCCGCGGTGGTCCTTGTTCATGAAGGTGTCGCCGTCCGTGTCGCAGTGCGCTGCGGTCGTCAGCGCCCGTTGACCGGTGAAGACGCTCTCGACAGCGACGCCTGCCGTGCAGACGCCCCCGTTGCGGCTGTTGATGAGCGAGATTCCGCCGTAGAACGGGTAGCCGTCGTTGAAGCGGTCGATTCCGTTCTGCGACTCGAAGCGGCCCCGGTGGATCTCGACCTTGCCCGCGTAGGACTTGTTCAGACCGTCCGTGACCGACGCCGGCGCATCGGTGGTGACGACGACCTTGTCCGTCTTCGCGTCGTAGGTGCTGGAGATCCCGTACTTCCCCGCGTCCGCGCTGAACTTGCGGTCCATCACCGTCTTCTGGATCGAGTCCAGTTCACTCTTGCTGAACTGGCTGGTCCGCACGGCGACCTTCCCAGCGGCCGGGAGGGAGGCGACGACCCCCGCCAGGTCGGTGGCGGGCGTACCGGCCGGTAGCATCAGCACCGGGTCGGAATCGGACGAAACCCCCAGCGCGGAGGCCTTCTGCGCGACCGCGTCGACCTCCTTCCACACCGAGTCACCGGACTGCGCCGCACCGGCACCAGGGGCGGGTGACGCCTCTGCGACCGACGAGACCGCCGGGATCGCCGTCATCGCGACGGCCGCGGCAGCGGCGGCGAGCACGCCGAGCCGTGATGCCCTCATTCCGTTTCTCATTGCTCTCACCGTTCTGGCCCGGTACCGGGCCGTCAGAACCTGCTGTGGTGGCTTCCACCTGCGTGGACAGCAGCGAAGATGTACGTTCTGGCCGGCCCGGAACAATGGGGAACGCGTCGATTGGGTAGTCGCCCGCGACCAGATGGGTATTGGCCGGCCCGGTCCCGGCCTCCGCGAGCCGTGCCCCCGTCAAGAGCCGACTCCGCGGATGTTTTGCCCGCCGTCCGAGCGGGTAGACAGGCGCGTCAGCACAGACAGACGCGACTGAGGGACTGCCGAATGCGCATCAGCCGCAAGCCGACGGGCGCGAGGTTCTTCGAGCTGTTCGCCGAGATCGGCGCGAACATCGGCGCCAGCGTCGAGCTGCTGCGCGAGTTCGTGCGCGCGCCCGCCGAGCAGCGCGCGGAACTGGCGGCGCGGATGCACGCGCTGGAGAACGCGGGCGACGACGCCACTCACGCCATCATCGAGCACCTGGACCGGTCCTTCGTCACGCCGTTCGACCGGGAGGACATCTACCGGCTGGCGTCCAGGTTGGACGACGTCGTCGACCACATGGACGCCGCGGTCGACCTCGCGACGCTGTACCGGGTGGGCGAGCTGCCGGACGGGGTCGGGGTGCAGGCCGACCTGCTGTGCCGGGCGGCCCGGCTCACCGCCGAGGCGATGCCGCGGCTCGCCGAACCGCAGGAGCTGACCGCGTTCTGGGTCGAGGTCAACCAGCTGGAGAACGAGGCCGACCAGGTGTACCGGCGGCTGCTGTCCGAGCTGTTCAACGGTGAGCGCAACGCCCTTGAGGTCATGAAGCTCAAGGAGGTGGTGGACGAGCTGGAGGCCGCCGCCGACGCCTTCGAACACGTGGCGAACGCGGTGCACTCGATCGCGGTCAAGGAAGCGTGATGCTGACCGCCGGACTGGTGGTCGTGGTGGTGCTCGCGCTCGCTTTCGACTTCACCAACGGCTTCCACGACGCGGCCAACGCCATCGCCACCGCGGTGTCCACCCGTGCGCTCACGCTGCGTGCCGCGCTCTCGCTCGCGGCGGTGATGAACCTGGTGGGCGCGCTGCTCGGCACCGGCGTCGCCGTCACGATCGCCTCGGGCATCATCGAGACCCCGGTCGGCGACGACGCGCTGCACGTGGTCACCGCCGCGCTGGCCGGAGCGATCACCTGGAACCTGGTCACCTGGTACTTCGGCCTGCCGTCGTCGTCCTCGCACGCCCTGGTGGGCGGCCTGGTCGGGGCGGCGCTCGCCTCCACGACGACCGTGCACTGGGCGGGTGTGCTGGAGAAGGTCGTCATCCCCATGGTGGTCTCCCCCGTCGTCGGCCTGGTGCTCGGCTACCTGGTGATGACGACGATCATGTGGGCGTTCCGCGACGCCAACGCGCACCGCGCCGGGCGCCTGATGCGCCGGGCGCAGGTGTTCTCCGCGGCGAGCCTCGCCCTGGGGCACGGATTGCAGGACGCCCAGAAGAGCATGGGCGTCATCGTGCTGGCGTTGGTCGTCACCGGGAACCAGACCGGCTACTCCGTGCCGTTCTGGGTGATCCTCGCGTGCGCGCTGGCGTTGTCGGCCGGAACCTACGCGGGCGGCCTGCGGATCATGCGCACCCTGGGCAGGCGCATCTTCCACCTCACCCCGCCGCACGGCTTCGCCGCCGAGCTGTCGGCTTCCTCCGTGCTGTACCTGACCGCGTTCGTGTTCCACGCCCCGATCTCCACCACGCACGTGATCACCTCGGCCGTGATGGGCGTGGGTGCGACCACCCGCCGCTCGGCGGTGCGCTGGGCGGTGGCCGCGGACATCGCCAAGGGCTGGGTGCTGACCCTGCCCGCCTCCGCCACCGTCGCCGCCGGCGCGTACGGCGTGGTGACCTTGCTGTGACCGTCCACAAGGGACAGCGATAAACCGTTCAGCGGACGGCGAAAGCTCCGGTACCGTCGAACGGACACAGGAGGGAGCGCCATGAGCCGCTACAACGTCATGACCGCGATCCCTTACGTGAACGGCAAACCGCACGTGGGACACGCACTGGAACTCGTCCAGGCGGACGTCCTGGCACGCCGCCATCGCCAGCGCGGTGACGAGGTGCGCGCCCAGACGGGCACCGACGACAACGCGCTGAAGAACGTCCAGAGCGCCGAGGCGGAGGGCATCAGCCCCGCCGAGTACGTCGGCCGCGTGGCGGAGCGGTTCATCGAGCTCGGTGACGCGCTCGACCTCTCGTTCGACGACTTCATCCGGACGAGCTCGGACCCGCGGCACAAGCCGGGCGTCGACCGGCTCTGGGCGGCCTGTGCCGAGCGGGACGACTTCTACCGCAAGACCTACAGCGGCCTGTACTGCGTGGGCTGCGAGCTGTTCTACCAACCCGCCGAACTGGCCGACGGCCGGTGCCCCGAGCACGGCACGGTGCCGGAGCAGGTCGAGGAGAACAACTGGTTCTTCCGGCTCAGCCGGTACCAGGACCGCCTGGTCGAGCTGATCTCCAGCGACACGATCCGGATCGAGCCCGCGTCCCGCAAGCGCGAGGTGCTGTCGTTCGTGGGCAACGGGCTGGAGGACTTCAGCGTTTCGCGCAGCACCACGCGCGCACGCGGCTGGGGCATTCCCGTGCCGGGAGATCCTGACCAGGTCGTCTACGTGTGGTTCGACGCGCTGGCCAACTACCTCACCGGCCCCGGCTACGGCAGCGATCCCGACGGCTTCCGCCACTGGTGGACCGAGAGCGACGAGCGCGTGCACGTGATCGGCAAGGGCATCATCCGGTTCCACGCCGTCTACTGGCCCGCGATGCTGCTGTCGGCGGGGCTCGCCCTGCCCACCACGATCTTCGTCCACGAGTACCTGACCGCCGGCGGGCAGAAGATCAGCAAGTCGTTCGGCAACGCCGAGGACCCGGCCGACATCACCGCCCGCTACGGCACCGACGCCCTGCGCTGGTGGATGCTGCGCGACGTGGCTCGCGCGGACGACACGGACTACACCGCGGAGCGGCTTGTCGGTCGTGCCAACGAGGATCTCGCCAACAACATCGGCAACCTCGTCAATCGGACCGTGTCGATGGTGCGGCGCTACCGGTCCGGTCAGGTGCCCGCCACGGCGGCGGACAACCCCG
The DNA here is from genome assembly GCF_053601075.1 of Lentzea sp. NPDC004789. Taxonomy (NCBI): domain Bacteria; kingdom Bacillati; phylum Actinomycetota; class Actinomycetes; order Pseudonocardiales; family Pseudonocardiaceae; genus Lentzea; species Lentzea sp. NPDC004789. The sequence goes on along the minus strand of NZ_JBSGBE010000031.1, from coordinate 73,187 downwards.
CGGCGCGGGAACTCCGCGTCGCGAGGGCCGAAGCAGCGGACCTGATCGACCGGGCGCTGGCGGGGTTCGACTTCCGGCGCGCCGTCGAGGCCGTGGTCCGGATCGGCCACGAGGGCAACCGCTACGTGGAGGCCACCGCGCCCTGGGCGCTGGCGAAGGCCGGGCGCGCGGAGGAGCTCGACGCGGTGCTCGGCGAGCTGGTCGTCACCTGCCGTGAGCTGGCCGTGCACCTGGAGCCGTTCCTGCCGGGGGCCGCTCGCCGCATCGCCGCGCAGTGCGGCGACGGCGGGCCGGTCGTGACCGCGCCTAGTCCGGTGTTCCCCAGGCTCGAGGCCTGAGCCGTACGCGTGCGGTTCGCGGCCGCTTCACCACTCGTGCACGGCCAGGTCGTCGCGACCGGGCATACTGCGCGAATGGCACCCCGCCCGGCGAGCGACTTCGCCCAGCTGTCCGCCGAGATCAAGCAGGCCGGCCTGCTCGACCGGCGGCGCGGCTACTACTACGCCCGCATCACCGCGAACCTGCTCGTCTACGGGGGCGCGTGGGTGGCGTTCGCGCTGATCGGCGACTCGTGGTGGCAGCTCGCCGTCGCCGTCGTCCTGGCGGTGATGACGACCCAGCTCGCGTTCATCGGACACGACGCGGGGCACAAGCAGATCTTCGCGTCGAAGCGGTGGAACGCGATCGCCGGCTACGTCCACGGCGGACTGATCGGGGTCAGCCAGGACTGGTGGGTCGGCAAGCACAACCGTCACCACGCCAACCCCAACCACGAGGACGAGGACCCGGACGTCGACATCTCGGTGCTGGCGTTCACGCGGCGGCAGGGCGAGGCCAAGCGCGGCCCGCGGCGGTGGATCACCTCGCACCAGGCGGTGTTGTTCTTCCCGTTGCTGCTGCTGGAAGGCTTCGCGCTGCACTGGCACTCGATCAGGTACTCCGGGCGCGAGCGGTACCTGATGATCGCGAACGTCGTGGTCTACCTGGCCGTGGTGTTCTGGGTGCTGTCGCCCGTGCACGCGATCGTGTTCGTGTTGGTGCACCAGGGTTTGTGGGGCTTCTACATGGGATGTTCCTTCGCCCCCAACCACAAGGGCATGCCGGTGCTCTCGGCCGGGCACACCCTCGACTTCCTCCGCAAGCAGGTGCTGACCTCGCGCAACGTCCGCGGCGGCTGGTTCGTCGACCTCCTGCTCGGCGGGCTGAACTACCAGATCGAGCACCACCTGTTCCCGAGCATGCCCCGGCCGCACCTGAAGCACGCGCAGGTGATCGTGAGCGAGTTCTGCCGGCAACGCGGGATCTCCTATGCGCAGTGCGGGTTGTTCCGGTCGTACGGGTACGTGCTGGAGCACCTGAGCGAGGTCGCGGCACCGTTGCGGAAAGCCGCCGCCTGACGGTCCGATTCCCGCCAGCTCCGCGGCGGGAAATCCAGCAGGCTGGTCCACATGGGATCACTTGAAGGCAAAGCGGCTCTGGTCACCGGTGGAAGCCGCGGCATCGGGGCCGCGGTGGCCGCGAGGCTCGCGGCACTGGGCGCCCAGGTCGCGGTCACGTACCAGAACACCAAGCCGGACAACGGTTTCGCGATCCAGGCGGACAGCGCCGACGCGGACGCCGTGGTGGCGGCGGTGGACGAGGCAGCGGCCGAGTTCGGCCGGCTCGACGTGCTCGTGAACAACGCGGGGGTGTTCCAGGTCGGGCCGTTGGAGGACCTGGGACGGGAAGCGTTCGACCACACCATGGCCGTGAACGTCCGGGCACCGTTCCTCGCGGCACGGGCGGCGGCACGGCACATGCGCGAGGGCGGCCGGATCATCAGCATCGGCAGCAACGTCGCGGTGTACGCGCCGTTCGCCGGTTTCGCCCTCTACTCCGCCAGCAAGACGGCGCTCATCGGCATGACGAAGGGCCTCGCGCGCGAGCTGGGCCCGTTGGGCATCACCGCGAACATCGTCAACCCCGGTCCTACCGACACGGACATGAATCCGGCGAACGGGCCGATGGCGGACACGATCCGCGGCCTGACCGCATTGGGCCGCTATGGAAAGCCGGAGGAGATCGCGGAAGTCGTCGCGGCACTGGCGGGTGACGCCGGTGCGTACGTCACCGGTGCCAGCATCAACGCGGACGGGGGCTTCACGGCGTGAGGCTGTGAAACCCGTTCAGCGGCCGTCGGCTAGGTTCTCCGCCACGTCGCGGAGGGGATCGGAATGACGGACTTGCTGGCCGGGTTGCTGAACGCGCCCGCCGCCGAGCTCTACCAACGCCTGCTGCGGGCCGGTCAGCTGCCGATCACCGACCTGCCGGAGGTCGAGGAGCTGGTCGAGGCCGGGTTCGCCCGCAAGAGGTTCGTGGGCGAACCGGTGATCGTGCCGGTCGAACCGTCGCGCGCGGTCGACCAGGCGCTGATCACCGTGCAACGCCAGCTCCTCGACCAGCACCGCATGATCGTGCGCGTCCGCGAGCAGATGCACGCACTGCAGAAAGAATTCGTCGCCAATGCGGAGCGCGACGACAACGGCATCAGCGTCCACACCGACCCGGCCGAGATCGGCGCGCTGTCGGTCGAACTCTGCCTGTCCGCCGAACGCGACTTCGCGAACCTCGAGACCGAGCACTACCGCAACCCGCCGGACGGCCGGTCGGCCAAGGTGCCGCCGGCCGCCGTGCTGGAACGCGGCGTGCAGTTCCGCAACATCTACTCCCGACCGGTGCTGGACCTGCCGTTCGCGGGCGAGATGGTCCGGCGTTGCGCGGAAGGTGGGTGGCAGCTGCGGGTGCTGCCCGAGCTGCCGATGAAGATGGTGCTCGTCGACGACCGGGCGGCCCTGCTGCCCCTCGACCGCACCGGCATGGAAGGTGCCGTGCTGGTCAGGGCTCCGGTCATCGTCGCCGCGCTGCGCATGTACTTCGAGCTGCTGTGGAACCAGGCGCTGCCGTTGCACGACGGCGGCACGGTCAGCAAGTTCTCCGCGCATCAACGAACCGTGCTGCGGTTGATGATCGGCGGGATGACCGACGCCGCGATCGCCCGCCATCTCGACGTCAGCGAACGGACCGTGCGCCGGCACATCTCCGCCGCACTCGACCAGCTCGGCGTGGACAACCGGATCACGGCGACCGCGATGATCGTCCGCGACGGCTGGCTCGACTAGTTGCCGCCTGAGCCAGGAGGACCGTCGCACTGCCACTCGACCGGACCGGTGCCGTGCGGTTTCTGGTAGCCGCCCACGAAGATCGACCTGTATCCACCGCCGATCTCATCACCGGCGACCCACGGCCGCTCGAGCTTCGCGCACGTGCCCGGCAGCAGCAGGACCAGCTTGCTCCCACTGGACGTGAGGCCGAACGCCGAGTTCGGATACCGCTCCGCCAGGTCGAACGGCGCGATCGTGGCGCGGTCCACCCCGTCCGGGACGACGAGCCGGATCTTCGACCTGGTGAAGGTGTCACTCCAGACGTTCACGGTGCCCGTGTCGGCGATGAACCCGGCGCCGGTGTGGCCGTCCAGCACACTTCCCGCGGGCATCGTGGCCACCACGGCTTCCCGGCCCCACGTGTCCGCACCGTCCCGCCAGCCCGTGTGCTCCCACCGGTGTACCGCGCCCGACGGCTCGGTCCCGTAGATGGCACCGGGCTCCGCGGACGTGAGCGAGCTGAACGAGCTCCAGTCGGTCTTGGCACCGACCTGCCGCCAGTTCGCGAGATCGCTGGACCAGAACAGCCCGCTGCCGACGACCCGGTAGTACACCCCTGAGCTGTACTTCTCCCCTGACCAGAACACCGTCGAGACGTCATCCCAGCCCGAGGCCGCGATGACGTTCTGCCCGCTCCAGCGCGTCACGCCGGGAGAGCGGTTCGCATCGAGACAGAAGCTGTGCGCCACCAGCCCACCCTCGGCCGTGATGCCGAAGACCGATCGCCCCCACAGGTAGCACGGTTCGAAGGCCTCTGCCGGCGAAGCCATCGTCAAGAGCATCACGAAGGCCAGCAGAACTTTCCGCAATCCCATGGCGCAGAAACTAGTCAGTGATCACCGTTCGACGGAACGACCGGATCCGGACACTGTCCGAATCCGGTCATCTCCCCCTGGCCGGTACCGGCCATTGGCCGCCAGTTCCCCTTACCTGGCACCAAATCCGCTGCCTAGCTTGGCCGCACACCACCCGGACCCAGTTGGGAGTACGACCAATGCGCAGCAGAATCCTCGCCCTCGCCGCCGGTCTGGCGATCGCGGCACTGGCGACGATCACCGCACCCGCGAGCGCCGCGCCCGGCGCGTTCTACGCCGAGGTGATCAACCGCAACAGCGGCAAGTGCGTCAACCTGGCCGGCCAGTCCGGCGACAACGGCGCGTGGATCCAGCAGTACCACTGCGACAACACGCCCGCCGCCAAGTTCCTGTTCCTGCAGAACCGGGACGGCTTCTACGAGATCTCGAACCAGAGCAGCCGCAAGTGCATCGACATCGAGTCCGGCGGCTGGTGGAACGGCGCCCGCACCCAGCAGTTCAACTGCAACGGCAGCCTGACCCAGCAGTGGCGGCTCGCCGACCTCGGCAACGGGTACTACAACTTCGTCAACCGCAACAGCAACCGGTGCCTCGACGTCCCGTGGGCCAGCACGGACGACCGCGTGATCCTCAACATCTGGGACTGCGTGGCGGGCACCGGGGAACAGCAGTTCCGCCTCAACATCAGCTGAGAGCTCAGGCCCAGGTGACGGGCAGGGCGTGCACGCCGTAGATGTTCATGTCGGTCCTGAGCTTCACCTCGCGGGCCTCGACCGCGAGGTGCAGGCTCGGGAACCGGCGCAGCAGCCCGGAGAACCCGGCGCGCATCTCGATGCGGGCCAGCTGCTGACCGAGGCACTGGTGGATGCCGTGCCCGAACGACAGGTGCCCGCGGGCGTTGCGGCGGACGTCCAGCGTGTCGGCGTGTTCGAACTTCTCGGGGTCGTGGTTGCCCGCCAGCAGCGACAGGATCACCGTCGAGCCCTCGCGGATCGTCTCCCCGAAGAACTCGATGTCCTCTGCCGCGTAACGGAAGAAGACGTCACCGACGGCCAGGTAGCGCAGCAGCTCCTCGACCGCGTCGGGGACCAGCTCGGGTTCCTCGCGCAGCAGGGCCAGCTGGTCCGGGTGCTCCAGCAGGGCGAAAGTGCCCAGCGCCAGCATGTTCGCGGTCGTCTCGTGGCCGGCGAGCAGCAGCAGGAACGCCATGCCGGTGAGTTCCTCCAGGCTGAGGTCCTCGTCGCGGGCCAGGTCGGACAGCAGGTCGTCGGCGGGCTCGGCGCGCTTGCGGCTGACCAGTTCGTACAGGTACGTGTGCATCGCCATGTACGCGGCCATCTTGTCTTCGAGGTTCACGTCGCGTTCCATGAACTTCGTTGAGTTCGACTGGAACGTCTCGCGGTCCGCGTAGGGCACCCCGAGGATCTCGCAGATCACCAACGACGGCACCGGAAGCGCGAACTCCTTCACGAGGTCGACCGGCGGCGTGAGCTTCGCGAGCTCGTCCAGCTGCCGTTCGGTGATCTCGATGATGCCCTCCTCCAGCGCCTTCATCCGCTTGACGGTGAACGCTCCGGTGAGCTTGCGCCGCAACCGGGTGTGGTCGGGCGGGTCCATGCTGATGAACAGTCCCGGTGTCTGCGGGGACGGCTCGGTCTGCTCCGGCATTCCCGGCGTCGGGAACGGGACGTGGATGATGCCGAGGTCCTGCCGGTTGCTGAATCTGACGTCGGCCAGCGCGGCTCGCACCGCTTCGTAGCCGGTGACCAACCAGCCCTCGTGACCGTCGGGGAAGAGCATCGGGCTGACCGGACGCGTCGACCGCAGCTCGGTGATCCGGCTGGGCGGGTCGAACGGGGTGACGTCGCGGTCCGTCGGCAAACCGTGCTGCATGAGCTCAATTCTCCTTCAGCGGGTGGATTCGCGGTTGAAGAGCTTCTTGGACCAGAAGTAGCCGCCGAAGCCGATGATGACGCACCAGCCCAGCGCGAGGTAGCCGTTGTTGCCGATCGGTGTGCCCATCAGCAGTCCGCGCAGGGCGGCGATGAACGGGGTGAACGGCTGGTACTCGGCGAACCAGCGCAACACCGCGGGCATCGAGTCGGTGGGCACGAAACCGTTGCCGAAGAACGGGAGCAGGAGCATCGGGGTGCCGACGTTGCTCGACGACTCGACGGACTTGCTCACCAGCCCGAGCGCGGCGGAGAACCAGATGAGCGCGAACGCCATGGCCACCAGCAGACCGGCCAGCACGAGCCACTCGGCCAGGTCCGCCCGCGGCCGGAACCCGATCGCCACCGCGACGCCGAACACCAGCGACATCGCGAGCACCGTCTGCACCAGGCTGCCGATCACGTGTCCGGTGAGGACGGACACGCGGGCGATCGCCATGGTGCGGAAGCGATCCACGATGCCGCCGGTCATGTCCATCGCGATCGAGATGCTCGTGCCCTGCACGGCGGCGGTGATCGCCATCAGGACGATCGTCGGCGTGACGTAGTTCAGGTACTCCGCGCGGCCGCCGGTCGGCCCGCCGATGCCCGCGCCCAGCGTGCCGCCGAAGACGTACACGAACAGCAGCAGGAAGATGACCGGCAGGAGCATGAGCTGCAGGGTCATCGACGGGTAGCGGATCATCCGCTTGAGGTTGCGGCGCACCATCGTCGCCGAGTCGGTCAACACGTGGGTCATGGCTGGTTCACCTTCTCGGTGAGAGCGAGGAAGACGTCGTCGAGGTCGGGCGTGTGCGTGCTGAGCGAGTCGACCGGGACGGCGTTCTCGTCGAGCCGGTCGAGCAGTGCCTTGAGCGAGCCGACACTGCCGTCGTTCGGCACGCGCAACGCGAGCGCCTCGCCGTCACGGGACGCGTTGGCGACGACCCGCGTGGCGGCTTCGAGGTGCCGGAGATCGTTGAACTGCAACAGGACGTGGCCGCCGGGGATGCGCCGCTTGAGCTCGTCCGGACTGCCCTCGGCGACGATCCGGCCGTGGTCGAGCACCGCGATCCGGTCGGCGAGCTCGTCGGCCTCCTCCAGGTACTGGGTGGTGAGGAAGATCGTGACGCCGTCCGCGACGAGCCGCCGCACGATCTCCCACATGGTCCGGCGGCTGCGCGGGTCGAGGCCGGTGGTCGGCTCGTCGAGGAAGATCACCTGCGGCGACCCGACCAGCGTCATCGCGAGGTCGAGCCGGCGCCGCATGCCGCCGGAGTAGGTGGCGGCGGACTTGTCGGCCGCGTCGGCGATGTCGAACTGCTCCAGCAGCAGCTGGACCTTCACCCTGCCCTCGGCCCGGCCGAGGTGGTTCAGGTCGGCCATCAGCTTCAGGTTCTCCCGGCCCGTCAACAGGTCGTCGACGGCGGAGAACTGGCCGGTGACGCCGATCGCCCGGCGGACCGCGTCGGGATCACGTGCCACGTCGTGGCCCGCGACCGTCGCGCTGCCGCCGTCCGCGCGGATCAGCGTGGAGAGGATCTTGACCGTGGTGGTCTTGCCGGCACCGTTCGCGCCGAGCAACGAGAAGACGGTGCCGCGCTTGACGTTCAGGTCGACGCCGTCGAGCACGACGTGGTCACCGTAGGACCGGCGCAGGCCGGTCGCCTCGATCGCGTTCACGGAAGTTCCCCTCAGGCCCGCCGGACGACGATGTCGCCGGTGGAGGTGTGCGCGGTGATCCGGACGGTGTTGTCGAGCAGTTCGGGACCCTCGCTCGCGTCCAGCTCGTTGCTGACCCGGCCGAACGCGGTCTTGAGGTCGAGCCACGCGGCGGTGCCCTGCGCGATGCCGAACTCCAGGTTGCCCATCGAGGTGTTCAGCCCGGCCTCGCCCTGCACGAGCTCACCGATGCTGATGTGCCCCATGGAGGTCTTGACGTCCACGTCGGCACCGGCCCGCGCCACGGTGATGTTGCCGTTGGCCGCGCGCACCCTCAGATCGCCCGCGACCGCACCGAGTTCGGTGTTGCCGTTGGAGTTCTTGACGCGGGCGCTGCCGGCGATGTTGCCCGCCGTGATCTGCCCGGTGCCGGAGTGCAGGTCGGCGTCGCCACCGATGTCGCCAACGGTGATGTCACCGGCGGACGTGTCGGCGCGCAGCGTGCCGGTGCGGTCGAGGTTGATGCGCCCCATCGAGTTCTTGACGCGGCACTCCCCCAGCTGCCCGGTGCCGCGCACGCTGCCTGCCGTGACGTCGACGCGGGCCTGCGAACCGGCCGGCAGCTCGATCACCACGTCGACGGACCTGGACTTCTTGGAGAAGTCGAACGTCCGCTTCGGGCCGCGGACGACGAGCTCGCCGTCGACGAACTCGACGCGGGTGGCCTCAGCGGCCTCGACGTCGGAGGAGTCCGCGGGGTCGGACGGGCGGACGTCGACGACGGTGTCGAACCGGTCGCTCGCGATGAGCTGCACGTAACCGACGTAGATGTCGACCGTGGCGGTGATCGGTAGCGGAGAGTCGTAGGAAGGCATGGCTGTCCCCTCAGAACGTGGTGGAAGAGCATCCCCGCAGGTCAGCGGGGCGAGGTGAGAGCGCGGCTAGCGCACCCATCCGGTGAAGCGCTGGGAGGCGAACTTGCCGCGCGGTTCGGCGTCGGCGTCCCGCCCCGGTGACCGCAGTGCGGCCGACGCGGCCCTGACCAGCCACGCGTTGACGGACCGGCCCTCCCTGCCCGCGGCCTCCTCGACCGCGGCCTTGAGCGGCTCGGGGAGCCGGACGTTGATCCGCACCGCGGGCCCGTCCTCCAGGCCCGCGTCGGTGACCGGTGCCGCGGCGGGAACCTCCTCGACCGGCTGCTCCGCCTTCGGCACGGCCACCACGAACTCCGGGTCACGACCGCGCAGGCGCACCTGCACCGAGCCCGGCGCCAGCTCCTGGGTGATCTCGTCGGCGGCGGCCGACAGCGCTTCGAGCAGCGCGAGCCGGATCGCCGACTCCATCGACACGGTCAGCCGCTCGATCAGCGCACCGGCGTCCGCACCACCGGCGTCTGCGGCGGTCAGCAGCTCGCGACCGAGGGAGTTCACGTACGGCGTCAGGTCCATGGCACCACTATGGCACGCGGTGGCACCACACACAAGCCATCTTGGCATAACAGTGGTGCCAAAGTGGCTCATTGCCGGTCAGGGCGTTTTCAGCGCGATGTCAACCGGCGCTGTCCACCGGTCGTCTACTAGGGCGTGCAACGAGAGATGAGCGTCGACTTCGACCGGTTCGTGCTCGACCGGTCGACCGCGCTGCTGCGCACGGCTGTGCTTCTGGTGGGGGACGTCGGCCATGCCGAGGACATCCTGCAGACAGCGCTGATGAGGCTGGCGGCGCGCTGGAAGTCCGTCCACACGGCGCCTGAGGCGTTCGTCCGGCAGGTGCTGGTCAACCTGGCGCGCGACCGCTGGCGCCGGGCCCGCAGACGGGTGCGGGAACACGAGCTGACCAACGTCGAACAGGTGACGACCGACCACGACCTCGCCGCCTCGATCGCCGACCGCGACGCGGTGCGCCGGGCGTTGGCGAAACTGCCCGCGCGGCAACGGGAAGTGGTGGTGCTGCGGTTCTTCGCCGACCTGTCGGTGGCGGAGACCGCGGAAGCACTGCGCACCTCGGAAGGAACGGTCAAGGCCCACACGAGCCGGGCCGTCGCACGGTTGCGGGAACTGCTCGGAGAACAGATCACGGAGAAGGCTCATGGTGTCTGACAACGAACTGCTCGACGACGTGCGCACCGTGCTGCACGCCGAGGTCATCGGCGTGACCGCCAACTCCCCCGCGCTGCTCGCGGCCGTGCGGCGCAAGCAGTCCCGCCGCCGCTGGGCCTGGCTCGCGGTCCCGTTGGTCACCGCAGCAGCAGCGGCAGCCGTCGTGCTGACGCCCGCAGCACCCCGGACGACCGCACCGGTCGAGGTCGCACAGGTGCTTCAGCAGACGAACAGCGCGCTCGACGGAGTGCGCGGGATGGTGATCCACGAACAGGCACCCGCGGGTGAGGGCGAGAAGTACTTCAAGCCGGGCGAGAAGGGCCTGAGCGAACGGTGGCACGCCGCCGACGGCAGCGCCTTCCGGTACCGGGCCTCCGTGGACGGCAAGCCCGTCGTGGACCTCAGCCGCTCGGCCGCCGGTGACATCTTCGTCGACCACCGCGCCCGCACGTACCGGTCGCTGCCCGGCGAGACGCCGTCGGACGACGACGTGTGGACGCCGGAGAAGATCCAGAAGGCGATCAAGGACGGCCGCATCACCGTGACCGGGCCTGGCGATCCCGTCAACGGCAAGCAGACCGTGCGGCTGAACGTCGCTGCGGGCAAGGCGGAGCCGGCGACCGAGATGTGGGTCGACGCCACCACCTACCTGCCGATGCGCTGGCACTGGGTGCAGGACGGCGCGGCCACGTTCGACGTGACGTGGCTGCCACCGACCCCGGAGAACCTCGCCCAGCTCAAGACGCAGATCCCGGACGGGTTCACCGAGGTCAGGTGAGAGCGTCCGCGAATGTTGCCAGCGTCGGCGCACCGCGCTGCCGGTCGAGCACGGCGAACACGACGTGGTCGAAGAACCTGTTGTCGCGCAACGCCGTCCGGAACGCCCGGGCCACGGTCGCGGGGTCGTTGCCGAACACCCCGCAGCCCCAGGCACCGAGCACGAGCCGCCGATGGCCATGCGCCGCGGCCAGGCGCAGCACGCGGACGGCGCGGCGCCGCAGGGCGGCGGGAACGTCGCCGGCGCGCTCGGGCTGGTTGCGCAGGATCGCGGACAGGTTGGGCGCCGCCGCGGTGAGGAACGAGACCTCGTAGGGCTCCGCGAGCAGATTTCCCTCGTCGTCGCGGAAAACCGGCACGTTCGGCGAGTAGATCACGCGGTCGCTGTAGGTGAGGTCCTCGTGCGCGCGGTGATGCGCGTAGAAGTCACCGGCCGCCAGCAGGCAGGGGTAGAGCGCCGACGAACGCGCGACGCTCTCCTCCTGTGCCTGCGCACCGTTGAGGAACCCACCACCGGGGTTGCGCGCGGAGGCGAAGACCAGACAGGCGAGGTCACCGCCAAGTCGCCGAGCCGCCTCCAAAGTGGACTCGTCGGTGACCTCGATCTTCGGCGGTTCTCCCTGCGCCGGAAGGGAAAGCTCTTCCTCCGGCAGGTGCAACCGGGTGCCCGCCACCGCGGGAGCGACGGCGATCCGGATGCCGTCGTAGGAACCCCGCTCCGCGATCGCAACGGTCTCGTGGGCGATCGCCCGCAGCCTTCTCCTCATGATGCGGGCAATTGTGCCAAGCGCGCCAAGCGGTTTTCACCGCGTCAGATCCGCGCGTAGACCTCGGCGACCGCGCCGAACGCCGCCTTCGGCTCCCAGGTGCCGTCCTCGTAGACCTTCACGATGCCGGGGCTCGCCATGTCGAGGTCGCGGCTCGGCTCGTCCGGCCGATGCGGGTAGTTGGCGAGCGCGAACATGTACACGAACGCGCCGTCCACGCCCTCGGCCTCGAAGATCTCCAGCAGTTCGCGCAGGTAGGTCGCCTGCTCCTGCTCGTCGCGGACGTACCCGTCCTTCACCCGCACCGGCAGCCCGGCCTCGTCGTGCTCGACGATCTCCATGCTGCGCGGCGCCACCGCGCCGGAACCGTGCCACGCGGCCGTGTTGAACCCGGTGATCGCGACCGGTTTCCCTTGCGCGACAACGTTCCGGATGCCCTCGGCGTACCGGTCGGCGACCTCGGCCGACCGGATCAGCTCGAACGACATGATGTCGAAGAGCGTCCAGTCGACCTGCTCGAACGGGATGCAGGCGTAGGTGAGCCTGCCGCCGAACTCCTTCCGCACCGCGGCGACGGCCTCGACGAGGAACTCGCCCAGCCGGGCGGCGGCCTCGCGCATCCGCTCGGGCTGCCCCAGCACCCCGCTCAGGCGCTGCAGCACGTCGTCTCCCGGCATGAAACCGGAGTTCATGATGCTCAGCTCGACGCCGGTGACGAACACGATCTCGGCACCGCCGGCCCGGATCCGTTCCGCTCGGCGCGCGCAGTCGGTGAACAGGTCCAGGATCTCGGCCGGCGTCAGCTCCAGCGGGTACGGCGAGAACCAGATCTCCAGCCCGAGCTCGGCCGCGACGCGCGCGGCCTGCTCCAGCCGTTCCGGTGAGCCGCCGACGAGGTGCACGGCGTTGCAGTGCAGGTCGTCCCTGATCACGGTCAGGTCCTCGCGGACCACGTCGAGGTCGAACTTCTCCAGCGAAATCTCGCCGTGGCGGACGAAGCCGGTGTCGTAGGCAATGCCTTTTGCTCTCATACCTACATGCGTACACGCAATTTTGCGTGCACGCAACTTCAGCTCGGCCAGACCAGCAGCACCGGGCACGGCGCGTGGTCGACGACGAACCGCGTCGCCGGGCCGAGGCTGCGCGGACCGGCGTGGCTCACGTCGCCGTCGCGGCACACCACGAGCAGAGAGGCGTCTCGGGCGGCCGCAACGACTTCGTGCCCGACCCGGCCCACCCGCGCGGACGTCGTGCACGGCAGCCCCAGCCGTTCGGCCGCCGCTTCGAGCAACCGGGCCGCGTGGCCCGCGGCGAGGTCGTCCAGCCTGCGGCCGGGATCGCGGGACGGGTGCCGCCCGAACAGCCCGGCGAGCGCGCCGTGCGCGGCACCGGGCACGTCGTGGTCGCTGACGTGCAGCAGCAGGAAATCCGGCCCGTGCGCCCGAGCCGCGTCCACACTGGACTGCCAGGTGTCGTCGGCGATCCACACGACAACCGTCATGGTCATCCTCCGATCACGTGCAGGGACGCCCACAGTGCCACGACCGCACCGACCAGGGTGGCAGGCACGGCGAGCAGACCCAGGCGGGTGAACTCGGGCAGGTTCACCTCGGTGTCGTGGTCGTGCACGATCCGCCGCCACAGCAACGTCGCGAGCGACCCGGCGTAGGTGAGGTTCGGCCCCAGGTTCACGCCCAGCAGCACCGCCAGCACCGCACCGGCCCCGAGCGGCACGACCAACGGCAGCAGCACGAGCACCGCGGGCAGGTTGTTGATCACGTTGGCCAGCACGGCCGCGACGGCCGCCACCGCGAGCAGGGCGACCAGGCCGTTGCCGCTCGGCACGACGTGCCGCAGCAGGTCGTCGAGCCCGTTGTCCACCACCGCCCGCACCACGATCCCAAGGCCGAGCACGAACGCGAGGAACGGCAACGACGCGGACTGCACGATCTTCAGCACGGACGTGCGGCGCCGGACCAGCGCCCGCACCGCCAGCGCCAGCGCCCCCGCGCACGCCGCCCAGGCCGGGTCGATCCCGGTGGCCGACGCCACGACGAACCCGACCAGCGTCAGGCCCACCGTCGCCAGCGCGAACACCGGCAGCTCCCCCGGCGGCCGTTCGGCCGGCGCGTGGGCGGGCGCGTCGAGATCGGTGCGGAAGAACCGCCGGAACACCACGTACTCGATCCCGATGGCCACGACCCACGGCAACGCCATCAGCCCCGCGAACCGCGTGAAGCTCAGGCCGCTGGACGCGAACGCCAGCAGGTTCGTCAGGTTCGACACCGGCAGCAGCAACGACGCGCTGTTGGACAGGTGCGTGCACGCGTACACGTGCGGTTTCGGCCGCACACCGAGCTGGGCCGCCGTCGCGAACACCACCGGCGTCAGCAGCACGACCGTGGCGTCCAGGCTCAGCACCGCCGTGATCACCGACGCCGTGACGAACACACCGCCCAGCAACGTCCGCGGCCGCCCGCCGGACGCGCGCGCCATCCAGGTGCCGCACGCCTGGAAGAGACCTTCGTCGTCGCACAGCTGCGCCAGCACGAGGATCGCGGCCAGGAATCCGATCACGGGCCCGAGCCGCACCGCCTCGTCCACCGCGTGCCCGACGGGCAACGCTCCGGCCAGCACGACCAGGACGGCCGCGGGCACCGCCACGGCGGCCTCGGGCCAGCCCCACGGCCGCACGACCGCGCAGACGAGCACGCCCGCCAGCAGCACCACCGACAGCGCCAGCACCGGTCCTCCTCACGTCTCGACCGTCGCTGACCTTATGGGCCGCGACGTGCGGCTGCGTCGTGAGCTGCGTCGTGAGCTGCGTCGTAACCACGTCACGAACCAGGACGATCTGGCGTACATGAGACGATTAGCGGTTCCGCTGCTGGCCCTTGCCCTGATCTCTCCCACCCCGGCGTTCGCGGACGACCACCCCTACACCACGCTCTACGCCCCCACCGACGGCGTCTCCGTCCCGGTGAACGAGCCGCTGCTCCTGATCGGCGGCGCCTTCAACGGCGAGACCGCCGGCATCACCGAGGTCGACGTCTCCACCGACGACGGCGCCACGTGGACGTCCACCGACGCGCGCACCGAGAAGTGGACGTTCCTGCTGACGCCGACCACCCCCGGCCCGCTGACGATCACGGCTCGTGCCCACACCGAGTCGACCACCGGTCCGGTCACCGTGTCGCGCACCGTCCACGTCGGCGGCAGCACGACCCCGCCGGTGACCAACCCGACCTTCTTCTTCGGCGACACCACGGAACCCGACGTCTTCGACCCGGACACGCAGGCCGTCGAAGTCGGCCTGCGCACCACCGTCGACCGCACCGGCGCGCTCGCCGGTCTGGCACTGCGCCGCGGCGCCTACACCGGGCCGATCACCGCTCACGTGTGGTCCGCGGACGGCACGTTGCTCGCGTCCCAGGCCGCCCCCGGCGCCGAGTACTACCAGCGCATCACGTTCGGCACGCCGGTTCCCGTCCAAGCGGGCAACGAGTACGTCGTCTCCTACTTCACGCCCGCAGGTGGTTACGTGTCAACGGAGAACTACTTCGTGGGCGGCGTCGCGCACACGCCGTTCTACGCGCCCGTGAACGCCGGCGTGTACAGCTACGGCGGCGGATTCCCCACTGACACCTGGCACGCCGCCAACTACTGGGTCCAGCCGATCTTCGGCACGGCCTGAGCCTCACGTGACCGGTGGCACCGCTCGCCGCAGCACGCGGTCGGTGCCGCCGGTCGCGTCCAGCAACCGGATCAGCGCCCGTTTCGCCGCGCGGTCACCGACCTGCTGGTCCAGCTCGCGGCGCAACCGCCGGCTGTCCTCGACGAGCCGCCTGCCGCGATCGGTGAGGTGCGCGCGCCGGATCCGGCTGTCCTCCAGGTCCGGCGACCGTTCGACGTAGCCGAGGCGTTCCAGCTCCAGCAGCTGCTTCGAGGCGGCCTGCTGGGTGACGCCGAGCAGCTCACCCAGCTCGGACACCGTCGGCGCACCCTCGATCAGGTGCTGGATCACGTACCCGTGCGAGACGCGGACACCGGAGTGCCCGATCTCGTGCAACCGCCGCAGGATCGCATCGTTCGCCGAGCTGCCCGCGAGGTGGGCGAGGGTCGCGAGGTCGAGGTCCATCAGATCCACCGCACCATTGTACAACTCTGGTTGTACAATCGGGGTTGTACAACTATGGTTGTGGGAATGGAGAC
Organism: Lentzea sp. NPDC004789; assembly: GCF_053601075.1. Taxonomy (NCBI): domain Bacteria; kingdom Bacillati; phylum Actinomycetota; class Actinomycetes; order Pseudonocardiales; family Pseudonocardiaceae; genus Lentzea; species Lentzea sp. NPDC004789. Next base: position 57,724 of record NZ_JBSGBE010000031.1, on the reverse strand, counting down.
CATTCACTCGCTGCACCGAGCGCTCGAAGCCGGGCAGTCCGGCGACGAGCTGGGCCGGTTCTTCACCACCGACGCCGTGACCGTCGAGCACCCGAACCTGATCAAGCCGAACGGCGCGCGAACACCGCTGGACGAGATGCTCGCGGGCTCCAGGAAGGGCGTGGAGTTGTTGTCCAGCCAGAAGTACGACGTGCACTCGACGTTGCGCTGCGGCGACACCGTGGTCGTCCGGCTGACCTGGACCGGCGTGTTGCGCACAGGTGATCGGCTCGTCGCGCACATCGCGCAGTTCGTCGAGATGCGCGACGAGCTGATCAGGTCGATCGAGACGTTCGACTGCTACGAGCCCAGCGCGTTCACCATGGCGGTGTGAGCCTTCTTCGGCGTGATCGACGACGTCCACGGCAACGCGTTGCCAGGCACCGGCGGGTAGCGCTTCGTCGTGGCCGTCGAGCCGTACCGGTCGGTGAAGCCCCACGAGGTGAACCCCGTGCAGTTGACCTCCTGCCGACACACGGCGAGCCGCTCACCGAACTGCCTGGCCTGCAAGGCCTGGTCGGTCGTCGTGACGTCCATTTCGGACACCCGCACCTTCAGCCCGAGATCGGCCAGCGCGCGGACGTGCTTGCGGAACGTCTCCGCGGGCACCCGGTCGGCCGCCTCGTACTCGTGGCTCTGCAGGCCCACGCCGTCGATCGGCACGCCGTCCTGCCGGAGCTTCTTCACCAGGGCGTGCAGAGCCTTCCAGCGCGGTCCCTCCTGCTCGGCGCCGTACTCGTTGAGATACAGCACGGCGCCGGGATCGGCGGACCGGGCGGCGCGGAAGGCCTGGGCGATGTAGTCGGCTCCCATGGCCTGGTACCAAAGGTTGTGTTCCAGTCCATCCGCGTTGTCCTCGTTCATCGGCTCGTTGACGACGTCCCACTCCGCGACGCGGCCCTTGAAGTGCCCGGCGACGGCCTTGATGTGGTCCGTCATCACGATTTTCTTGTCCGGCGCCGACCTCATCCACGTGGGCAGCGCCTCGAACCACACCAGCGTGTGCGCGTGCACCGCGATGTCGTTGGCACGCGCGAAGTCCACGATCGCGTCGGCCTCCTCGAACGCGAACACCCCGCGCGCCGGTTGCACGAACTGGGGCTTCATGTCGTTCTCGGGCGTGATCAGGTTGAACTGCTCACCCGCGGTGGCCCGATAGGCGTCATCGGCCACGAGCGGTGCCACGGCGAGTGCGCTGCCCACACCCATCTTGCGCGGCAACGCTTCCGCGCGTGACCGCAACGAGCCGGGCACGGTCTTCTGCTTCCAGTCCGGCGCCGTGCGGATCCCCGCGGCACCGGTGGCCGTCAACGACTTCAGCGTCCACGACCCGTCCGCGCCGAACCACACCTGGCCCGAGGAGAACACGCCGGGATCCGGCACGCCGCCGAGCTGCCTGCCGCCGGCCGAGAACTCGAACGACGAACCGGACCGCCTCACCCGCACGGCCACGTCACCGGACAGCCCGGAGCCGAACTTCTTGGTCTGCACGGGTTTGTCGCCCTTGCCGTTCCACACGGCCACGTCGAGCTGCCCGCCGATCACCCCGACCCGGACGCTCGGCGGTTCCTGCCGCCACTCGTCGTAGATGATCGGCGGCGAGCCGTAGAGCTGCAGATAGCCGGAACCGGACATGGTCGCGTCGACCTCGAACGCGCCGTTGACCAGCAGCCGCGGCCCGAGCAGGTTGACCGGCGGGTTGGGCTGGGAGCGCTGGCCCTCCGTGGCGACGATCCACCGGTCCAGCGGCCGGATCCGCACCCCGTCCGAAGTCGGTGTGGCACCGGCGAAACGACCCCAGTCCTGACCGCTCAGCAGATCGAGCGACGCCTGGGGAGCAGCGACCGGGGTGACCCCGGCCGCGAGTATCAGTGCAGCGAACATGGGCAGCATCGAGCCCTCTCCTGTGGTGGGCGGCGACTCAGCCGGCGGCGGAAACCCTGGTGGCGACGAGATCGGCGAGCACGGTGGTGAGCCCGGTGGCGACGGCACCGGTGAGGATGGCGGCCTCGCCCAGCCGGGACGTCTCCACGGCGGGTGGGTAGGCGGACAGGCCGTTCAGCGTGGCGCGCACGGGTTCGACGAGCAGGTCGCCGTTCAACCCGATGCCGCCGCCCAGCACGATCAGCGACACGTCGACGACCGCCGTGATCCTGGCGGCGTGCTCGGCGATCCGCGCCGCCTCCCACGCGACGAGGTGCAGCGCCCGTTCGTCGTGCTCCCGCGCAGCGATCATGACCTCTTCCGCGGTGACGAAGTCGGAGTGCTGCCACACGTGCGCGAGGAACGCGTCCGCGGCGGGACTGTCGGACCGGAACCGCTGCCCCTCCGGCACGTGGTCGATCTCGCCCGCGGCACCGTTGACGCCCCGGTGCAGCTCGCCGCCGAGCACGAGCCCGGCGCCGACCCCGCTGCCGATCGACAGGAACGCGAAGTTCCGCACGCCGAGACCGACCCCGCGCCAGCCTTCGCCGACGGCGGCGAGGTTGATGTCGTTCTCGGCGATCACCGGCAGCTCCAGCGCGCCGGCGAGCTCGGCCTTGGCGGCGAACCCCTCCAGCGCGTCCTGGTTGGCGTCGTGGACGACCCCGGTGCGCGGGTCGATCACGCCGCCGATGCCGATCGTGGCGACCTCGGGCGCGACCCCGGTCACGGCGACGAGCTCGTCCCGCACGTCCCTCGCCACCTCCAGCACGTGCGCGGGTTCGTTGCTGCTCACGGGCTGGTCGAGCCGCGCCAGCACGGTCCCGTCGAGGTCGGCGACGCACGCGCGCAGGAACCGGCTGCCGAGGTCGAGCGCGAGCACCGTGGCCGCGGTCGCGCACGGCCCGAAGTACACCGCGTCGTACCCCGCCGCGTTCTCCGGTTTCGGGACCTCCTCGACCAGCCCGGCGCCGAGCAACGCGTCGATCGCCCGGTTCGCGGTCGGCTTGCTCATCCCCAGATACCGCGCCAGCTGCGCGCGGGTGACCGGGTGCGCCCGCCGGATCGCCTGGTACACGGCCTGCACGTTGGTCTCCCGGACGTGCGCGCCGGTGACGGCTCCTGTCATGCCCGCCAAACTAGTAACGAGACGTTACCGGTGTCCAGGGGTACTTGTTCACATACCGCTCGCATACCGGCCCTCATACCCCGGCGCTGTTGCCTGACGGCGTTCCTCGACGAAGGGAGACCGGTGATGGCCGGCGAGAAGCAGTACAGCCGCCGAGCGGTGGGCAGGCTGGCGGCGGGCGCCGTCGCGGCGGCGGGCATGGTCTCGTTGCCGGGCAAGGCGTTGGCCGTTCCGCACTACCGGGCGCACGGTCCGTTGCTGACCGACGGCTACCAGACCTGGCTCGACGCGATCACCAACCAGTCCGCGAACCTCGCCAAGGTCGTCACCGGCTGGGGCATGCCGGGCCCCGGCCCGTGGGCGAACTACCGAGACCACGTCTGGACCGCCGCCGGTGCGACGAACTTCCTCATCGTCCGCACCACCACCGGCGACACCGACAACGTGATCGACCCGAACCGCGCGGTCGCCGAGATCCGCGACTCGCGCTTCTTCGAGTACAAGAGCATCCGCTCCGGCGCCGACAAGTGCATCATCGAGCTGGGCAACGAGCCGAACATCCGCGTCACCGACCCGTGGGTCTACGGCTACAACCTCGGCGTCACGGTCGACCGCATCCGGGAGGCGTTCCCCGGAGCCAAGATCTGCGGCACCGCGCTCTCGCCGAACAAGGGCACGAACCCGGACACCTGGTACGCCAACCCGAACTTCGTCAACGCCATCGCCAAGTGCGACTTCGTCGGCGTGCACTTCTACAGCAACGCGGCCGACGGCAGCTTCGCGAACCAGGGCAGCTGGAACGAGCTCACCTACGCCGAAACCCTGTCGCGGTGCGCCTCGAAGTGGTCAGGCAAACCGGTGATCGCGACCGAGTACTCGATCAGGACCACCGGGCTCACCCCGTACCAGAAGGGCTACAAGTACGGGAACTTCATCCACTTCGACGACTCGGTCGCGGGCAACCTCTGGGGCGCCACGTACTACCACGTGCAGACCAACCCGAGCGGCGTCGACTACAACGAGAACGTCGGCTCAGAGGGGGCTCGCGGCTACCGCAAACGACTCTCCGAAGGTGGCCTCTGAGGTAGACTGAGGGCCGATCTACCTGGGGGTTTGGTTGAATCGGCACATCAGGACGGTCGACGACGTCCTCACTTTGCTCGACGGTCTGTTCGCACCGGAGGCCGACCGCTGGACCGAGCGGGCGGGCGACTGGTGGGACCGCTTCTACGCCGACCGAGGCCGCGAGGTCCCGTTCTTCGCGGCGAAGCCCGACGAGAACCTGGTGAGCTACCTCGACCGCGGGCTGATCAAGCCGGGCCGCGCGCTCGACGTGGGCTGCGGACCCGGCCGCAACGCGATCTTCCTGGCGCGCCACGGGTTCCAGGTCGACGCGGTGGACCTCTCGGCCACCGCGATCGCCTGGGCCCGTGAACGCGCGGAGGGCCTCGACGTGCGGTTCCGCCAGGGCGACGCGTTCGCGGCCGAGGGCTCGTACGACCTGATCTACGACTCCGGCTGCTTCCACCACCTGCCGCCGCACCGCCGGATCAGCTACCTCGCGTTGCTGGACCGCGTGCTCGAACCCGGCGGCCACTTCGCGTTGACGTGCTTCACCGCCGACGAGGGCACCGCCGCGCCGGACGCCGAGCTGTACCGGCGGCGGGAGCTGAGCGGCGGGGTCGGCTACGAGCCCGCCGACCTGCGGTGGATCTTCTCCGGCCACGCCGAGATCGAGCTGCGCCGGATGACCGAGCAACCCGCGCAGTCCCCGGTGTTCGGCAAGTCGTTCCTCTGGACGGCGCTGTTCCGTGCAGCGAACGGACGTACGCGTCCGGCAGGCGAAATCGACGAGGGTCGCCACCTGCGAAAGTAGGGTGAAGGCCCTGCTCCCGTAGGTGATCCGGAGCCCCTACCCGCCAGTATCGTCAGACGTGTGAAGCGGGCAGGAGACCTCGCACCGGAGCTGCCCGTGGCGGCGCCGGACATCTCCGGCGCGGTGATCGCGTTCCTGATGATCGCCGGGCTCGCGGCCCTCTACCTGCTCAGCCGCCGCCGGCTCGTCCAGCGCGCGGAACGGGCCGAGCGCGACCTGCGGGCCGTGCAGGCACGTGCCGACGAACGCACCAGGCTCGCCGCCGAGATGCACGACGTGGTCACCCACCGCCTGAACCTCATGGTCCTGCACGCCGGCGCGTTGCGGGTGGCGGCCAAGGACGACGGCACGCGCGAGGCCGCGGAAGGGCTTCGCACCGCGGGCTGTCAGGCGTTGGCGGAGCTGCGCGACATGGTCGGAGTGCTGCGGTCCGGCGGCAAGGCGCGCATCCCGGACGTGCTGCCCGACCGTCTCGCCAACCTGGTGGCCGACTCCGCCGCCACGGGCCTGGAGGTGACGCTCACCGAGCACGGTGACGCCGACACCATCTCCCCCGCCGTGCGCCGCACGATGTACCGGGTCGTCCAGGAGTCGCTGACCAACGTGCACAAGCACGCCCCCGGCGCGCACACCGAGATCACCATCCACTGTGGACCGAGCAGCGTCCGTGCCGTCATCCGCAACACCGCGCCGTCGTCCACGCCCGGCACCGCGCCGCCGCGTTCCGGCAACGGGCTGCTCGGGTTGCGCGGCCGGGTGGAGATGGTCGGCGGCACGCTCACCGCGGGCCCGACGGACGACGGCGGGTTCGAGGTGGACGCGGTGCTTCCGGCGTTCGTGCCGACCGGCCGTTGAACCACGCGACGCAGGTCCAGAGCTGCCGCCAGATGGCGGTCCGCAGGTCCTGCAGGGGGATCGGCAGGGCGCCGTCGATCTCCTTGAGCATCGACCACAGCCGGAACTGCTCGGCCAGGCACGACTCGTCCCCGCGGTCCCACAGCTCCTTGACCAGGCTGACCTGCGCGGACAGGCCGATCAGGTCGGTGCGGCCGCTCAGCTTCCTGCTCAGCCGCACGACGGCCCGGTACTCGTCGACGATCGTCTCCACCTCACCGAAGTGCCCGCGGATGAGCGCGAGGTCGAGCCGGCACGCCAGCGTCAGCTCGACCTCGCCGAGGTTCTCGGCGCAGTCGTCGGCCAGTGCCGCGTACTCCTCGATCGAGCATCGCGCCCGGTTGCGCTCCCAGTGCAACCGCGCCAGCTCGCGCCGTACCGTCAGCACCTCCGGGTGCCCGAACCCGAGGTAGCGCAGCCTGACCACGAGCGCGTGGCGGAACATGGCCTCACCGAAGGCGTACGACCGCGACAGGCGCGCGAACTGGGCCACCGCGCAGGTGAGCCGGCTGCCCATGAGCTCCCACTGCTCCGCGTTGGCGAACGTGGCGCGCGCGTCGTGGATGCGGTCGACGATGTACGCGCACTGCGGGCTGAGCACGCCCCACTGCGCGAGGTGGCGCGGGTCCGATGTGGACAGATAGCTGGTGCAGCCGTCCAGTGCCGCGACGCAGAGCGCGAGATAGGCGTGGAAGTCCTCCTGCACGTCGGTCTGGTGCCGGTTCGCCTCGCGGATGACCGGGTGCACGCTCAGGTACGCCACGGACACGCCGGACGAGCGCGGATCGGTCATGGTGGCCTGCTCGACCAGGCCGAAGTCGGCGAGCAGCACCAGCACCCGCATCAGGTCCAGCTCGCTGACCTCGGGGAACAACGAGGACTGCGACAGCACGCGGTGATCGAGCAGCACGCACGGAACCGGTGCCTGCTCGAAGAACGACAGCCACCGCAGCAACGGACGCGCCAGCGGCTCGCCGTGTTCGGCCAGCAGGTCGAGCGAGAGCTCCCAGGTGCGCAACAACAACTCGCGCTCGCACAGCCCGCTGCCGATCTCGTGCAACCGGTCGAGGTCGGCGAACCGCTGCTGGAACGTGACGCGGTACTGGTCGAAGTCGCGCGGCAGGGCGACCGCGGCCAGCGGCGGGAAGTTGCGCGCCGCGTGCAGGTAGTGACCGGCCAGCCGCAGCGCGAGCGGCAGGTAGCCCAGGGCGCGGGCCAGCTCCGCCGCGTTCCCCGTCGCGGTCGGTGCCGCCGACTGCAGCAGCTCGACCGCGCTCTCCTCGTTCAGCGGCCCGATCAGGATCAGCTCGGCGGCACCGCGCCCGCTCGTCTCACCGCCGTCCCGCGACGTGATCAGCACGGTGCCCCTGGCCTGGGTGAGCGCCGGGCGCCACGCCTTGAGCACACGGTGGTCGTCGGCGTCGTCGATGATCAGCAACCACGGCCAGCGCGCGGCCGCGAGCACCTTCCCCAGCAGTTCGACCGCCGAGCTCTCCCCCGACCACGCCCTGGCGATGTCGCTCGGGCACGCGCCGGCGTCGAACGCGACCTCCCGCAGCCCCGCCTCCAGGCCGGCCGCAGTGCCCGCGTCGACCCACCAGGTGCGGATCTTCGTCTCGTCGCGGGTCAGCCGTCTGGCCGTCTCCAGCGCGACCGACGTCTTGCCGCAGCCGCCCCGGCCGTGCAGCACGACCGAGGCGCCACCGGATCTTCGCGCGACGCCGAGCAGGTGCGCGATGACGTGCTCCCGGCCGTGGATCTTGCCGACGAGCCGGTCGAACGGCGGCGCGATCGACACCAGTCCCGGCTGGGGTTCCACTCCGGGCACGCCGTTGAAGACGAGGTCGCCGCCGATCTGGCCGGCCTGGAACACCGTGCGGGCCGTACCGGCCTCGATCTTGTTTCGCGTCGCTCCCGGCGGCAGGTCTGGGCGCGACGACTGGTCATCACTCACGCGGCGGACTCCGGATGAATCGGTCGAAGGTGAGCACCCTAGCGAAGGAATCACCGATCTCAAGCCGGTAACGGCGATAGTTCGGCGTATGCGTTCGGCCCGGCGTTGAACGCTCGCCGCTGAACGACCGCGATCAACCGTTCACCGCATCTCACCCCGCGCGCGGGGTGAGAAGCGCAATTCGGTTAACCGCGGTCGCGACCACCTGAGATGATTGGGTGCGTTCACGGTCAAGGGGGTGGATCATGTCCACGGCAAAGGCGTGGAAACGGGCACGGGCCTGCAGTCCGGCGGGCGACAACTGCGTCGAGGTGAATCTCAGCCACCCAGGACGCTCCTGCGTGCGCGATTCCAAGCACACCGATGGAGCAATCCTGACGTTCAAGGCGACGAGCTGGGCCGACTTCGTGCGGTTCGTGCGGCGCCATTGAGCAATCATGGCCAAAACAAGGCCATTTTCGCGGACCGCGTGCCGCGCTGATCGTCTGCTTTCCACAATGGCCGCCTGACCGATCACCTCGTTCGAGTGGAGAGTCAGTGGCAGGCTCGGAACCCGTGTCGCCGCGGTCGCGACGAGAGAAACTGGGCGAGTTCGTGCGCATCGCCCGCAAGGACCGCGAGATGTCCCAGGCCCGGCTCGGGAAGCTGATCAGGGGCAGCCAGGCGAAGATCAACCGAATCGAACGCGGCCTGGCCGGCACGAAGATCGACGACCTGCGGGCGATCGTCACCGCGCTCGGCATCCCGCCCGAGGTCGCCGCGGAGATGGAGGCGCTCGCGGCCGCCGCACCACGGCAACGCACGTGGCGGGGTGCGATTCCCCTGCACGTGCGGCGCTATCTCGAAGCCGAGCGCGAAGCCGTGCTGATCCGCGGCGTGCACGGCGACCGCATCCCCGGCGTGCTGCAGTCCGAGCAGTACATGTTCCGCCAGGCCGGTATCCGCAACCCGGCCCAGATCACCGACCGGATCCGCGCCCGCCTCGAACGCAAGCAGCTGTTCGACCTCGACGGCGGACCGCGGTTCGAGTACCTGCTCAGCGAGTCGTCGGTGCGGCGGCGGGTGCACGGCAGCGTGGCGGTCGCGCTCGACCAGGTCGCCGAGCTGCTGCGCATCGGCGACCGGTATCCGGGCGTGTCGATCCACGTCCTGCCGTTCGACGCCGACATCGACTTCCTGCCCGGCGACTTCACGTTGCTGGACTTCGCCGACCGGGCGCGGAACTTCGTCTACATCGAGCTGATGGGGAGGTCCGTCGAGCCGAGGGGCACCGCGGAGATCACCAGGTACCGGCACCAGTGGGACAAGCTGCGGCAGGCGGCGCTCAGCCGCGCGGACACCAGGGTGTTCCTCACCGACCTGTACAAGGAGCTGGACGCCTAGGTCTCGTCCGACGCGCGCACGGCCCGGCACGCCAGGTGCACCGCCAGCCGTTCGTCCGGGTTCAGCAGGCTCACGCCGAGCAGCTGCTCGGCCCGGTTGATCCGCTGCGCCACCGTGTTGCGGTGCACCTTGAGCCGCACGGCCGCCGTCGACGTCACCGACTCCTCGTCGAGGTACACGGCGAGCGTGCGCAGCAGCTGCCCGTCCTCCACGCCCGCCAGCGGTTCCAGCAGCCGCGCCGCCTGCTCCACCAGCGCCGGCGTCTCGGCCGCCATCGACAGCAACCGCCGCACGCCGAGCTCGTCGATGTGCACGACCTTCGCCGGCCCCGTCATCGCGGCGGCCTCCCGGGCCTCGGCGAGCGTCCGGCCGACCCCGGCGGCCCCGGGATGCGGCCGTCCGACGCCCGCGACGAGGTTGCCGGAGCCCAGCGCCTGGGCCAGTTTCGCGGTCAGCTCGCGGTGCTGCGACTGAGGCGGCTCGGCGTCGTTGGTGAGCCAGAACGACCAGCCCTCCGCACCCTCTACCAGCTGGCCGTGCAGGCCGCGCCGGGAGAGCTCGACGCGCAGGCGTTCGGTGTGGGCGGCGTCGAGGATGCCGGGCGACGGCGGGTTCGGCATCGCGTAGACGCCCGTGTGCCAGCCGTCGAGCCGCCAGCCGGCCAGCACCGCCTGCTGCACCAGCTGCGGTGGCACGTCGTCCCCCGCGGCGAGCAGCTCGGCGAGCAGCGAACCGCGGGACCGGGCCCGGCGCTCGGTCTCCAGGCGTTCGGCGGCGACCCAGTTGCCCAGCGCCCAGGACGCGACCTGGCTGATCTGCTGCACGGTCTCGGCCCAGCGCTTGTTGCGGCCGCGGGTGTGCGCGACGAGCCACAGGTGCACGTGCCCGGTCCGGTCGGTCTCGACCGGCACCGCGACCGCGACGCCCTGCGGCAGCTCCACGGTGGTGGCGACCGAGCCGGACAGCAGGTCCGGCGGCAGGCCCGGCGGGGACACGCCCTCGATCGCCGTGCCGTCCGCGCTCATCACCGCGCACGTCACGTGCAGCTCGCCGGACAGGATCGTGATGACCGACCGCGGGTCCGGCCTGCTGCGGCCCAGCCTCGTGGTGACGGCGTTGAGCAGCCGGGCCGCAGCGACCTCGGGGCGGCGGACGGCCGTGCGCAACGAGTCGGCGACCAGCAGCGGGTCGTCCGCTCTGATCTGCAGCAACGGGACGCCGAGCCGGTTCGCGAACGAGACCGTCGCGGCGGACGGCGGCTGGTAGCCGCCGGTCGACGACCGCACCAGCACGACGGCCCGCACGTCGGCGCTGTAGGCCCGGCGCAGCGCCACCTCGACGAGGTACGGCTGGTGCCCGGTGAGGATCACCAGGTCGCCGGCCGAGCACGCCTCCACGGCCGTCATGTCGGCCGCCAGCCGCACGTCGGTGACCTCGGTGCCGACGCCGCGCTCGCCCGCCAGCAGGCACGCCTCGCCGAGCACGCCGATCTCCAGCAGGTCGCGCACGGTCAGCGAGTCGGCGTCGTCGATCACGGGACTTCCCGGAACGGCACGTAGTCGAGGTCGTAGCCGAACGCCCGCGGGTCGACCCGTCCGAGCATGTCGGCGCGCACCCACCGCGCCGGTGATGGGAGCGCTACCACGTCCACGACGGCACCGAACGCGAGCCGCTCGGTCGACACCGGTTTGCCGGACTCCGCGTCCAGGCAGCACAGCAGGTCGGGAGTCGTCACGAGCGGCTCGCCGTCCGCGAGCGCGACGAGGTACTCCCCCTGCATCTCCAGGCGCACGTACGCGTCGTCGGCGTCCAGGCACCGCAGCGCCACCGTTCCGCGCGGGAAGTCGCCGACGGACTCGCGCCACACCTCGACGACCTTTCCCCGTGCCACGAGGAAACCACCGGAGGCCTTCGCGCGTTCGTCGACGGAAACCGTACGCCTGGACCAGATCTCACCGAGTTCCAGCGCCCTCGCGAGCGAGCCCTTTACACCCGCTTTGACGGCGTCCGCGAGCTTCAACGGCTTCGCGACCATCATCGCCCAGCCGCCGAAGTCGACCATCACCGTGCGCGCGAGCTTCTCGATGCCGGTCGCGTCGAGGACCGCCCGGTTACCGCCGGGTTCGGTGATGGCCAACGGGATCGTGGGCAGCCCGGCCGCGTCGTAGGTCGTCTGGTCGATCCGTGGGAACGCTCTCCCCATGCCGTCCACGTCGACGTACGGCAGCCCGAGGCGAGCGGCCAGGATCAGCGGCAACAGGCCGTTGCACCCGCCGGCCTCCCACCCGATGACGGCCGTGACCGGCGTGGAGTCGTGCGCCTGCAACGCCTTCAGCGCGTCTTCGGCCTCCTGGCCGGACGGCAGCTTCTCGATCATCACCGTCGGCGCGCCGATCAGCCCGACGCGCGCACCGGAACCGTCCGGATCGGCCTCTTCCGGTGAAAGCACCGTGACCGGCCCGCTTTGCCGCATTTCCTGCCGAAGCATGGCCGCGAACGCGTAGGTCTCCCGCTCGCCGCCTCCACCCCCGCTGCCGAGCATGACCACGCCCAGGGCGAGCTGGTCGACCTCGTCGGGCTGGAGCAGGTGCATGCGCGGGACTGTAGTGGAAGTGTCACGCCCCGAGCGGTGTGTAGTCGTGCGAGTAGCCGAAAGCCGACGGCCCGACCAGCGCGAGTCCTTCCGGCGTCCGCCAGCGCGGGTGGCAGGGCGCCCCGACGACCGAGACCCGCTGCCCGTAGCGCAACCGCTCGGCCGGCACCGGTTCGCCTTCGGCGTCGAGCACGCAGATCAGGTCCGGCACCGAGGCGACGACCTCGCCGTCCCTGGACGCGACGAGGTGCTCGTTCTGGAACGCCAGCCGGCAGTTCCCGCCGTCGTACGCGGCCAGGCCCTCCAGCCACGCCTCTCCCTTGGCGAACCCGGGATCGGTGGCGCGCATGACGTCGACGACCTTGCCGGTGAACAACACCCGGCCGCCGAGGAACGACGCGATGGCCGCGCACGGGTCCTGGCGGTCGCGCCGCGCCTCCTCCACCAGCCGCCCCAGCCGGGACGCGAGGGTGAGCGTGCCGGGGATGGTGATGTCGCGGGCCTGCTTGCCGGACATGGGAAAGCTGCTCATCAACGCCGTGCAGCCCATGCCGATCGTGGCCGAGCGCGCGAGCCGTTCGGCCCAGTGGTTGTCGCGGACGTCCAGGACGATCGAGTTGCCCTTCTCGTCCGCGATGGCGAGCGGCTTGGCCAGCACGCCGTCGAGCGTGCAGACGACCATCTGCACCATGGGGAACGCACGGCCCATGCAGTCCGCGTCGAGCACCGGCAGGCCGAGTGACGCGGCCACCGGGAACGGCGCGAGCGAGTTCATCCCGCCCACCTCGATCGGCAGCACGTGCGTGATCGGGCGGCCGATTTCCCGTTGCAGCGTCAGGAAAGCCGTGACCGCCTCCTCACCGGCGGGCAGCTTCTCGATCATCACGGTCGGAGCGCCGATCATGCCGATGCCCGCGACCACCGCGTCGTCGGGCACCTCGTGCAGTTCGGCCGCGAGCACCGGCCCGTACTCCAGCACCGCCTGTTCCGCGACCAGCCTGCCGATGTACGGGTCGCCACCGCCACCGGTGCCGAGGATCGCGGCACCGCGGGCGATGTGTCTCAGCTCGTTCGCTCCGATCTCACGCACGTGCCCTCCTCGGGGCGTCGTCCAGCACGAGATCCCCCACGGCTCTCGCGCGCACCCTGCTCGCGTTGCCGGGCAGGTACGCCAACGGGATCTCCTCGACCTCGACGATCCGCACGCTGTCGGCCCGTGCGCCCGCCGCCACCGCCTTGTCCACCGCCTCCTGCCTGGCCGAGTCGAGCACCTCCTCGCGCCGGCTCGGGTCGATCGTGAAGACCCGGTCGACCTCACCGCCGACCTGTGCGATCGCGGCACCGATGGCGTTGGCGAACGCGTGGTGCGGCGGCCTGACCAGCTCGCTGATGCCCTCGACCTCGTCGGGCACCAGCACGCTGCCACCGCCGACGAGCACGACGGGCAACGGTGCCGGGCAGGTGCGCATGCGGTCCACCTGCGTGGCGATGCGTTCGCAGACCTGGTCGAGCACCGCGCTGACGAGCGACCGGTCGAGGTGCTTGACGAGCGCGCGGTCGCCGATGTCGGCCAGCCCGGCCGCGACCGCGACGTCCGTGGCGGTCAGCGTGTCGCCGCCGAACACCAAAGCCTGCTGCGACAACCGGAACCCGACGCTGTCCGGTCCGATCTCGACGCCCTGCGGCTGTCCCCGCACGACGCTGCCGCCGCCGAGACCCACGCTCAGCACGTCGGGCATGCGGAAGTTCGTGCGCACCCCGCTGATCGTCACCTCGGACGAGGCCTCGCGCGGGAAACCCTTGTTCAGCATGCCGACGTCGGTCGTCGTACCGCCGATGTCGATCACCGCGCACTCGTCCAGTCCGGACAGGAAGGCCCCGCCGCGCATGGAGTTCGTGGGACCGGACGAGAACGTGGCGACCGGGTAGCAGCGCGCGTACTCGAGGTCCATCAGCGTGCCGTCGTTCTGGCTCAGGTACAGCGGGGCGTGGATGCCCTGTGCCGTCAGCGATTCGGTGAGCCCGTCGGCGATCTGCTCGGCCAGCTCGCGCAGGGCCGCGTTGATGATCGTCGCGTTCTCCCGCTCCAGCAGGCCGAGCCGCCCGATCTCGTGGGAGAAGCTGACGAGCAGGTCCGGCACCTCGGCGGTGAGGATCTCCGCGGCCTGGCGCTCGAAGTCGCCGTTGACCAACGAGAACACCGACGAGATGGCGACCGACCGCACGCCCTTCGCGGCGATGTCCGTGGCGACGCCGCGCAGCTCGTCCTCGTTGAGCGGCGAGATGACCCGGCCGTCGTACTCGTGGCCGCCGTGGCAGAGGTAGGCGTGCCCGCCGATGACCTGCCGCAACCGCTGCGGCCAGTCGACGAACGGCGGAAGTGCTTTGGTGGCGGGAAGTCCGAGCCGCACCGCCGCCGTCTGGGCGAGTCCCCTGCCCTCGACGATGGCGTTGACGAAGTGCGTCGTACCGATCATGACCGCGTTGATCGCCACCGGGTCGAACGCGTGGACGGCGTGCAGACCGTCGACCGCCTTGACGATGCCGCTCGTCACGTCGGCCGTGGTCGTCGTCTTGCACTCGGCGAGGACCCGCCGTCCCTCAACGAGAACGGCATCGGTGTTCGTGCCGCCGACGTCGATACCGATGTGCATGTGCGAAACCACCCCTCAGGCGGCCGACGCTTCCCCGACCACCTTACGGTTGGTGGCCCTCCGAGTCCTCATGCGAAGCAGGTCGAATCTGCCTGCTGAGACGTAGAGGACGAACGCGAGGACGAGCGAGTTCACACTGGACTGACCGAAAGGCAGCAGCTCACCGATGCCGGCGGCGGCCGGCCAGATGACCACGGTGGCGGGCACCCACGAGGGCGCCGATCTCGGTACGCGCGGCCGAGTCGAGATGATCTCCTTGCGCCAGCGCCGCACGACGTAGTACTCGGCGATCATGATCCCGGTGACGGGCGGGAACACCACGCCCAGCAGCACCAGGAAGTGGCTGAACTGGCTCACGATCCCGGCGGCCGCGAGGAAGCTGCCCGCGCACCCGACCATGACGGTCACCTGCGCCCGGCTGATCCGCACCGCGAACACGGCGTCGAAGAAGTTCACCAGCCCGAGCGAGGCCGAGTAGAGGTTCCAGTCGTTGATCTTCAACACGGCCGTGACCACGACCAGCGCCCCGATCCACCCGCTCGACCGGCTGATGACGCCCATGATGTCCGTGGTGCCCAGCCCGTGCGCGATGATCACGCCGGCCAGGCTGATCACCCACTCGCCCAGCGTGATGCCGAGGACCGTCTGCTTGACGACGTCCCACTCGTTGCGGTTGAAGCGCGTCATGTCCGGCGCGATGGCGGCCCCGACGATGAAACTGCCGGTCACCAGCGTCACCGCGGTGAGCATGCCGATGGGCGCGCCCGGCGCCGGGCTGCTGAGCGCGGCGGGGATGTCGCGGACGTTCGTCAGCACGAGCCAGCCGAGGAGCACGAGAAACGCCGGCACCGCCACGTACGCCGTCCACGCCATCCACCGCACGCCATACGCGGCGATGACCGTGACGACGATGCCGAAGAGCAACGACCACACGGGCGCCGGCAGCACCCCTGCAACGTCCGCGAGCGTGGCGCCGGCCAGCCCCGTCTGCACTCCGAACCACCCGGTGGCGGACAGCGCGATGATCAGCCCGAGCATCGCGCTCCCGGCGTGCCCGAACCCGGTCCACCTGGTCAGAATGGCCGTGGAGAGCCCCTCGCGCTGCCCGATCACCCCGACCGTGACCGCCACGGTGTTGAGCACCACGGCCCCGATGGTGAGCGCGAGGAACGCGTCCCAGAACGTCATGCCGAAGCCGAGCGTCGCGCCCAGCAGCAACTGGCTCAGCGCGGTCGTCTGCCCGAAGCGCTGGGTCGCGACCGACAACCACGGGTGCCGCGCCTGGTCGGGGACACGGGTGAGGGCCTGATCGTCATGCCCGAGAAGAGCGGCCACTCTCGTCCCTCCGCTCCGTGATCGACAACCCGGACAGTAATCGCCGACTCACCATCGAGCTACAGACAATGTGCACTGTCGGACGAATCATCACGTTGCGATTCGCACAGGCCACCTAATTCATCGCCAGCCCAATCCGCCGCCGCGCCACCAGCCGAGTGCGGTGCACGTCGATGCTCGCACCCAGCCCAGGCCGCCGCTCGAACCGGTCGTAGCTGCGGCTGAGCAGCCAGTGCGCCGCCTCCGCACTGATCAACTCCAACCGCATCTGGTTCCGCAACCGATCGAGCGCCTCTTCCACCCGCCGCGTCAGGAACGCGTGCCGAGTGAGGCTCCCGCTGATTTCATCGATCATGAAAACCATGGCGTGCGGCTCATCGCCATACGCATAACTGCACAGCAGTGCCAGATATCCCGCGTCGATCGACCGGTCCCCGATCCAGCACTCCCCGAACCGCAACTGCGCAAGATCCCACCGCGGCTCGCGCTGCTCCTCGGCCGCCTCCCGGGCCCACTGCCCAGGCCTGCCCGGCAGCAGGTGCGCGAGCGCCGTGAGCAGCGCCGCACTGCGCCGGCTCGGCACCTCCCGCAGGTGCTGAACCACGACCTCCCACAACGCCTCGTTGTCGGCGAACGGCCCCACGAACGCACTGACCTGGAGCTCGACCTCCAGCGGATCGGTGAGCTGCGGCAACGGCCGCCCGGCGTCCACCACCGCCTGCTGCATGGGGGTCAGCCTCGTCCGCACGCGCGGGAGATTAGCCCGATCGGCGCAACGCAACGCCTTTGTTGATCCACGCCACCACGCGGATCACCCCATCGTGGGGTCAGCTCGGCTGGACCGCGGCGTAGAACGCCCCGGCCAGTTCCTTCAACCTGCCTCGGCACGCCTCCGACCTCGGATTCGTCTTGTCGGACGGCTTGTTGTCGAGCAACAACACGGCGTTGGCGTCGAGGATGACCAGGTAACAGCTGTCGTTGTCCTTGGCGTTCTGCCATTTGGCCTGTTCGCCAACACCCACGTCGGCGGGCCCGTCGTCAACCGGATCCGTGGAGTCGTCGAACCACTCACGCGCCTTCGCTCTGCCCGGCTCATCGCGCCACACCGAGATCTCCAGCCCGATACGCGGGAAATCGGGAATGTTCTGGAACTCGCACCCGGTGAACATGTCCACGAACGGCGACGGATGCTCGTTGCCCGATCGGAACTTCGGCAACCCCCGCACCTTCTGCTCGATCTGCTTGCAGGTCGGCACCGCCTTGTACTTGGCGGCCGCGGGGGTGGTCGGCGTGGTGAACGTCGGCTGCTCGATCGGCCGCACGTTCGTGCCTCCGCACGCGCCCGCACTCAGCGCGAGCAGCAGCACGCCCACGATCTTCACTGACCGGTTCACCTGCCTCCCAGCCCTTTCCACAGGTCTTCTTCCGGATCCTCCTCAACGTGCGGCCGTCTGCGCGTCGGCACCGAGGCACGGTTCGACCGGAGGCCCGCGTCGCCGAACACCTCCCACAGGTCCTGCTGCACCTGACCGGGGTTCGCCTGGGAGATCGCGTCGGTGTTCGCCGTCAAACCGACCAGCGCGCCGGTGCGCAACTGCAGCGTCACGAACCCGTAGGGGCTGCGCAGCTCGGTCACGTCGTACGACACCCTGGCCGCGCTCTCCCTGGCCTCACTCAACTTCTGGCCGATCGCGACCTGCTCGGCCCTGGTCTTCGCCAGGAACGTCTCCAGGTCCTCAGCACCGGACCAGCTCTTGAAGCTGACCGGCACTTCCTGCACCGGCCGGTTGCGCCGCGCCTGACGTTCGACGGCAGCGGCGATCCCCAACGCGTGCTGATAAGCCGCCATCAACGCCGACCCGAATTCGGTGGCGGGCAGCCGCGAGAGCCAGGACCCGGCCAGGTCGAAACGCAGCACCTTGCCCTCGGGATCAACGGTCACCCGCAACGACCGCGAGGCATCGGCCGCCGTGTACTCGTCAGCGGGCCCTGCGGGCAGCTCCGGCGACGGTCGCTGCGGACCGAGGGGAATCCGCGGCAGCCGCACCTCGGCCAGCTCCATGTTGCGCAGCTCGTCAGCCAACGCGCTCAAGTCGGTCATGAGCTCACCGCCTGCGGCCACGCGTCCCTGGGGAACGCTCCGGTGCTGCTGCGCGTGCTCACCGCATCACGCATGAAGCTGATCGCCTGGCTGTAGTACTCCACACTGTCGCCGAACACGGTGACAGCGCTGTCGACCAACTTCCCGCACACCTCCGCAGCGTCGCCGATCGCCTCCAGCGCGCCGATGATCGTGCCGGCGGAGATGAGAGCTGCAACCGCGCTGGAGGCGATATCACCGATCCGAGCGGCATAGGTGTTGAGGAACTTGATGTTCGCTTGTGCCACCTGGGTGAGCCACTTGCTGATCGCTTCCGCTTTCGGGCTCAGCGCGTCGAGCGCCTTCTGCTGCCGCGCGACCACCTGCACGCTGTAGTAGGTGGCGGCCTTGCCGGTCCACTCGCCGTAGTTCTTGTTCTGCTCGAAGTCACCTACTCGCGAGGCGATGTCCGATACCGGCTTCTGCATCTGGGTGAGCCAGTTGAAGCTTGCTTTGATCAGTGCGATGACGGGAGCCTGATGCTCGAAGAACTGCTCTGTCGCCTTCGCGAACTTGTCCACCCAGTCCCGCAGGGTGTTCACGCCCCGCTCCAGTTTTCCGAAGATGTCCGGCGCCAAGTAGATGAGCGGGTTGGTGTTGACGTTGTGAATACCCTTGTTGAAGTTGTCGATGAGGAGTTTCACCGCGTCGTAAGCCAGTTTGAACGCTTCCTCGAGTGCCTGGATCAACGCTGGGTACGACGAGTCCGCACTGGTCATGGTCACCCCACTGTCCTCAGTAGACGCTGTCGAGTTCGAGCTCGACGACGGCCTCGGCCTGCTCGTACGTGTCAGCGATCTTGACAAGCGCCCTGGCGATTTCGGCGAACTCGGTTTGCGCCTCACCGAGCAGCTTCTCGACGAATGAGCGCATGTCCTCGTACGAGCGCGCCAGCTCCTCCGGAGGTGTCGGAAGCCTCAGCGGAATCGTGGCGAACGTGATCGCGTCCAGCACGAAGAAGGCCAGCGGCTCCAACGTCATCGAGGCGATCGCATCACGCACAGGGCCTATTTCATCGGCGAACTCGTCCCACTTCGCAGCCTCCTTGCGAACTACCGCGGTGACCACCTGATAGCCAGCCACGAGCCCCTCCCAACCTCACTGGCATGACAATCCGCGCTCGCATGATTGCGAAAAGTTACGGTAGCACGGAGTGACGGCTGGCACGGGCGCAAAAGCCGAGCAGCCGCGACACGCACCAGGAGCAGAAGACCCCCCATTGGAAGGAGTAAGCGAGACCGAGGCCGCCTGACGTGGCATGAAAGGCCGCCACCACCGCGCCGGTACGCATTTGGAGGACCTCCATGAATGACCACTTGGTGTCTATGTATTCACCTTCGTGTCGAAACATTGACTACGCCGCGTGGTGGTCGTTAGATGCCAAAGAGAGTGGTAGCACGCAGCGCGACGCCCCGGCTTCGCTCCGTGCACAGCGCTGAGCACGTGCATCCAAGTTCAGGGGAGGAACTCGATGCCGTTCTACGCGGCCAAGCCGGACGGGGGAAGTGACAGGCCATCCGCTGGAGGGCCGGTGACCATGCGCGTCGATCCCGGCAAAGTGCTGGGGCTCAAAGCTCACCTCGAGGCGGTCCGCGACAACGTTCAGCACTTCCTGAGGTCAGAGGGCGACAACCTGCGGGCAAGACCGCTGGCCCGGGACGAGGTGTCCGTCGACGCTGCCAGGATCTTCGTGAAGAACGCCGACACCGCTCTTGCCGTGGCCACGCAGTTCGTCGACCAGCTCAGTCTCACGATCGAACAACTGGGCCAGATCGCCAAGACCTACCACCTGGCCGAGGAGGTCAACACCACCGCGATGCAGCAGCAGAACAGGGGTGTCTGAGCCAGATGCGACGATCTGCGTCCGCCGTCTTCGCCGGCGTCACCGCGCTTGCGTTCGTCACGGCTTGCACTGACTCCAGGGAAGGAACCGCTACCCCGGGTAGCACAACTCCGACCGCGGAATCGACATCTGCCAAGCCATCGTCTGCTCGCCCTCAGGAGATCAAGCTCGACGGCAAGGATCCCTGCCAATTGCTCACGACGGAGCAGTTGCCGTCGCTCAAGATCGATCGACCTGGGCGTCCGGGGAACGCACCCGCGTTCAACGCCAAGGATTGCTCATGGACCGTCACGGGCGCCGACAGCCGGCTCGCCCCGGTCACGAGCGAGGGCATCGACGTCTGGACCGGCGGCAAGCGCACCGGGCAAGCGGAGAAAACGGCACCGATCGCGGCATTTCCCGCGATCTCCGTCACCATTCCGTCTGACCAAGATCGTTGTGACGTGATGGTCGACGTGGCTGACGGCCAGTACCTGCTGGCGACCTTCTCGGTCAGCCCGAGTTTCAGGGACCGGTTTCCGATGCCGTGCGACGGGGCGCGGCAGCTGGCCGAGGCAGCCATGCAGAACTTGGTGAAGTAGGGCTTGAGAGGGGGAGTTGCGGTGCTCGGCGACTACAACTTCGACGCGAAGTCGCATCAGGAGCTGTACGACAAGATTCACGCCGACGACGGCGCATCCTTCGCCCAGACCGTGGAAGACGCGTGGAACGGCTTCCGTGCGGTGATGGGGAACGCGAAAGCCGAGATCGAGGCGGCCTACCGGGACGCGGGCGTGCACTGGGCAGGGACGGCCGGGGAGGCGTTCTCCGGTGCGATGGCGCCGCTGGCCCAGTTCGCCGAAGACGCTCGCGCGGCAGGGGTGCAGACGCACCGTTCGATGCAGGCCCAGCAGTCGTTCTACCACGGCGCGAAGAACGGGATGCCGCCGCCGGTGCAGGTGTCCTCGACGGCGAACGACGACTTCTTGGGCATTCCGGCGGGGATGACGCATCTTCTCGGCGGACAGACCGACCAGGACATCGAGGAGCAGGAGGCCAACGAGGCCAAGCGCGAGGCCGTGCGAGTGATGAAGACATACCGGGACGGTGCCGCGTCGTCGGTGACGAGCATCGGCACGTTCGTACCGCCACCGCAGGTGACCACTCAGGTTGCCGAGACGCCGATCCAACAGCCGTCGAACCCACAGACGCAGTACGCACAACAGTGGAGCTCGCAACAACGCACCACGTCGACCGGCGAGCAGCTGACGCAGTCCCGACAACAGCAGCAGAGCGACGCGCCGCTGGTGTTGCAGGGTGAGGACGACATAACAGGAACCTCGGCCTACCAGCCGTCCACTGACACGGTGCCGCGCCCGACGCCATCGCCTGGCCCGCAGCACACGCCGAACCCGCAGCCGCCGATCAGCGGCCCCGTACCACCCACGATGCGACCGCCGGGCGCGACTCCAGCCGGAGGCACCAGCCCGCGCGGCAGCTCCGGCGCGAGCACGCCGCGGTTCGGCAGCGGAATGGCCGGTCAGCTGGGCCGTGGTCCAGCGGCCGGGGTCGGCGCTCTCGGTGAGGCGGCGCAGGCGGGCCGCGGCGGGCAGGGTGCGTCAGGCGCGCGAGGCGCGACCGGAACGCCGGGCGCGGGCGTGGCCGGTGCGCAACAGCGTGGCCAGGACGAGGAGGACAAGGAGCACAAGTCCGCGCCGTACCTGGAAGAACTGGACGACGTGTGGGGCGAGGGCACCATCCCGGCGGTGGCGCCGCCGGTGATCGGAGAAGACCAGCAGTGAGATACCGGTTGTCCCGGCTGGAGTTCGACCTGTGCTGGGAACGTCTCGGCCTCGGCGAGTTCCCCACCATCCTGGCCATCAACAGCCACGGCGACCTGCTCGACGAGCGCAGGACGCTGCACCGCGAAGCGTGGGAATCGTTGGAGGACAAGGGCTACACCGACCGCGGCGAAATGGACGGCGCGCTGGCCGGATGGATGCGCGTGCTGGCCCGCCCCGAACGGGAGGTCGACGCCCGGCTACGGCTTGATCCCAGCGGGCCACGGGTCCGCGCACTCGCCGCGGGCGTCGGCCGGTACGCGGTACTCGCGGTGCTCACCGCGGACGAGCTCACCCTGCGCGAGATCGACGAGACCGCACTGGCCCGGTCGGTGGTGTCGTTACTGCCAGAGCACGCAACACCGCGAGCCCGGTCCGTCAGCCTCCCGGCCGAGGTGCTCGACCACGCCGCCGCTCGGGCCGGCGAGTCCTCCAGCCGCATGGAGAATCTGCTCGCCGACGCCCGGATTCCGCAGCCAGACGCCCACCTGGTCGCGTCAGTACTCGGCAACGTGGTGCGCATGGGACAGTTCGGCGCGGCCTGCCGCGAGCGGCGGCACGGTGGACTCGGCCCACGACGCCGCGGACCGTACGCCGTGTCGTTCTACGACACCCCGGACGGCCGCTGGCAGTTCACCCGCCGCGCCTCAGGCGACGGACGCGAATGGTCCACGCTCGCCCCGGCCGACCACGGACGGCTCACCCACGCCGTGACCGAACTGCTCAGCCGCACCAGCTGATCAGTCCTCTTCGGTGTGCTGGGCCTGCTCGATCGGCTCCTGGTCGACCTGGTTGGCCAGGAGTTCGGCCATGGTCATGTTCTTGATCGGTTTGTCTTCGGGCACAGGCATTGCCTTTCGGGAATTCACCGTCCGGTTAGGACTTACGCGTCGATGAGCGCGTGTGCATACGGTGCAGCGTCGGGGTTCAGGCGGTAGCCCAGGCCAGGAAGGTGCACGTGCACCGCTTGCTGGCCAAGAACTCCGTCGGCGAACGCATGCGCGAGATCATCGAGAAGAAGCAACGGTTGTTCGACGAGTACGCTCGCAAGAGCGTCGCCAAGGAAGCTGCCGCTCGTGCGATCGATGCTTCGTTGCACCAGTCGGTCGACGTGACACGAGACGAGGCGGTTCCTGCAGAACAGCGGATCATCGCTGCCTAACGTCAGCGGCTCGGCTTCGACCCGCGTTCAAGGTGACAGATGATCGCGGTCTCAAAGCACGGCGGTAACTGCTCCGACCGACGGGCCAACGATTCAACCTCCGCACACACGCGACACAGGCGCGGCGTCCGCGTAGATGTCCAAGGTGGTCCAGCCTGCCGAGAGCAGGACCAGTCCTCCGACGACCGTCAACACGCAGCCGAGGATCAAACCCGTCAGGTGCCGGCGGCGCATCAACAGGATCAGCGCTGCTGCCAGAGCACCGACTGCCGTCAGGACGCCGAACCAGGTGAGCACGAACGCAGTCGCCGGCAACGGAATCGTGCCGTCGCAGAGGTGCGCGGTTCGCTGGTGGAACGACGTCACGGTGTCGCGCGCGGCGGACGCCAGCCACACCGAAACTCCCCCGAGTGCGAGAGCGAGCGCCAACCAGCGCCACTGCGTGGCCTTGCGCTCAGTGGTCGTCATTCGGACTCCCAGCGAACGTCTTCAAGCGCCTCGACGATCCGTCGCTCCGCATCCTGGTAGTCCTTCGCGGAGGCTCTCAACTTCTCGGCGGCCTCTCCGGTCCGCTTCACCACGTCGTTCAGGTGATCCGACCACGTCTGGCGACATGCCACAAGCGCAGCCGCCGAGCGCCACCCGGGATTGGCCGAAGCCGCGTCGGCACTGGGCGCGAGGCAGTTCTTCACGTCGTCCAGCGCGCTGGCGACCGCGTCGTCGACGCCCTTCGCGGCTTCGTGCACAGCCTCCGGGTTGATGTTGATCGACATGTCACTTCTCCGCGGGATCGACGCGAACGACGATGAACTGCTGTTCACCGAGCCCCTGCTCGATGTGGCGCTCCCGCCCCTGCAGGCTGAGGTTCACCTTGTTGTCGGAGTGCTGGGTGTAGTGGATGACTCCGTCAGGTGTCACCGAAGTGACCACAGCCGTGTGGTGGATGTCCCCAGTCTTCGGGTCGCTGCTCTCGCCCTCCTGCTTCAGGAAGATCAGATCGCCGGGCCGGGCCTCCTGCAGCGGTACCTCGTGACTGCGCGTCTCGGTGACGAGGTAGTCGTGCAGTTGGTTGGCGCCCGCCCAGCTGTGCGTCGGCCTGCCGAGCTTCCAGATCGAGTCGTCGGTCCAGTCGCTGTTCTCCTCCATGCCGGCGTGCGCCATCGCCACGGATGCGAACTGCGTGCAGTTGTTGTCGTACTTGTCGATGCTGGTGTCGTTCCAGTGCTCGAGGCTGAACCGGACCATCTCGACGCGGTTGAGGGGGCCAGGACCGCGCAACCGCTCCTTGACGTCCTCGGGCACGCCGTTGAGGTCGGCGAGCTCGACTGGCACCGCCAGTTCGAGCTCACGGCGTTGCCCATCGCTGAGCGAGTTCCACCAGGCGGCGACGGTCTCGGCGTCCTGGCCGTGCGGCAACGAGAAGTGCAGCATCGTGATCTCCGCCTGCGACGCCACGGCCTGGTACTCGTCCAGCGCCTTCTTGGTGTCTGTGATCGACGTGCCGGCCGCGAGCAGGCTCAGCTGCTCGGCGGCGAGATCGTCGGCCTGGGTCGCGGCCTCGACCGCATCACGGATCATGCGTTCCACCCGAGGCTTGTTCTCCATCGCCTCGGTGTACCCGTTGTCGCCCTGGGAGTCCGGATGGTCGTACGGCCCGACGGAGCCGTCGTCCCTCACCTGCAGGTTGTGCCGCCGGGCCATCTCGAACGCAGCCGCCAGCTCCCGCTGGGCGATCTCGATCGCCTCGGCGAGACCTTCCAGGATCATGGCGGTGCTGCGCATGAGATCGGAAGCGCAGTCGTACTCGGTGGCCAGGTCGCCCAGCACCTTGCCGGCCGCCTCGCCGACTTCGTCCTTCCAGTGCTCGTCAAGCTTGTTCTTGCCCTGACCGCGGATGTCCTTGCCCGCGTAAACCGCCTGATCGGCGAAGTTGCGCCACCCCTTCGCCGCGGTCTCCCAAGGCCCCCACTTGGCATCGCGCAGTTGGATCATGCTGACCATGCCACCCCCGTTCACTCTCCGTGGTCAGGCATGAACATAGAGCAATGCCGTGTCCGTGTCCCACGATTGCCAACTTGACCTGGGTCATCGCCGCGCGGACCGTCGTGTCACCCGAACGTGCTACAGCGACCAGCTACGGTGGGCCACGTGACGAAGTCTCCCGGGGTGCCCGCGGACCTGTTCCGCTTCACCACGACCGCCGACGCCGAGCTGCACACCGCGGTGCTGCGCGTGTTCGGCCTGGCGAACGCGCGCCTGGAGACCTCGCTGAGCCTCGATGACGTGCAGCAACGGCTCCGGGACGCAGGCTGGGCCGAACAGGTGACGGACGAGGAGCTGACGGGCTCGCTGACCAAGCTCCGCAAGTGGGGGTTGCTCGACAGCGCGCAGCAGCGGTACGGGCTGACGAAACTGGGCGAGGCGGCGTTCGCCGGCGTGCAGCACGCGCTGGAGACGCTGGCCGGGAGCGGGGCGTTGCAGACCGCCGTGCTCGACGCGATCGCGGACCGTCTTGATGAGCTGCAGACCACCGACGACCGGCGCACGTTCACGGCGTTGATGGAGCTCGAAGGCCATGTGCAGACGTTGACCACCAACACCACGCGGTTCAACGCGGACTTGCAGCGGCTTCTGCGCGAAGAGCACGACCTCGCCACGTTCCAGGACGTCAAGCGCACGACGATCACGTACCTGCGTGACTTCATCAGCGACCTGGACGCGCGCAAGCAGCGCATCCGGGACGCCATCGGCAAGATGGACGCCAACCTGCACGAACGCGCGCGCAACGGGGCTGACCTGCTGAAGGACGAGCATTGGCTTGAGGAGCGCGCGAAGAACTGGGACCGCCTCAAGGCGTGGTTCCACGACACGCCGTCGAAGGCCGACGAGCTGCAGGACGTGGCGCGGAAGGCGATCGTCCAGCTGCTCCGGGTGCTCGACCGGATCAGCGAGCAGCGCAGGCGCCCGACCAACACCGCGGCCGACTTCAGGGCGCTGGCCAGGTGGTTCGCGCGGACGGGCACCGAGGACGAGGCGCACGAGCTGTTCAACGCCGCGTTCGGGCTGTGGTCCGCGCGGCACGCCCACCTCGCACACGCCGACGGCGAGCTGATCCCGAGCGCCGAGCCGTGGCACAACACGCCGCCGGTGCCCCTTTCGCCTCACCTGCGCGCCACCGGCAAGCAGGAGCACATCGGCAGCACGGGCAAGGTCCGCGACGTCGACGAGGTCCGGCGCAACCGCCGCCGGCAGGCGCAGCGGGAGCGCGAGGAGCTCGAACACGCGTGGCGGCAGATCCAGACCGACGGGCCCGTGCGGATCTCCACCCTCAAGGAGCTCGACCACGACACGTTCCACCGGCTGATCGACCTGGTCGGCCGGGCGCTCGGCAGCGACCCGGACAGCACCGGCACGCGCACGGCCGGCACGACCGACGGGCGGATGCTGATCAACCTGCGCAACGCCCGCGGCTGGGCCACCATCACCACCCGGAAGGGCACCTTCAACGGACCCGACTACGTGATCGACGTGCAGAGTCGATGAGCCGGATCGGGAACCAGCTCGCCCGGCTGGAGAGCGAGGAGGTGGCGCGTGGCGTCCGGTTGCTGCTCGCCCGGCCGCTGCTCGCCGCCGTGCACGACCCCGACGGGTTCGACCTCGTCCGGCGGCGGCGCGAACCGATCGTGAAGTGGTTCGACTACTACTGCGGCTGGAAGGTGCACGTCGAACCGCGTGCCGGGTACGCGCGACTGGTCAAGACGACTCAGCGGCCCGACCGCACGCGGCCCGCGCCCGGTTTCGACCGGCGGCGGTACGTGCTGTTGTGCCTCACGTGCGCGGAGTTGCTGAGCACGCCGACGATCACCGTGGACGCGCTGGCGGAACGGGTGCAGCGGGCGGCCGCGCTGGAGGACCTGCCGCCGTTCGACCCGAACCGGCGCGCCGACCGGTTCGCGCTCGCGGACGTGCTGGTCTTCCTCGACCAGCACGGCGCCGTCGAAGGCGTCGAGACGCACCTCCGCGCCGATCCCGTGATCATCACCCGGCTGCTGGCGGCGCCGGTGTCGGCGTCCACTGTGGACCGCGTCGAGGACCTCACGCACGAGGCTCGGTACGAGAGCGCGCACCGCAGTCTGTGGCAACGGCACTCCGTCATGCGCAGGCTCATCGACGACCCCGTGGTGTACCGCGACGACCTGACCGCGAGTCAGCTCGCCTTCCTGGCGTCCCCGTCCGGGCGCAAGATCGTCCAGACGGGCGTCGGGCTCGCCGGGTGCACGCTGGAGGAACGCGCCGAGGGTTTTCTCGTGGTCGATCCCGACGCGATCGCCACGGACACGAGGTTTCCGGACGACGACAGCCACGCGAAGATCGCCGCGTTGTTGTTGCTCGACCGGTTGGCACGAGGTCCGGCAACGACGGAAGACCTCGTCGAGGAGACACGCGAGCTGCTCACGAAGTTCCGCAACTGGGCCAAGGCCTACCAGTCGGACGGTGGCGCGGGACGGCTCGCGGCGGACGGGCTCGCGCTGCTGGAGGCGTTCGGGCTCGCGCGCACCGAGAACGGCACCGTTCGCAGGCTGCCCGCCGCAGCCAGGTACGAGGAGCTGCATGACTGACCGGTGGCAACCCAGCCGCGCCGGGATCATCAACATCTGGCGCTACTACGACGAGATCTTCACGTTCCACCAGGGCAGGCTGCTGCTCAGGGGTCCCAACGGCACGGGCAAGTCGAAAGCGCTCGAACTGCTGCTGCCGTACCTCTTCGACGCGAACCTGCGCCCGCACCGCCTGTCGACGTTCGGCAGCGCGGACCGCACCATGCACTGGAACCTCATGGGCGAGGGCAACCAGGGCAGCACCCGCGTCGGTTACGTGTGGCTGGAGTTCCAGCACGGCGACGAGTGGTTCACGTGCGGTGCGCGCCTTCAGGCCACCACGAACACGTCGAACGTCGGCGCCACGTACTTCACCACCAGCCAGCGCGTCGGGGATCTCGCGCTCGTCAGCGAGTCCGGACGTCCGTTGACCACCACGGATCTCATCGCGGCGATAGGTGAGTACGGCGTCGTGCACGCCTCACCGGCTGACTACCGCCACACGGTGCGCACGACGCTCTTCCCCGGCGTGACCGAGCAGCGGTACGACTCGTTGATCACCGCACTGCTGCAGCTGCGCACGCCGAAGCTGTCCGAACGGCTCGATCCGAGCGTGCTGTCCTCGTTGCTGTCCAAGGCACTTCCGCCGCTGGACCAGTCGGACCTCACCGAGATCGCCGAGGGTTTCGAACGCCTCGACCGGCAACGCGAGGAGTTGCGGCGGCTCGACGAGGAGATCGTCACGGCCGAACGGCTCGCGGACATCCAACGGACCTATGCGCAACGTGTGCTCGGCGCGTCCGCATGGGCGTTGTCGTCGTCTTCTGAGCACCTCGAAGACATGACGCGTGCGGCGCGGATGAGCGAACGGCGTTTCCAGCGCCAGGTCACGCTGGCCGACGAGGCCTTCGAGCAGCTGGCCGCGCTGGGCCGGGAGGCGAGCGCGGTCGACGCCGAGATCGCCGGGATCTCGGACCTGCCCGCGTACCAGGAGGGCAAGCAGCTCGACCTGTTGCGGCAACACCACTCCGCCGCGGTGCAACGGGCGTCCGAAGCTGCCGCGCACGCCGCGAAACTGCGCGCACGAGCCGTTGCGGACGACGAGCAGGCCGCGCAGGCCAAGGCCGATGCCGCCGCACGCGCCGATGCGGTGCGGCATTCTGCTTCGGAGGCCAAGGAAGCGGCAGAGCGCGCGGGCATGCCGTCGGTGTTCGAGGAGATCGACGCGGACACCGACGCGCGGGCGGGCCGTCAGCTGCTCAGCGCCGCCGTGGACACCCAGTCCGCCGAGATCAACGCGGTCATGCGTGCCGTCGCCGCGCACGAACGGGCGGTCGACGCACGGGACGCCGCACGCCAACGGCTCGACGAGACGCGCGAAGAACTCGATCTCGCCGTGGAGGCGGAGACCGCGGCGCAGCAGGCTTTCGAGCAAGCGTTTGCGCGGTTCGGCGCCGAGTTCGAGACGTGGGCGCACGGCTGCACCGAGCTGCGCGTGTCCGAACACTCCGAGGTGGTGGAGGCCGCCGCGCTCGCCCGCGAGGAGTTCAGTGCCATCGAGGCACGCCTCCACGAGACGCGCACGGCGTTGAACGGCCAGCTCGCGCAGTACAACGCCATCCGCGAGAAGCTCGCCAACCAGGTCGATGTGCCGCCGCCCGCGCCGTACACGCGTGACACGGAGTACCGCTCATCTGCCGTGGGCGCACCTTTGTGGCGGCTCGTTGACTTCCGTCCTGGCACGCCACCCGACGTGTGCGCGGCCGTCGAGGCCGCCCTCGAAGCGTCGGGGCTGCTGGACGCGTGGCTCACGCCCGGCAACTCGTTCGGGCTCTCCGATCGGGACCGCTTCGCCGAGCCGCTGCTGGCCGGCCCGGCGCCCGGCCGGACCCTGCTCGAAGTGCTCGCCACCGACGACGAACGCGCCTATCGGTTGTTGGAAGGCATCGCGTTCGGTGAGACGGCAACGGGCCACACGGCGGCCATCGGCGCTGACGGCACGTGGCGCCTGGCCAACTCGCACGGCCGCTGGACCAAACCGGCCCCCGCCTACATCGGCACCAGCTCCCGCCAACGCGCACGGGCCGGCCGGATCGCCGAGCTCACCGGCCTGATCGAGCAGCTCGCCACCGACCTGGCCGGGGTGGACGCCGCGCTGTCCCAGATCGCCGTCCGCCGTGCGACGCTGACCGGTGAGCTGGCGAGGCAGCCCTCGACCGACCCGGTGGAGATCGCCGAGGAGCAGCGGACCAAGGCACAGTTGCGTTGTGCGGCACGGAAAGACGCCGTCGCCGCCGCCGCGCGCCGGGTGTCCGAAGCGGACGCCGCCGTGGCCGAGGCACAGCGTCTCGTCAACAACGACGTGACGGTGGACTTGGACGCTGTGGCCGCGTTCCGCACCGCGGGCCACCTTTGGCTCGACGACCGTCACGACGCGTTGGCCGCCGAAGCACTTGCCGCCGAAGCGCTGAACCGGTCGTCGGTGAGCAACGCACTGGCCGACGAGGCGGAGGAAGCCGCGTCCGCCCGTCAGCAGGAGGCCGCCGACCTCGCCATCACCCTGGAAACCGTCGAGCGCTCGGCGGGCTCCGAGTTCCACGCCCTCGACCAGCAGCTCATCTCGTTGCGCACCAAGGCTCTCGAACTGGCCGAGCAACGCGAAATGTTGCAGGACAAGCAAACCTCGCTGGCGCGCACCCTCGGCACGTTGGAGGAGAAGCGCAAGACCGACACCGCACGTGCCGCGGAGGCCACGGCGCTGCGGGACGCCGCCGAGGCCCGGCACCGCCACCTGACCAGCGGTCATCTGCCCACCGACGCCGGTGAGGTGCCCGACGGTCCCGTCGACCCGGCGCTGATCCGCGACGCCGAGTCCCGCCTGAGCCGTGCCGTGCATCAGGCCCAGCAACAACTGGCGGGCCGGATCGACCTGTCGCTGGACCTCGACGACGACGTCACGATCCTCAGCGCAACGGTGGACGGCGCGCGCATGGGTGCGCACGCGTTGCTTCAAGCCCTTCGGGCCGAACACGAACGCATGCGCACACACATCACCGACGGCGAACGGGACCTGTTCGACCAGACGCTCACCGGTGACACCAGAAGGCACATCGCCCAACGCATCCAGGGTGCGTCCGAGCTCGTCGAGACGATGAACCAGCACCTGGCGCGAGTCCAGACCGCGTCCAACATCCGCGTGCAGCTCGACTGGCAGGTGGACCCGCAGCTACCGCTGGGCACCCGAGAAGCCCGCGACCTCCTGCTGCGCTCGGACCTCGATGCCGCGGAACGCGCTGTGCTGCACCAGTTCTTCCGCGAGCGCGTGGAAGAGGCACGCGCACACGACACCGCAACGGGCTGGGAACAACAACTCGCTCAGGTGCTGGACTACACGACGTGGCACCAGTTCGTCGTGAAGGTGGACCGCGGCGAGGGCTGGGTGCCTGTCACCAAACGCGTCCACGGCGCGTTGTCCGGCGGTGAGAAGGCCATCGTGCTGCACCTGCCGTTGTTCGCCGCGGCCGCCGCCCACTACCACGCCACCCCCACCGCACCCCGCCTGATCCTGCTGGACGAGGTCTTCGTGGGCGTCGACGCGACCAACCGCGGCCAGCTGCTGGAGCTGCTCGTCGCGTTCGACCTGGACCTGGTGCTCACCTCGGACCACGAGTGGTGCGACTACCAGGAGCTGACCGGTATCGCGATCCACCAGCTCACCACCGGGACCGACGGAGACGACGCCGTCACGACCGTGCGCTTCACGTGGGACGGTCACAGCCTCAAGGGCGATGACTGAACAAGGCCAGGAGGTCGCGCTGCTCGTCGTCGAGAGGGAACGCCGGGTTGTGCCGCGGATAGATCTCCGCGGCCTCCCACAGCTGTGCGCGCACACTCGACGCTATGCCGATCTTCAGGCCACGTGCCCGTAGATCCGCGACCACGGCCGCGGAGTCGAAGAGGTGCACGGCGTCGACGACCATCGGCCGCACGTCGGCGGCGACCCTCGGGCCGGTCAGCACGAGGTAGCGGTCCGGCCCGTCCTCGCGCAGGTCCAGCAGGTTGTCCCGGCTCAGGTACCACCTGATGTTCACGGTCGTGCCGTCCGCGAACCGCCCGTCGACGCCCTTGGCCGCGTGCTGGTCCAGCTCGATCCCGAAGATCTGGGCCGCGATCCAGTCACCGAGGTGTCCCGGCAGCGCGGGACGCCGGATGCAGGCGGACAGCGCGGCATCGACGCGGTTGCGCTCCCGGATCAGCTCGGCCACCCGCGGCACGTCGCTCATCGCCGTCCCCCGGTGAGCTCCGGCAGCGCCACGTCCACGCCGAGCAGCGACGCGACCAACCGGAGGTCGTCCTCGTCGGCGACCTCCGCCAGCGCCGCGAAGTAGCCGCGGTGCAGCTCCATCACGTCCGGCATGCCCAGCCCGAGACCGCGCGCCACGTCGAGCAGCTCGTCGAACGGGAACCGCCCGTCGAGCACCGCCCGGTCCAGCACGTCGAGGTACGCGTCCTCCCGCATCGTCCCCGCCCGCGGCAGCAACGGCACGAGCTTCGCCAGGAAGTGCTGCTCCCGTGCATGAGCATGACGGCGTTGCGCGGCATAGGTGTTCACCTGCCGTGGCACGTCGAACTGCACCGGCGCGACCTCACCGATCCGGTCCAGGCACCGCACCAGCAGGCGCGCGGACGCCCGTGCGTTGCGCAACGCGGAATGCACGCCGCCGAGCGAACGCGACGACGCGCCGAGGAACCGGCCCGCCAGCTCCATCGTGCACAGTCCCGAGGCGGAGAACCCGTACCCCAGCCGGCCGAACTCGGCGGTGAGGAACCGCAGGTCGAACGACAGGTTGTGCGCCACCAGCACCCGGCCGGACAGCCGCGCCGCGAGCTCGCCCGCGATGCCGGCGAACTCCGGCGCGCGGCGGATGTCTGCGGTGCTGATGCCGTGCACGTGCTGTGCGCCGAGGTCTCGCCGAGGGTCGACCAACGTGCACCACTCGTCGGTGCGGCGGCCGGACGCGTCCACGTGCACGACGGCGACCTCGATCACCCGGTGGTGGTGACCGGGTGAGAGCCCGGTGGTTTCGACGTCGACGACCGCGTACCCGTTGCTCATGCCGGGGCTGTCGTTCGGACCCGTGCCTTCCGTTATCCGCTGTCATCCATTAGGGCTAACGCGAGCTCGCCGCGGGCCGTGATGCCGAGCTTCGCGTAGGCGTTCGACAGGTGGTTGTCGACGGTGCGCACGGAGATCACCAACGTTGACGCGATCTCCTTGTTCGTCAACCCGCGTGCGGCCAGCACGGCGATCTCCCGCTCACGACGGGTCAGTGCCGGTGCCGACATCAACGCCAACGCGGGCGTGCGCGCGCCCTCGCACATGCTCACCAACCGTCCGAACAACGCCCGGTTGCCAGACGCGGCAGCAGCTTCCGCCGCGAGCAGCATCGTCCCGGCCTCTTCGAACCGTGCGGCGACCTCCATCAGTGCGTCGGAATCATTGCGCACCAACGCATCTGCGTGCGCGGCATACACCGGAACGAGCAACCCCGTCGTCGTCGCGGCAAGCTCACGCAGCCGTTCGAGCGCACGATCGGCATGCCCCAGCCGCACCGCCTCGTGCAGCAACAACGCCTCGGCGGCGAGCTCTCCGTGCGCGCGAACGTCCGCCACTGCCTCGAACGGTGACACACCGCCGGCCCAGATCCGCGCGAGCCACAGCCCGTAGCGCTGCGGCCGTTGCCCCTCCGGCGCCAGCCGCTCCGCCTCGTCGAGCAGCGAACGAGCGTCGTTGCCCAGCAACGCTTCCACGTACGCGCGCACGCACAGCTGCGCGAACGGACGAGCGGGGCGTGCTTCGCGCAGCAGCCGGCCGGCGTGCTCGAGCCGACCTGCCGACGTGGCCAGGCTCGCCCTCGCGACGGCCCAGGTCGTCCGCATGGTGGGCCACTCGGCCCTGTTCCGGTGCGCTTCTGCGGCAAGGCTTTCCGCCTTGCGCAGATCACCGTGCAGCGCGTGGACGAAGACCTCCGCGAGCAAGGTCATCTCCGCGGCCAGCGGTAGGTCCGGACGTGCCCGGATGACCGGGAACGGCGGCACGTACCTGCCCTGCACCACGTCGATCATCGCGCGGACCGCGGCCACCTCCGGCTCGTCACCGACGAGCAGGGCACGCGCCTCGTCGTACTTCCCCGCGTCGTAGAGCAGGACGGCCTGTGCCAGCTCCATGTCGACCATGGCCGCCGCTTCCTCGCTGCGGCCAAGTCCCCAGTCGATGTTCGTCGCACGGATGGCACGCAGTTCCACCGGGTCGTCGTCGGTGGCGACCATCGCGAAGACTTCTTCCGCCTCCTCCGGACGATCGGTGAACACCAGCACTTGCGCCAACAGCAGCGCGGCGTCCACACCACCACCGACCGACCAAGCCGCGCGTGCGAGCCGTTCTGCCAGAACAATGCCACCTGTCGCACACGCCAAATGCGCGGCCTTCAACAGCAGCGCGGGATCGTCTGCCGTATCGCTGTCGAGCCGCAGGACTGCCACACGCAGCGGGTCGTCGAGCACCTCAGCCAAATAGCGCTGATGGTTGCGCTTGCGCAGAGGAGGGCACTGCGCGCGCAACACCTCGCCGTACAACGGATGCGCGAGCCTCAGGCCGTCGTCGGACACCGTGACGAGGCCGTCCAACGCCTCGGACGCGGCCAGGTCCAGGGGTTCGCCCAACGCGAGCAGCTCCAGCACCCGGCGTTCCTCGTCCGGCACGGCGGCGAGGTGCGCCTCGATCAGCTCGACCAGCCGTGGCGACAGGGGCAACGCCCCGTCCAACGACCAGACGCCGTCGTGCGCCACCCACCGCGCCGCGAGGTGCATCTCGCGCAGCAGCAACATGTTCCCGGCGGAAGCCGTCCACAACCGGTCGGCGGCACCGCTGTCCACCACGCCGCCCAGCACGGTTTCCAGCACCTCGGTGACTTCGGCGGGACCGAGTGGTTCGAGTTCGATGCGCGGCAGCAGCTCGTCCTTCCAGAGCGCCACCACGGGTTCCGGCGCACGTTCACCCGAACGCAGCGTCGCCACCACCACGGCCTCACGGTGCTGCACGAGCATGTGCAACAGGCCCGCCGACGCGTCATCGAGCACATGCACGTCATCGACCACGACAACGCGTCCGCGCAACGCAAACCGTGCGGCGTGCAACATGGCCAACGGCGAAGGTTCCACCTCAGGCAGGAAAGGGGCCATCACGCCGAGCGGGATGTCCGACATCGCGGACGTCGCACGCAACCGGACGTCGCACGCCACCTCGTCCAGCAGCCGCGTCTTGCCCACGCCGGCCGGTCCGACGACGATCAGCCCGGCACCGCGCACCGCCCGCCGGACCTCGGCGAGCTCGGCACTCCTGCCCACGAACGGCCACCCCATCCGGTCAGGCTAGGTGATGCCCGGCACGAAGATGGGTGATCGCTCACTCAGGCCCCCGAACAGCGCAAACGCCACGCTGAGGGCATGAGCTTCTTCGCAGACCCCGCCCCGTACTTCCACCAGTGGCGCGAGCAGGGCCCCGCGCTGATCGACACCCCGGACGGCCGGCAGGCGTGGGTGATCAGCCGGTACGACGACGTCGTGCAGGCGCTCGACCACCCCGGACTCAGCAGCGCCATCATCCCCGGCGGAATGCTGAACCACACCGACCCACCGGAGCACACGCAGCAGCGCAAGCCCATCGCGCGCGCTTTCTCCACACGGCGCGTGGAGGCGCTACGGCCGCGCATCGAGCAGATCACCAACGAGCTGCTGGACGCGTGGGAGACCGAAGAAGAAGTCGACGTCATCGAGACGTTCGCGTACCCGCTGCCGATCACGGTCATCTGCGAACTGCTCGGTGTGCCCGAGAACGACAGGGACGAGGTCCGCGCGATCACCGCCGAGCTGCTCTCCCTGGAGACGATGACGCAGGCCTACGGCAGGTTCGCCGACTACGTGCAACGTCTCGTGGACACCAAGGAACCCGGTGACGACGTCATCACCGAACTCCGCGACGAACCGAACCTCGTGAGCAACCTCGTGCTGCTCATCACCGCGGGCCACGAGACCACGGTGCACCTGATCGGCAACGGGTTGCTCGCGCTGCTGCGCGATCCCGCCGTGAAGCAGACGTTGCTCGACGACCCGATCATGGTTCCGGAGGTCGTCGAAGAGCTCCTGCGCTTCGACGGTCCGCTCGCACTCGGTGTCGCGCGCGTCGCGACGTCCGACGTGGAGATCGGAGGCGTCACGATCCCGCGGTCCTCGGCGGTCACCGTCTCGCTGGGGGCGGCGAACCGGGATCCGTCCCGGTATCCGGACCCGACGTGCTGCAGCTGGGCCGACACCCGCACGTCGCGTTCGGGCACGGGATCCACTACTGCCCGGGGGCGCGGCTGGCTCGCGTCGAGGCCGAGATCGCGTTCGGAACGCTCCTCCGGCGTTTCCCGGAACTCGCGCTCGCCGCTGAGCCCGAGTGGCGGGAGTCATTCATCCGAGGCTTGGCGTCATTTCGCGTGCGACCGAAGCCCTGACCGCTGCCCTGGCCGCCGACAGGTCGTCGACGGCGTAAATCTCCGGGCAGGAGGCGATGACGAGGTCCTTTTCTGACGCGACGGTCAGCAGAGAAGCTTTCTCGGTCAACGACTTGGCTTGCCGGACAACTCCCTTGGCATCGACGCGGATCAACGTGACCCACGTCTCTGACCAGGGAAAGTCCGCGACGGCGCTGGATTTCCGCAGGCCTTCCACATCGAACTCGGCAAATCTGGGCATGCCACCAAGATAACGAGTGGAGGTTGCGGAAAGTCAAAGATCACCCTTTCACCGCAATGCCGCCAGCAGATGAGACAGGTTGACACCAACGGCGTCCGCCAACCGGCGCACGACTTCCGGCGCGGGTGCCAGCGGATGGGTGTCGCGGGTGAACGGCAGGCCTTCACCGCCGGAAAACTTGGATTGCGGCGTAACGGGCGCGAGGATCGGGTAGACGCGCCAGCGCGGCACCTTCGAGTCCGCCATCGCGAGCGTGTTCTCGTGCCACAGCATCACGGCGGATTGGCGCGCGTTGCGCGCGAGGACGCAGCCGTAGCCCGTGAGGGTGATCGCGCGCGCGGCCGCCCGCACCGGGTTCCGGAAGTCCCCGTCCACCACCCACACGCCGTTCATGACCTCCGCGGTGAGACCTTCCGCCTCCAGCGCGGCGAGCGTCTCGGCGTGCTGGTCGTCCGCCGCGGCCGTGGCGAGCTCGACGACCTCCTGCACCTCGGAGGCCGTCACGACGCGCGCACCGGCCTCGGTGGAGGCGTGCAGGAGGCGTTCCACGTAGCGGTCCTCCGCGTAGGCCGCCCACTCCTGCGCCTTGTCCCACGCCGACCGTGCGATGACATCGGCCTCGGAACCACCGCGCAGGCGTGCGTCCTGCAACAGCTGGGCGAGCACCACGGCGATGACGGAGCTCAACAGGGCGTCATCGTGTGACTCGTCGTCCTCGGGCACGAGAGCGGTCACCAGGTCGCGCAGATCCGCCCGCCAACTCTCGTCACCCGCCCACACGCCGATGGCGAGCAGGTTCAGGTAGTGGTCCGCGATGGCCATCCGCACCAGCAACGGCTGAGAGGCCGCCTCGCGCGCGTCGCGCCGTGCGTTGACCTTCATCTGCTGCCGTTCCGCGGGATCGACCACGCTCACGCGGATCTTGTCGAGTTCGTCGAGGAAGTCGTCCCACCGGTCCTCCGAAAACCGGGCGAAGACGTCGTCCACCTCATACCTCCAGCTCACAGTCGAGCGACGGACTCGAGTACTCGTCTGGTGCGCGCCACTTCGTGCGCGCGGAACACCGCGGCGCCCGCCACCGCCGCGATCGCCGTCGCGACGAGGGTTCCCTCGACGCGTTCGTGCAGTTCTACGCCGAGGGTCTCCCCGACGAAGTCCTTGTTGGACAACGCCATCAGCACCGGCCACCCGGTCGCCACCAGCTCGTCCGTGTGCCGCACCAGCGCGAGGCTGTGCCATGTGTTCTTGCCGAAGTCGTGTGTGGGGTCGATCAGCACGCTCTTGCGCGGCACACCGAGCGCGACCACCCTCTCGGCGTGCGCGGTGGTCTCCGCGATGACGTCGTCGATGAGATTCGGATAGCTCACCCTATGCGGACGCGTACGGGGTTTGACACCACCCGTGTGCGAACAGACGTAACCGGCGCCGTACTCCGCGGCGACCTCGGCCAGCTGGGGGTCCGCACCCGCCCACGTGTCGTTGAGCAGGTCGGCGCCGGCCTCGCAGGCGAGCCTGCCGACGTCCGCGCGCCACGTGTCGCTGCTGATGACGAGGTCGGGGTAGGCCTCGCGCACACGGGCGATGAACGGCACGACGCGGCGCACCTCCTCGTCGGAGTCGACGAGGTCGCCGGGGCCCGCCTTCACGCCGCCGATGTCGACGATGTCCGCACCCTCGTCGACGACGCGGTGGACGGCCTCCATCGCGACGTCCTCGGCGTAGGTGGCGCCCTTGTCGTAGAACGAGTCCGGGGTGCGGTTGATGATCGCCATCACCAGCGCGCGGTCGCGGACGACCGACCGGCCGCGGAAGTGGAGCTCGATCACACCCCGTGTCTACCAGGTGGCCGAAGACCTTGGCACATGGCGGACGTCTCATACTGCCCGGGTGGAACTGGTAAAGGCGATCGACACGGCGTGGCAGCGCGGCTGGCTGCCGTACGACGTTCGCGAGATCGTGTCGCGTTCACTCGACGAGTCGGCCACTTCTCTCGTGGTGGACGTGATCGCTTTGTCCTGTTCGCCGCATGCCTCGTCGACCGTGCATCCGCGCTGGCAGCGCCAGCTGGACGAGATCGGCGCCTCGGTGTGGTGGGACGGCCCGTTGCTGGAGGCGTGGGCGACGCGCCACATCGAGACGGAGTCTTACGCGTCTCGTACGGCTGCACGGCTGTTGACGTTCCTCCAGCTGTTGCCCGTGTTGCCGCGCATCCTGCCGTTGCCGGGCGACGCGTTGATGTCGGCCGTGCGCGCGGGTGTGGACCCGAAGGTGCTCAACCGGGTGCGCGGGCTGCTCGCGAAGGCCGAGTCGACGTCGTTCGCCGAGGAGGCCGAGGCGTTGTCGGCCAAGGCGCAGGAGCTGATGAACCGGCACGCGCTGGAACGGGCCGTGCTGGACGCGGACCTGCCGGCCCTCGCGACGTCGCGGCGGATGTGGCTGGACAAGAGCTACTTCAAGGAGAAGTCGCAGCTCGTGCACGTGGTGTCCAGGGCGTTCCGGTCCCGTGCCGTGGCCTACGACGGGTTCGGGTTCGTCGCCCTGGTGGGGGACGAGGTGGACCTGGAGAGCGTCGAGCTGCTGTCGACGTCGCTGCTGGTGCAGGCGACGCGGGCGATGGTCGCGGCCGGCGGGCGGGCGACGAAGGGCAGCGAGGCGCGGTCGCGGCCGTTCCGCAAGGCGTTCCTGGTGGCCTACGCGACGCGGATCGGCGAACGGCTGGCCGACCCGCCCGAGGAGCCGGGCGTGCCGGACGAGCGGCTGCTGCCGGTGCTGGCGGATCGGAAGAAGGCCGTGGACACCTTGTTCGACGAGATGTTCACCCGGACGAAGACCTCACGCGTGACGGTGCGGTCGGCGGCCGGGTGGGGTGCGGGCCGGGCGGCCGCGGACGTCGCGGACATCGGGACCGGCCGGAAGACCGTGACTTCGGGATAGGCTGGCCCCGCCGCCCCGCGACCTAGGGTGGTGCACGTCCTTGTTCGGGAAGTCCCTCGCTGTTGCCGCGGTACTCGCGGTGACCTTCTCCTCGACCGCTTCCGCGTCGTTCTCGCTGCTCAGACCTCTGACGCGCGGCAACGGCGACTCCACGACGCCGGTCATCAGCGCTGATGGGCGCTTCGTCGCGTTTCCCTCTCTCGCGTCGAACCTCGTGCACGGAGACCTCAACGGGGTCTCCGACATCTTCGTGAAGGACCTGCGCACGGGCGTGGTGCGGTCGGCGTCGCGTGGTGGTGACGGGCCTTCGTTCGACCCGCCCGCGTTGAGCGCTGACGGACGGTTCGTCGCCTTCGTGTCGTCGGCAACCAATCTGGTCGCAGGTGACACCAACGGCGTCGACGACGTGTTCGTGACCGACATGCGCACTGGACGCGTTGAGCGCGTCAGCGGCGGCAACGGCCCTGCGTTCGGTTCGCCGGTCATCAGTGCCGACGGGCGTTATGTGGCGTTCCGGTCCGAGGCGTCGACGTTGGTGGAGGGCGACACGAACGGTGTGGCGGACGTGTTCCTGAGGGACCGGGTGTCCGGTGCCGTGACGCGGATCAGCACGTCGGCCACGGGTGCGCAGGGAGACAAGCTCGTGCACCACGGTCTGGCGATGAGCGCGGACGGCCGGTTCGTCGTCTTTCCCTCCGCCGCGACGAACCTGGTGCCGGGTGACACGAACGGCAGCGTGGACATGTTCGTCAAGGACGTCGTTTCCGGTGCGGTGGAACGGGTCAACGTGTCCGCTTCAGGCGCACAAAGTTCCTCCTACACGCTGATGCCCGCCATCACACCCGATGGTTCACGCGTGTTGTTCGTGGCGTGGGGAGACACGTTGGTGCCCGGTGACACCGAGGACACGCCGGACATCTTCATGAAGGACAGGCGCTCCGGCGCGATCACACGGGTGAACACACGTCCTGATGGGACGGTGTCGGACGCGCAGCCGTACCAGCCGTCGGTGAGCGCGGACGGCCGCTTCGTCGTGTTCTCGTCGCTGGCGTCGAACCTGGTGCGCGGTGACACCAACAACGTGGACGACGTGTTCCTGAAGGACATGCGCACCGGTTCGGTGACGCGGTTGAGCGAGCGCTTCGGCAGGCAGGGCAACAACTTCTCGCTGGCGCCGACGATCAGCGCGGACGGCCGCTCCGTGGTGTTCTCCTCGAAGGCGACGAACCTGACCCCCACCCCTTCGAGTGAACTCCTCCTTCACAACCGCATCTGAAGGCCTTCCCCGGCGAAAAACCGTCAGACCCCCTCCCTAACGTCGACCCCATGACATCCACCTTCCACAACGAGATCAAGCTCGGCGAGGTCAACTACCGGCTGAGCGCGACGACGGACTCCACGGAGTCCCTGGTGCTGGACCTGCTGGGATCGCTCGACTCGGGCGAGGTGATCGCGGACGGCCGCCTTCGGCTACCGGTCGAGGGCGGCGCCGCGGTCGGCAAGCTCCTGTCCCGAGTCCTGGGCGCCCACACGCGTCTGCGAGCCCGCACGTCCCGCTACGCCAACGCCAACCAACCCTGGTCCGACGAGCTCGACGCCGCCCTCCGCACCGCCTGGCTCACCCCGGCCGACGCCCAGGCCCCCACGTTGATCAGGTCCATCGCCGACGACATGCAACGCTCCCCCACCGCCATCCGAGCCCGCCTGCCCCGAGTCGGCTGCGACCCGGACGTCCCCGGCCGCGAACTGTCCCAGGCCGCCGCCACCCTCCTGGGGTCGATGTCAGGGACGACTCAGGGAAAGACCTGATTCGCCGGACCCTCGGCCCGGCGGACGCTGGAGCAGCAAGCACCAGAGTCTCAGGGGGTAAACAGTGGAAATCGGCGGCTTGTTCACCGCGCTGCTCTTCGGAGCCATCATCGGCGGCCTGGGCCGCCTCGTGGTCCCGGGCAGGCAGCACGTCTCGCTACTGGCCACCATCCTGGTGGGCATAGTCGCGGCCCTCCTGGGCACCGCGGCGGCCACCGTCCTGGGCGTAGCCGACACGCCGGGCATCGACTGGATCGAACTGGCCCTCCAGGTAGGCCTGGCAGCCACAGGCGTGACCATCCTGGCCAACCGCTCCAGGCCCAAACTCCCCCGCTGACCACCGGGCAAGGGCGGCCAACCGCCGCCCACCCACTCACCACCGGCCCGCGCGCCCCGCGGACCCGAGCCGCCCTGCCCTCCGCCGCTCCAAGCGCCCGGACCGCACCGCGCCCAACGGGTCCCCGGCCCGCCCCACCCACACCTCACCGCTTCGGCCCGCCCCACCCACACCTCACCGCCTCGGGCCGCACCTCACGCAACCAGCGCCCGCACGCGCACCAACCCACCCAGCGCAAAGCGCCCGGACCCGCGCACACAACCAGTCGCACCACACGCCACGTGCGGACCAGCCCACCCAGCTACGCACAGCCTCAACGCGCAACCGCGCACACACCAGGCAGCACACAACCCCCCCACCGCCCGCGAACCAACCCACACAACCTCCAGGCGCCCGGCCGCGACTCGCTCCAGGCAGCACACAACCCCCACCGCTCGCGAACCAACCCACCCAGCCACGCACAGCCTCAACGCGCAACCGCGCACCGCCCGCGAACCAACCCACCCAGCCACACAACCTCCAGGCGCCCGGCCGCGCACTCACACCAGGCCGCGGCCGCACGCGGGTCCAGGCATGCCCGGCGTGCAACGCCACCGCGACCGTTGCCGGCCGCTGCCGCACGAGCGCCATCCGCGCGCCCCAGTACCCTCTGCGCGGCTGACCCGCGACGCCCACGACCGGCCGCAGTTCAGGCTGCGCAACGCGAACCCGAGCGTCCCTCCGCCGCTCCACAGACGCGGACCGCACCACACCTCCACCCGCCATCGACGCGAGGCTCTGGACGGCCAGGGCCCCACTTGACCCGCGTGCCGTCCGATCGCGACCGACTGAGCCGAAGAGGTGTCAACCGCCGGCCGTGCGGGGGCGTGATCCCAGGCGGCGTACTCGACATACGACAGCCTTCACCGCACCAGCCTGCTGTCCTGAACGGACCAGTTCGGTCTGCCTGGGACGACGAGGACGAGCTCGCCGGGTGGCCGGCTGGGGAGGTCGGCCCGGTCACCGGTCGTTCAGCACCGCCTAAGACGGACGGAAAGGGTGGAACATCAGCTGAGTGCTTGAATCTCGGTCGCCGGCTTCTCCTGGCTGGCCGCCCACGACGCCAACAGGGCCAGACCGTCCGCGGCCGCCGTGCCGGCAGGCGCGGTGTAGACGGTCAGGAGCAGGCCGGGTTCGGCAGACAGCTCCATCGACTCGACATCCAGGTCGAGCCGGCCCACCACCGGATGGTGCACACGCTTGCGGCCGGACCGGTGGAGCCGAACGTCCTGAGAAGCCCACCGCTGCCGAAACAGTTCACTGCGCGTTGACAACTCACCGACCAGGGCGATCAGCTCCTCGTCGTGCGGATTGCGGCCGGCTTCCATGCGCAGCTTCGCGGCCACGTCACAGGTGATTCGGTCATGGTCCACGAAGAACGCCTTTGCCGCCCCGGGATCCAGATACACGAACCGCGCGGTGTTCGCCGGCCGTCGCGTGTCGGCCAGCACCGGTGAAAACAGCGCGCGGGCGAGTTGATTCGTGGCCAACATGTCATAACGGCCGTTGCAAATCCACGCCGGCGCATCGGTGATGGCGTCGAGCACCTGCTGAAGCGCTGGACGCACCGTCACGGCGGGGCGCCGGCGGCGTGGACCACTGGGCGCCCTGGACTGCCGTGCAAGGTGGAACAGGTGATCGCGCTCGGCCTCGTCGAGTTGCAAGGCGGAGGCCAACGCGTCGAGCACCCCGTCGGAGGCGCCGGCGAGGCTGCCGCGCTCCATGCGCACGTAGTAGTCGACCGACACCCCTGCCAGTAGAGCCACCTCTTCGCGACGCAGACCTTTGACCCGGCGGTTGCCGCCGTAGGCGGGCAGCCCGGCCCGCTCGGGCGTGATCCGCGCGCGACGCGAGCTCAGGAATTCCTTGATCTGAGTGCGCAGGT
Source organism: Lentzea sp. NPDC004789 (assembly GCF_053601075.1). Taxonomy (NCBI): domain Bacteria; kingdom Bacillati; phylum Actinomycetota; class Actinomycetes; order Pseudonocardiales; family Pseudonocardiaceae; genus Lentzea; species Lentzea sp. NPDC004789. Next base: position 14,578 of record NZ_JBSGBE010000031.1, on the reverse strand, counting down.
CGATCGTGGCCACCCCTTCACGGTAGGCCCTGCTCGCAGGAGAAGGGAGGTACTGCTGGTACCCCGCGGGCAAAGCCTCACGCCGACGCCTAGGTACCCGATGCGGTCGTGGCGGTGCCGCCGTCGACCGGGACGACGGTGCCCGTCAGGTAGGAGCCGGCCCGGCTGGCGAGGAACACGGCGACACCTGCCATGTCGTCGTCGCGGCCGAGCCGGCGCAGAGGGGCCTTCGCCGCGATCGTGTCGCCGACGGCATCGATCGTGGCCGCCATCATCTGCGACGGGAACACACCAGGGGCCACCGCGTTCACCGTGACGTGCTGTGGGCCCAGTTCCCTGGCAAGCACCCTGGTGAGTTGATGGAGTGCCGCTTTGCTGCTGGCGTACGAGTAGTTGGGCGCCTCGGCGACGTGGATGGCGGCGATGCTGCCGATGTTGATGATCCGCGCGGGATCATCGGCGGTGCCCGCCCTGCGCAGTGCGGGCAGCAGCGCCTGCACCAGCCAGAACGGCGACTTGAGGTTGAGGTCGAGCACTGCGTCCCAGGCCTCGGCCGGGAACGTCTCCAGCGGCTCGCGCCACATCGCTCCCGCGTTGTTGACGAGGATGTCCAGGCGTTCCGAGTCGGCCTCGACGAGATCAGCGAGACGCTGACACTCGTCGTACCTGGACAGGTCGGCGGGGATCGCGTGAACGTCGCCGAATTCGGACAGCAGCCGCTGCGCCTCCGCGCACGCGTCCGCCTTGCGTGAGCTGACGACGACGCGGGCACCAGCCTGCAGAAGGCCGCGCGCGATCATCATCCCGATGCCCCTGGTGCCGCCGGTGACGAGTGCGCACTTCCCACTCAGGTCGAAACGGTCTGCGTGAGTGGTGAACTGGTTGTCCGCCATTGTCTTCGTCCCTTCTGTCGTGGAAGCACGTGCTGAGACGTTGACAGGCGTCCTGGACGTCTGGGAGACCCTGGCGATACAGGTACCGTGAGGGCCTCCCTTCGGCCCGTTGCCGGTCCCGTGGTCCAGTCGCTTGTGGACGGACGGAAGCCGTTACCGGGAAGCGTGTGTTCGCGACAGCCGGCAGGTGTCACCATGTGGCATGCCTGAGCGCCGCCGTGCAGTCCTGGACGGAACCCGAGTCCGCCGCACCAGGAACCCGGAAGACGACCAGATCGAAGCGGCGGTCCTCAACATGGCCCGCGAATCCGCCGTGGTCCTCTCCGAGTCGGAGGACGACAACACCTACATCCAGGTGTGGCACCGCCCCGACGGCCTCTACCAGCTGGAGCACCGCGCCGGCTCGCCGCTGGAGCACTTCCAGACCATGACGGTGTCCGCGGACAAGGTCCACACCGCCTTCACCGCCTGGCTGCGCGACGACGAAGGCTGGGCCGACCCGTTCACGTGGAAGTCGATCAGCGACCTGTTCTAGCCGGCAGGATCGGCAGGCGGCCTCAGCGCCAGGTAGGCCGGCCGCAGCAGCGAGACGACGTTCGAGCGCCGGACCGTGATCGGCACGGCGTCGAGCTGGTCGAGCACGGCGTCGGCGCGCACCTCGGCCGTGGGGTCGCCGAGGGTCAGACCGGACGTGGTCTGCCGCTGCCAGAACGTGTCCAGGCACCGCGTCAGTGGCGGTGCCTCCTCGCGCGCGGCCACCGCCTGGGCCGTGCCGCGCAGGGTGCGGAGGCGTTCCAGCAGGTCCTCGCGGCTGCGGCCGCGCCAGGCCAGGATTTCGAACGGGTCGTTGTCGAACGACTCGGCGAGCAGGTAGCAGGCGGCGGCGAGGTGTTTGCACGGCACTTCCCAGTCCGGGCAGGTGCAGTCCATCGTCAGCTCGCGGGAGGAGGCCGGGAAGAGCTGCAGGCCCAGGGAGGCGAACAGCACCTCGATGTCGGCGGGCATCTCGCCGGCCAGCAACTTGGCCGCGTACAGGGCTTTGCCCGCCAGCGCGTGCTCGATGCGCTGCCATTCCGGCGTGGTGAACGCCTTGATCGCGATGCGCACCTTGTACGGAGTGGGGCGTGAGCCCTGCACGAGCGCGATGACCATGCTGGTGGACAAGGACAACGACAGGACCTGGCCCTGGCGCGCGTAGTTGCGGCCGCGGCTCAGGCGGCCGCCCATGCCGAACGACTCCAGCACCTCGATGAAGCGGCGTGACCACCAGGTGGCGCCGATGTCACCGCGCTTGCTGCGCGCCTTGATGCCGTTGTCGACCTTGATGGTCTTGCCGTAGCGGGGGCCGGTCCAGTGCTCACTCACCGATGGCCTCCCCCGACAACGTCAGCAGGTCGCGCAGCTGGGCGGTCGACAGGTCGGTCAGCCAGTTCTCGCCCGCTCCCACCACCAGCTGCGCCAGTGCTCGCTTTTCCTCGATCATGGCGTCGATGCGTTCTTCCAGCGTGCCGATGCAGACGAACTTGCGCACCTGCACGTTGCGGCGCTGACCGATGCGGAACGCTCGGTCGGTCGCCTGGTCCTCGACCGCGGGGTTCCACCAGCGGTCCAGGTGGATCACGTGGTTGGCGGCGGTGAGGTTGAGGCCGGTGCCGCCCGCCTTCAACGACAGCAGGAACAACGACGGGCCGCGCGGGTCCTGGAAGCGTTCGACCATGCGGTCGCGCGCGGCTTTGTTCGTGCCGCCGTGCAGGAACATCACCTCGGTGTCGAAACGCGCGGCGAGGTAGGGCACGAGCATGCTGCCGAACTCGGTGAACTGCGTGAAGCACAACGCCTTGTCGCCCTCGGCGAGCACTTCCTCGAGCACTTCCTCCAGGCGCGCGAGCTTGCCGGAGCGGCCGGCGACGCGCGAGCCGTCGCCCAGGAAGTGCGCCGGGTGGTTGCAGACCTGCTTGAGCTTGGACATCGTCGCGAGCACCAGACCCTTGCGCTCGATGCCCTCCGACTCCTCGATCTTCTCCAGCATGTCGTTCACGACGGCCTGGTAGAGCGAGGCCTGTTCGGTGGTGAGGTTGCACAGCTGGCGCATCTCGACCTTGTCCGGCAGGTCGCTGATGATGCGCGGATCGGTCTTCAGGCGGCGCAGCACGAACGGGTTCGTGATCTTGCGCAGGCGGGCGGCCGCGTCCTGGTCGTTGTGGCGTTCGACGGGAACGGCGAAGCGGGCGCGGAACGTGTTGATCGTGCCGAGCACGCCGGGATTGGCGAAGTCCATGATCGACCACAGTTCGGCCAGGCGGTTCTCGACGGGCGTGCCGGTCAGCGCCACGCGGTGCCGCGCCTTGAGCTGACGCACGGCCTGCGACTGGCGGGTGGCGCTGTTCTTGATGTTCTGCGCCTCGTCGAGCACCACGCGGTCCCAGGTGAGGTCACCGAGCGCGTCGGCGTCGCGGGCGGCCAGCGCGTACGTGGTGAGCACCAGGTCGTGGCTCTCGACGGCCTCGCGCAACGCGTCGCCGTCCAACCGGTCCGCGCCGTGGTGCACGTGCACGGACAGCTCCGGGGTGAACCGCGCGGCCTCGCGCTGCCAGTTGCCGACCACCGACATCGGGCAGATCAGCAACGTCGGCGGACGCTTGCCGTGCGCGCGGTTCAGCGCTTCGAGCGCCAGCAGCTGCACGGTCTTGCCGAGGCCCATGTCGTCCGCGAGGCAGGCGCCCAGGCCGATCCGGTCGAGGAACGCGAGCCACGCCAAGCCGCGCTGCTGGTACGGGCGCAGCCGCGCGCCGAAGGTCTCCGGCGGCTCGACGGGTTCGAGCTGCTCGTCGGCCTTGCCGGACAACAGGTCTCCGAGCCAGCCGTCGGCCTCGACCGACGTCAGCGGGAGCGGGAGGCTCTCGTCCGCCGCACTCAGTCCACTGTGGAGCATCACCTCGGCCGCGGTCATCTGCCCACCACCGCGTTCGAGGAACGCGAGCCCCGCGGCGAGGCGTTTCTGGTCGACCTGCACCCACTGGCCGCGCACCTTCACCAGCGGCACCTTCGCCCTGGCCAGCTCGGCGAGCTCGGCATCGGTGAGCGTGTCCTCACCGAGGGCCAGCTCCCACTTGTAGTCCACAATGGACTTGAGGCCGATCTCGCTCTCCTTGGCGACGGTTCCGGCCGTGCCACGGCTTTTCGTCGTGAGCTTCAACCCCAGCTTCGTCTGCTGCTGCCACCACGACGGCAACAGCACGCCGAACCCCGCCTGCGCCAGCACAGGAGCGGCGGTGAGGAACCGGTACGCACCTTCCGCGCCGACCTCCAGCTCCGCCGGGTGCGCGTCGCGCAACGCCTCGTCGAGGTCCGGGTGCAGCCTGCTCGCCCGCCCGAGGTCGGCCAGCAGGTGCTCCTGCGGTGCCGGGATCCAGCGCCGCAGCACGCCGTCGTCGGCGAACCACACCTGCTGCGCGGGCACGAGCACGCTCGGCTCGTCGACGGCCTGCAGCAGGAACTCGATCGCCCACTCGTCCTCGTCGCGCTGCTCGGGCGAGCGCAACCGGAAGCACGTGCGCACCGGGCTCTCGTTGCCCGCGCTGTCGCGCCAGCGGTCCAGCTGTTCGCGCAGCTCGTACAGCTCCACCGGATCCGCGTCGAACGCCGGCTCCCCGGTCAGCGCGGCCAGCCACGCCTCGGCGGTCGTCACGCGGCCGCGGTGCTCCGGCGCGAGGGCCATGCCGCGCAACCGGCTCCTGACCTGCTCGTCGACCGCGGTCGTGAGCGCCGCGCGCACCAGCTCGGCCGGGTCGCTGACGATCTCCTCGCACCGGCACGCGGGCGGCATCGCGGCCTGCAACGCGGCGAACCGCGCCGAGTCCGTGCCCGACAGCACCGGCGCCCACCGCGCGACGGGCTGATCAGGCGAAATCGACGGCAGCACGCGCCCGCGGTACACCAGATCGGCGGCGAACGCCGCCACGTCGAACACGAACCGCGCGGAGTCGCTCAGCCGCACCTCGGCACCGGGCTCGGGCTTGGCCGTCAGCCGGATCGTGGGCACACCCCACTGCCGCAGCCCGACCTTGCCGCGCTGCGCCCGTCCCACCGCCAACGGATCTCGCACCAGCTCCGGCGACGCCATGGGCCCGGACGAGTACGACGGCAGCAGCAACGCCCGCGTGGTCGTCTTGAGCGCTTCCCGCCCGAACGCGACGGCCAGCGACTCCCCCGTCGCCGCGAACGGGTGCGGCGCGTCCCGGCGCGTGCTCTCGCTGCGTGCGGGCAGCCCGGAATCCTCGGCCCACAACGCCAGGACGCCGTCGGTCGTGCACAGGCCATGCAGTACGAGCACCTTTGAACCCTATGTGTTCACATTGGCGCCATGGTCGAAGACTCCCCTGTCGTGCTGGACGGTCAGTCCCTCGGCGCCGACGACGTGGTGCGCGTCGCGAGGTACCACGCCCCCGTGGCCCTGCACGCCGACGGCGTCGAACGCCTCGAAGCGTCGTGGCGCGCCAGCCAGCGCCTCGTGGTGCGACGACAGGTCTACGGCCGCACCACGGGCGTCGGCGCGAACCGCGACCAGATCGTCAGCACCGAGGGCTGGGCCGAGCACGGCCTGCGCCTGCTGCGCAGTCACGCGGGCGGCCTCGGCGGCATGCTCCCCGAGGAACAGGTGCGCGCCATGATGGTCGTGCGCCTCAACCAGCTCCTCGCGGGCGGCGCCGGCGTGCGCAGACCCGTGGCCGACGCCCTGCTCGCCGCCCTGAACGGCAGCTGCTACCCCGGCGTGCACGAGTACGGCGCCATCGGCACCGGCGACCTCACGGCGTTGGCCGAAACCGGCCTGACCCTGCTGGGCGAGCGCTACTGGCTCGGCTCCACGCAGACCCCGGACCCGATCGAGCTCGACTCCGGCGACGCGCTGGCGTTGATCAGCAGCAACGCCCTGACCATCGGCATGGCGGGCCTGGCCTGGCAGGACGCCCATCAGCTGCTGAAGGCCACCCACGTCGTGGCCGCACTGTCGTTCCTCGCCGTGGACGGCGCCGTCGAGGCCTACGACGAGCGCGTCCACCTGGGCCGCCCGCACCCCGGCCAGGTGGCGGTGGCCGCCGAAATGCGCCGCCTGCTCGCCGAGCCGTCCCGTCCGGCCGCCCGCATCCAGGACCCGTTCGGCTACCGCTGCTTCCCGCAGATCCACGGCCCGGCCGTCGACGCCGCCACCGACCTCGGCCGCGTCCTGGACGTCGAGTTCAACGCCGCCGCCGAGAACCCGCTGATCGTCGCCGACCAGTTCGGCCCGGAGGACGACGCCGCCTACCACCACGGCGCCTTCCACAGCGCGTACCTGGGCCAAGCGCTGGACCGCCTGCGCCTGTCGATGCTGCACACCGGCCACCTGTCGACCGCCCGTCTGGCCACCCTGGTCGAGCCGAACTTCACGGGCCTGCGCCCGTTCCTGGCCGAGGGCGTGCGCGGCAGCTCGGGCGTGATGATCCTCGAGTACAGCGCCAACTCCGCGCTGGCCGAGGTCCGCACGCTCGCCGAACCCGCGAGCATCGGCAACGCCGTCGTGTCGCGCGGGCAGGAGGAGAACTCGAGCTTCGCGTTCCAGTCCGCCTCGCAGGCCCTGCGCTCGCTGGGGGCGTTCCGGCTGGTGCTCGCCTGCGAGATCGTCGCGGCCGTGCGGGCGTTGCGGCTGCGCGGGGTGCGGCCGGAGACGCCGGCGTTGCTGGCCGCGTTCGAGCTGGCGGAGTCGAAGCTGAACCCGGACATGGCGGACCGGCAGCTCAGCCCGGACGTCGAGGTGGCGTCGGGGCTGCTGGACGACTTCGCGGCCTGCTAGGCGTGTGATGATCGTTCCCATGGGTCTGCTCGCTCACGACGAAATCGGCACCGGCGCACCCCTGCTGGTGGTGCCGGGAGGTCCGCTGCTCGCCCCGTCCTACCTGGGCGACCTCGGCGGCGTCCCGGCCCGGCTGCACCTGCTGCACCTGCGCGGCACCGGCAGGTCAGGACCCGCGGACGCGGCCGAGCTGCGCTTCGACCTGCTCGTCGACGACGTCGAGGCCTACCGGGCGCACGCCGGGTTCGACCCGGTGGACGTGCTGGCGCATTCGGCGGGCGCGTCGATCGCGATCCGGTACGCCCTGCGATACCCGGACCACGTGCGACGGTTGGTGCTCGTGACGCCCAGCCTGCGGTCGCTCGGGTTCGCGCCTGATCCCGAGCAGTTGCGGAGTGCGGCCGCGGCGCGGTCCGGTGAGGACTGGTACCCCGCGGTCAGGGACGCGCTGGAGGCCGTGCTGGGCGGGAGTTTCGCGGCCGCCGACTGGGCGGCGTTGGCTCCGCTCTACTACGGACGGTGGGACGAGGTGGCGCAGGAGCACGCCCGCGCGTCCGACGCGATCCGGCTGCCCGACGCGCCGGCTGCCTACTACGCCCCCGGAGCTCCTGTTGCGTCGGCGGAGGAACTGGCACGGCTGGACGTGCCGGTGCTGATGCTGGCCGGTGAGGCCGACGCCATGCCTTCGCCCGCGGCGGTGCGGGAGGCGGCCCGGTTGTTCCCGCGGGCCGGTGTGGTCGTGCAGCCCGACGCCGGGCACTACCCGTGGCTGGACGACGCCGAGTTCTTCCGGAAGGCGATCGCGGACTTCCTGGCCCGCTGACGGATTCCGGTCTTGATCTCCACTTAGGTCGAGCTCCTACGGTGGACACGACCAAGGTGATCGAGATGGGGATGTGGTCGTGATGAGGGCTGTCCGCGTGCACGAGTTCGGTGGACCCGAGGTGCTGCGCGTCGACGAGGTTCCCGCGCCGGTGGCAGGTCCGGGACAGGTCGTGGTCGGCCTGGCCGTCGCCGACGTGATCTTCCTCGACACGTTGCTGCGCAGTGGTTGGGGCATCGAGTTCTTCCCGCGCCGGCCTCCCTACGTTCCCGGCGGAGGCGGCGCGGGACGGGTGCTGTCGGTCGGAGACGGCGTCGACCCGGCCTGGCTCGGCCGTCACGTGATCGGCCGCGGGCCCGAGGGCTACGCGGAACAGGTCGTCTTCTCGGCCGAGGAGATCGTCGCCGTCCCGGACGGCCTGGGCTCGGCCGAGGCGGCCGCGATGCTCCACGACGGAGCCACCGCGGTGAACCTCGCCGGCCGCGTGAAGATCGAGCAGGGCGACTGGGTCCTGGTGGCGGCGGCCGCGGGCGGGGCGGGTTCACTGCTCGTGCAACTGCTGCGCGACGCCGGCGCACGGGTCATCGCCGCCGCTCGCGGCGAACGCAAGCTCGCCCTGGTCCGCGAACTGGGCGCGGAAGTGACCGTCGACTACTCGCTCGACGGCTGGCAGGACCAGGTCCGGGACGCTTCTGGCGACATCGGCGTGGTCTTCGACGGCGCGGGGGGAGCCCTCGGCAAGGCCGCGTTCGAGGTCGTGGCCGACGGCGGCCACTTCGTCACCTACGGCAGCTCGGACGGCCTCACCGACATCGATCCGGCGGTGGCGAGCCGCCGACAGGTGCACGTCGACAACGTGCTCGCCGCGATTCCGGACCCGGCGACCGTTCGCGAGCAACTGACGAAGGCGCTCGAACTCACCGCAGAGGGCCGGATCCGCCCGGTGATCAGCGCGACGTACCCGTTGGAGGAGGCCGTGAAGGCCCACAGGTCGCTCGAAGAACGCGCCACCCTCGGCAAGTCGCTGCTGCTGATCTGACGGCCTCACGGTCCGGGTTGCGCCGCCATCCCCGGTACGGCGCAACCCGGCCCGGCCGTCAGCCGCCCGCGACCGAGGGCAGGATCTGGATCTCGGCGCCCGCCGGCAACGGGGTCGCCGGACCGGAGAGGCGGCGGCACTCCTCGCCGTTGACGTAGAAGTTCACGTAACGGCGCAACGCAGCGCGCTCGTCGCGCAGGCGGCGGTCGAGGCCCGGATAGGTGGCGGCGAGAACGTCCAGGGCCGCGCCGAGGGTGGCGGGCTCGGGGACGTCCACGTCCAGGTGGGAGGCGCCGTCGGTCGCGGTGCGCAGGACGCCTGGGATCAGGACGGTCACCTTCACGTCGGGACCACCTCCGGTCGGACCGGCATCAGGCCGGGCGGGCGGGCAGCGCCGTCAGGCGGGCGGGCAGCGCCGTCAGGCGGGCGGGCAGCGCCGTCAGGCGAGCGGGCAACACCGTCAGGCAGGCAGGCAACACCGTCAGGCGGGCGGGCAGCGCCGCCGGGCAGGCGGGCAACACCGTCAGGCGGGCGGGCAACACCGCCAGGCAGGCGGGCAACACCGCCAGGCAGGCACGCAACACCGCCAGGCAGGCACGCAACACCGCCAGGCAGGCAGGCAACACCGCCAGGCAGGCAGGCAACACCGCCAGGCGCGGCATGCACGACACCGGACACCAAGGCCCGTCGCCGCTCGGACCGACTGCGCATCGGATCGGTGGGCCGCGCCGCTGACGCGGCACGCGCAGCACCGGACAACAGACATGTCACCGTCACGCCGGCATCACCACCGCACAGGCCGACACCACACCACACCGGTGAGCAGCGCCACCGGCCGCAACACCCACGACGCCGGGCGCGAGGACCCTCGCGGTCACGCCGGCACCACCGCCGCACGGACCGACATCACGTCGGGCAGGTGGGCGGCCACCTGGTGCCAGGTTTCGCCCTCGTCCGGGCTCGCGTACACCTCGCCCGAGCGGGAGCCGAAGTAGACGCCGGGGGTCGGCGCGGTGTCGGTGCACATGGCGTCGCGCATCACGGCGGTCCAGAAGTTGTCCGGCAGGCCCGTGCCCAGGGGTTGCCAGGTCGCGCCGGCGTCGCGGGAGCGGTACACGCGGCACTTGCCCTCCGGTGGGAAGCGGCGGCCGTCGGCCTCGATCGGGAAGGTGAAGATCGTGTCCGGGTCGTGCGGGTGGACGACCACGGCGAAGCCGAAGTCGGTCGGGAGGCCGTCGGCGATGGACTGCCAGGTGTCGCCGCCGTCGTCGCTGCGGTACACGCCGTGGTGGTTCTGGGCGTAGAACCGCGAAGCCGAAGACGGGTGCTGGGCCACCTTGTGCACGCACTGGCCGAACTCCGGCCACGGGTCCGGAAGGAAGTACGCCTTGATGCCCTTGTTACGGGCCTCCCAGGACTTGCCGCCGTCGGTCGTGCGATAGACGCCGCCCGTCGACATCGCCACCAGGAGCCGGTCCGGGTCGACCGGGTCCGGCACGATCGTGTGCACAGCCTGGCCGCCGAAGCCCGCCGACCACTCCGGGCGGTGCGGGTGGTTCCACAGGCCCTCGACGAACTCGAACGAGCGGCCGCCGTCCGAGGATCTGAACAACGCCGACGGTTGCGTGCCCGCCCACACGACGCCCGGTTGCGAGGCGGGGGCGGGTTGCAGTTGCCACACGCGTTCCAGGGAGGCGTCTTCCACCGGGAACGCGATCGGCGGCGAGGAGGACTCCTCCCACGTGACACCGAGGTCGTCCGAAATGGACACACCGGGGCCGAAGTGCGGTGAGGACACACCCGCCAGCAACCGCACCGGACCTCGTGTGTCGAAGGCGACCGCGTACACCTCCTGCATCGCGTGGTGCGGCCCGTCGACCTCCCACGTGACCCGATCCTCGCTGCGGGCGAGCCACAGCCCCTTGCGCGTACCGATCGCCACGACCACCGTCATCGCAACACAGCCTCCTGGGAAAGATGTGATGCGGAGCACGTTACGCCTGGGGTCCGACAATTTCTGAGCGCGGGAGAAACCCCACGTAGACCCACAAGTTACTCACTGGTAGCGTCCGAAACGACCTAAAGGAGGCGCCAGTGCTGCTCGACCCGAACCACTACGACCCAGCCCACCTCGACGACGAGACCCGCCGCCTGCTCAGGGCCACCGTCGACTGGTTCGAGGCCCGCGGCAAGCGGCAGCTGATCGCCGACGCGCAGGACAAGGTCTGGTACACCGAGTTCCTCGACTTCGTGAAGCGGGAGAAGCTCTTCGCCACCTTCTGCACGCCGAGCAGCGTCGACCCCACCAAGCGCTGGGACGCCGCCCGCAACGCCGCGTTCAGCGAGGTGCTGGGCTTCTACGGGCTGCAGTACTGGTACGCCTGGCAGGTCACCGTTCTCGGTCTCGGCCCGATCTGGATGAGCGACAACGCCGAGGCCAAGCAGAAGGCGGCCAACCTCCTCGACAGCGGCGCCGTGTTCGCGTTCGGCCTGTCCGAGAAGGAGCACGGCGCCGACGTCTACAGCACCGACATGATCGTCACGAGGACCGAGGACGGCTACCGGGCCAACGGCGGCAAGTACTACATCGGCAACGGCAACGTCGCCGGCATGGTCAGCGTCTTCGGCAAGCTCGCCGACAGCGACGAATACGTCTTCTTCGCCGTCGACAGCCAGCACGAGAACTTCAAGCTGGTCAAGAACGTCGTCGACAGCCAGATGTTCGTCAGCGAGTTCCGCCTCGACGACTACCCGCTGACCGACGCCGACATCCTGCACCGCGGCCCCGACGCGTTCTCGGCCGCGCTGAACACCGTCAACGTCGGCAAGTTCAACCTCTGCACGGCCAGCATCGGCATCTGCGAGCACTCCTTCTACGAGGCGATCACCCACGCCCACAACCGGATCCTCTACGGCAACCCGGTCACCGACTTCCCGCACGTGCGCCAGAACTTCGTCGACGCGTACGCACGCCTCACCGCGATGAAGCTCTTCGCGGACCGGAGCGTCGACTACTTCAGGTCCGCCGGCGAGAACGACCGCCGCTACCTCCTCTTCAACCCCATCACCAAGATGAAGGTCACCAGCGAGGGCGAGAACGTCATCGACCTGCTCTGGGACGTCATCGCCGCCAAGGGCTTCGAGAAGGACACCTACTTCACCCGCGCCACCGCCGACATCCGCGCGCTGCCGAAGCTCGAAGGCACCGTGCACGTCAACCTGGCCCTGGTGCTGAAGTTCATGCCGAACTACTTCTTCAACCCCAAGGCCTACGACGAGGTCCCGACCCGCCACGACGCGACGGACGACGACTTCTTCTGGCACCAGGGCCCCGCGCGCGGCCTCGGCAAGATCCAGTTCCACGACTGGGAGCCGATCTACACCGAGCACGCGCACCTGCCCAACGTGCGGCTCTTCCACGAGCAGGCCAAGGCGATCAAGACCCTGCTCGCCACCGCGGCACCCGACGGGAACCAGCAGAAGGACCTCGACTTCCTGCTGAACCTCGGCCACCTCTTCACCCTGGTCGTCTACGGCCAGCTGGTGCTGGAGCAGGCCAGGATCACCGGTACCGACCCGCACCTCGTCGACCAGATCTTCGACGTGCTGGTCCGCGACTTCGCGGCCTACGCGACCGCGTTGCACGGCAAGGCCAGCAGCACCGAGGCCCAGCAGCAGTGGGCCCTGGGCCAGATCCGCAAGCCGCACGTCGACCAGGCCCGCTTCGACGCCGTCTGGCAGCAGGTCGTGGCGCTCTCCGGCCAGTACGAGATGCGCCCGTAGCAGACCCAAACAGGACGCAAGGGGGCAAAGCGACAGCCTTTGCCCCCTTGACGCATTGGTTGCACAAACGTTTTCATGAGCACGCCGCCGCCTCCACAGCCACAAGGAGCGCGTGCACGTGGATCACCGCAGATGGCGCACAGCCGCAGTCGCCGCCCTCATCGCAGCCGTCATCACCCCCAAGGCGCAGGCGGCGGAAAAGCCCGAACTGGCGCTCACCCCGCCGATGGGCTTCAACAACTGGAACAGCACGCACTGCCGCAACGACTTCAACGAGGAGATGGTCAAGGGCATCGCCGACATCTTCGTGGCCAAGGGTCTGAAGGACGCCGGCTACGAGTACGTCAACATCGACGACTGCTGGGCCCTCCCCGAACGCGACGAGCAGGGCGACCTGGTCCCGCACCCGGTCCGCTTCCCCAACGGCATCAAGGCAGTGGCCGACTACGTGCACGGCAAGGGCCTGAAGTTCGGCATCTACACCAGCGCGGGCACCAGGACGTGCAACAAGGACGGCGGTTTCCCCGGCGGCCTGAACCACGAGGAGCAGGACGCGAAGCTGTTCGCGAGCTGGGGCGTCGACTACCTCAAGTACGACAACTGCAACAACCAGGGCGTCGACGCGAAGCTCCGCTACACCAAGATGCGCGACGCGCTGAACGCCACCGGCCGCAAGATCGTGTTCAGCCTCTGCGAGTGGGGCCAGAACAAGCCGTGGGAGTGGGCGAAGGACGTCGGCCACCTGTGGCGCACCACCGGCGACATCAGTGACAACTGGAACTCCATGGTGTCGATCGCCAAGCGCAACATGGAGCTCGCCGACTACGCGGGCCCCGGCCACTGGAACGACCCGGACATGCTGGAGGTCGGCAACGGCGGCATGACGGACCTGGAGTACCGCAGCCACTTCAGCCTCTGGTCGATCATGGCCGCACCGCTGCTGATCGGCGCCGACCTGCGCAAGGTGACACCGGAGACGTTCGAGATCCTGGAAAACCGCGAGGTCATCGCCGTCAACCAGGACAAGCTCGGCGTGCAGGGCAAGGTGATCCGCAACGAGGGCGGCGCCTACGTCCTCGCGAAGCCGCTCAGCAACGGTGACAAGGCCGTGCTGCTGTTCAACGAGAACGACAGTGCCGCGAACATCTCCGTCACCGCGACGGAACTCGGTCTCCCGAAGACGACCGGCTACCAGGTGCGCGACCTCTGGGCCAGGACCACCACGCACTCCGCCGGTGAGATCGGCGCCGCACTCCCGCCGCACGGCAGCGCCATGTTCCGCGTCAGCGCGGCGAAGGACTGGTACCGCTACCCGCCCGCCGTCACCACGGCCGCGACCGGCGAGGTCCTCTACCCCGGCGCGCTGCCGATCGTGCAACCCGGCAAGACCGTCACGTACACGACGTCGGTGACCAACACCGGCCGCCTGCCGATCGCGCTCGTCCAGGCGACCCTCCAGGTTCCCCAGGGCTGGACGGCAAAGGCCACGACGGCGAGCTTCAAGGCGATCCTGCCCGGCGAGAAGTCCTTCACGACCACCTGGCAGGTCACCGTTCCGCAGAACGCCGCAGCGGGCAGGTTCGGCGTCGACGCGACCTTCACCTTCCACAGCCCGCACGAGAACAACCCGGTGACCAGGCAGTACTCCGCGGCGGCACTGGTACCCGGACCAGCACCGAGGGGCGAGCTGTACGTCAGCGACCTGAAGTGGCTGCGGGCGGCCAACGGCCACGGCCCGGTCGAGCTCGACACCACCAACGGCGAGGCCAAGCAGGGCGACGGCGGCCCGATCACCATCCGCGGCAAGGTGTTCGCGAAGGGCCTCGGCACGCACGCCCCCGCGCAGATCGAGTACTACACCGGCGGCAGCTGCTCGAAGGTGACCGCGACCATCGGCATCGACGACCGGAAGGTCAACCCGCTGAGCCTCGTGAGCTACGAGGTGTGGGCCGACAACAGGATGGTCTACGACAGCGGCCCCGTCGCCGGCACGGACGCCGCGAAGTCGTTGGAGGCCAACGTGTCCGGAGCCACCGTCACGCGCCTGATCGTCAGGGACGGCGGCAACGGCAAGTCCTACGACCACGCCGACTGGGGTGATCTGAGGATCACCTGCTAGTGTCGTGAGTCGTTAATTCGTCGGCAGTCTAGGTTGTGGTGGTGCCGAGTCCGAAGCTGGTGCCGCTGATCCTGTCCGATGACGAGCGTCG
>NZ_JBSGBE010000030.1:0-101910 GCF_053601075.1 Lentzea sp. NPDC004789 | reverse complement strand
TTGCTACTCAAAGGAATACTCCTGACGAGGAGTATTCATATTACTGGCTGTGTTTCGGCACGCTGTTGAGTTCTCAAAGAACACGCGCTCACCGGTTCCATTCTCCGTTTCCGGAGAGTTTCTCTCGGGGCTTGTGTTGAAAGCTTAGCTCGTTCGTTTTTCGCTTGTCAAATCGGCCGTTCCGGCTTCTTCGGCTCAGCGCAAACTCGCTTCGCATTCAGTTTTTCGCTTGGTTCAGAAGTTATCTGAGTGGCTTTTCCGGTGTCAAATCGGGGTCGTTTTCAGATCCCGGACAGCACGGTAGGCCGTTCATTTACTTCTGGGGGTTTGACGCCGTGAGACTTTACCCGGCCCGATCCGCGGTGTCAACCGCTCGTTCCGGGGTCTCGCTTGCGACTTGGAGAAAGTTACTCACGGGGAGGATCAAAGTCAAATCGCCTGGTCAGCGGGCTGCTTGATCGGCACGGACGGAGTCGGAGCAGCCGGCTTGGCGCCAACCGGACGCGGCCGCAGCCACAGGGTGATGGAACGCAGACCCTCCATCGCCTTCACGATCTGGTCCGGCGCGGCCGCCTGACGGGTGGCGAGCGGCACCAGGTCGTAGCCCCAGACGCCGAACTCCTTCAGGACCGTCACCGGATCGTCACCGAAGTCCGCTGTCGCGGTCGCCGAGAACTCCAGGAACACGTGCGGCCGGTCGCGACGCAACAGCCGGACGAGACCCGCGAGAGCGCGATGCCCACGTCCGGGCGTGTCCACCCGCACGACCGAAAGCTTCATGCCCTGCGCCAACGCGATGGCTTCGAGCTCCTTGTCCAGGCGCACCGACTTCACCCGCGCGACGTCCTCCCCCGCATCGGCGGGCAGCGGCGACACGGACACACCACCGGTCAGCGTCGGCGAAACAGCCAGCTCACCGGCACTTTCCCAGGCCGCACCCTCGATCACGGTCAGCCGTGCGGCCACCGCGGCCGGCAGGTTCGCCGAGACGTTGTGCCGCAACAGCGCGGCTGCGGAGGCGTCGGGCTCGACGGCGACCACGGCACCCATCAGGCCGAGCCGCGACAACACCCTGATCGAGTGATACCCGACGTACGCACCGACATCGAGGAAGATCCCGTCGGGCTCCACGAGAGAGTCGAGCAGCTCCGCGAGGTCCGGCTCCCACACGCCGTTGGACGACAGCAGCGGAAGCATGAACGCGTCGTCGGCGGGCAGCCGCATCATGCCCGCGTCGCACAACACCAACGACGAACGCACCGCGGGCGCGTCGTCGGCGGCTTCGTGCTGACGAACCACAACGCGGCGCAACGCGTCGGCGGTCTGCTGCGCGTGATGAGCAGCCCTGATCGCCGAGTCCAGGCGCGTGTCGCGCTCGCGGAACACCTCGACGACCTTCGACTCCAGGGTGTCGATGCGGTCCAGCGTGCGGTCCAGCGCGACGGTCAGCTTGTCGATCCGCTCGGCCAGGACGTCGTTCGACTTGGCGCGCTTGGCCGCCTCGGCCACGACCGCGTCCTCGATGTCCCGCAGCCGACGGCCCTGACCGGCCATGTCCGCGCGCACGCGCACCACGCCGTCGTCGACACCGACCAGCTGGTCGCCGAAGTGCGACTGCCGTTCCGCGACCTGCTCGATCTCGGCCCGCAGCAGCTCCAGCTCGCCCGCGCCGACCCCGGCCTTCAGCGCGTCCTGCCGGTCGACCAGCTCGGACACAGTGCGCTCGACCCCGTCGATCAGGGTGTGCAGCACCTGGCGCATGTGGTTGTCGTAGTGGTCCAACGCGCGCAACACGACCTTGCGCAACGCGGGCGCCATCGGCGTCCGATGAGCCGTGTCCACGTTGGGCTGCCGTAGTAACGCGTGCTTGGCCGACTGCAGCGCGAGCATCGGGTCGACCTCGGGCTTCGGCTTCGGCCGGCGCGCCCGCCATCCCCGGTACGCGTGCTCGACGCGTTCGCGCAGCAGCTCCGCAACCCGCGGGACCGACCGCACGGCCAGCACGTGCTCACGGGCGGCGGCACCGAGCGCCTCGGCGGTCGCCAGGTCGTCGGCGAGCGAGCGCAGCAACCGCGACGCGGCCTGCACGTCGGGCTCGGCACCCTGGTGACACGGCACGAGGACCGCCGTCTTGCCGAACAGCTCGGCAACGGCGCCGTGGTCGGACGCCACGATCGGGATCCCCCGCACGGCCAGCGTGGCCAGGCGCAACGCGATCCGATCGTCCGCCCCACCGCGGTGCAACGACACCACGGCGTCGGCGGTCAGGCACACGTCCTCGTCCTCGACCAGCGAGATCCGCTGGTCGGCGGCGGTGGCCAGGCGCAGCCGCTCGGCCGCCTCCGGGTGCTCGAACGCTCCGGACACGGCGATCCGCAGCTCGACGTCGGAACGGTCGGGGAAGGCGCTCAGGAATGCCGACACCGCACCCAGCACGTTGCCGGGACGGTCGAGAGAGTGGTCCGCGATCGCCGCGAACACCACCACATCGCCAGATGAGTGCTCACGCGCGCCAACGTCGTGCACGGGCACCGGCACCACGCGCACGATCGGCCCGCCGATGCGTTCGGCCGCGGCACGCGACAGGTCAGATGACAGCCAAAGCTCGTTCACGCCCGTGCGGTCGTCCGCGGCAGTGGCGTCCAACGCGACCTCGACGACGAACCGCCCGTCGGGCACCTCGTCGTCAGCAGACGTGCGCACGACCACGGGGTAACCGGCCGAGGTCGACACGGGCAGCCCGGACGCGCGCGCTGCCGCGAGCACCAGTTCCGCCAACGGCCCCGAACCGACGACCGACACGCCGAGCTGGTCCAGCAGCGCCGGACCCTCCGACCGGGGCTGCGGCACGGCCGGCACCGGCAGCCGCCCGGACGCGACCCCCACCCCGGCGCACCACTCGCGCCAGGCATCGGCATCCGCGCCGAACGGCGCCGGGAACTGCTGCTGCAACGCCGGGTCGGCCCGCCACACCGCGTCGGCCCACCGGGTGCCACCGTTCTCCGTCGGCTCGCACGCCCAGATGAGGAACCCGCCACCACCGTCTTCCCCGAACGCCGGCAACGGCGTCGGCGAGGCAGCCCGGTAGTCAGCGCGCAGCTCGGACGGGATCACCGTCCCGTCGATCAGAGAACCGAATCGGTACGGCACCGGCGCCACGGTCCAGCCGTTGCGCACCAGCTCAGCGCGGTAGGCGGTGCACAGCTCGGCGACCTCGGGGTGCTCGGAGAGCAGCACGCGCGGCCGTTCCGCGAAGTCGGCGGACAGCAGCCACGGCCGCTTCGGGTCGAACCCGCGGAAGTGCACGGTCAGCAGGTCCTGGCCGACGACCGCGAGCGTCCCGGACTCGGTGCGGTGCAACGGCCGGTCCGCGACGTTCCACACGGACAACCCGACCCGCGCGTCGCGCACCACGTGGTGCGGCACGATCGCGGGCATGTCCAGCGAGGTCAGGTAGGGCTCCGCGCCTTCACCGACGGCGATGAAGCCGGGGTCGAACGCGCCCAGCTCGTGCAGCTCGGCCGGTCCCGGCTGCAGCCCGTCGGACGGCAGCGGCCGCAACGTCCGCGGCAGCATCACCACCGGGGCGTTGCGCAACGCCTCCAGCACGAGCTTCGTGAGCGACCCGAACACCTGCACCCACGGGTCCAGGTACAGCACGGGCATGCCCTGCGACAGCAGCGCCTCCAGCAACCGCGGCAGGATCGCGGCCTTCAGCTCGGCGGCGTCCAGCGAGGTCGCGAGCACGTGCAGCTCGACCTCGGACACGCCGATCTCCAGCGGTGTGATCAACCCCGGGCCGGCGTGCTCCGGTTGCGCGTCGACGATCAGCGCCACGAACCGGCCCTCGGGGTGCTCCGCGAGGAACGAGCTCGACAGGACCTTGACCGCGGGCAGTTCCGCAGCCGTGGCGACCGTGCACGCGCAGATCGCCGGCTGGAACTCGGGTACCTCTGTCACGGAGAGCAACGTATCGGCCTCACAGCACGGGAAGAAGAGTGCGCAACTCGTACGGGGTGACGCTACGCCGGTAGGCGTCCCACTCCGTCCGCTTGTTGCGCAGGAAGAAGTCGTAGACGTGCTCGCCCAGCGCTTCGGGGAGCAGCTCCGAGTTCTCCATCTCGGTGAGGGCCTCGCCGAGGTTCTGCGGCAGGTTCGCGTAGCCGGCCGCGCGCCGCTCCCGGTCCGTCAGCGACCACACGTCGTCCTCGGCGGGCGGCGGCAGCTCGTAGCCCTTCTCGATGCCCTTCAGGCCAGCGGCCAGGATCACCGAGTAGGCCAGGTACGGGTTGCACGCGGAGTCCAGCGAACGGATCTCGACGCGGCGTGACGACGACTTGCCGGGCGAGTACATCGGCACACGGACCAACGCCGAGCGGTTGGCGTGACCCCAGCACACGGCCGTGGGAGCCTCACCGCCGACGATCAACCGCTTGTAGGAATTCACCCACTGGTTGGTCACACCGGAGATCTCACGGGCGTGCTTGAGCACACCGGCGACGAACATCTTGCCGATCTCGCTCAGCTGGTACGGGTCCTCCTCGTCGTGGAAGGCGTTGCGGTCGCCCTCGAACAACGAGAAGTGCGTGTGCATGCCCGACCCCGGCTGGTCGGAGAACGGCTTGGGCATGAACGAGGCGCGCACGCCCTGCGTGATCGCGACCTCCTTCACCAGGTAGCGGAACGTCATGACGTTGTCCGCCATGGTCAGCGCGTCGGCGTAGCGCAGGTCGATCTCCTGCTGGCCGGGCGCTCCCTCGTGGTGGCTGAACTCGACGGAGATGCCCATGGCCTCCAGCGCCTCGATGGCGTGGCGGCGGAAGTGCGTGGCGGTCTCGTGCGAGGTCTGGTCGAAGAACCCGCCGTTGTCCGCGGGCTCGGGCTCGCTGCCGTCGCCGGGCAGGCCCTTGAGCAGGAAGAACTCGATCTCCGGGTGCACGTAGCAGGTGAACCCGGCCTCGCTCGCCTTCGACAGGGTCCGGCGCAGCACGTGCCGCGGGTCGGCCCACGACGGGGAGCCGTCCGGCATGGTGATGTCGCAGAACATGCGCGCGGAGTAGTTGCTGCCCTCCGGCGTCTGCCACGGCAGCACCTGGAAGGTGGCCGGGTCCGGCTTCGCGACCATGTCCGACTCGTAGACGCGGGCGAAGCCCTCGATCGCCGAGCCGTCGAACCCGATGCCCTCGCTGAAGGCGCCCTCGAGCTCGGCCGGGGCGACCGCCACGGACTTCAAGAAGCCCAGGACGTCGGTGAACCAGAGCCGGACGAACCGGATGTCGCGTTCCTCGAGCGTGCGGAGCACGAACTCCTGCTGGCGGTCCATAGGGCGCAGCTTAAGGGCTGGGGACTCTCTACGATCAACGCATGTCCGCCCGTTGGTTGTTGGTTTGCGCACTCGCCCTGCTCACGAGCTGCACGTCCGGTGGAGATCTCCCCGATGGTGCGACATTGCTCTCCAAGTCGGCCGAGTCGATGCGCTCGGTCAAGACCGTCCACTTCACCATCAAGGTGGATGGCGAGCTGCCGGACGTCCCGGTGAAGGAGGCGGTCGGTGATCTCACGGCCGCGGGTGAGTCGAAGGGCACGGCGAAGGTCACTTTCGGCGGGCAGTTGCTGTCCGTCGAGTACGTGCTGACCGGCGGAAACCTGCACTTCAAGGGCCCGACCGGCGGGTTCACCAAGCTGCCGGCGGCGTTCGCGGGCCAGGTGTACGACCCGTCCGCGATCCTGAACCCGGACAAGGGCGTGGCGAAGGTGCTGGCCAGCGCGAAGGACGCGAAGACCAAGTCGTCCGGTGACGTGTCGGTGGTCGAGGCGACCGTGCCGAAGGAGGTCGCGGCAGGTCTGGTGCCCGGCATCTCCGCCGACGTGAAGTCGACGTTCTCCATCGACAAGGACAACAAGCTCAAGAGCGCGTTGTTCGAGCTGCCCGGTGGCCAGAAGGTCGACATCGGACTGGCCGACTTCGACAAGCCCGTCACGGTCACGGCTCCCGCGTAATGCGACGAGTCGCGCTCGCCGCGTCCGGCGCGGCCGTCCTGCTGGGGGCGCTCGACGCCTACGTCGTCGTCGGTGTCCTCACCGACATGGTGCGCGACCTCGAAATCCCGCTGAACCGGCTGGAGGACGCGACCCCGATCGTCACCGGCTACCTGCTCGGCTACGTCGCGGGCATGCCGTTGCTCGGCCAGCTGTCGGACCGGCTGGGACGCCGGTTCGTGCTGCAGGTGTCGCTGCTCGGGTTCCTGGTCGGCTCGGTGATCACGGCATTGGCCCCCGATCAGCCGATGCTGGTCACCGGGCGGGTGGTGCAGGGCCTGGCCGGTGGCGCGTTGCTGCCGGTCACCATGGCTCTGGTCGCGGACCTGTGGGAAGAGCATCGGCGGTCGACCGCCCTCGGGACCGTGGGTGCGGCACAGGAGCTGGGGTCTGTCCTCGGCACGCTGTACGGCATCGGCGTCGCGTCGCTGTTCAACGCGATGCCGTTGTTCGAGGCGTGGGAACCGCAGAGCTGGCGGTGGGTGTTCTGGGTGAACGTCCCGTTGGCGGTCATCGCGATGGTGATCGTGCAACGGACCGTGCCGAACACACGGCGTGAAGTCCGCATCGACGTCGTCGGTGGGGCGTTGCTCGCTCTCGCGTTGTCGCTGCTGGTGGTCGGGCTCTACAACCCGAAGCCCGCGGAGTCGGTGCTGCCGTCGTGGGGCTGGCCGGTGCTCATCGCCGCGTTCGTGGTTCTCGCGGCGTTCTTCGTCTGGGAACGCCGTTCTGCGGTGCGGCTCATCGATCCCGAGGGCGTGCAGTGGCGGCCCTTCTGGGCGGTTCTCGGGGTGTCGCTCGCGGCCGGTGCGGCGTTGATGGTCACGCTGGTCGACGTGGAGCTGTTCGCGCAGACCGTGCTGCGCCGCGACTCGGCCGCCGCGGCGACGTTGCTGACGCGGTTCCTGGTCGCGCTGCCCGTCGGCGCTGTCCTGGGTGGATGGCTGGCGTCACGGCTCGGCGACCGGTGGGTGTCCTTCGGCGGGCTCGCCATCGCCGCGGTGTCGTACGTCTTCATCGCCCAATGGCCCGCCGATGTCAGCGGGTTCGCGTTGACGCGTGACCTGGCCGTCGCCGGTTTCGGGCTGGGCCTGGTCATCGCGCCGTTGTCCGGCGCTGTGCTGCGTGTCGTTCCGTCAGTCCGTCACGGCGTGGCGTCGGCGTTCGTCGTCGTCGCTCGCATGACGGGCATGCTCGTGGGTGTGGCGGCGTTGTCCGCGTGGGGACTGCACCGGTTCCAGGAGCTCACGGCAGGCCTGAACACCCCGCTGCCGTTCGGGGTCGAGAAGGCCGTCTACCAGCAGCAGCTGGCCGAGTACCAGCGCAGGCTCGCCGAGGCGCTGCTCACCGAGTACCACGAGATCTTCCTGATCACGGCGGTGATCTGCGCGCTCGGAGCGCTGGGTTCGGTCCTCCTCCCGGCTCGTGCTTCTCGTCAGCAGGTCGCGTCGGTCTCCGGCAGTCTCAGGTCCGCCAGGTAGTTCGTGCCGACGCCGTCCACGCAGGCGATGCCCGCGAGGAACGCCGTGTGCTGGTTTCCGTTGTACGTCAGCAGCCTCGCCCCGAGTGCCCGGGAGAGGTCCACACCGGACTGGTACGGCGTCGCCGGGTCGCCGGTCGTCGAGATCACCAGCACCTGCGGCAGGCCCTGCACCTTCGGCGGATGCGGTTCAGAGGTGTGCGGGGCCGGCCAGAACGCGCACGGTCCGAGCGCCGTTTCGTCGGTGGGGACGGTGTCGTTGCCGAGGATCTCCAACAGCCTCCGACGGTTGGACTCCAGCTCGGCGCGGTCCTTGACCGGCGGCTCGTCGACGCAGCGGATCGCCACGAACGCGTCCTGGATGCGCGAGTAGGAGCCGTCCTGGGCGCGGCCGAGATACTGGTCGGCGAGCTGCAGCAGGGTGACTCCCTTGTTCTGTCTGAGCTCCTGCAGACCCTTCAGCGCCGTTTCCCACAAACGGTCCGTGTACATCGCCTGGATGATGGCGGTGTTCGCGTCCGAGTGGGACAGCTTGCGTTCGCCGACCGGCAGCGGGGCCTTCTTCAGCGGCTCGATCATCTGCCGGAACTTCGACTCCGCGACCGCCGTGTCCTTCCCGATGGGACAGTCGCGTTGCGCGCACCAGCCCGCGAACCGCTGGAACGCCTCCTCGAAGCCCTGCGCCTGCCGTGCCGACGCGGCCACCTTGTCGCCGTCGACGGCCACCGCGCCGTCGAGCACCATCGCGCGCACGTTGCGCGGGTACATCTCGGCGTACAACGTGCCGATGCGCGTGCCGTAGGAGTAACCGAGGTACGTCAGCTTCTTCTCGCCCAACGCACCGCGCAGCACGTCGACGTCTCTCACGACGTCACGGGTGCCGACGTTGCGGAGCAGGTCGATGCCGCTGCGCTCGGCGCACTTCTCGACGAAGTACCGGTTCTCCGTCTCGACGGCGTCCGCGGTATCCCCCTTGGGGCGCAGGCGTTGCGCGTCGCGTTCGGCGTCGGTGAGGCACTGCACGCGAGGCGTGCTCGCACCCACACCGCGCGGGTCGAAGCCCACCACGTCGAACCTCTTGCTGACCGGGTTGTTCGGCTGCATGTTCGCGACGTGCGCCATGCCCGAACCACCGGGACCGCCGGGGTTCACCACCAGGGAACCGACCCGTCGGCCCTGGTCGGCGGCGGGCCTGCGCAACAGGGCGACGCTGATCGTCCCGGCGTCCGGGTTCCCGTAGTCCATCGGGACCTGCAACCGAGCACATTGGATGCCTTCGCGCTCGAACAGGCCCTTGCTCTTCGCGTCGGTCGCGTAGGGCTGGCAGGCACCCCACGACAGCACCTGCTCGTAGAAGCGCGCTAAGCCCTTGCGCGCGGCGACGGGTGAACCGTCGATGCGCGCGTAGGACGTGGACGTGCCGAGCACGACGATCAAGGCGAACAAGGCTGCGGTGACTCGGGATCGCCTCTTCGTCATTAGGCGCACCGGGTTCCGTCGGCGGGCAGCGTCTGGTCGATCAGGTACTTCACGCCGATGTCGTCCACGCACTTCTCGCCCTGCAGGAAGACCGTGTGCTGGACGCCCTCGAACGTGAGCAGCCGCGAGTTGAGCGCCTTGGCCAGGTTCACCCCCGCCTCGTACGGGGTGGCGGGGTCACCGGTCGTGGAGATGACCAGCAGCGGCGGGATGCCGTCGGCCTTGGGCGGGTCGGTGCGGCCGGTCACGGGAGCCGGCCAGAACGCGCACGCGTCGAGCGGGGCGCCGGGCGGGTTGCCGTCGTCGAGGAACGGCGCCGCCTCCTTGTACTTCTTCGCGGTCTCCAACAGCGCGTTCTTGTCCGTCAGCCGTGGGTCGTCGACGCAGTGCACGGCGTTGAACGCGTCCGTGATGGTCGAGTAGTTGCCCTGGTCGTCACGGTCGAAGTACGCGTCGGCGAGGCGCAGCAGTGTGCTGCCGCGGCCCTTCTTCAGCTCGTTGAGACCGTCCAGCAGCAGTGGCCAGAGCTGCTCCGAGTACATCGCCTGGATCGCGGCGGTGATGGCGTCGTTGTAGGACAGCTTGCGGTTGCCCACGTCGACCGGCTTCTGGATCAACGGGGTGGTCAGCCGGCGGAAGCTCGCGTTGGCGTCGTCCTCCAGTGGGCAGTCCCGCTTCTCCCGGCACCACTTCACGAACTCGTCGAACGCCTTCTGGAAACCCGCTGCCTGGGCGACCAGCGACGCGAGCTGGTCCTGGGTCGGGTCGACGGCCCCGTCGAGGATGAGCGCGCGCACGTTCTGGGGGAAGGTCTCGGCGTACTCCGTGCCTATGCGGGTCCCGTACGAGTAACCGACATAGCTCAGCTTCGCGTCGCCGAGCGCAGAGCGAAGGACATCCATGTCCTTAACTACGTCCCGCGTGCCCATGTTGGCGAGCATCGCCGCCCCGAATTTTGTCCCGGCGGCACACTTCTCGGCATACGCCTTGTTCTCCTGCTCCGTTTGGGCGATTCCCTCCGCACTCGTATCAACGTCGAGGTCCAAACGCTCGGCATCGCGCTCCGGTCCGGTGAGACACTTCACCTCCGGCTCGCTCGCGCCGATGCCCCGCGGGTCGAACCCGATCAGGTCGAACCGCTTGCCGAGCTCGGTCTTGCGGTAGTCCGCCACCATGCCCGCGGCCGACGCCATCCCGGAACCGCCGGGCCCACCGGGGTTGATCAGCAACGATCCGATCTTCTGGCCGGTGGCGCGGTAGCGCAGGACCCCGATGGTGATCGTGTCGCCGTCCGGTTTGGAGTAGTCGAGCGGAACCTGCAGCCGGGTGCACTCGACGTCGCGCTTGCTGCCGTAGGCCTGCCTGCTCGACCCCGTCGTGGCGAACGGCGCGCAGTCCTGCCACGCGAGCTGCTGGCCGTAGAACTTCTCCAGACCCGCGGGGACTGTCCCGGCCGGACCTGGTTTCTCGAAGGACACGCCGGGCTTGGCCGTCCCGTCGAGGATCGACGTGCACGAGGCGAGAAGGGGAATGACGAGCAACACGCTCAAGAGACGGACCACAGCCCGATGGTATGGGAGATGATGAGGGCATGCCGCAGCTTCGCATCGCGCTCGCCCAGGTCAACGCCACTGTTGGCGACCTTTCCGGCAATGCGTCGTTGGTCGTGGAGTGGACGCGCAAGGCCCGTGAAGGCGGCGCGCACCTCGTGGTGTTCCCCGAGATGGTGCTGACCGGCTACCCGGTCGAGGACCTGGCGATCCGCACGTCGTTCGCCCGCGCCTCCGCCGAGGCGCTGGAGGCGCTGGCGGCCACGCTGGACTCGTCCGGCCTGGGCGACGTCGCCGCGGTCGTCGGGTACCTGGAGCATGACTCGGTGGGGCCGCGAAACGCCGTGGCCGTGCTGTCCGGCGGGCGTGTCGTGGCGCGGCAGAGCAAGCACCACCTGCCCAACTACGGCGTGTTCGACGAGCGGCGGTACTTCAAGCCGGGATCGTCCCTGGACATCGTGCGGATCAACGGTGTCGAGGTCGGCATGGTGATCTGCGAGGACCTGTGGCAGGACGGCGGCCCGATCACCGCGCTCGGTGACGCCGGCGTGGACCTGGTGGTCTCGCCGAACGCGTCGCCGTACGAGCGCAACAAGGACGACCTGCGGCTGCCGCTGGTGGTGCGCCGGGCCGCCGAGGCCGGCGCGCCGCTCGCCTACTGCAACCTGGTCGGGGGGCAGGACGAGCTGGTGTTCGACGGCGACTCGCTGGTCGTGTCCGCCGACGGTCAGCTGATCGGGCGCGCGCCGCAGTTCGTCGAGCACCTGATGCTCGTCGACTTCGACCTGCCGGGTGGTGGCTCGTACGAGCAGGGCCAGATCGGCGACTTCTACGTGCGCCGGGTGTTCCTGTCCGACGCCGTGCCCGCCTACGAGCCGTTGCCCGCGCCGCGGGTGTTCGAGCCGCTGTCCGACGAGGCAGAGGTGTGGCACGCGCTGGTCACCGGTCTGCGCGACTACGTGCACAAGAACGGGTTCCGGTCCGTTGTGCTCGGTCTGTCCGGTGGCATCGACTCCGCCGTTGTGGCTGCTCTGGCCGTGGACGCTCTCGGTGCCGACTCGGTCTACGGCGTGTCGATGCCGTCCTCCTACTCGTCGGAACACTCCCGTTCGGACGCCTCCGACATGGCGGCGCGCACCGGCCTGCACTTCACCACCGAGCCGATCGGCGAGATGGTGTCGACGTACGTGGGGCAGCTGTCGTTGACCGGTCTGGCCGAGGAGAACATCCAGGCGCGGTGCCGCGGCATGCTGCTGATGGCGTTGTCCAACCAGCACGGCCACCTGGTGCTCGCGACCGGCAACAAGTCCGAGCTCGCCGTCGGCTACTCGACGATCTACGGTGACGCGGTCGGCGGCTACGCCCCGATCAAGGACGTGTTCAAGACGCTGGTCTGGGGCCTGGCGCGCTGGCGCAACGACGAGGCGGAGAAGCGCGGCGAGGTGCCGCCGATCCCGGAGAACTCGATCACCAAGCCGCCGTCGGCCGAGCTGCGGCCCGGCCAGGTCGACACCGACTCGCTGCCCGACTACGAGCTGCTGGACTCGCTGCTCACCCAGTACGTCGACGGCGACCGCGGGTACGACGACCTGCTCGCGGCCGGGTTCGCGCCCGAGCTGGTGGACCGGGTGCTGCGGATGGTGGACAAGGCCGAGTACAAGCGCCGGCAGTACCCGCCGGGCACGAAGATCTCCAACAAGGCGTTCGGCCGCGACCGGCGCCTGCCGATCACGAACGGGTGGCGCGAGGGCTGAAGCCGCACTTCCGGACGGCACGCGGGGCCCTCCCGTACTACAGGAGAGTACGAAAGCTCCCCGCGTGCACTTGGGAGAGCCCAAAGCTCCCGCGTACTCCAGGAGAGTACGAAAGCTCCCCGCGTGCGCTCGGAGAGTACGAAAGGGCCCCGCGTGTGCTCGGGGAGTACGGAAGGGCCCCGCGTGCGTTTTGAAGTGGAGTCTGCTCTACCGCGGGTGGCTGGGTTGGCTGGCTAGGTTGGCGGCATGAGACGGATCTGGGCGGCGCTGGTGTATCTGGCGACCGGGCTGCTGACGGCCATCGCGTCGTGGCTTGCGTTGGGTGTGCTGCTGCTGTCGGTGGTCATCCTGCCGTTGTTGCCCATCACGGCGCCGCTGATCCGCCGGATCGTGGACGTCGACCGGCAGCGGCTCGCGCGGTTCACCGGTGTCTCGTTTCCGTCGCCCGCGCCGCTCGACGGGCCGTGGCTGCACCGGGCGCAGCGGGTGCTGGCCGACCCGGACAGCCGGCGCGACGGGACGTGGCTGGTGCTGCACGCCCTGTTCGGCACGCTGTTCGGGGCGGTCGCCGTCGGGGTGGTGGGGTCGCTGGTGCAGCAGCCGTTCGTGCCGCTGCTGTGGTGGGTGGTCCCCGGTGGGGTCGACAACTCGTTCGGCGTTCACGTCGACTCGTGGGCCAAGGCCTTGCTGAGCGTGCCGATCGGGCTCGTGCTCGCGCTGCTCCTGACCCAGCTGCCGCGGCTGGCCGATCTGGACGCGCGCTGGGCGCGGGCGTTGCTGGCGCCACCGCGGGCGTCGCTGGAGAAGAGGCTCGCCGAGGTCGTGGCGACCAGGGCCGCCGCGCTGCACGCGCACGGGGCCGAGCTGCGGCGCATCGAGCGGAACCTGCACGACGGCACGCAGAACAAGCTGGTCGGGGTGGTGATGATGCTCGGCATCGCGGAACGGACGCTGCGGCAGAACCCCGACAGCGCGCTGCAGGCGTTGCTCAGGGCGCAGGACGCGGCGGGTGACGCGCTGGAAGAGCTGCGCAACGTCGTGCGGAGCATTCACCCGCCGGTGCTGGAGGACCTGGGGCTGGACGGGGCGATCCAGGCCCTGGCGGCGCGGTGCCCGGTGCCGTGCGTGCTGCACGCCGAGCACGTCGGACGGCTGCCCGCGGCGGTGGAGGCGGCGGCGTACTTCGCGGTGGCCGAAGCGCTCACGAACGTGGCGAAGCACAGCGGTGCGCGGCACGCGTGGGTCAGTCTGGGGGTCAACGGGCAGCAGCTCACCGTCGTGGTGCACGACGACGGCAAGGGCGGCGCGGACGAGAAGCGGGGCACGGGCTTGGACGGCATTCGCGGCAGGGTGGCGGCGCTGGACGGCACCGCGGACGTGAGCAGTCCCGAAGGCGGCCCTACCGTGCTCACCGTCGTGCTACCAGTGGAGAAGTGACCATGCGCATCGTGATCGCCGAGGACGACGCCCTCCTCCGCGAGGGGCTGACGTTGTTGTTGCGCAACGAAGGCCTCGACGTGGCCGCCGCCACGGACAACCCGGACGACTTCCTCTCCGCCGTAGCCGCGCACGAGCCGGACATCGCCGTTGTCGACGTACGGATGCCACCTACGTTCACGGACGAGGGACTCAAAGCGGCCGTGGAAGCGCGACGGCGGCACCCGAAGCTCGCCGTGCTGGTGCTGTCGGCGTGGGTCGAGCAGAGCTACGCGCACGAACTGCTGGCGGGCACTCATGGCGGCGTCGGCTACCTGCTGAAGGAACGTGTCGGCAAGGTCGCGGACTTCCTCGACTCGCTGCACCGGGTGGCGGCGGGCGGTACGGCGCTCGATCCCGAGGTCGTGTCCCAGTTGCTGGTGCGGCGCAAGGCCGATGACGCGCTCAGCGTGCTGTCACCCCGTGAGCGCGAGGTGCTCGGGCTGATGGCGGAAGGGCTGTCCAACACCGCCATCGGCGAACGGCTGGTCATCAGCGCCGGGGCCGTGCACAAGCACATCGGGAACGTGTTCCTGAAGCTCGGGCTCAACAGCGAGGACGGCTCGGGCGACCGGCGCGTCCAAGCCGTCCTGGCGTACCTGGATCACTGAGCCGGATCACTGAGCCGGATCACTGCGGCCGCACGAACGGGAACAGCACGGTCTGCCGGATCGACGTACCGGTCAGCATCATCAGCAACCGGTCGACCCCCATCCCGAGCCCGCCCGTCGGCGGCATGCCGTGCTCCAGCGCCCGCAGGAAGTCCTCGTCCAGCTCCATCGCCTCGACGTCACCGGACGCGGCCTTCAACGACTGCGCCTCCAGCCGCCGGCGCTGCTCCAGCGGGTCGGTCAGCTCCGAGTAGGCGGTGCCGATCTCCGCGCCGAACGCCACGAGGTCCCACCGCTCGGCCAGGCGCGGGTCGACGCGGTGCTGGCGGGTCAGCGGCGACACCGAGGTCGGGAAGTCGATGTAGAAGGTCGGGCCGACGGTCGACGGTTCGACGAACGAGTCGTACGCCTCCTGCACGAGCTGGCCGTGGTCCCAGTCGTCGTTCACCTCGACATCGCGGGTGGCGAGCAGGGAACGCAGCTCCGAGACCGAGGTGTCGGGGGTGACCAGAGCGTCCAAGGCCGAGGAGACCGCCGTGTAGACCGGGATCACCGGCCATTGTCCGGACAGGTCGAACATGCCGTCCGGTCGTGCCGCCACCTCGGTGCCGAACGCCGTGCGCGCGGCGTGCTGGATCAGCTCGCGCGCCAGGTCGAGCATGACCCGGTAGTCCGCATAGGACTGGTAGGCCTCCAGCATCGTGAACTCGGGGTTGTGCGTGGCGTCCGCGCCCTCGTTGCGGAAGTTGCGGTTCAGCTCGAACACCCGGTCCACGCCCGCGACGCACAGGCGCTTCAGGTACAGCTCCGGCGCGATCCGCAGGTACATCCGCATGTCGTAGGCGTTGATGTGGGTGACGAACGGCCTGGCGTTCGCGCCGCCGTGCACGGCCTGCAGCATCGGCGTCTCGACTTCGAGGTACTCGTGGGAGTGCAGGAACTCGCGCACGCTGCGGATGACGTCGCTGCGCAGCTTCAGCAGGTGCGCCGAGTCGGAGTTCACCACCAGGTCGAGGTAGCGCTGGCGGACGCGGGCCTCCGGATCGGTGAAGCCCTTCCGCTTGTCCGGCAACGGGTGCAGGCACTTCGCGGTCATCGTCCACGACGTCGCCAGCACGGAGATCTCGCCGTGGTCGGACTTGATCACGCGACCGGTCACGCCGACGTGGTCGCCGAGGTCCACATCGGACTTCCAGGACGCCAGCGCGGGACCGAGCGAGTCGACCGTCAGCATCAGCTGGATCTCGCCGCTGAAGTCGCGCAGCCGCGCGAAGCAGAGCTTGCCCATCTCCCGCAGCGCCACCACGCGTCCGGTGACCGAGACGTCCTCGCCGAAGCGTTCCCGTGCCGCCGCGAGCAGATGCGACCGGTCGAAGCCCACCGGGTACGGGTCGACGCCGGTGGCGACCAGTCGTTCGACCTTCGCGATCCGGACCCGGACCTGCTCGGGACGCCGCACCGGCTTCGGTTCGACGCGGATCGCGTCGATCTCGGCGACCTTCAGGGCGAACTCGGAGCTCACGTCGGTCTTCTGCAGCGCGCGCTTGCGCAACGACCGCAGTGACGGCACGAACCCTTCCGCGACCCCGGCCGCGATGCTGACCTGCGGCAACGAGCGGGAGCGCTGGTAGCAGAGGAACCGCGGTTCCCAGTCCGGCAGGTACTTCGCGTTCGACCGGTAGAGCGACTCCAGCTGGAAGAACCGCGACGCCAGCGAGAGCACCCGCCGCCACGCCCGCAGCACGGGGCCCGCGCCGATCTTCTCGCCCTCCTCGAACACCGCGCGGAACATCGCGAAGTTCAGCGAGATCCGGTGCACGCCGAGGTGGCCGGCGGCGGCCGCGAGCTGGGCGACCATGTACTCGTTCAGGCCGTTCTCCGCCGACCTGTCACGTCGCATCAGGTCGAGCGACACGCCACGGCGCCCCCACGGCACGAACGACAGCAGCCCTCGCAGCGCACCGGAGGCGTCGTAGGCCTCGACCATCACGCACCGGCCGTCGCTCGGATCTCCCAGGCGCCCCAACGCCATCGAGAAGCCGCGTTCGGTCTCGGCACCGCGCCAGGCCTGTGCGAGGTCCAGAATGGACGCCATCTCCTCCGGGGAGATCTCGCTGTGGCGGCGGACCCGCGTGGTGTACCCGGCGCGTTCCACCCTCGACACCGCCTGGCGCAGCCCGCGCCGTTCCGGACCGGCGAGGTTGAACTCGCGGACGTCCAGGATCGCCTCGTCACCGATCTCCAGCGCCTTGAGCCCGGCGTCGGTGTAGACCTGCGCACCGCGTTCGGACGCGCCCAGCACACCGGGCATCCAGCCGTAGGTGCGCGCCTCGGACAGCCACGCCAGCACGGCCTCCGGCCAGGCCTCCTCGTCGCCGATGGGGTCGGCGGAGGCCAGCGTCACGCCACCGATCAACCGGTAGGTCAGCGCCGCCCGTCCGGAGGCGGCGAACACCACGCTCTTGTCGCGCCGGGTCGCGAAGTAGCCCAGCGAGTCGGGCTCGCCGTCGGAGGCCAGCAGCCGGCGCAGGGCGAGCTCCTGGTCCGGCGTGATCATGTTCTGGGTGCGGACGCCGCGGAAGAACACGTACATCGCGCGGATCGCGACCAGCGTGCCGCCGAGGCCGAGGACCACGCTCAGCCACTGCGGTCCCTCGGGGATGTCCAGCCGTCCCAGCCGGACGACCTCACCCGTGGCCTGGTTCGCCGCCCACACCAGCTTGTCGGTTTGCACGACCAGCCTGCCGGGGAAGACCTCGGTCAGCCCCCAGCCGATGAGCACCAAGGCGACCATGCCCAGCACGAACGACGTGAGCGCCCGCCGCCACGCACCGCGGGCCAGCCGGGCGGGGAACCCCTCGCGCACGGCCCACAGCAGCACCACGAACAGCACCGACGTCGCGAAGCCGGCGCTGAGAAACACCCAATGCGGATGTTCGCCCTCGTCCAGCACAGCTTCAGGTGCGAGCACCAAGATGACCATGATGAACCCGACCAGCAGCAGGCCGCTCGCCTGGAACAGCAGCAACGCCCAGAACGCTGCTCGCTTGTGCCTGCGCAACGCGGCGCCCAGCACGAAGAACACCAGGGCGATGAAGAGGTTGCCGTCGATCGGCAGACCGAAGAAGTACCCGATGCCGTCGGCGACGTCGGTGAACCAGCTGTCCTCCGGCAGGATCAGTCTGAACAGCGACAACACGCCGGCGAACTGCACGACGGTCGCGATCGCGCCCGCGGTCTTCCACTTCCACGCCGGTGCCACGTCAACTCCCAGGGTCTGCCGATGACCGCCATGATTCCCTCTTCGGCAGGTCGGGTGCATGTCGCCTCCGCCGGGCGTGTTGACCTGCCGGTCGTGATCCTCAGCTCAGGACTGGGCGGGGCGTGGTTCGACTGGGACCGGACGGTGAAACTGCTCACGCCGATCGCCCGGGTGATCGTGTTCGACCGGCCGGGGCTGGGGATGAGCGGGCCGCCGTTGCGCGGACCGTCGCTGGCGCGCGAGGTGGCCGTGCTGGACGCGGTGATGCGCGGAATCCCGCGGGCGGTCCTGATCGGACACTCGATGGCGTCCCTGCACGTCGAGGCCTACGCGCGGCTGCGGCCGCACCGGGTCGACGGGGTCGTGCTGCTGGACCCGGACACCGAGACGCCGGGCGCCGGGGCGCCGTTCGACCTGGCCGCCGTCATCGCACAGGGGCTGCGGGCGTTCGGCAGCAGGTGGCTCGGTGCGCGGATCACACGGCGGTTCGGGCACTCGTTGCGCAACCTGCTGACCGCGGCCTCGACGCTCGGCGTGACCGACCCGGCGCCCGCCGATCTGGTGCAGGTGGTCTACCGGCGGCCCGGTGTGGCGCGGGCGGTGCTGTGGGAGCTCGCGTCGTACCCCGGTCAGGTGGCGACGCTGGAACGTCTGCGCAAGCGCCGTGAGCTGCCCAAAGTGCCCTGGTTGGTGCTCACGGCCGGACGGCGGGTGTGGCCGGAGCACCGATCGTTGGCCGCCCTCGTGCCGTGGGGACGCAACGTGCTGGTGCCCGGCAGCAGGCACATGATTCAGATGGACCGGCCGGACGCCGTGGTGATGGCCGTACGAGAGGTGCTCAAGGGAGTGCCTCAGTAGCCGAAGTTCTGGGTCCAGAACGGACCGCCCGTGCCGAACTCGACGCCCACCCCGATCGTCGCGAACTCCGGGTTGAGGATGTTCGCGCGATGTCCGGGGCTCTCCATCCACGCAGTCATCACCGCGTGCGGCTTCTCTTGCCCGTATGCCACGTTCTCACCGCCGGGTTTCGGGAAGCCGGCCGCTCTCATCCGCTGTTCCGGCGTCACCCCGTCGGGGTTCACGTGAGCGCAGAACCGGCGCCGTGCCATGTCCCTGCTGTGGGCCCTGGCCGCGGCGCGCAGCCGTTCGTCGGAGACCAGCCGCGACAGACCGGCCTTCTTCCGGACCTCGTTGACGATCCAGAGCACCGCGTCCTCCGCGGAGGTCTGGGCGGACGACACCCGCGCACCCCGGCGGACGCGACCGGAGTCCTGCTGCCCGGAGGTGCGCCGAGGAGCGCCCAACGCCGCGGACACAGCCGGAAACCGGCCCTTCGGCTCCTGGCTGGGTGGCATCTGGCTCCTCGGCTGCGGTCTCTCCGCCGAGATTATGCGGGCCGGGCGGTGCTCAGGGCTCCACGCGGCCGCTGAGCAGGCAGAACTCGTTGCCCTCCGGGTCGGCGAGGGTGTACCAGCTCACGTCCTCGCCCTGACCGATGTCGGCACGCGTGGCGCCGAGCGCGAGCAGGCGCTCCAGTTCGGCGTCCTGGTCGCGGTCGGTGGCCCTCACGTCGATGTGCAGGCGGAGCTTCTGCAGCTTGCGGTCCGGATTGCGCAGGAACAGCAGCGTGGTGCGCTTGTCCGGCGGTCCGATCTCCACCGACTCGTCGTCGCGGTCGAGGATCTCGTAGCCCAGGACCTCGCCCCAGAAGGCGGCGAGACGCTCGGGATCGGTGCAGTCCAGTACCAGTTCGGTGATTCGTGAAGCCACGCGTGTGACGGTAACCGCATCTGCAACCCGTTTCCGGCCAACGGTGTCACTCTGGTCTTCGGCAACCGTGCACAAGCGCCCGGGGACCCACCCACGTGGGCCTCGAGGAAAGGAACGGTCGACGATGACCACTGCCGAAGTCTCCGCGCCCTACGGCAACGGGCCGGGCCAGAAGCCCCCCGCCAAGAGGGTTCGCGTCCACCACCTGCGTGAGATGAAGGAACGCGGCGAGCCGTGGCCCATGCTCACCGCCTACGACACGTTCACCGCCTCGATCTTCGACGAGGCCGGCATCCCCGTCCTGCTGGTCGGCGACTCCGCGTCGAACACCGTCTACGGGAACGAAACCTCGCTGCCGGTCACGGTGGACGAGCTCGTGCCGCTGGTACGTGCGGTGACGCGTTCGGTCAAGCGCTCTCTCGTGGTTGCTGACCTGCCGTTCGGCTCCTACCAGGTGTCGGTCGAGCAGGCCGTGGCGACCGCGGTGCGGTTCATGAAGGAAGGCCAGGCGCACGCGGTCAAGCTGGAGGGTGGCGCCTACTTCGCGCCGCACATCCGCGCGATCACCGCCGCCGGCATCCCGGTCATGGCGCACATCGGCTTCACCCCGCAGTCCGAGCACCAGCTCGGCGGCTACCGCGTGCAGGGCCGTCACGAGAACCACGACTCCGTGGTCCGCGACGCGATCGCGGTGCAGGAGGCGGGCGCGTTCGCGGTCGTGCTGGAGATGGTGACCGCCGAGGTCGCGAAGCAGATCACGCACGACCTGGTCATCCCGACCGTCGGCATCGGCGCCGGTCCGGACACCGACGCCCAGGTGCTCGTCTGGCAGGACATGATGGGCCTGAACCGCGGCAAGGCGCCCCGGTTCGTCAAGCGCTACGCCGACATCGGCAACATCATGCTGGGCGCGGCGACGGAGTTCGCCAACGAGGTGCGCGGGCACCAGTTCCCCGGCCCCGAGCACACCTTCCACTGATCGTCGCTAGGGGCGGGTCCAGGCCTGCGGGTCTGGGCCCGCCGGCACGATGCCGGTCGGATTGATCTCGTGGTGCGTCACGTAGTAGTGGCGCTTGATGTGATCCCAGTTCACCGTGTCACCGAACAGGCCGTAGAGGCGTTTCGCGTACGCCCACAGGTTCGGCATCTCGGTCAGCTTGTTCCGGTTGCACTTGAAGTGGTTGTGGTAGACCGCGTCGAACCGGACGAGCGTGGTCCACAGCCGGATGTCGGCCTCGGTGAGCTGGTCGCCGACGAGGTGGCTGTGCGTGCCGAGGTGTCGCTCGATCCGGTCGAGTTCCGCGAACAGCGCGGTGTAGGCCTGCTCGTAGGCCTCCTGCGACGTGGCGAAACCGGCCTTGTACACACCGTTGTTGACGTGGTGGAAGATCGGCTCGATCCAGGCGTCGATCTCGTCGCGCAGGTGCTCCGGGTAGAGGGTGCTCTCCGGGCGCCAGCGGAGGCTGAAGTCCAGCGTGAGCTGCGGGTAGTCGTTGGTGACGACCTCGCCGGTGGTCGTGTCGACGAGCGCGGGGACGGTGACCCGGCCGTCGTAGTCGGGGTCGGCCCTGAGGTAGGCCTCGCTCAGGAAGTCGATGTTCAGGACCGGGTCGGTCTCCGGGAACCGCCAGCCGCGTTCGTCGCGGATCGGGTCGACGACCGCCAGTGAGATGGCGTCCTCGAGGTTCAGCAGCTTGCGGACGATGATCGCGCGGTGCGCCCACGGGCAGGCGAGGCTGACGACGAGCCGGTAGCGGCCCGGTTCCGGCTCGGGGCGGGCGGTGAAGCGGTTGGGCTGCCGGACGAACGCTCCTGTGGTGCTGGTCTCCTTCGTGAACTGCGCCATGTGCTCGACGATAGGCCCATGTACCCGGAGATCGAGCCCAACGCGTCAGGTCATCTGGACACCGGTGACGGCAACCTCGTGTACTGGGAGGAGTGCGGCAACCCGGCGGGCAAGCCGGTCGTGTTCCTGCACGGCGGGCCCGGTGGCGGCTGTTCGCCGTCGCACCGCCGGCTGTTCGACCCGTCCGCCTACCGGATCATCCTGTTCGACCAGCGCGGGTGCGGGCGGTCGCTGCCGCACGCCGCGGTGTCGGGCGATCTCTCGTTGAACACGACGTGGCACCTCGTCGCGGACATGGAGCTGTTGCGGGAGTCGCTCGGCGTCTCGCGGTGGCAGGTGTTCGGCGGCTCGTGGGGTACGACGCTCGCGCTGGCGTACGCCGAGAAGCACCCTTCCCGCGTTTCGGAGCTGGTGCTGCGCGGGATCTTCACGCTGCGATCGTCCGAAGTGGACTGGTACTACCGCGGCGGGGCGGCGAACCTCTTCCCCGACCTGTGGGAGAAGTTCCTGGAACCGATCGCGGGCCTGTCCGGTGATCCGGTCGAGCTGTACGCGAAGCTGCTCGCCGACCCGGATCCCGCGGTGCACGGGCCGGCGGCGGTCGCGTGGAGCACCTGGGAGGGCGGGACGGTCACGTTGCTGCCCCGGCCGGAGCTGGTGGCGGAGTTCGCCGAGGCCGCCTACGCGCTGGCGTTCGCCCGGATCGAGAACCACTACTTCGTCAACAACGGGTGGTTCGAGGAGGGCCAGCTGATCCGGGACGCCTCCCGGCTGGCGGGCATCCCCGGCGTGATCGTGCAGGGCCGGTACGACGTCGCGACGCCCGCGGTGTCGGCGTGGGACCTGCACAAGGCGTGGCCGGGGTCGGAACTGGTGCTGGTGCCGGACGCCGGGCACGCCTACGACGAGCCCGGCGTCCTGGCCGCACTGCTGGCGGCGACGGACAGGTTCCGCGACTAGCGCAGACCGGTCCAGCGCGCGCTCGTCGAGGTGCAGGCCGCCACGGCGACCTGCGCGGTCAGGCACTTGCCGGACGCGGCGTTGCGGAGCTGGAACGTGCTGCCCGCGGCCGGAACTCGGTGCCAGCGCTGGGTGTTGCTCGTTCCGCACGTCGCGCCCAGGACGTCACCGAGGGCGGTGGCGGCGAGGCACTTGCCGGTGGCCATGTTGTGCGGCCAGTCGACGTTGTCGGTGATCGGCACGATCCAGCGCTGCTGGTCGGCCGCCCGGTTGCAGACCTGCAGGACCACGTTGGTGCCGGTGTCGGCGAGACAACGGGTGGTGCCGGACAGCTGGTACTGGACGACAGGTTCGGCCGACGCCGGGACGGCGGTCAGGGTCGTCACGGCGGCGGCGGTCGCGATGATCGCGGCTAGTTTCCCCATGGCGGAGATCCTGGCAGCGCACCGGATTCCGCGAATCCACCTGTGGTTGTCAACCCTGGCCGTAGTCGAGGGCGCGTTCGAGGCTCGCGCGCGCATCCACCAGCGACGGGCCGTACCAGGTCAGGTGACGGCCGTTGACCAGCGCATATGGCAGGCCGGGGAAGCTTTCCGGGCCGTCTTCGTGGGTGAACGCGTACGGCTCGTCCGGCAGGATCACCAGGTCGGGGCGGCGCGCGTTAAGCTCTTCCAGCGACGGACGCGGGTAGCGCTCCTCGTGCGAGGCGTAGACGTTCTCGATTCCCAGGCGCCGCAACACATCGGTGGCGAATGTAGCGCGACCGGCGACGATCCACGGGCGGCGCCAGACCGGAACTACGGCGGTGAGCTTCGCGGGTTTCGCGTGCCGCCAGAGGTCTTCCGCCTGAGTCAGCCAGTCCGGTTCGAGCTCCCACGCGGTGGCGAAGAGACGCCTCAGCGACTTCAGGGCCATCGGCACGGTCTGCGGCGCCTCGGTCACCCAGACCTGGACACCGTTGGCGCGCAACCGGTCCACGTCCTCGGCCCGGTTCTCCTCGGAGTTCGCGATGACGAGGTCGGGGTGCAGCGCCAGCACGCGGTCGACGTCCGGGTACTTGGAGCCGCCGACGCGTTGAACGTCCAAAGAGGACGGATGGGTGCAGTAGTCCGTGGCGCCGGCGAGGACGCCCGGGAGGCTGACCGCGACGGCCTCGGTGATGGAGGGGACCAGACTGACCACGCGGGCGGGCCGGTCGAGCACCACCGGCTCACCGAGGTCGTCGACGGGCAGCATCAGACTCCCGTGATCTTCAGGCCGGCGTGGGTCTTGTAGCGGCGGTTGATCGCGATGAGGTTCGCCGTGAACGCCTCGATCTGGTGGGCGTTGCGCAGCCGGCCGCCGTAGACGCCGCGGAAGCCAGGCACCAGTTCGGCCAGCTCTCGCACGGTGTCAGTGGCCTCGCGGTCGTCGCCCAGCACCAGGACGTCCATGTCCACTTCGGACACCGACAGGTCGGCCAGCAGCACGGCCGACACGTGGTGGAACGCGGCGGTGACGCGCGACTCCGGCAGCAGCAGTTCGGCCTGCTGCGCCGCGCTGCCCTCGGTGACGGGCAGGGCGAACGGGCCCTGCTTGTCGAAGCCGAGCGGGTTCACGCAGTCGATGACGATCTTGCCGGCCAGCTGGTCGCGCAACGACGCGAGCAGGTCGCCGTGGCCGTCCCACGGAACGGCGACCAGCACGATGTCGGAGTCGGCCGCGCAGTCGGAGTTGTCCGCGCCCCGCACGTCACCGCCGGCGACCTCGACGATCTCCTTGGCCGCCAGCTCGGCCCGCTCGGCGCTGCGGGAGCCGATGATCACCTTGAGGCCCGCCTTGGCCCAGCGGATCGCGAGGCCCTTGCCCTGGGCTCCGGTGCCGCCCAGGACGCCGACGGTGAGGTCACGAATGTCTGTCACCCGTGCATCTTCACACGCCCGGCCGGATGGGGGCCGGGCAACGTGACCTTGGGCTCGATGCTCAGACCGCCCGGAACCGAACGAGCCGCCGTGCCACGTCCGCTTCCTCCAGCCGGACCCGGATCCGCCCGCCTTCCGGCAGCCGGCCTCCCTGGCACTTCGCGATCACCGGCGGTGCCGACACGAACACCTCCGCCTCGTGGTCTCCCGACCGCAGCACCACGGCCTCGAACTCCTGCCCCACGCGTCCTGCCAGCACCCAGGCCTCGACCTGGTCCAGCGCCGCCCGTTCCACCTTCGCGGCCAGCGAGTCCGACGCCCCCATCAACGCCGGCAGCTGCGGCAACGCCTCGGCGAGCCACTCCGGCAGCTCCTCGCCCGCCGTGACCGCCAGGCACACCTCGGAGCCGAACCGGTCGACCAGGCGCCGCAGCGGTGCGGTCACATGTGCGTACGGCGCCGCCACGCCCGCGTGGGTCGTCACGTCGGGAACCGTGCCGTTGAACGCCGAGTAGCCCGCGCCGCGCAGCAGCCGGGTGGCGTCGGTGAACAGCGCCAACGCCTCGGGCTTCGCGGCGTCCAGCCCGGCCAGGAACGCACCGGGCGAGAGATCGGCGGGCCACGGCACCTTCAGGGCGGCCGCCGACTTCCGCAGAGCCTTCACGGCGTCGGCGTCCGGGTCGGGCAGCGTGCGCAGGACGCCCGCGCGGGCCTCCAGCATGATCGACGCCGCCGCCATCCCGGTCATCAGCGAGATCTCGGCGTTCCACGCGTCCACGAGCGCCCGCGGCCGGGTGACGAGCTTCCAGCCGTCGCCGTCGGGCTCGATCTCCTGCTCCGGCAGCTGCAGCTCGATGGCCCCGCGCTCACGGGCCAGCGCCCGCCGCAACGGCCCGAACTCGGCCAGCGCGGCGACAGACGGGTGCGGGTTGCCTTCGTCGAACGTCTTCTGCACCGACTCGTAGTCGAACTGCGCTTGCGACCGCACCAGCGCCCGCCGCACCTCGACGTCGGCAGGCACGCCGTCGGCCGAGCAGGTGAACGTCCACAGCACCGCGGGCCGCACCACGCCGGGCAGCAACGACGCCGCTCCCTCCGACAGCACCGTCGGGTGCAGCGGCACGTTGCCGTCGGGCAGGTAGATCGTCTGCCCGCGGTGACGGACCTCGGTGTCGAGCGCACCACCGGGCGTGACGAAGGCGCCCAGGTCGGCGATCGCGTAGTGCACGACGAACCCCGACGAGGTCCGTTCCAGGCACAACGCCTGGTCCAGGTCCTTCGCGCCGGGCGGGTCGATCGTCACCAGAGGAATCGAGGTGAGGTCGGGGCGGTCTCCGAACGAACGGGAGACCGCCGCCTCAGCCTCGGCGAGCACGACCGCCGGAAACGACGACGGCAGACCGAACTCGGTCCGAATTCCGTCAAAAACCAGGTCAGCACGACCAGTGCGGATCACCATCGAAGCCACCCGCACAGACTAAGCAGTCAGCGGCTCAGTCCTCGTCGTCGCCGCGCCACTTCTTGTCCGCCTCGTCGGCGGCCCGAGTGCGTTCGCGGGCGATCTCCAGCGCACGGGCCGCGGTGGCCTCGTCCGGATAGGGCCCCATGCGGTCAGGCCCCTTGCAGCCCTTGCCCTGCTCGACCGTCTGGTGGGTCAGGCAGTAGTACCAACCGCTGTTGTCGCTCATCGGCGTTCGCCTCCCAAAGGCGCCGGGAATCCCCTCGGCGGCGTTGACTGGTTGGCGTTGGCGTACTCAGACGGGATCGGGTCCAAACACGACACCAGCACCGTGCGGTCCTCGGCGTTCTCGATCTTACGCCCGGACCGATCCCGGTAGACGAGCGAACCGTCGGAGTCGATCTCCATGATGGCGCCGACCTCGGCCAGCTGGTCCTCGTCCAGGTCCACGAGCTTCTCGTAGCGGGACGGCACCACCCGGTAGATCGGCCAGTTCAGGTGGCCATAGGTGCGGTGGAACTCCGCGAGCAGGTGGACGAAGTGCTGCTGCCACGGCAACGGCATCGCCTCGGCCAGAGCCCGCGGGATCACCACGTAGTCGGACGACACACCCGGAGCACCGGCCGCCATGTAGTCACGCACCGGTGTGCTCGACGCGGGCGGTCCGGAAGGCCTCGGGATGGGGTCGTGGTTGAACATGCAGCGCCTCCCCGCGATCTACACGCCCGGCCGGACGGCCAGCGGCATCAACTCGTAATAGTTCCAGTTGATCTTGCTGATCTTCACGACGTCACCCGTTTCGGGGGCGTGGATGTACTCGTCGTTGCCGAGGTACATGGCCACGTGGTGCACCGTTCGCGGGTTCGAGGGGTCGGTCGCCCAGAAGATCAGGTCGCCTGCCTGGGCGTCGCGCACCGGGAGGTGGGCGCCGCCCTGTTCGTACTGGTCGTTCGCCACGCGCGGGATCTTCACACCGGCCGCCGCGAACGCCTTCACGAGGATTCCGGAGCAGTCCCACGCGTCCGGGCCGTTGCCGCCCCACAGGTACGGCTCGCCCAGCTGTTCCTTCGCGAACTGGATGGCGATGCCCGCCGCGTTCGAGGCCAGCAGGAACTGGCCCGCGCCGGAACCGCAGCCCGCCGGGTCGGTGATCTGCCCGAGTTCGCCGAGCAGGAAGGCCGCCATGGCCTCCCAGTTGTGGTACCGGTCGGGGAACGCCGACCGCTCCACCGCCTGCGCCGAGTCACCCGGACGCTTGTTCTCCCAGTCCGGCACCTTCAGCAGCACGTCGTAGAACTTGTTGATCGCGTAGGTCGGGTCGGTCACCTCGGCGGCCGTGCCCCAGCCCATCGACGGGCGCATCTGGAAGATGCCGAGCGAGTCGCGGTCGCCGTAGTTCAACGGGCGCAGGCCCGACTCGGTCATGCCCGCCTGGATCGCGACCTGCCACGCGAGCGGCGGCAGCTTGCGCTCCTGGCCGATGGAGATGATGCGCGCGACGATGTTGCGCTGCTCGTCGTTGAGCCGCGACGCGTCGTTGCGGCCCTTGTCGCCGCCACCCGCGTCCCACGGCCCGATGGCGGCGTTGCAGCTCGACAACCGGAAACCGCCGTTGATCGCGGGGTTCGTCGAGTTGCTGACCACCTGGGTCACGCCGGACGTCGCCACCGCGATCACGACGACCGCGACGAGGGCCCCGATCAGCAACATCAGCCGCATGGTCAGTCCGCCTTCGTGTAGCTGTTCACGCGCCACTTCCCGTCCGGCGCCTTGACCAGCGTGATGACGACCTTGCCGAGGTCCGTGCCCACCTCGAAGTCAGCGGACGACGTGTAGGACTTCTTCGGCGTGACCTTCTGAGTGATCTTGTCCGGCACGTTCTTCGGGTCGATCGTCGCCATCTGCGCGAGGAACTCCTCCGTCGTGTACGGACGGAGTTGCGCGAGCCACTTGTCGACGTTGTTGTCCGGCGGCGGCTTGATCCAGTTCTCCGCCCACAGCTCGGCGATCAGCTGCGCGTCGGCCGCCGGCGGGGCGGCGGACGCGGAGATCGACGGCGGCGGCAGCTTGGTCGGCAGCGTGACGCCGCTCGACGGCAGCTGCCCCACCTGGGTGCCCTGCTGCGACGTCGAGGACTGGCCGGCGGACGTCGGCGTCGAAGGCCTGCGGTCCAGCACCTTCGGGATGATCACGCCGAGCGCGACGACGACCACCACGAAGATGATGATCGACGCGGCCAGGTGACGCGGAGAACGCAGCGGCCATCCCCACAGCCTGCGGTAGACCGCGGCACGGCCGCGGTTGGTTCGGATCGGCACCTACGCCTCCCTTCAGTTGTCCCTGACTTCGAAGCCGCGCGACGGTCGGTAGATCACGTGCACCTGACGCCCTGCCACCACTTCTGTCTCGGCCCTGCGAGGTTCCTGCACCGGGCCCTGGTAACCGGTGGACCGCGACGGCACGAGCACCGCGTCGTCGACCCGGTCCCACTGCCGGTCGGTGACCGGCGGGGTGTCGACCACGCGCGACCGGCCGACCGGCAGCGCCGCCGGGCCGGAACCCGCGGGCAGCGCACCGGCGCGCACGCCGTAACCGTCGGAGCCGCTGACGATCTGGCCGGGCTGGGCGTCGCGGTCGAGGCGCTGGGCCGTCGCCATGACCGGGCTGGAGGCCTCCGGGCGGACGCGGCCGCGACCGCGCTGCGGGACCTCGTCGCCGTCGGTCTCGTTCTCCCGCACGGACTCCCAGAACTCGTCCTGCGGCGTCGGGCCGGCGGACTTCTTGCGGCCCAGCATCTTCGACCAGACGCCGCCGCTCATCGGCAGCACGTTGCCCGCCGAGCCGACCGACATCTCGACCATCTGCCACATGCGGCGCAACGGTTTGCCGATCACGAAGCACACGAGCGTCAGCATCAGGCCGAGCAACGTGCGCGTGAGCAACGACAGCCCGGTCGCGTTGAAGATCGCCTGCAGCAGCAACGCGTGCACGCCCGCGAGCACCGCGAGCACCAGCACGTTGAACACCGTCACGGCGGCCGCGCGCGCGACCTTGCGCAGCAGGTCGTGGTGGATCAGCGCGACGAGACCGATGAGCGGTCCGGCCAGGGTCAGAATCCGCAGCAGCAGCTGGGCCAGCAGCACCGCGGCCTTCGCGAACAGCTGGAACAGCGAGAAGGCGATGGCCTGCAGCAGCGCCAGGAACCCGGCGCCGGTGCGGCTGCCGTCGGTGCCGTCGAAGTAGCCCTTCGAGGTGCCGAGCTGGGCTTCGAGGGCCTTCCACTCCGCCTTCTTGGCTTCGAGCGCGGCCTGGTCGGCGTCCTTGTGCTCGGCGATCTCGCTCGTCGTCCAGGCCTGCGCCTTGAGGATGCGCGGGCCGAACTCCGCGGCCTGCGGTGCCTCCGGCGTGCCGAACGCGCCGCGCAGCCAGCTCTGGTAGACGACCGCGTCGTGCAGCTTCGTCGGCAGGACGTGCAGGGTGCCCTGCTCTTCCGGCGCCTCGATGAACCCGGCCTGGATCTCCGATGTCTTCGAGACCAGCGTGTTGTCGAGCAGGTTGTAGAACTGCGGCAAGGCCAACGTGGACGTCGCCAGCCACATGGCCGCCAACGCCCAGAGCCCGCGTTTGGAGATCGTGGCGAAGTCGCCGGTCCAGATCTGCCGGAACATCAGGATCGCGAGGATCAGCGCCACCAGGCCGAACCAGCGCAGGTAGACGTTGTCGTAGACCTTCTGCACGCCGTTCTTCACGGCGTCGTCCAGCGGGACCAGCAGACCGCGGCCCATCACCGTGTAGTGCAACGCGTTCGTGGCACCGACGATGTTCTTGCCGATGCTGAAGAGCTCGTTGCCCGCCCACGTGTCGATGGTGGCGTTGGCGTCGGGCAGGACGTTGCACTTGGCGTTGTAGTTGTGCCAGACCATGCCCGCGTAGCCGTAGTCGAGGTACGGCGAGCCGGGCAGGCCGTTGCCGACGGGCGGGTCGAGCGCGCCGACCATGCCCGCGCCGGGCCGTTCCGGATTCGGTGCCTCGCCGCAGGATTGAGCGTGCGCCATCGGGGCACCCAGTACCACCTGGAGCGCCAGGATGGCCGCCACGAGGCTCACCGACCTGGCGCGTGCTGACATGCGCAGCTGGAACCGCCGCCTCGCCCAGAGCAAGGCGGCGATCGCCAGCACGATCGTCAGCGCCGTCATGCGG
This sequence comes from Lentzea sp. NPDC004789, assembly GCF_053601075.1. Classification (NCBI taxonomy): domain Bacteria; kingdom Bacillati; phylum Actinomycetota; class Actinomycetes; order Pseudonocardiales; family Pseudonocardiaceae; genus Lentzea; species Lentzea sp. NPDC004789. The sequence continues at coordinate 72,123 of NZ_JBSGBE010000030.1, read as the reverse complement.
CGCCGTCCCGGTGGCGGTTGGTGCCGTCACCGTGGCCCACCAGATGGGCCTCGTCCTCCGTCAGTCCGAGTTCCATGTCCGCCGCCAGTTCGTCGTCGATCTCGTCGGGCACGTAGGCGGGCGGCTGCGCTGCCGCTTGGTCGTCGCCCGTCTTCACGAGGTCGCCGGAACCGTTGTCGCGCTTGGCGTCCGGGGTCGTGTCGAGGGCGTTGCGCAGGTGTTCCAGGTGCGGGCCGCTGAAGTCGATGCGGATCCGCTCCACGCCACCGGCGCCGTCGCCGAAGATGAACTGCCGCGGCGCGCGATCGCGTTCGGTCGCGGTGCGCTCGCCACCGGGGCGGCGGCCGAGCGACGCGATGACCTGCTCGTACCCGGCTCCGACCGGAACCTTGAGCAGCCGCAACGCGTCCGCCTGCGCCTGGTCGTCGTCCAGGCGCCCGACGAAGACCGAGTCGAGCAGCGCGACGAAGCCCTGGATCTTCAGGAAGTCGGCGGGGATCTGCGACGACAGCAGCACGCGGACGTTCCACTTGCGCGAGTCGCGCGCGAAGCGGTTCATCAGCACGCGACCGGTCGGGACCTCGGAGAGGAAGAACGCCTCGTCGATCCAGACGCCCTTGCGGAGGTCCTTCGGCCGGTCGTAGATCGAACGCTGGGTGAGCCAGGCGGCGAGGTTCAGCATCTCGACGCCGAGCGACTCAGCGTCGGTCCAGTGCTCGCGGCCGACGCCGTCCTTCGGCAGGTTGAGGCCCGCCATCGTGAGGACGGTCAGGCGGTCGTCGCGCTGCTCGTTGTACGGGTCGTGGTTGTCCTCGGGGATCAGCAACGACATGCGCTCGCGCATCTCGTCGAGGAAGTCCGCGACGACGACGGCGTGCTCGTGGTGCTCCGACGCGTCGCGGCGAAGCGCTTCGAAAACGAGTCCGGGATGGGCGTCGAAGCGGCCGCCGACCGTGCGGACGGCACGCAGCAGCACGATGCGCGTCTGCGGCAGGCGCGCGACCTCGAACGGCAGCAGACCGGTGAGCACGTCCAGCACGAGACGCCGGCGGGTCGCCGCCGCCAGCGCCTTCTCGCGGCGCCAGGCCCGTTCCGGGTCCTCCTCGTCGAGGAAGTGCTCGATCATCGGCTCGGCGACCACCCGGTACGGGTTGAGGATGCCGGGCTGGGCGTTGAGCAGGTTGATCGGCCGCGCGTACGGCCGCAGCTCCGGCAGGTCGCACAGGGCCGACAGCGGTCCGGACGGGTCGAGCAACGTCCAGTGCGCGCCGGCGCGCAGGGTCTTGTAGACCATGCCGCCGCCGAGGAACGACTTACCGGCACCCAGGCCCGCGACCATGGCCGTCAGACCCGACGCGTCGCGGAGCTCCTGCGCCATCCACGGGTCCCACGCGACCGGCCGGCGGGTGGCCGTGACGGTCTCGCCGAGCAGAATGCCGCGGCGGTCACCGACCTCGGCCGTCGCCGTGGGCACCGCGCTCGCCGCCCACAACACGCTGCCGCGACGCAGGTACGCGCCGTTGGACAGCGGTTCGCCGGGGATGAACTCGCGGGCGATCGCGTACTGCGCCTCGGGGTGCTCGATCGCGATCTTCGGCTTGTACAGCTCCAGCAACGACTGGGCCAGGCGCAACGCCTCGCGCTCGGTCGGGCCGCTCACCGCGAGGCGCCACCAGCTGCGCACCCGGGTGCCCAGCGCGGTGAAGCCCGACGTCATCTCGTCGTCGATCTCCAGCACGCGCCCGGCCTGGCGGGCCAGGGACTGCGGCGGGTCGAGCTCGTGCTCGTCGGTGTAGTGGCGGACCTGCGAGCGCACCTTGCTCATCTGCCGTGACAGCTCACCCGAGACCTCCTCGGGCTTGCGCACGTAGATCCGCGCGGACCACTCGACACTCGCCGGCAGGCGGTCGGCGCGCTGCACCCACGGGTCGTCGACCTCGGGGATCTGCAGGCCGTGCATCAGACCGACGGTGAGCACGCAGACGTGCCGCTTGATGCCCGCGTTCGAGCCGGTGCGGCCGCGCACGGTCACCGTCGGTGAGTACGGCTCCTGGTGGAAGTCCGCGGCGTCGGTGAAGGACGCGAGGTCCTCCGGTTCCCACGCGGCACCCGGCACGGCGGGCAGGTTGCGCGGCGCGGGCAGGCCCAGCGAGCACGACCGGTGCATCAGCCAGGACATCTCCTCGGCCGTGGCCGGGCGGCCTTCGAGACCCGCGGACCCGATCACCTGGTCGAGGTGCTCGACCTCGGAGTCGAGCGCCACCAGCTCGGCGTCGACGGCGTCCGGGAAGACCTTGCGCAGCACGGGCGCGGCCCGTTCGACGGCGCGGTCCATCATGTTGCGGGTCTGCACCTGGACGCCCAGGTAGACCTCTTTCTCCGCCATCGAGCGGCCCATGAGCTGCTGCTGCTCGCCGACCATGTAGTCGTCGAACGACAACGTGCCGGGCGTGTCCGGCAGGCGCTTGACGGCGTTGTGCACGTGCGCCTCGGCCCACATGCGGATCGGGTACGGCCGTGTCGTCACCCGCAGGTGCATCCAGCGGCCCTGCAGCTCGGCGTACTGACCGGCGATGGCGGCGATCAGGTCCTGGCGCTGCGAGTCGCTGCGGAACGACCAGCGCTGCGGCGCGAGCCGGTACCAGGCGTAGACCTCCTGGCCGGTGCGCAGCAGGTGGCCGTCGATGCTGCGGGCCGCGATCGACGGGGTGTAGCTGGGCACGGCCTGCTCGCCGGGCAGGCGGCGGCCGCGCTTCGAGTACACCTGCGCGCGCTCGCGGGGGTCGGCCGCGGCGTGCTGGGCGATGTGCTGGGCGGAGCGACGGTCACGGTCTCGCCGGCGTCCGAACACCGCGAACCTCCTTCTTACGGCTGGCTGACGTCCGGCGGTGCTGGGCCTGCTGTCTCGCCCGTTGTTTCTTGCTCAACTTGGGACGAGGCCGCTGCGGGCTGACCCGGATCCGGGCGGCGCTGGCCGCTCCGCCGGTGCTTGCCGTGCGCTCTCGAGGTGCGGTGAGCTCGCGGACCCACATCGACATGACGGCCGTGAGCGGCCGTTCATGGCTGATCCGCTGGGTGATGAAGCGCGTGAGGATGATCGTCGCGACGAGGGCCCAGGCCGTCGAGAAGAACCCGAAGCCGACGCCCATCTGTCGCTCGATCGTGAGTACGACGAGGAAAACGACGATTCCGACGCCCCACGCGACGTATCGCGCGCGCCAGGGAAAAGTCGCTTTGGGCGGGCCGAGCCAGACGGCGTCGACCCGGTAGACCTCGTCGTCAGTGCGAACCCGCACGTGTCAGCCTCCGACGAACAGGCCGGCGAGCCACTTGCCGATGTTCGAGCCCGCGTCGGTCGTGACCGCGAGGCCGATGATGGCCAAGGCGACGATCACACCGCCCAGGCGGCGCATGACGCCCGCGTTGTCGCCCTTGCCACCGCCCAGCCACAGCAGGAGGAGCGCGACGGTCAGGAGGAGCAGCGGAACGATGTTGTCCAGGATCCAGCCGCGGACATTGCCTGTGCCCGGCACCGTCGGCTGCTGCTGAGCGAGTGTCACCAGGTCCATGGCGGTCATTAGGTACTCCAGAGTGCGCTCGGGCTTGCGCTACGAGTAGAACACGAGTTCGTCACGACGTGTGAAGCTGTTGGAGCGGGCTGTAGATCATCTGGCCGTTCCCCCTGGGAGGAATTACGTCTAATCTGGCCGACACATCATCACTGAGGAGACGTCAGTGGGGAACACCCGGACCAAGATTCTCTCTGTCACCGGCAAGGTTCACCCGACTGCGAAGGCCCTGGTCACCCACAGTGCGTGCGTACTAAACATGCGCACGTGTCCACCCATGTGAACGCCCTGATCGGCCGGTTCGCGACCCCGCCGCGGGTACGACCCGGAGCCACGACTCCGAGGAGATTCGCCCATGCTCGAACCTGACCTCGTGCCGGACGGAAGTGTGGACGGAATCACAGCCTCCCCTAGTGCTCCAGGCGTGGAGGAGCCTACCGGGGAGGGCGGGCAAACCCGGCGCCGGGTCCAAAGGACCGTCAACTTCGACCGGTCCGTGCTGGAGCGTGCGCGTGCGGCGGCCACCTATCTGGCGTCCTACGAGCCTCAGGCCGGGGTGCGATCCCTGGCCGACATCGTGAACCCGGCCGTGCTGGCCTACGTCACCGAGCTGGAAGAGCTGTACAACGCGGGGGCGCCGTTCCGCCCGGTGCTGCGGATGCCGTCCGGGCGTCCGGCCAAGCGGTGAGGCCCGGCGACCGCAGTGGTCGCCGGGCCTCGTTCGAGGGGATCGGTCAGCTGGCGCCGGAGATCCGCCAGAAGACACCGGTCGAGGTGTAGTCGGGGCCGACGGAGCCCTTGCCCCAGAAGTAGTCGTCGTAGTTGCCGAGCGCACCGGACGACGTGACGGGACCCATGGTCGCCCAGCGGACGGAGGCGGGCTGGGTGTCGATGCTCGCCTGCGCCCACGCGTCGCGGACCTTCATCGGGTTGTTCCACCACAGGAACGGCGAGCGCCACATGTAGTGGCCGAACTTGCCGCCGTGGTCGGGCGAGTTGTAGCTGACCGTGGTGAAGCTGTTGATCTGGTGCAGGCCGCGGAAGGCCTGGCCCCAGCGCTGCGCCCAGGTCTGGCCGCCGGTGTTGTCCTCCAGGATCAGGCAGGTGAAGAGGCTCATCCACTCGACGTCGTTGTTGCCCCAGCGGGCGTCGGTGTTGGAGAGCTTGGTGTCGTTGTGGTTGGAGCAGCCGGAGAAGGAGAAGCCGGTGCCCGAACCGTGGCCCTGCCAGTAGGTGAGGTCGACGTCGTCGGCCCAGTTGGTGTCGTCACCGCCCGCGATGGCCGGGTCCTTGAAGTCGCTCTCCCACGCGTTGCCGTCGAGCCAGCTGAAGTCGCGGGCGATGCCGTGGCTGCTCGCCTCGCTGTTGAACGTGCCGATGTTGGCGGCGGTGTTGGGCAGCCCGGCGCAGTTGCCGGTGCCCTCGCTGCCGACCTGCGTGCCGCCGGCCTGGATCTTGAACTGCGCCTCCGGCCTGGGCTCCTGGCCCGGTCCCGGCTGCGGCAGCTCGGCGCCGACCGCGGCGGGCAGGGTGATGGCCTGCGGCGCGCCACCGTCGGCGGTGCGCCCGGCGCAGCGGAAGGACGGCTCGACCCGGTCGACCTGCTCCTCCAGCGGTGCCGCCACGTAGACGTAGCTGACCTCGGGCTTCACCTCGGCACCGAGGTACTTCTGGCACAGCTTGGCGCCGTACGCGAGGTCGTTGACCTTGACGGTGCCCGTCTGGCCGTAGGTGCGCGCGGCGTGGCTGACCGACGTCACGCCCTGCGCGTCGAACGACACTCGGATGTTCGCGCCCTCGCCCTCCAGCGGGATGCCGCCGAGCTGGAACGTGTACGAGACGCTCGTGTCGAGGTTGGCGCTGAGTGCCGTGCGCCCGTTGACGTCCGACAGCTCGAACGTCGTGTACTGCGCGGTGGGCGTCGCGTTCGCCGGCAGCACACCGGCCGCCCTCAGCCCTTCCTGGGCGCGCTTGGCCGCCTCGTCGGTCGTGATCGTCCTGATGCGCTTGATCGCGTCGAGGTCGAGCCCGGTCTGCCTGGTCTCGTTGCCGTCCTCGTCCGGCCGGCCCTGTCCTTTGTCGACGGTCGGCAGGTACTGGAAGCGCTGCTCGTCCGCGAAGGACACCACGCCGGCCTCGGATCTCTGCACGTCCTTGAGCCCGAAGGCCCGTTGCAGCCTCTGCGCCTGCTCCTGGTCGAGACCGGAGCTCTTCACCCCGTAGACGGGCAGTTCCGCGGCGTCCGCCGTCGCGACTCCGACGGCTCCAGCCGTGACGAGGCTGGACAGGGCCAGCACCACGGTCAGCTTGCGTTGCATGTCTTTCCCTCCCTTGGGGACGACCGGCTGCAGGGGCCGGTCGTCTGACAGGAGGATCTGCCGTGCTGGGCCGTGATACCGGGAGTGGCTCAGCGGGCTGCCGCGACCACTCGTTCGGCCGAAATTCTGTAACGCCCCTTGGGTTTGTGACTACTTAGAGGCGGACACCTGGGTATTTGATGCCTGCTCCGGTGTTCAGCACGACCACCTCGTCGTCCGCGTTGAGCCAGCCGTCCTCGCGCAGGGTCCGCACGGCACTGATCGTGGCGACGCCTTCCGGGCACAGGAAGACGCCCTCCAGCCGCGCGGTCTCGTTGCGGTCGGCCAGGATCTGCTCGTCGTCGACGGCTGTGGCGGTGCCATCGGTTTCCCTGATGGCCTGCAGGATGATGAAGTCCCCCAACGGTTTCGGCACGTTGATGCCGAACGCGCTCGTGTAGGCGTTGTCCCAGAACGTCGACTCGGCCTCGTCGCGCTCGAACGCCCTGACGATCGGCGCGCAGCCGGTGGACTGCACCGCGACGAGGCGCGGGAGCTTCCCGGTGATCCAGCCGAGCTCGCGCATTTCGTTGAGCGCCTTGTGAATCCCGATCAGGCCGACGCCACCGCCGGTCGGATAGATGATCACGTCGGGGACGCGCCAGCCGAGCTGCTCGACGATCTCGTAGCCCATCGTCTTCTTGCCCTCGATGCGGTAGGGCTCCTTGAGGGTCGAGGCGTCGAAGAGATCGACGTCCCTGATCGCCCCGGCGGCGTCGGCGATGGTGCCCGGCACGACCCGCAGCTCGGCGCCGCTCGCCTCGACCTCCTCGCGGGTGATCAGCGGGGCGTCCTCGGGCATCGCGATGACGCTGCGGAGGCCCGCCCGCGCCGCGTACAGGGCCCAGGCGGCGCCCGCGTTGCCGTTGGTCGGCATCTTGATGCCCTTGACGCCCAGTTCCTTCGCGCGAGCCACGCCGACGGCCGCGCCGCGGGCCTTGAACGAGCCGGTCGGGATGAGCGACTCGTCCTTCATGAGGACGGTCACGTCGAGCGCCCGGCTGAGCGCGGGCAACGGCACGAGCGGGGTCATGCCCTCGCCGAGGCTGAACGCCGGGTCGGGGTTCCGGACCGGGAGGACGTCGCGGTAGCGCCAGAGGCTGTTCTCGTCCGTCGGCCGGCCGACCTTCGTGAGGTCGTAGCGGGCGAGCAGCGGTGACGCGCACTCGTGGCAGAGGTTCTGGACGACGTCGGCGTCGTGCCGATGGCCGCAGCGGGCGCACTCCAAGTGGGACAGCACAGGTTCATCAATACCGTCGAATCAGGTTGTCGATTTACCCCCGAAAGTAGTAACACTTCACCCCGTTCGGGTGAGAGCATCAGCATCCCTGCTCCTGCGTTCCGAGGAGAGCCATGCGACGTCTCACCGCCAAGACCCTGTTCGCAGCCGTCCTGCTCGTCGCCGCCGTTCCCACCACTGCCGAAGCCCAGACCAGCGGATACATCGTTCTGCTCAAGGACGGCGTGGCCGTGTCAGGTGTGACCGACCTGCTCGGTGTCACCGTCGACAACGTGTACGAGTCGGCCGTGCGCGGCTACTCGGGCCACATGACCGCAGCCACCGCGGCACGCCTCGCCCGCGACCCGCGGGTCGCGCTGGTGCAGCCGGACGGCGTGGCCTCGATCGCCGCGCAGAGCCTGCCGACCGGCATCGACCGCATCGACGCCGAGCAGAGCCCGACCGCCCGGATCAACGGCACCGACGAGCGCGTGGACGTGGACGTCGCCGTGATCGACACCGGGGTCGACCTCGACCACCCCGACCTCAACGTCCACACCGCGGGAGCGAAGAACTGCTCCACCGGCCGCAGCGCTGACGACGGCAACGGCCACGGCACCCACGTCGCCGGCACGATCGGTGCGCTCGACAACGGCCTGGGCGTCGTGGGCGTCGCCCCCGGTGCCCGCATCTGGCCGGTCCGCGTGCTCAACAACCAGGGCAGCGGCTCGTTCTCGGCCATCATCTGCGGCATCGACTACGTCACCGCGCACGCGAACGAGATCGAGGTCGCGAACATGAGCCTCGGCGGTTCGGGCACCGACAGCGCGTGCGGCTCCAACAAGGACGCGATGCACGAGGCGATCTGCCGTTCGGTGGCCGCCGGCGTGACCTACGTCGTGGCCGCGGGCAACAGCGCGGCCGACTCGTCGACCTTCGTCCCCGCCGCCTACGACGAGGTCATCACGGTCAGCGCGCTGGCCGACTTCAACGGCCAGCCGGGCGGCGGAGCGGCGTCGACGTGCCGCGCGGACGTCGACGACACGTTCGCCGACTTCTCGAACTACGGCGCGGACGTGGACATCATCGCGCCGGGCGTGTGCATCACGTCGACCTGGAAGGGCGGCGGCTACAACACGATCTCGGGCACGTCGATGGCCAGCCCGCACGTCGCGGGCGCGGCGGCGCTGTACAAGTCGACGCACCCGACCGCGACGCCGTCGGCCGTGAAGACCGCGCTGCGGTCCGCGGGTACCTCGAACTGGAACACCGCGACGGACCCGGACGGCACGCACGAGCCGTTGCTGAACGTGGCGTCGTTCTGAACAGGTTGCTGAGTGGGGCGGATGAGCCGGCATGTAAGCCGGATCCTGTTCATGGGGCTCGCGCCCCACTTGGCGACCATCCATCTGGGCCTGCCGTCGCCGACAGGCTCTAGCGGCCTACCCGCGAGCATCGGACGGGCCGCCCTCGAACGCTCGCGCAGGCACTCGCGTGCCCTCTTGGCCTTGCTCCGGGTGGGGTTTGCCCAGCCGCCCCAGTCACCTGGGACGCTGGTGGTCTCTTACACCACCGTTTCACCCTTACCCCGGCTCACGCCGAGGCGGTCTGTTCTCTGTGGCACTGTCCCGAGGGTCACCCCTGGTTGCCGTTAACAACCACCCTGCCCTGTGGAGTCCGGACTTTCCTCGACAGTCTCCTGCCGCGGCCGCCCTGCCGACTCATCCGCGCCCGCCAGGATATCCCAGCGACTGGAACCGGTTGTCCACCGGTCCGGACGTTGGTTGACTTGACGCCATGACACGACGTCGCCACGTCGACTACGGCCGCGTGGCAGCCAGCCTGTGTTGCCTCCGCTGAGCGCGCTTTCTCTCATCCGCGACCTCAGGGAGTGCTTGCCATGTCCGATCTGCTGATCATCTCCGGCGCGCCGTCCCACACCGCGCCGACCGGCATCGTGGTGTCGCACGTGTCCGCCGTGCTGAAGGCCTTGGGCCACCACGTGTCGTTGCTCGACGTGCGGTCGCTGCCCACGTTGTCGCTGCTCACCGAAGACCTCCGCGACACCGAGATCTCCAGCGCGGTGAGCGCCGTGCTGGCCGCGGACGGCGTGGTGGTGGCCTCCCCGGTGTACCGCGCCGCGTACAGCGGCCTGGTGAAGGCGTTGCTCGACCTGCTGCCGAAGAAGGCGCTGCGCGGCCGCGCGGTGCTGCCGTTGGCGACCGGCGGCAGCCAGGGGTTCCTGGTGGCGATGGACTACGCCCTGCACCCGTTGCTCGCGGCCAAGGGCGCCGACCAGGTGGTGCGCGGCGAGTTCGTGCTGGACCAGAAGGTCGGCTCGCCCGAGTCGGCCGCGCTGCTGGACGCGGCGGCCGACCGGTTCGTCTCGGCGTTGACGCCCCGCTTGCGCAGGGCGTCCTAGAGCTCGCGCTCAGCCGAGGTGCGAGGTGTCGTTCACGAGCTTCACCGACGCGTGCCCGTCCGGGTAGAACTCGGCGATCGACACGCCCGTCAGGTCGAGGTGCATCCGGAACAGGAACTGCGGCCCGACGTCCAGCGCCTGCCGCAACAGGGTCTTGATCGGCGTGACGTGGCTGACGACCACGACCGTGCTGCCGCCGTACTTGGCGATGATCTCGCTGCGCGCCTTGCGAATGCGCGCGTTGACCTCGTCGAAGCTCTCACCGCCGGGCGGCCTGACGCTCGTGTCGCCGAGCCACCGCCGGTGGATCTCCGGGTCCTGCGCGGCCGCCTCGGCGAACGTCAGCCCTTCCCACGTGCCGAAGTCCGTCTCGATGAGCCCCTGGTGGGTGACGACCTCCAGCCCGGTCTTGTCCGCGAGCTTCTGCGCGGTCTGCTGCGCCCGTCGCAGCGGCGACGAGATGACCGCCGCCACCCCGTCCACTTTGGAGAGACGGCTCGCCGCCCGCTCGGCCTGCGCAAGCCCGAGCTCGGTCAGCGGATGATCCCCGCGCCCCGAGTACCTGCGCTCGACCGACAGCTTGGTCTGCCCGTGCCGCAGCAGGATCAACCGCGTGGGTTCGCCGACCGCGCCACTCCAGTGCGGCTGCTTGTCCCCTTCTGCGGTCTTGGCTTCCGTGGCCTTGGCTTCCCCGTCCATGGCCTCGTTGGCCAGCCGATCGGCCTGCCGGTTGCGCTCCCGCGGAATCCACTCGAACGTGACGGCCTGAAAAGACCTGACGAGCGCCTGCGCCTCCCGTGCGAGCGGCTGCATGGAGGGGTGCTTGATCTTCCAGCGCCCGGCCATCTGCTCGACGACCAGCTTGGAGTCCATCCGCACGTCCACGGTCTCGGCCCGCAGCTCGCTCGCCGCCCGCAGCCCCGCGATGAGCCCCTGGTACTCGGCGACGTTGTTGGTGGCGACCCCGATGAACCCCTTGCGCTCGGCCAGCGTCTCGCCGCTGAGCTTGTCGCGGACCACAGCGCCGTAACCAGCAGGTCCGGGGTTGCCCCGCGACCCGCCGTCGGCCTCGACGATGACCTTCACGCGGGCGATCCTAACCCCGCGTTCAGGTGCCGTTCCGGGGCGTTGTACGATGATCCCATCAGTCTGGGTGGCGGAATGGCAGACGCGCTAGCTTGAGGTGCTAGTGCCCGAAAGGGCGTAGGGGTTCAAGTCCCCTCTCGGACACCAGTTTCATCTCTGACGTCAGGGCGGGTGCTCACTACGAGCACCCGCCCTGACGTCGTTGTGCACCACTTCCGGTCAGTGGCCAACTGCTCACGCCGGTGAGACCAAGGGCGAGACATCCGCCTGGACGGAACAAAAGGGCCGGATGGATTAACACCCGGCCTCTGTGGCCTCACCTTCCGGGAGGCCCAGATGACCATCGACACCGATCTCGCCACACTGCGTGCGGGGTTCATGGGAACGTCAGCACACCGGGTGCCGACGACTACGACGGCGCAAGATCGTTGTGGAACGGCATGATCGATCTCCGCCCGCGGCTCATCGCCCGCTGTGAGTCGGCGGCGGACGTCGCCTCGGCTGTTCGTTTCGGGGTCGACAGCGGCCTCGAACTCGCGATCAGGGGCGGTGGACGCAGTTTCAGCGGCGCGTCCTGTGTGGACGACGGGCTGATGATCGACCTCGGCCGGATGAACTCGGTCGTCGTCGATCCGGTGGCGAAGACGGCCACCTGTGGGCCTGGGTGCTCGTTGGCCGAGGTCGACGCCACACAGCAGCACGGCTCGCGGTCCCCAGCGGGTCGATCAGCCACACCGGGGATCGCCGGGCTCACACTCGGCGATGGCTTCGGCTGGCTGACCAACGGGCCCGGGCTCACGCTGGACAACCTCGTCGGCGCGGACGTGGTGCTGGCCGACGGGCGGTTGGTGCGCGCGTCTGTGGAGGAGAACCCGGACCTGTTCTGGGCGATTCGTGGTGGCGGCGGCAACTTCGGTGTCGTGACGTTATTCGAGTACCGCCTGCACGAGGTGGGGCCGATGGTCAACCTCGGGTTCTTCTTCTGGGACCTCGACGGCGGGTACTGCGATCCCGGTGAGGACGACACGGCGTTCGGAGGCCGGTGCAGCCCGATGTACGTGGTCAACATGGCCGCCATCGCACCGACGCCCGACCTGCTGGAGCTGGATCGAGCGTGGGTGCGCGGGTTCTACGACGCACTGCTGCCGTGCGCGGGCGACACGGGCGTCTACGTCAACTTCATGGTCGAGTACGAGGAGGACCGGGTGCGTGCCGCCTGCGGCCCGGCCAAGCACGACCGGTTCGCTCGATTCAAGGCGGCCTACGACCCCGGCAACGTCGTCCACTGCAACACGAACATCAAACCGGCCTGAGGATTCAGCGGAAGTGCGGGCGCTCGTGCCGAACGCCCGCACCGCCGATCACTCGTGGACCTGCCGCAGCCTCGCCCTGACCTGCTGCAGGTTCGCCGCCACGTCCGGCGAGGACTGCGTGAGCTCCCGGACGACACGCGCCACGCTCTCCCGGTCGTGGTTGTGCGTCAGCCCGGGACCGGAGAGCTCGCCCCCGATGCACAGGCTCAACGCGCACGCCGCGGCGAACGCGACCACGAAGGACGCTTCGCCCGACAGCGCGGTGGTCCCGCCGTAGGTCAGGTCGTGCCGTTCCTCCTCGTCCTCGCCCAGAGACCAGGCGAGAGTGAGGTTGAAGACGGCCGCCCTGCCGTCCACCTCGACGGTGAAGTCGAGGTAGACGTCGTGGGTCGTGATCGCCCGAACCTGGAGGACGTCGTCGTCCGAGGTCAGTTCGACCTGCCTGCCGGCCAGGTCTCCCCGGACGACGCCCCAGCTCGGCCGTGCGCCGGTGAGGGCGTGCACGGTTTCGGCGAATGCGTCGAAGAACGCTCCGACGGACAACTCTCCGCCGTCTTCGACGGTCCATTCCACGGACATGCCTGTTGCCTGCCTACTAGTCGAAGTCAGCCCACTTGCCACCGTGGTACCGAACGGTGATCTTCGAGAAGAGCGCGCCGGCGAGCAGATGCTGGATCTTCTGGATGGACTGCAGCACCTCGAGGCTCGTGTAAGGCGCCCGGATGAACAGGTGCACGCCGCGGTGCGGGCTCTTCGCCACCTGCGCGGCCGCCTTGGTCAGCTGGTTCAGGACGGGGTTGACGCCGGTGCTCGTCGACCTGACGGCCTTGAGCGTCATCGGGACGCCGTTGTCGTGCCACCCGTCGATGCCCGCTTCGTTCTTGACCTTCTGCCCGATGACGTCGCCACCGTGCTCCTCCCAGATCTCCCTCGCCTGCTGGAGCTCCATCGGGTCGTCCCCGCCGAGCGCGTTCGGTTCCCACCTGCCCTGGCCAGGTTCCGTGCTGCAGTTGTGCACGAGCACCGGCACGCCGGCCACCGCGACGTAGTAGGTGTGGAACGACGCGACCGTGAGGTCCCGCATCACCTTGTTGCCCACGCGGTTGCGAACAGCCTGCACGAGGATCAACGACCCGTCGGCGGTGCGCAACTCGTGGCCGGGGACCAGCTGGGAGGCGAACGCCCAGCGGTGCTCGGTGTTGTCCCAGAAGGGGTGCGTCCAGGTGGTCCGCACCGTCTCGACCCGGCCGTCGGTGAACTTCACGTCGAGGTCGGTCAGGTCGAAGTCGACGTTGCGGTGCAGGTCGGTCACGGGCTGGGCGATCGTCTCGCCGGTCGCCGGCTCGGTGGCGAGGACCTCGTCACCGAGCTGGACGTCCTCGATCGGCTTCGTCGTGCCGTCCGCGAGGACCACCGGCGTCGCGGGAGCGAAGCTGTGCGCGTTGCAGCTCCTGGGCTTGGACGGCGGTGACGAGGCCACGTCGTCGGCGAGCTTGTCACCGTTCCTGCGCATGGCTTGGCGGGCCTTGTTCAGCACCTTGCCGCCGACGACACCGAGACCGGCGGTGACGCCGCCGACCGCGGCGCCGATCGCCATCTCCTTGCCGAGCTCGCCGACGCTGAACTCCTTGCGGCCACGTGCGACGTCCGTGCCGTATTCGGCACCCGCCGCCGCGGCACCCGCGACCGCGCCCGCGAGGATCAGGCAGCCGACACCGGTGGCGCACACGGCGCCGACCGCCACCGCGGCGACCGCGCCCACCACCACACCGGTGGCGAACTTGAGCGGGTCCTCCTTGATGGACTTGACCGTGTTGACCACAGCGGTCTTCACGGTGCTGCCGACCGCCTTGGCGGCGCTGCCGATGGCGCTGCCCGCCGCCTTGAACGCACCGCCGATGGACCACTTCCCGTCCGCGTCGACGTAGCTCAACGGGTTGTTGTTGCCGTAGGCGTAACCGTGCATCTGCTGCGGGTCGGCGTTGTCGATCACCGGGTCGACCGAGATGAACCTGCCGGTGGCCGGCTCGTACTCACGTGCCCCGATGTGCGTCAGGCCGGTGTTGTCGAGCGTGCCGCCGACGAAACCCTTGTCCAGTTTGGACGGCCAGGTGCCGGTACCGCCGCGGACTTCGCCGAACGGCAGCGTGCGGCGCGTGGACACCACCTGGGTCAGCGCGTTGATCGTGTTCTCCGCCGTGCCGTGCTGGTCGGAGGACATCCACGTCAGTCCGGTCGACGTGCGCATCGCGATGGTCTGGCCCGCGTGCGTGTAGTAACGCGTGCACGACTTCGCGCCGGACGATGCCGTGTAACGCAGTTCCTGACCCGGCAGGTACAGGGTGCGGCCGGCCGGATCGCGCCGGACCAGTCGGTTGCCGTCCGCGTCGTACACGTACGACGTGGCCCCGGTGTCGTCCACCGTCGTCGCGATGCGCCCTTCCGGATCCCAGGTCAGCGTCTGGGTGCCGGTGGTCGGCGCCGGCCGGGTCAGCATGTTGCCCGACTCGTCGTAGGTGTACGAGGTGCTCCGGACGCCCGCGGTGTCGGTGGTCGACGTGCCCGCCAGGCTGTGCTTGCCGGGCGTCGGGGTGTAGTCCGTCGTGCGGTCGCCCGCGCTGGTGCCGTGCTCGACGAGCTTCGTGCGGTCGCCGGCGGTGTTGTAGGTGAACGACTGCCAGTACTTCGACGGTCCGCCCAGACCCGCGACGGTCGGTGCGGGGGCGCAGTCACCGGACGCCGGCGTCCACGCCTCGGTCAACCGGCGCAGGTGGTCGACCTGGAAGCACTGCGTGTCCGCGCTGACGGAGTCCGCGACGCGGGTGACGTTGCCGAACGGGTCGTAGCTGTACGACACGTTCGCGACGTCGGTCGGCGCCGTCTGCCTCGTCGTCCAGATCTGGTTGAGACGACGCGTGAACTGGTCGTAGTTGCGCGTGACGTCCACGGTGCTGCCACCGCTGTTGCGCAGCCGGTAGGAAGCCAGCTCACCGAACGACGTGTACGCGGTGGCGGTGACCAGGTCGGTCTGCGCCTTGGTGCCGTAACCACTGCGCTGCGTGGTCTGCTGCCCCAACGCGTCGTACCCGTTCTCGATGGTTTCGCGCTGCAGGTCGCCCACCGCGGGAACGCGCGTCGTGAACAGGGAACCGTCGGAGTTGTAGGTGTAGACGTAGGAGTAAGTGCCGGCCAGGCCGGTTTCCCCCTCGGGCACCGTGAAGTCGGTCCCCGTCGGCTGGTAGTCACCGGTGAAGCCGATGTTCTCCTTGACGTACTGACCGAGCTCGCCGTACCGCACGGACTTCACCAGCTGGCCGTTGACCCTGGTGCCGTCGGCGAGCACGTCGTAGAACCACTCGGCACGCAACGGGCCGGTCGCGCTCCCGTCCCGCATGCTCGTCTTGCGGCTCAACGCGTCGTAGGTGTAGGCGAGCGTCTTGCCGCGACCGTCCGTTGTGGACAGAAGCTGCCCGGCGTCGTCGTAGGTGGACGTGCTGACGCCCTTGTCCGGGTCCACGGCGCGGACCTGCCTGCCCATCAGGTCGTAGCCGTACTCCCACACCTTGCCGGTCGGGTCGACGACCTTGGTCAGGGCGCCGTCGCGGTCGTAGGTGTACTTCGTCGCGTCGAAGCCGTTCGGGCTTCCCGCGGCGAAACCGGAGCGGTACTGACGCACCTCGGAGGTGCGGCCGAGGACGTCCACCAGGGTCGAGGACACGATGCCACCGGCGGGCGGGGTCACGTCGGTCCGGTCACCCGCGTGGTAGGTGGTGGTCCGGGAGATCTCCTCGCCGCCGGGGCTGGCCACCGGCATGTTCTTCTTGAGGATCTCCGCGATCTGCCGCCCCGCCCCGTCGTAGGTGGTGACGGTCGCCGACGGGATGGTGTCCGTCGGCGTGAACAGCTCGGTGCTCAGGCCGGTGGTTGCGAGGTAGGCGTTGTTCGACCGCACGGCTCGGCCGGCCGAGTCGTAGTACGCGTCGGTCACGACCGCGTTCGTCGTGGTGCCGGACGAGTCGAGCTTCTGCGTCTGGCGCGGCCGCAGCAGACCGTCGAACAGCTGGTGCGAGGTGTTGTACTGGCCGTCCTTGTTGATCGACTTCGTGGTGACGACGACCGGCCCGTTCGTCCGCTCCAGGTAGGAGAACGTCTTGTCGGCCGGCTGCACGCTCTTGTCGTGGCCCGGCAACCAGACCGCCGTGGTCCGGCCCAGGCCGTCGTAGGTGATGTCGGTGCGCCGCCCGTTCGAGTCCACAACGGACAGAGGCAGGTCCCACGCGGGTTGCTTGGTGGTCGTGGTGACCCAGCCCAGCGAGTTCGTGGCGGCGACCTGGGTGACGGGACCGCCCGCGGACGGGGTGTACGCGGTGGTCGTCGTGCCCTTCAGGTCGGTCAGCTTCGTGACGCGACCGTAGGCGTCGAACTCGGCCGTCTTCTCGGTCAGGTAGTCGGGAGTCCCGTTGACGTACGACCTGAGGCCCTCGGTCTTCGTGATGTCGCCCTTGGTCGGTGCGACACCGAGTGCCTGGTTGTCGTAGTAGGTCTTCCCGTCCGCGTCGACGTCGGCGTCCCGCAGACCGCTACCCGCCTGCGCCTTGGCGCAGTCCACCTGGAACACCCGCTCCCGCGACACCGTGGTGACCAGCCAGGTGGACGTGTTGCGCGCGTAGTCGAGCAGGGTGCACTTCTCGTCGCCGGTGACCGCGTCGTCGCCTCGGTCCTCGGACTTCAACGGCTGACCGTAGGTCTGGTCGAACTCGGTCGTCGAACTGGTGGTGCGGTAGCCGCGGCCACCGTCCAGCGCGATGCGGGTGTGCTTGCCGGCCACGTCCACATAACGGGCGTACGTGGTGATGCCGTTGATCGTGCGGGTCGCGGTCGGTTCGGAACGCCACGGTTCGTTGACGGTGGCCGACACCTCGGCGCCACCCGGACCGTTGTAGGTGATCTCCTCGCGAGGCATGCCGGCGTAGACGTCCTCGTCGAACGTGGCGGGGACGTTGCCCACGGCGATGGCGGGAACAGGGACGTTGCGGGTTCCCGACGGGAGCTTGTCGCCGTGCATGCCGCGGAAGTAACGGGTCTCGGTCAGCGTCTGCTCACCGGGATCGCCCTTCATCGCCCTGACCGCGGCGTACCCGCGCCACACCGACCAGGTCTTGTCCTCGGCCTTGATGAAGCCGTCGTCGTCGGAGTAGTGCCAGGCGGGGTCGCCGACGTACTCGTACTGGGTGAGCACCCGCACCGACCCACCGGTGAGGTCGGTCTCCGTGACGCTCTTGACGACGTACTTGTGGAAGTAGTCCCAGATCGGCGTCGTGTTGCCCTCCGGTGTCCAGTGCACCGGGTAGCAACGCAGGTTGTTGTCCTGCAACGCGTTCGGGTTCGGCATCCGGGAGCCGGCCACGCAGTCCGGGTCCGAGTACGTGACGTCGACTCGGCCACCGGTCTCGGTGTGGATGGTCTTGAGCCGCCACCACTTCATCGCGGCGTACTGGTCGGAATGGGTGTCGACGCGGTTGCTCAGCTGGATGCCGGTGAACCTGATGTCCGGGATGGTCGTGGTCTGACCGACCAGGCCCTGGTGGGCGACCTTGTCCAGCCAGAGGCCGGCACGCGTGCCGTCACCGGGGTCGGGGAACGAGTGGCTCAGCGTCCACTTCTCCACCGCGTTGCCACCGACCTTGGTGGTCACCGACGCGAGACGCTTGGTCGTCCAGAACGTCGGGGAGCCGGTGCGGCACGGACTCTTGTCGCACGCCTGGTCCCACGGCACGTCCGGCCACTTCACGGCGTCCTTCGTGCCGCAGTCGGCGAGACAGCGGTCGGCCGACTCGAAGACCACCTGCATCGGAGCGGTCTCGGTGCGGTCGTTGCGGGTGCCGTAGTCGATCTGCTTGAGGACCGACGCGCGGTCGTAGTCGGCGAGGTCCGTCTCGGTGTTGTTGCGGGCGTACTTGTTGGTTTCCTTGTCGTAGCTGTACGTCATGGTGTTGCCGTGCAGGTCCACGACGTATTCGAGGTTCCAGCGGTACGGCTGTGAGCAGAAGGAGTCCTTGAACGCGTTGGCAGCACACGGTTCGCCCGCGTGGTTGCCCGCGACCGGCACGTTCAGCGTCGACTGCCTGCTGCGGCCGAACCAGTGCTGAGTGCCGTCGGTGGTCGTGACCACCCAGTGCTCACCGTTGCGGGCGCCGTTGTCGATGCCGGTGCGGAACTCGACGCGGGTGCCGTCGTCGTTGCGCAGCCGCCAGCGGTTGTCCGCTTCCTTGATCAGCTCGCCGGCGTGCCCCTCCATCGACAGCGCGGCGTTCTCGTTGCGCCAGCACAGGTCTCCGGTCTTGGTGGTGTTCCGCGCACCGTTGGCCATGTCGTCAGCACAGGAGATGTAGCGGCGCTCGATGAAGTTCGCACCGAGCTCGAAACCCTCACCGATCCACGACGGCTGGTTGTTCGACGCGGCCATCCGGCCGTCCACGCTGCCCGACGAGTAGGCCAGCGCCAGCTTGGGCGCCGGGCCACCGAGCGACGGCGGCATCCGAAGCGAGTAGTTCCAGGTGAACTCACCGGTGTTGCTACCGGATGACCAGGTGGCCGACGGCGAGAGGCTCGTGGCCGAGTACGTGCCCGAGCCGCTGGACGTACCCGCGGACAACGCCATCAGGGCGCCGCTGGACGGCGTCGCCTCGGTCGCGGTCACCTTGCCCGTGGCCGTGTTGTTGGTCGACGGCACCGGCTTGCTGTGGCACTCCGGCTTCTCCGGGGTCTTCAACGCGCACTCGGGCAGCTCGACGAGCCGCAGCCGCGAGGCCCAGTCACCGCCGTAGGCCCAGCGGAACGACGAGTAGTCGACGTCGAGCTTGGCCGCGCCACCGGTCACCCGGAACAACACGCCTTCCACTCCGGCGGCCCTGGTCCGGTCGCGGTCGAACGTCTCGACCCTGACCTTGGGTCTGGCCTTCGCGGTCTCGGTGTCCGCCGCCGCGACCGCCAACGGGGTACCGGCGACCTTCGCGGGTGTGCCGGCGATGGCGTCGACCTCGGCGACGCCGGCCTTGGGCCACACCGGAGCGCTGCCCTTGAAGGGGCTTCCGGTGCGGACGTCCTCGTTCTTGCTCAGCTCGGTCAGCGAACCCGCGACGACGCGTTCCTTCTGCGGGGCCGGTGGCTTGTACGGGGCCGCCAGAGCAGGGGTGGCGGCCAGGACGGTGGACATGAGCGACGCGGCCAGGACGACGGCCAGTCCGCGTCTGGGCAGGGCTGTGGGCATGGCACAACTCCAGAAGTGTGTGAAGAGGACTGGTCAGCCGAAGAAGACGCGGGCGGGCTCGTACCAGCCGGCGCCGACCTGCTTGTTCTCCGCGTACGGGAACGCGTCCAGGCCCCGGTAGTTCGTCCAGGACCAGACCGAGCCGTCCGGGCGCACCATCACGATCTCGGCCTTGCCGTCACCGGTGATGTCGGCGAACCAGGTGCGGTCGGAGGTCCAGCCGGAACCGATCTCCTGCGGGGTGTCGTAGGTGCCGTAGCCGAGGCCGCTGAGGTTGCGGTAGGCGAAGACGGTCTGGCGTTCGTCGGCGTTCACCGTGATGAACTCCGCCTTGCCGTCGCCGTTGATGTCCGCGAACCGGATGGCCTCCGGCGCCGCCGTCGTGACCTTGACGATCACCGGGGTGGTCGAGAACGCCGTGGACTGGCCGCGGTCGTTCATTCCGAAGAGGTTGCGGTAGACGCGGACCCTGCCGTCGGTGTCGAGGGAGATGCGGTCCGCGCGGCCGTCGCCGTCGACGTCGGCGAACTTGATCCGCTTGGTCTCGCCAGGGGCCGAGCCGATCACGATCGGGTCGATGAACGGGAAGCCGTTCATGCCGTTGACGTTCCGGAACGCCTTGATCGTGCCGTCCGTCGTCACGCCGATGATCTCGGACTTGCCGTCGCCGTCGATGTCCGCGAACCACGTGCGGTCCGGCGTCCAGCCCGAGCCGATGCTCTGCGCGTTGTACGGGTAGCCGCCGGCGTCGTTGCGGAACGCGCGGACGGTGCCGTCGGCGTCCACCGAGATGATCTCGGCCAGGGCGTCACCGGAGACCGACGAACCGGTGCGGGGCGTCGCCGGGAGGGCGGCCGGAGCCAGGGCTCCCTGGAACGTCTTCAGCTCGTCCACGTAGCCGTTGAAGAACTCGCCCGCGCTGCTGCGGCCCACCGACAACACGCCCGTGGAGTTCCAGCCCACCACACCGGTGACGGTGCTCTTCAGCGTGTCCGGGCTGTTCTGATAGCCGACGGTCAGCTTCAACGTGCGCGCACTGGCGTCGTACACCGCCACCAGGTGCGTCCACGTGTTCACGACCGCGTCCGCCTTGGCCCGCCACCACGTCGACGGGTTCGACGACGCGTTCGGCATCTCCGCCGACCACTGCGCACCGTCGTACTTCAACGCGAACGGGTCCACAGTGGACGGACCACGCTGCACCACGACGGTCCTGGCCGTGCCGGTGTCGTTGAGCTTCGCCCACACGTCGACCGAGAACGACTGCGCGGTGTTCAGCACGGACTCGTTCGTGCTCGCCGAGCCGCTGGTGCCGTTGAGCGCCAGACCACCAGCGCCCGCCACGCCCTGGCCCCACGACGCGCCACCGGCCAGGTTCAGCTTGAAGTCACGGGCGTACGGCGAGGAGTCGAACGCGACGGAACCGCTGTTCTCGTTGAACTTCCACTCACCGACACCGCTGGCCTGCGCCGCGTCGGCCATGGACAGGGACTCCTGCGGAGTGATCGTGCGGTTCCACGCACGGACCTCCGCCAGCTGACCCTGCCAGGCCTGACCGATCCGCAGCTGCCCAGTGGCGCTGAAACCGTTGTCCACCACAGCGATCGTGCGCTGCAACGCACCGTCCACGTACAACCGGACCTCACGGTCAAGGCTGTCGTACGTGCCGGTCAGATGCGTCCACACGTCCTTGGCCGCGGCCGCGTCGGACACCGCGGTCTTCTGCACGGTGTTCGCGGCATCGCTCTCCGCCAGCGAGAAGTTCCACTTGTGCGACGCGGAGTCGTAGCCGAGCTTGAACGCCGAAGCCACCGAACCCTGCTGGCTCACGACCGTGCGGCTCGCGGTGTCATCGGTGAGACGAACCCACGCCGACACCGAGAAACCCTTGCTCGTGTCGACGACCTTGGCCGTCGTCGCGGTGTTCGAGCCGGTGAAACCCACCGACGTCTGCCCACCGACTGTGCGGCCCGCGGCAGCCGGGTCGACACCGCTCACCGCGAGGTCGTGACCGTTGCCCGTGGCGTCCACCGCGGGATCGTCACCGTTGAACCAGGACGCCTCGTTGACCTTGGCGCCCGCGACCGTGAACTGGAACGACTTGCGGGTGAAGTTGCCCGCCTTGTCGTAGGCCTCCACGAACAACGTCTTCGGGCCCGACGACGGCGGCGTCCAGCGGACCGGAGTGCCGGCCGCCACCTCCGCCGAGGGTGAATCCGTGAAGCCCCACTTGAACTTCACGACGTCGGTCGACGTGCTGGCGAACGTGAAGGTGTCCGCGATGCCGACCGAACCGCAGCCTTCCGCCGGGCAACCCGAGGTCTTGTAAACGGAAGAGCCGAACGTCGGCGCGTCGGGCGCGGTCCTGTCGATGGTGAACTCGCACCAACTGGAAGCCGATCCCCACACGCGGCCGTCGGAGGCAGTCATGCGGTACTCGTAGCTGCCGGTGGTCATGCCGCGGCCCGCGATGGTCGTCTTCTCCGGACCGGGCTGCGTGCCGACCACGCCGGGGTAGAAGAACCAGTCGGTGGAGAACGGCACCTGCGCGACCATGTCCACGGAACCGTCGCCGTTCAGGTCGGCCACGGTGCGCGGGGTCGAGCCCTGCCAGCCCGTGCCGATCACGTAACGACCGGGGTCACCGGTGTAGGGCGCACGAGTACCGCTGCCGGGGTACAGGTACATCGTCCCGTCGGCTTCCCAGTACGCGAAGATGTCCGGCTTGCCGTCACCGGTGCGGTCGGCGACGCCCGCGTAGGTGAACCCGTTCCAGCCCCAGCCCAGCGACACCCGGTCCGCCTGCGGCGCCTGGCGCTTGCCGTCACCGGGGTACAGCCACAGCACGCCGTCGGGGTCCCTGGCGATCGTGTCCTTGTTGCCGTCGCGGTCGTAGTCGGCGATGCCGGCGAAGGCGTAACCCTGCCAGCCCCAGCCGATCAGCACCCGGCTCTGGGCCGAGGGGGCGCGCTTGCCCTCTCCGGGGTAGAGGTACAGGTCACCCGTGGCGTCCCACCGGGCGATGATGTCGAGGTTGCCGTCGTTGTCCCAGTCCGCGACACCGGCGATGGTGAAGCCGTTCCAGCCCAGGCCGATGTCCACGCGGTCACCGGACCTCCTGCCCTCCGGAGTGTCCACAGTGGGCAGCAGGTACAGGTAGCCGTCGAGGTCGCGGATCAGCAGGTCGGTCTTGCCGTCGTTGTCCCAGTCACCGGTGCCGACGAGGTTGTCGGACCACTCCACGACACCGTTGGGCAGGGTGTCCGGCTTGAGCACCGTGTACTGGGCGGTGGTGCCGTTTCCCCACGGCGAGTTGTCGACGTGGGCGATGGTCGCGCGGGAACCGTCGGGACGGATGCGCCGCCACTCGAAGCGGGCGGTCATCGTGTCGCCGCCGTCGGGGTCGCTGACCCGGCCGCGGATCGTCGGCGTCGCGGTGGGCACCAGCGGGCGGGCGGCGCCGGTCGCGCAACCCTTGCCGTCGACGGTGATCTGGTCCGGCGTGTTCGGGATCGAGTTGTAGTCGATGGCGAGGACCGCGCTGCCCGCGTTGAAGCGCTTCCAGTTGTTGACGCTGCCCTCACCGACGTGCATGACGACCGTGACGTTGTTCCAGCCGTTGTTCGCGGCGTGGTTGACCACTCCGGTGAAGTTGAACTCGACGTCACCCGGCCCGGCGCAGTTGTGCGTCGCGCCGACCTTGCGGTTGGCCGCGCTCGACCACGCCCAGTTGTCGTCCCACCAGCCCGGCTGGTTGTTCCACGTCGTGGAGCCGCTGAACTCGTTGGCGACCCGCACGGTGGCGTTCGAACCACCGTTGTTGCAGGTGAAGGCCCACCGCTGCTCGATGCGGAACGACGCGCCGGTGACCTGCTTGCCCTTGACCCCCGAGATGTCCATCCGGAAGTACGAGCGGACGGTGTAGGTCGAGCTCAGGCAGGCGCCGGTGGACGAGACGCTGTCGCAGATGAGACCGGTTCCGGCACCGCCCTTGTCACCCGCGTCGGACAGGTAGTCCTGGCCCTGGTTGTTGCGGCCCTGCCAGAACACCGAGCCGGGGTCCTTGCTGGACACCAGCGTCCACGCGTTGTCCAGCAACCTGCCGGACCAGGACGGGTCGATCATGACCGGGTACTGGGCCTCGTTGAGCAGCGCGGCGTCCGGGGTGACGGTCAGCTCGCCGTTGGCGGCGGTCACCGGCATGGTCGCCGTGCGCTTCTTCTTGGCCTCCACCGCCGACTTCGAGAGCACGCCGACGTGCGCGACCGCCTCCTGGCCGGAGTCCCACATGGTCGGTGCCGGCGAGCTGAAGACGACCTTGCCGGCCGTGTCCTTGGCCTCCAGGCCACCGGCGGCCGCGTGCGCCGTGACGCCCTTCGTCGCGAACCCGAACGTGACCTTGGCGAGCTTGGGGTTCTTCGCGGCCTCGCGGTTCTTCACGACCAGGACCTCGGAGAAGCCCTGCGGCGACGCGGTCAGCCTCAGGTCGACGCCCGGCAGCACCTCGGGGTACGTGGCGTCCGCGCCGGACAGCACCGGCTTGGGCAACGGCCCGAACGGCCAGGTGATCGCGAGCTCGCGGTCACCGTCGCGCAGCTTCGCGGCCGGACCGGTGCCGCCCGAGGAGAACTCGACCGGCAGCACGGCCGCGGCCGGCGTGACCGTCTGGCCGGTGGCGCGCAGGGTCGTGTCGACGCGGGCCCACGAGCCGTCGGCCCTGCGGGCGAAGCGCGGCTCGACCGACTCCTCGGTCGTGTAGCCGCCCTGCGGCTTGGCGAAGGTCTGCGCGGTCTCCGACCGCAGCGACATGATCTCCACGCGCTGTCCACAGCGCTTGGCCAGCTCGGTGGCGGCCTGCGGAGTCTGTTGCGACTCAACGCATTCAGGTGCCGCCGCGGCGATTGGAACGTGCACGCCCGGCAGCAGCACGGCCGCCGAGATCAGCAATGTGCGCAGCGCAAAGCCGCGCGCTCTCGAAGCGCGAATCAAAGTGAGGCCCCCAGGCATCCGCGCATGTCCCCCGACAACACGCGTTACGTGTCAAGCTCCGCGGAAGCATGCACGGCGAATGCAGGGATGGCAAGAGGCGCCGCCACGTGACCTGATCCACAAGATCACGCGACGGCGCCTCGTTCGCCGTCAAATGAGGGGTCGGAGGTCAGAGCCCCGACTCGGCGGTGCGGACCAGGATGGCGCCGCACTCCTCACAGCGCACGACCTCGTCGGCCGCCGCTTCCTTCACCTTCGACACCGCGCTGCGGTCGAGCTCGATCCGGCACGCGCCGCAGCGGCGGGACTGGATGAGGGCCGCGCCGATGCCCCGCTGCTCGCGCTGGCGGTCGTAGAGCTTCAGCAGGTCGTCCGGGAAGCCCTTGGCCATCGTCGAACGGTCGGCGGTGCGCCTGGTCTCGACGGCTTCGAGGTCGGCGAGCGCGGCATCACGGCGGCCGGTGGCGGCCTCCAGCGTCGAGCGGGCCTTGTCGAGCTCCACGCGGGCGAAGGAGGCGTCGGCCTCCACGGCCTCGCGGCGTTCCATCAGCTCCAGCAGGTCGTCTTCGAGGACGCCCTGGCGGCGCTGGAGGGTGGCGAGCTCGTGTTCGAGGTCGGTGAGCTGCTTGGCGCCGACGGAGCCGGACTGCATCAGCTTGCGGTCGCGTTCCTCGCGGGCGCGGACCTGGTCGATCTCGGTCTCCTGGCGCTTCACGTCGCGGTCCAGGTCGCCGAGCGTCGTCTCGACCGCCACCAGCGCGTCCTGCTTCGCGCGCACCAGCTGCTCGACCTCGGCGATCTCCGCGATCTCCGGCAGCGTGCGGCGACGGTGGGTGACACGCGCCAGTTCGGCATCGACCTCGGCCAGGTCGAGCAGCCTGCGCTGCACTGCGGGATCGGCTTTCACGCATGTCCTCCTGCTGCTGAGCTCGCCGCCCCGACGGTCCACGGATCGGTCCGGCGGGTGGAGACGAGTACCTCGACCCTACCGCCGAAGGCCTCCCGCAGGATCTCGGCCGCCTGCTCGCACCACGGCCACTCACTGGCCCAGTGCGCCACGTCGACCAACGCCGGTCCGCCGGACTCGACGTGCTCGCTCGCGGGGTGGTGGCGGAGGTCCGCCGTGACGTAGGCGTCGACGCCCGCCCGAGCCGCGGTCGCGAGGAAGCCGTCCCCCGCGCCCCCGCACACCGCGACCCGCTTGATCAGGCGTTCCGGGTCGCCGGCCGCGCGGACGCCCTGAACGGTGGCGGGCAGCGCGTCGGCCACGCGCTGGGCGAAGACGCGCAGCGGTTCGGCCTCCGGCAGCTCGCCGATTCGACCCGTGCCGGTGTCGCCCGACGGCTCCGCCGGTTCGAGCGGGCCGGTGACCGCGAGCCCGATGGCCTTCGCCAGCGCGTCCGAGACGCCCGGCAACGCGCTGTCGGCGTTGGTGTGCGCGCAATACAAGGCGGCGCCGTTCCGGATCAGCTTGTGCACCAACGCCCCCTTGGGGTCGTCGGCCGGAACACCGTTGACCCCGCGCAGGAGCAGCGGGTGGTGGGCGAGCAGGAGCTGCGCGCCCGCCGCGACGGTTTCGTCCACTGTGGACGAGGTCGGGTCCACGCAGACCAGCACGCGGGTGACCTCCTCGGCCGGGTCACCGCACACCAGGCCGACCGCGTCCCACTGCTCGGCGGTCTTCGGCGGATACGCGGACTCCAGCACCGCGATCACGTCGGCGAGCTTCACGCCAGTTCCTCCATCACTACCCGCAACGCGTCCACGAACACCGCGAACTCCTCCGGCGGCCGGATCGCCACGCGCAGGTACGTGTCGTCGAGACCGGGGAACGTGTCGCAGCGCCGTGCCGCGATCCCCTTGTCCCGCAACGCCAGCCGTGTGCCCTCAGGCACCCTGAGCAGCACGAACGGCGCTTTCGGCGCAACGACGACCAGGTCTTGGAGCTGCTCCAAGGCGTACGCGGCGTGCTCCTGCGCCTCACGGGCGAACCGCGCGGACGCTTCGAGCGCCTCCGGCTCGCAGCACGCCGTGATCGCCTCCAGCGTCAGGCTGCCGACGGCCCAGTGCGGACGGCCGTGCGCCAGCCTGGCCAGCGTCTCCGGGTCGCCGAGGAGGTAGCCCGCGCGCAGTCCCGCGAGGCCCCAGGTCTTGGTGAGGCTGCGCAGCACCAGCACGTCGGGGTCGTGCGCGAGCGACTCCGGTTCGCCGGGCACGGCGTCCATGAACGCCTCGTCGACGACGAGCCTGCCGGGCAGGCGCTTGAGGGCGGCCCGCGAGTGCAGCACCGACGTCGGGTTCGTCGGGTTGCCGACGACGGTCAGGTCAGCGTCCACAGAGGTCTCGGACAGCGTGAAGCCGCCGTCGAGCAGCACGTGCTCGACCGGGATTCCGGCGTCGCGGAACGCCACCTCCGGCTCGGTGAAGCCGGGGTGCACGATCGCCACGCGGCGCGGTGAGAGCTTCGGCAGCAGCGCGAAGCCCTCCGCGGCACCGTTGAGCAGCAGAACCTCGTCAGGCGAGCGCCCGTGACGGCGTGCGACGGCCTCACGTGCGCGCTCTTCTGCCTGCTTGGAGGGGTAACGGCCGAGGTCGTCGAGCGCCTGGGCCAGCCGGTCGCGCAGCCAACGCGGTGGGCGCGGCACCCGCACGTTGACGGCGAAGTCGGCGAGGCCGGGTGCGGCGTCGACGTCACCGTGGTGGCGCAGGTCTGGGCTGGTCATCGCCCGAGATTCTAGGCGACCAGCTCAGACCGGCGCGTCACTGCATGTAGCGGCGGAGCTCGGTGAGGTGGCTGATCAGCTCGTCCAGCTGGAAGGCGTCGAGCTGCGCGGACTCACCGGGCGGGGTGCGGAAGCAGACGCGACCCTTCTCGTTGAGGTACACCTCGAACGCACGACGGCGCCCGAGGGCGTCGGTGCACCCGATGATCTCCCGTTGCGGGGGCACGTCGGTACCGGTCTGCATGGGCGGCCTCCATGTCGTTTGTCCGTACATCTTGTGACAGCGGTTGAGCGTTACCGTGTGGCGCGTGAAGGTCGCCTTTGTCTGCACCGGCAACATCTGCCGGTCCCCCATGGCAGCGCTCGTGTTCCGAGAATGGCTGTCCCGCGAAGGATTGTCGTCTTTCGTCACCGTGTCCAGCGCCGGCACCGGTGGGTGGCACGTCGGTGACCCGGCCGACCCGCGGGCGTTGAAGACGTTGGCGGACAACGGATACCCCACCGACCACGTGGCCGCGCAGGTGGGCGCGGAGCACCTGGACGCCGATCTGCTGATCGCACTTGACTCCGGACACGCGCGCTCGTTGCGCCGAATGGCAGACCCTGATCGCGTCCGATTGCTGCGCTCGTTCGACCCGGACGCCGACGGCGTGGACGTGCCCGACCCCTATTACGGCGACGACTCCGGGTTCTCCGAGGTCCTGGCCATGATCGAGGCCGCGATGCCGGGGCTGGTCGCATGGGTCCGCGAGCAGCTCTGAGGACGAAACGCCAGTCACCTCGGGCCACCACCGCCGAAGCGGCCGGCCTGCGGTGGCTGCGCGTTCCCGGCGGCCCGCCGGTTCCGTCCGTGCACTCCTGCGACGACGGCGTGCTGGTGATCGACGAGATCCCGCACGGCACGCCGAATCTTCAGGCGGCCGTGACCTTCGGCCGCCGTCTGGCGACCCTCCACCTCGCCGGCGCCCCGGCGTTCGGCGCGCCACCGCCCGGCGGCCCGCGCGAGGCCACGATCGGCATGGCCCCGATGCGCAACGAGCCCGCACCGTCGTGGCCGGAGTGGTTCGCGTCACAACGCATCGAGCCCTACGCGGCGCAGGCGGGCATCGACATGAGCACCGTGTGCTCGCGGATCGCCGAGCTCGCGGGGCCGCCGGAACCACCCGCGCGGCTGCACGGCGACCTGTGGAGCGGCAACGTGCTGTGGGGCGCCGACGACCAGGTGTGGCTGATCGACCCCGCGGCGCACGGCGGGCACCGGGAGAGCGACCTCGCGATGCTACAGCTCTTCGGCTGCCCGTTCCTCGACCACGTCCTGGGCGCCTATCAGGAGGTGGCGCCGCTGGCCGACGGCTGGCAGGCGCGCGTGCCGTTGCACCAGCTGTTCCCGCTGCTCGTGCACGCCGTCCTCTTCGGCGGCGGCTACCGCTCGCAAGCCGTGGCGGCGGCACGGGCCGCTTTGCGAGGATGATCGGCATGGACCTCACCGGGTGGACGTGGCTCAACGAGCCGCGGAAGTGGTCGACCGATCCCCTGACCGTGCACGCCGACCCGTCGTCGGACTTCTGGCGCCTCACCGGCAACGGCGTGATCCGCGACAACGGCCACCTCTACGGGGTGACGCTGGCCGGCGACTTCACCATCACGGCGACCTTCAGCGGCGAGTACGCGGCGCAGTACGACCACGCCGGCGTCGGGCTGCTGGTCGACGACGAGAACTGGATCAAGGCCGGGGTCGAGGTGTTCGACGGGAAGGTGCGGGCCAGCACGGTGGTGACGCGCGGGTTCTCGGACTGGAACCTGGCGGTCGTGCCGCCGTTCGAGCGGTTCACGATCTCGGCCGAGCGCCGGGGCGACGCGGTGTGGGTGCGGTACGGGGTGGGGGACGAGGTGCCGGCGACGGTGCTGCGCAAGGCGTACTTCCCGCCAGGGGTCGAGGCCAAGGTCGGGGTCATGGCGGCGAGCCCGGAGGGTGAGGGGTTCGCGACCCAGTTCCACGAGGTCCAGCTCACGCATCTACCGTGAGGACGTGCGGTTCAAGTTCCTCCTCAAGCCGGGCTGGCTGGCGCTGACCCTGGCCGTGTGGGTGTTCGCGGGTGCCTGCATCTACTTCCTGTCCCCGTGGCAGTTCGGCCGCAACGACGAGCGCCAGGCGCAGAACGCCGCCATCACCAAGTCGCTGAAGAGCGACCCGGTGCCGTTCGGCGCGCAGCACGACGAGTGGCAGAAGGTCGAGCTCAAGGGCCGCTACCTGCCGGAACTGGAAGCGCTCGCGCGGCTGCGGACCGTGCTCGGCGAGGCCGCGTTCGAGGTCATCACGCCGTTCGAGACCACCACGGGCAAGACGGTCCTCATCGACCGCGGGTACGTGCGGCCGGTCAACGGCATCAAGCCGCCGAGCTTCGACCAGCCGCCCACCGGTGAGGTCACCGTCATCGGGCTGGCCAGGCCGAACGAGTCGAACGAGACGCCCGCGTTCGAGCAGGACGGCAGACGGCAGATCTACTCGATCAACAACAAGGCCGTCGGGCCGAACATCGAGCCCGGCTACTTCCAGCTGATCGAGAACCAGCCGGGCGGGCTCGACACGCTGCCGTTGCCGCGGCTCGAGTCCGGGCCGTTCTTCTCCTACGCGCTGCAGTGGATCGCGTTCGGGGTCATGGCGGTCGGTGGCTGGCTGTACTTCACGATCCGCGAGGCACGGCCGGGTGGCGTGCTCTACGAAGGCCGCACGAAGAAGAAGTCGATCGCCGAGCTACTTGCGGAAGAAGGCGATGACGGCGCTGACGAACGCGGCGCCGAAGCCGACGACGCGGGACAGCTCCACGGCACGCGTCACGTGACCTGAGTCCGGGTTGCGGCCGTGGCCCAGGACCGGGCGCTCCTCGACGCCGTGCGCGTAGACGGTGCGGCCGCCGAGCCGGATCTCCAGCGCGCCGGCGAAGGCGGCCTCGACCTGGCCCGCGTTGGGCGACGGGTGCGCTGAGGCGTCCCGGCGCCAGGTCTCCAGTGCCTGCGAGGCCGAGCCGCCCACGACCGGAGCACCGCCTACCGTCAGCAGCGCCGCCAACCGCGACGGCAGCAGGTTCAACAGGTCGTCCAGCCGGGCGGACGCCCAGCCGAAGCGCAGGTAGCGCGGGGACTTGTGGCCGACCATCGCGTCCAGCGTGTTGGCGGCGCGGTAGCCGAGCAGGCCGGGCACGCCGAAGGCCGCGCCCCAGAGCAGCGGTGCCACGACGGCGTCCGAGGTGTTCTCGGCCACGGATTCCACGGTCGCGCGCGCCAGGCCCAGGGTGTCCAGGCGGGACGCGTCACGGCCGCAGAGATGAGGCAGGCGGGCGCGGGCCGCCTCGACGTCGCCGGAGTCGAGCTCGCGGCCCATCGAGGTGCCCTCCTCGGCCAGCGAGCTGCCGCCCAGCACCGCCCAGGTGGCGAGGCCGGTGGTCAGGGCCTGCGCCAGCCAGTGGCGGCGGGCGGCGCGTTCCGCGGCCACGCCGAGCGCCACCGTTCCGCCCACCAGGACGGCCGAGTACACGGCGCCGGCGGCCTGCGAGTCGGCGTAGACGCGCTTCTCCAACGC
Source organism: Lentzea sp. NPDC004789 (assembly GCF_053601075.1). Lineage (NCBI taxonomy): Bacteria > Bacillati > Actinomycetota > Actinomycetes > Pseudonocardiales > Pseudonocardiaceae > Lentzea > Lentzea sp. NPDC004789. Next base: position 41,595 of record NZ_JBSGBE010000030.1, on the reverse strand, counting down.
GGAAGCAGCGGAACCGAATGCCGCTACCGGGTGAAATCGGCGTGGATCACCGAGGACCGCGTCCGCCGCCACGCCCAGCAACAACCCCAACGCGCGCCCCGCGCCCACGGCATCCTCCCCAGCTCGTCGAAGGCACGGTAGCGCCGCATCACAACACCGCGCGCATTAGGGTGGCCGGTCGTGGAGCACAAGCGGCTGAAGCTGTACGCCTATCTGGACGCGCGCGATCACCAGCGCACGTACCTGGCGATCATGCGGCTGTTCACCTCCACGCTGCTGGCCGACCTGTCCGCGGGCGAGGTCGCCGGAGCGCTGGCGGGTCAGGAGCGGGAAGGCCGCGTCGAACCCGGCGAGAGCCGCATCGAGAACGTCATCAACCGCCTCAAGCAGCTGGTGGAGTGGGGCAACCTGGTCCAGGGCCGGCGCGAGGTCGTGGCGGCCAGCATCGCCGAGTTCCAGCACGGCAGCGTCCGGTACCAGGTCTCGAAGCTCGCCGTCCGCGTCCAACGCGACGTCGACGAGCTGCTCAGGGTCCCCGAGGGTGCCCGCGAGGTGTCGAGAGAACTCCTCCCCGCCATCGAACGCGGCCTCAACGAGCTGGGCGGCAGCCTGTCCGTCGCCCTGCTCAACGAGGGCGAGCGGACCAAGGAGCTCCTGGCCGAACGCGTCACCACCCTGTTCCTGCAGCACGCCGAGCTCGCCGCGACCGTGCGCGACTTCTACGCCTACCTCGGCCAGGTCGTCACGCGGAACCACCTGGCGCCGGACGAGATCGCGGGCTTCCGCAACCTGCTGGTCGAGTACATCCAGCGGGTCGTCGAGGACGTGCTGAAGTACACGCCGCCGATCGCCGAAGCCCTGGCCGGCCTCACGAAGGCGCGGTCGGAGCTGTTGCGCCTGCTCAGCACCGACCTGGGTGCGAGCGTCGAACGCGCCCGCGGCCGCACGCCGGAGGACTGGCAGGAGCTGACGGACTGGTTCGTCGACCGCCCCGGCCGCCCGAGCCAGGTCACGGCGCTGCGGGAGGCCACGGCCCGCGCGATCGGCAGCCTGCTGGCCAGCGTGAAGCGGGCCACGTCCGGAGGAGGCCTGCTCCCCGGCAGGCGCGCCGAACTGCTGAAGCTCGCGAGCTGGTTCGACAACGCGACCAGAGAAGAAGCCCACGGGATCTACGCGTCGGCGTTCGGGCTGTACTCCGCCCGCCACCTCTCCCCCGCGCCCGAACACGACTCGGACAACGAGCGCACGCCGTGGCGCGACGGCCCGGTCTGCGACGTCACCGTGTCCGTGCGGACGAGGGGCGACCGGGGAGCGCGCGGCCGTCCGTCGCGGATCCTCGACGACCCGATGACCGAGCAGTCGCTGCTCGCGGAGGCCCGTGAGGCGGACGAGATCCGCGCGAGGCACGTCGCGGAGCTGACCAAGGCCGCGGGGAACCTGGAGAACACCACGCTCACGCACGGCGCGTTGGAGGTCTTCTGCGAGCTGCTGACGCTCGCGATGGCTCAACGCGACTCCCCGCGGGACAGCGGTTCGGCGAGCGACCCCGTGCGCGGCCTCAAACTGGAAATCGCCCACGGCACCACGACGCAGATCCGTTCCGCCGCCGGGACGCTCACCCTGCACGACGCGACGGTGGCACTGAAGCGATGAACCACTTGGACAACCTCTCCGACATCGACGCCGCCAACGTGGTGCGGTGCGCCCGGACGCTGCTGCGCAGGCCGCTGCTGCGGCAGGACGGCCCGGACGGCGAGCTGCTCAGCCTCGTCTACCGGCACCGCGCTGTCCTGCAGGACCTGTTCGCCGGCCTGCTCGGCTACCGGCTCGTCGTGGAACGCCGGTTCGCGCGGCTCTACAAGTCCGGTCCCGGCCACGACGACACCCGCGGCGTGCTCAGCATGTCGCCGCGCGGCTACGCCTACCTGGCGCTGACCCTCGCCGTGCTCACCGGCATCGGCCGCCAGACGCTGCTGTCCCGGCTCGTGGCCGACATCCGTTCCGCCGCGGTCGAAGCGGGCATCGACGCACCGGACGACGTCACCGAACGACGTGCGCTCACGGCAGCGTTGCGCCACCTCGTCTCGCTGGGCGTGTTGCAGGAGACCGAGGGTTCGGTCGCGCAGGACATGATCCCGCAGGAAGCCCTGATCACGATCGACACGGACCTGCTGGGCCAGCTCGTCACGGGTCCGGTCGGGGAGGCGCAGAGCCCCGCGCACCTGATCGAGCTCGCCGCCCGGCCCGGCCCGCGCGGCGTCGAGCACGCGGTGCGGCGCAAGCTCGTCGAGACGCCGCTGGTGCTCTACGCGGACCTGCCGGACGAGCAGGCCGAGTGGCTGCGCCGCAACCAGCGCAAGGAAACCGCGTTGCTGGAGCAGGCGTTCGGCCTCCACACCGAGTGCCGGGTCGAGGGCGTGCTCGCCGCCGACCCCGAGGACTTCCTGACCGACCTGTCGTTCCCCGGCGTCTCCACGGTCGCGCGCATCGCGCTCCTGGCGTTGCCCGACCTGGTCGACGACGACTCGGAAGATCCGCCCGCACGGCACGTGGTGACCGCGGCACGGATCCGCGAGGTCTGCGCCCGGCTCGTGGAGGACTACCCTGCGGCGTGGTCGAAGCAGTTCACCGACGACCTCGACCGGCTGGTCGCCGAGGTGACGGAACTGCTGCGCCGCATGGGACTGGCCGTGCCGTGCGAAGAAGGCTGGTCGATCAGCGCGGCCGCGCACCGCTGGCTGCCGTCCCCGGACGGCGACCCCGAGCGAGAACAACCGGAACCCGTTGTGGTGCCTGAAGTACCGAGCTGGTCCCTGTTCGATGAGGAGAACGTGTCATGAGCAGGTGGCGGCTGCACCGCGGCGGCGTGGTCAACATCTGGCAGTACACCGAGCAGACGTTCGACTTCTCCGGCGGCCGCGCGATCTTCCAGGGCACCAACGGTTCCGGCAAGTCCCGCACGCTGGAGCTGCTGCTGCCGCTGTGCCTGGACGGCGACCTGCGCCAGCTCGGCTCGAAGGGCTTCGACACGGTCAGCATCCGGCGCCTCATGCTGGACGACTACGACGGCGGCCCCAACCGCATCGGCTACGCCTGGGTCGAGCTGATCCGCGAAGCCGCCGACCACTCCGGCAACGAGTACCTCACGTGCGGACTCGGCGTGAAGGCGTCGAAGACCTCGCAGGCGATCACGGACTCGTGGCGGTTCGTCACGCCGATGCGCGTCGGCACGGAACTGCAGCTGGCGGGTCCTGAGCGCGTCCCGCACGGTCCTGCCCAGCTGCGGGACCTGATCGGCGCGGACTGCATGTTCGAGGAACCGGCGTTCCGCGCGAAGATCGCCGATGCCGTCTACGGCGTGCCGGCCGCCCGCTACGGCGACCTGCTGCACCTCCAGCGGACGCTGCGCAACCCGGACGTCGGCCTGAAGGTGCTGGAAGGGCAGCTGGAGCAGATCCTGTCCGACGCGTTGCCGCCGCTGGACCAGGCGATGGTCGAGCAGCTCGCGACGTCGTTCGACGACCTGGAGTCGATCCGCGAGAACATCGTGCGACTGTCCTCAGCGGACAGTGCGCTGGGCACGTTCCTCAAGACCTACAGCGACTACGCGTTCGGCGGGCTGCGGTCCGCGGCCGAACGGCTGGACGCGGCCGAGAGGTCGGTGGCGAAGCTGCAGCGCGAGCAGTCGAAGCTCACGCAGGAGCTGGACGTCACGCGGATGGAACGCGCGGCGTCCGAGCAGGCACTTGTCGACATGGAGACCGGCGAGCAGCAGGCCGAGGAGACCATCGCGGCGCTGAAGGAACTGCCCGCGTTCCGCGACCTCCAGGACCTCAAGACGCGCGAGAACCTCGTTGCGGAGAAGCGTTCTTCGGCCGTGGCCGCGCTCGAAACGGCTCACCGCCAGCGCGCCCAGGAGGACGCCGCGGTCGACAACGTGCTGCGGCTCCTGCGGCGGCTGGCCGAGGACCTGAGTGCCGCCGACGCGTTGAGCGACCCGTTGCGCGAGAACCTCAGGCTCGCGGGCATGGACCCCGACCTCGCACCGGACGTGCCGCAGGTCCCGCCCGCCGAGGCCACCGTGACCACGGACTCGGTGCGCGCCAAGCCGGATCCCGAGGCCGGGCCGCTGCCGATCGAACGCCGGGTGCCGCCCGCCGCCGCGACGGAGGACGTGCTGGCCGCGCTCACGTCGGTCGTCGACCAGACCTCGGGCATCGCTTCCCTGGCGCGCCAACGGAGTGCGCTCGCGCTGTCGCTGCACGAGCAGGCGATAGGGCTGGACTCGCAGCAGCGCGAGGTGGAGTCGTTGCGGCAGAAGGCCCGCGACGCCCAGCACGGCGCGACCGAGGCGACCGCGCTGCGCAACCAGGAGATGCAGGAGCTGGCCGAGGTCGTGCAGACCTGGCTGGAGCAGGTCGAGGCCTGGACGTCGAGCGGCCCGCTGCTCGACGAACGCCCCGCCGAGGCCCTGGTCCTGCCGCAGACCGCCGATCCCGCGGCCGCGAAGGCGTTGAGCACGACCGCACGCGAGTGGGCGGGGCCTCTCGTGCAGGCGGCCCGCGACGCCGCGCACGCGTTCACGCAGCAGCGCGCCGAGCTGCGCGCTCGCCTGGACACCCTCGACGAGGAACTGGTCGGCCTGCGTTCGGGCAACGAGCGGGTTCCCGTGCCCGGTCAGTACACGTCGGCGAGCCGCGACACCGCCAAGGGCGCTCCGTTCTACCGGCTGGTGGACTTCGCCCCCTCGCTGACCGACCCGGAACGCGCGGGGCTGGAGGCGGCGTTGCAGGCGAGCGGCCTGCTCGACGCCTGGGTGACGGCGCACGGCGGTGAGCTCGACGACGTCCTGGCCGTCCCGCGGGACGCCGTCGAAGGCCGATCGCTCGCCGAGTTCCTGGTGCCGGCGGTGGAGGGTTCGCCGGTGCCGGAGTCGCTCGTCGCCGACCTGTTGCGCGCGGTGTCGCTGGACGACATGACCACGACGGGCGACTGGCGCACGGGCGTGCTGACCGGCCGCTGGGTCAAGCCCGAGGCCGAGTTCATCGGTGCGGGCGCGCGAGAGGCCGCTCGCGGCCGTCGAATCGCGGCCCTGGAAGAGGAACTGGCCGAGCTGCGCGCGCAGCTCGGCACCGCTGAGGACGAACTGGCGCGCGCCCATGAGCACGTCGCCACGTGGGAGGCGCACGTCGCGGCGTTCCCCGGCGACGGGGAGCTGATCGCGAAGCACAGCCGCGTCCAGGCGGCGGAGGAGTCCGCGGCACGGGCGCAGCAGCGCACGTTCGAGCTGCGGGACGCCCTGGAGAACGCGAACGCACGGCTGGAAGCGGCACGAAGCGAGCTGACCCGCCAGGCAGGCGACGCCGGACTGCCCTCGGACACCGAAGCGCTCCGGCAGGCCCAGGCGGCCGCGAGCGAGGCCCAGCGGACCGCGGACCTGCTCGGCGACGCGGTGCGCAGGCGTTGCCAGGGCACGATCTCCGACCTCACCGACGCCTCGCACCGCTACCACGAGGCCGTCGCCGATCGGCAGACCGCCGAGGCCGACGCCGACACCCGGTGCGTCGACCACGCGGCCCAGGCCGGGACGCTCGCCGAGCTGACCGAGGCGGTCGGCGGCGAGGCCAGGGAGATCAGCGAGCAGCTCACGCAACTGGAGAAGTCGCGCAAGAAGATGCGCGAGGACCTCAAGGGCGTCCGCGAGAGCATCACGACCGCACGGGAGCAGGCGGCGAAGCTGGAAGCGTTGCTGGAGAACAACTCCACGCAGGTCGCCGAAGCTTCCGAGGGGCTGGAACGGGCGAGGGCCAACTTCTCGGCCACCGTGCGTGCGCCGGGTCTGATCGCAGCCGCGTTCCCGAACTACGACGGCACCACCGACGAGGCTTCCGTTCGCGCGCTGATCTCCGAGCACGGCGACCGGCGCGGCGGCACGGAGGCGACCGTGATCGCCAAGCTCCAGGCCCTCCAGACCTCTCTGGCGGGCAGCCACGACATCGCCGCCGAGCAGCACGCGGGCCTGCTGACCGTGACGGTCACCGGCGAGGAGGGCGCGAAGCCGGTCGCCGTCGCCGCCCGCCAGGTCACCACGAAGCTGGCCGAGCAGCGCGGGTTCCTCGACGAGCAGTACCAGGGCATCTTCGCCGACTACCTGATCCGCGACCTCGCCGAGTGGCTGCGCGGCCAGATCACCGTCGCCGAGGACCTCACCAAGCGCATGAACGAGGTGCTCGGCCAGGCGCGGTCCAGCCAGGGCGTGCACGTCAAGCTGGCCTGGAAGTCGTCGAGCGCGCTGGACGACTCGACCAGGCAAGCGCTTGCGCTCGTCCGGCTGCCGTTCGGCGAGCGCACGCCCGAGCAGGACGCGACGCTGCGCCGCGTCTTCACCGAGCGGATCGAGAACGAGCGCGACACGCACTCCGGCGGTTACGCGGAGATCCTGTCGCGTGCGCTCGACTACCGGACGTGGCACCAGTTCACGGTGACCGTCGCCGACACCGGCCCCGACGGCAACCCGCGCGAACGGCGGCTGCGCCAGCTGTCGTCCGGCGAGACCCGGCTGATCTCGTACGTGACGCTGTTCGCGGCGGCGGCGAGCTTCTACGACGCGGTGAGCGACGAGTTCGACCCGCTGCGCCTGGTGCTGCTGGACGAGGCGTTCGAACGGCTCGACGACCCGACCATCGCGCGCATGCTGGGGCTGCTGGTCGATCTCGACATGGACTGGGTGATCACCTGGCCGAGCGGCTGGGGCGTGTCCGACAAGATCCCGCGCATGCACATCTACGACGTGCTGCGGCCCAAGAACGGCCGCGGTGTCGCGTGCACGCAGACGACGTGGGACGGCGCGGTGCTGGACCGGATCGACCCCTAGCGCCCGGTCCCGCACCCTCGCGGGCGCGGGACCGGCAGCGGGTCAGCCGAGGATGAGGTCCGCCAGGTGCACAGCGCGCGTGAGCCTGGTGATCCGCTCGGCCGAGACGTCCCAGGTGGTGCCCACCGGCTCCAGCGTCAGCACGACCATGATCTTGCGGTCGTCGTGCCCGTAGGTGCCGGTGGTGTGCATCGCCGGACGCGTCAGGTCGACATCGGCGGCCGAACGCGCGCTCTGGCCCATCGGACCGTCCTTGCCGACACCGGGGTAGGTCGGCGGCCTCGGCGACTCGACACAGGGCTTCGGCGGTGTGTCACCGAACCGCGACCACCCCTGTTTGTAGGCCACCTCGTGGTGCACGACGCTCGGCAGGCCGAACGACTGGTCGAAGCCGTCGGTCGCGCACTTCGTCGCCTTGTGCAGGTTGCCCATGATGAAATCGCGGAACTTCGGGTGCGCCTGGTCGAGCACGTAACGGTAGATCTTGACGACGTCGGCCGCGCTGAGCGCGGTGTAACCCCAGAACCCGACGTTGACCGGCGGTGCGGTGTCCTGAAGCCCCAGCTTGACGACCATGCGTTCGACGATCTTCTCCCAGCCCTCCTGGACCCAGAGCTCCGAAGCCGCGTTGTCGTCGCTCGACCTCAGCATCGGCTCCAGCCGTGCCAGGTCGGCCGGAGGGATCTCGGCGTCGGGGCCGCGCTTCTCCAGGTAGTCGAGCGCGATGAGGATCTTGACCACCGACGCCGAGCGGAACTGCGCGTGCTCGTCCCAGGCGATCGTGGTGCGTCCGGTCTTGCGGTCGAACACGGCGAACGCCGCCTTGGCATCCGGGGCGATCTCGGCCTGAGGATCGGCGTTCGCGGGCATCGGCGCCAGGAAGGTCGCCGTGACGGCTGCGGTGACGCCTGCGGCGAGCAGGCGAAATTTCTTCATGCTCTGTAGACGCCAGCCGTGCCGCCCAGGATGCCTGCGACGACGCTTCAGCATGCCAAGGCCTATGTTTGACCTCGTGATCGAGTACGACCGTCCCGAACTGACCGAGTTCTGGCGCCTCGCGCGCGAGACGATGGAGGGCGGCGGACGTTCGGCGTTCAGCTTCCGCGTCGAGGACGCCGGTACCGCCGCGGCACTCGGCGAACTGCTGCGCAAACCGATCGCGCATCCGGCTCGCCGGCAGATCTCGCTGGCGCGCCTGGACGAGCACCTCCGCGCGCACGGCAGCACCCTGCCCGAGGTGCTGGAGTCGGTGCACGGCAGGCCGGTCGGCCTGTCGACGAGCGAAGAGGCCTCGACCGCGGACGCCGTGCTGAAGTTCGCGCTGCGCGAGCACGGGCTGCTGAACGCGCCCTGGGCCGCCGAGTGGATCGAGCACGTCCGCAGGTACGGCAAGATCCCGCAGCCGGCGTTGCCGATGATCGCGAACCAGGCCGCGGCGATCCTCGCCCGGCTGCGTCCGGAGCCCCGGCGGTGGACGACGCGCTACGCGTTGGCGGGCAACGACCTCGACGACGGACGGCCGCTGACCCGCATCGTGCAGAAGGCGTTGCAGCTCGCCGGCACCGACTGGGAACGCTCCGGCGTGCTGCCCGACGCCTACCGCGACCCGGTGCTCACCTCGCAGGGCTACCTGACGCTCAACGACACCCTCGAAGCGCGGGAGATCACCGTCGTCCGCAGCCCGCGGCTGCTGGAGTCCGGCGTGCCCGGCCCGTTGATGGTGCTCCCGAACGGCCTGACGCCGCAGGCCAAACACCACCTCGACGGCAGAACGGTCCGCTGCCACAACGACTTCACGCCCGACGGCATCCGCGCGGCCAACGAGATCCTGGCCTACACGGGCGGGACGCCGTGGCGGATGTCGGCCGCCGACTACCGCGAGGCGGTGGCCACGCTGATCGCGCGCGGCGTGGAGCTGCCCACCCTCAACACCCGCCCGGAAGAAGCGAGCTGGGACCCCGATCTGGTCGAGACCATGGCCACCACCGGCCTGATGGTCACCGAGGAGCACGTGCTGCCGTCACTCCTCTGACGGCGCGAACCTCTTCACGTCCCATCGGCCGTGCCCCTCCATCAGCTTGCGCCCGATCCGGCGCAGGTCGGCGAGGTCGCGCTCGTTCAGCAACCCGGTGAACTCCTCGGCGACCGCCGCCCGGTACACGCGTGCGGTGACGCCCTGGCACGCCGCCTCGCCCTCGCGCGTCAGCACGGCGTACACCAGCCGCCGGTTGTCCGGTGGCTGTTCGCGCGTGACCCAGCCGCGCTTGACCAGCCGTTCGATCAGCCGCGTGACGCCGGACGGGCTCACGTCCAGCAGCTCGACGAGCTCGGACATCTGCAACCGCCCGCCGGCCCGGAACAGCTGGTAGAGCGCCACGTGCTCCAGCAGCGAGCACCCGGCCTCGGACTCCATCCGCCGCCCCATCGCGGCCTTCACCGCGTCCACGCCCTGCTGCACGTACAGCCACGAGAAGATCGGCTCGGTCATCACCCCATCCTAAATCACGTTTGACTTCGAGACGTTTTCACGCTCAAATGTTGAGTATGAAAGCTTCCGCAGACGTCACGGTGGTCGGCGCAGGCCCTGTCGGCCTCCTGCTCGCCACCGAACTCGCCCTCCAGGGCGTCCGCACCACCGTGCTCGAACGCCTCACCACCCAGGCCGACACCATCAAGGCCCAGATGATCAGCGGCCGCACGTACCAGATGCTCGCCATGCGCGGCCTCGGTCCGGCCATCGACGCCGCGAGCGAGGCCGAGTCCGCCGGTCTCGCCTGGCGCCCCACCGGCTCCACCGGCCACTTCGCCGGACTGTTCAAACTGGACGGTCTGCCGCTGGTCATGCTGTCCCAGCAGGCCCTCGAACGGATCCTCGAAGCCCGCGCCCTCGAACTGGGCGTCGAGATCCGCCGCGGGGTCGAGGTCACCTCGCTCGACCTCGGCTCCGACCACGTCGTCGGCTGCGACGGCGGCCGCAGCGCCGTCCGCAAGCTCGCCGGGTTCGACTTCCCCGGCACCGACCCCTCCCTCACCGGCTACCAGGCCGTCGTCGACCTGGACGGCGACCTCCCGCGGGGCTGGCAGCGCACCCCGACCGGCGTGTACGCCTCCGGCCCGCTCAAGGGCCGGATCATGCTGATGGAGTTCGACGGCCCGCCCGCGACCCGTGACGTGACCCGCGAGTCCCTCGAAGCCGCCCTGCGCAGGGTGAGCGGCCGCGACGTCCGCATCACCGCCGTGCACACCTCGACGGTCTGGACCGACAACACCCGCCAGGCCACCACCTACCGCCGCGGCAACGTCCTGCTGGCCGGCGACGCGGCCCACGTCCACTCGCCGTTCGGCGGCCAGGGCCTCAACCTCGGCCTGCAGGACGCCCTCAACCTCGGCTGGAAGCTCGCCACCGGCGACTCCGCCCTGATCGACACCTACACCGCGGAACGCCACCCGGTCGCGGAACGCGTGCTGCGCAACACCATGGCCCAGGTCGCCCTCACCCGCCCCGACCCGCACTCCCGCGAACTGCACGCGCTCGTCGACGGCCTGCTCGACCTCCCCGAGGTCAGGACCCGCATCTCCGCGATGATCCAGGGCACCGACATCCGCTACGCCGCGGACTGCGACCACCCGCTGGCCGGCACGTTCGTCCCCGGTCTCGACCTGTCCGACGGCAAGGGCACCAGCATCGCGCTGGACGGCCTCGAAGCCACCGTCCGCCCGGACGGCTACATCTCCAGGATCGCCGCGTGAAGATCGCCGTGACCGGAGCGACCGGCACCCAGGGCGGTGCCGTCGCCCGGCTGCTCACCGAACGCGGCCACGACGTCCGCCGCGTCACCCGAAATCCCACGCACCCCGACGACGTCCACGGCGACTTCGACGACCCGGCCTCGCTGGCCGCGGCGTTCGCGGACGTCGACGGCGTCTTCCTGATGACCCCGTTCGGCAGCCAAGGCGAGGTGGCGCAGGGCAAAGCCGCCGTCGACGCCGCCCGGCACGTCCGGCACGTGGTCTTCACCTCGGCCACCAACGCCGACCGCAGCACCGGCATCCCGCACTTCGACACGAAGGCGGAGATCGAACGCCACCTGGCGGCAAGCCATCCACAGTGGACGGTCCTCGGCCCGGCGGCGTTCATGGGCGCCACCGGTCCGGTGGTCCTGCCGATCCCGCCGGAGCTGAAGCTGCACCTCGTCGCACCGGAGGACATCGCGGCGATGGCCGTGCTGGCGTTCGAGCAGCCGGAGCGGTTCCGCCACCGCCGCATCGACATCGCGAGCGACCGGCTCACCGGTCCGGAGATGGCCGCGATCCGCGGCACGGAGTTCGTCGAGGTGCCGATGTCCCGGGCCGAGGCCTACTCACCGGACCTGGCGGCGATGTTCCGGTACTTCGCCGAGGTCGGGCTGGAGCTGGAGCTCGGGGAGCTCCACGCGGAGTTCCCCGAGATCGGCTGGCACGGCTACGCGGACTGGGTCAGGAAGGCTTAGCCCCGGACCAGCTCTGCAGCATCCGGTACGCGATCGACGCGCCACCGGCGAGCCCGAGCCCCGGCACGCTGCCGGGCTCCTCCAGCGCCTTGCGCACATCGGCCCTCGTCGCCCACCTGGCCTCGGCGATCTCGCCGTCGGCCGGCCGCAACGGTTCCGCGGGATCCGCCACGGCCTCGAAGCCGATCATCAGCGAGCGCGGGAACGGCCACGGCTGCGAGCCGAGGTACCGGATGTCCCGCACGGTCACGCCGACCTCCTCGGCGATCTCGCGCTCCACACAGGACTCCAGCGACTCGCCGGCCTCCACGAACCCGGCGAGCACGGAGAACCGGCCTTCCGGCCACTCCGGTCCGCGGGCCAGCAGCACCTGGTCCGCACCGTCGTGGACCAGGCAGATCACCGCGGCGTCGGTGCGGGGGTACTCCTCGCGTTCACAGCCGGAGCAGACGCTGACCCAGCCCGACTTCTCCAGCACGGTCCGCGCGCCGCACTTGGCGCAGTACTTGCCGAGCCGGTGCCACTGGAACAGCGCCGCCGCGGTCGTGAAGAGCCCCGCGGACCTGTCGTCCAGCGTCGCGCCGGACTGCCGCAGGTCGAGCCACTGCGGTTCGTCGGTCAGCTCCGGCGCGACCCAGGAACGACCGACCGGGACCCGCTCGTCCTCCTCGACCGGCATCAGCACGGCGAACCAGGCCACGCCGTCCTGCTCACCCAGCAGGACGGCGTTCACGGGCGGCTGATCTCCGAACTCCACGGCCGGCCGGTCGACCAGGCGCGTGCCCCGGTCGGCCACGAGCGTCCGGCCGCGCGTGTCGACGACGATCATCCGGGCCTTGGGCCAGAGCGCGGCGAGCTTCTCCTCGTCGCCGCGCAACGGCTCGGTCCGGTCGATCTCGGTCCGCGAGAGCGCCGGCAGTGCGACCAGATCGAAGCTCACCGGAACGAGACCCCACCCAAATCGATCCCACCCAGCGCGGCCAGCTTCGGCTTCAACGTCTCGGCGTCACCGACCAGCACGCCGGTGAAGTTGCCGGGGGCGAAGAACTCCAGCGCCGCCGCCGCGACCTGCTCCGGCGTGACCGCCTGCAGCCGCTGCGGGTGCGACACGAGCCAGTCGACCCCGAGGCCGAGCGCGACGAGGTTCACCAGGAACGAGGCCAGGCCGGACTGCGACGAGGTCGTGGTGAGCAAGGTGCCGATCGCGTAGCTGCGGGCGACGTCCACTTCGGACTCCGACGGCGGCACGAGGCCGAGCCGCGCGAGCTCGTAGCGGGTCTCCAGCAGCGCCGCCGCCGTCACGTCGGACGCCGTGTCCGCGTCGACGAGCAGCGTGGCGCCGTGGACGGTGAACTCGGGGTGCGAACGGGCGCTGTAGGTGTAGCCCTTGTCCTCGCGGATGTTCTCGACCAGCCGCGACGAGAAGAACCCGCCGTAGACCAGGTTCGCGATCTGCAGCGCCGGGTAGCGCTCGTCGGTGCGCGGGATCGCCTGCGCGGCAAGACGGATCTGCGACTGCACGGCACCGGCGCGGTGCACCAGCAGCACGTCGCCACCCTTGACCTCGGGCAACGGCGGCAGCTGCACGGCCTCGCCCTCGCCCTGCCACGCGTCGAGCGCCTCGCCGATCTGCGCGACGGCCTCCGCCGGTTCGACGTCGCCGACGACCACGAGGACCGAGCCGCGCGGCAGCAGCGCCTTGCGGTGCAACGCCAGCACGTCGTCACGGGTGACGGCGGCGACCTCCTCAGCCTCCGGCATCTCCTTGGCGTACGGGTGGTCGCCGTAGAGCAGCTTCTGCAACGCCTCGCGCGCGATCACGCTCGGCTGGGAGCGGGCGAGCGCGATGCGTTCGACCAGGCGGGCCTGCTCGCGCTCCAGCTCCTCCGCCGGGTACGACGCGGACGTCAGCACGTCGCGCAGCACGTCCAGCACGGTGCCGAGACCGCTGGCCAGCGCGTTGCCGGTGAAGCTCAGGCGCTCCGGGTCGACCACGGCGTCGAGCTCGCCGCCGACGAGCGCCAGTTCGGTGTCGATCTGCACGCGGGAGCGGGTCGCGGTGCCGGTCAGCACGGTGTTCGCGAGCACCTCGGCCTGCGCCGAGTGGTGCGAGCCGGTGCTGGAGGAGGCCGGGTCCGCGAAGGGGACGCGCAGCCGCACCTCGACCATCGGCACGGTGGCGCGGCGGATCGCGATGACGCGCAGGCCGTTGGGCAGCACGGTGTCCACAGTGGACAGCTCGGCGGCCGCCTTCTGCACACCCAGCGCGGGCAGCGGGCGCGGACCGACCTCGGTGCGCCCGATCTCCTCGGCCGATCGGTGGGTCTTGGCGGCGGTCACTGAGCTCCTCCGGTGGGCTTGACGAGAAGAAGTGCGCGGGCGTCGGGACGCAGCGCCTTGGCCGCGGCGGACACCTCGTCCACGGTCACCGACGCGATCCGCTGGGGCAGTTCGTAGATCAGCTCGGCGCGGCCGAACAGCAGCTCCGCGGAACCGAGGCCCAGCGTGCGGTTGGTGAGCCGGTCGTGCTCCTTGTGCATGGTCGACGCCCAGCGGGCCGTGACCTTGGCGAGCTCCTCGGCCGACGGCGGCTCCTGCGCGAGCTTCTGCAGCTCCTCGTCGATGGCCGCGACGACCTGGTCCGCGGGGACGTCGGCGCGGTGGATCGCGGTGATGCTGAACGTGTCCGGGTCGCGGGCCTCCAGCGGCCCGAACAGGCCGCAGCCGGCGTTCAGGTCGATCACGATGCCCTCGCGGTGCACCAGGCGCTGCTGCAGGCGCGAGCTGTCGCCGTCGGTGAGCACGCCCGCCAGCACCAGGTACGCGAGGTAGCCGTCGACGTCGGTGACGGGGTCCGGCACGCGGTAGCCGATCGCGATCGCGGGCAGCGGGGCCAGCGCGTCGGCGTGCTCGTGACGCACCTCGCCCTGCGGCGCGGGCTCGGCGAACGAGGGCCGCTCCGGCTTCGGCCGCGCGGGCACGTCGCCGAAGTGCTTCTCCACCAACGCCTTCGTGGTCTCGATGTCGAGGTCGCCGGCGACGGTCAGCACGGCGTTGGACGGCGAGTAGTAGGTGTCGAAGAACTCCGCGCAGTCGTCGACCGTGGCGCTCTCCAGGTCGACGAAGTCGCCGTAGCCGTTGTGCGCGTTGGCGAACGTCTTGAACAGCACCGGCGGCAGGAGGATCCACGGGAACCCGCCGTACGGGCGGTTCAGCACGTTGAGCCTGATCTCCTCCTTCACCACGTCGATCTGGTTGCGGAGGTTCTCCTCGGTGATCTTCGGCGCGCGCATGCGGTCGGCTTCGAGGAACAGCGCCCGCTCCAGCGCCGCGCTCGGCAGCACCTGGTAGTAGTCGGTGTAGTCCGGGTGCGTCGACCCGTTGAACGTGCCGCCCGACGACTGCACATGCCGGAAGTGGGCCAGCTTCTCCAGGCTTTCGCTGCCCTGGAACATCAGATGCTCGAACAGGTGCGCGAAGCCGGTGCGTCCTTCCGGCTCGGAGCGGAAGCCGACGTCGTAGTGCACGCTGACGCCGACGACCGGTGCGCTGGCGTCGGGGGCGAGCACCACCCGCAGGCCGTTGGGCAACGTGAACCTGTGCAGTTCGGGTGAGGCCATGTGCGCCAGCCTACGGGTTCTACGTCCGGAGCGATCGCAGGTGGCCCGCCTGGGCGAGGACTCCGTCGAGCGCCCCGAGGAACGCCGGGAAGCTCCGGCGGAAGTCCGTGCCGGTTCCCGAGTTCCCGTACCAGTAGAGGTCCTGCTGACCGAACTTGGTGAGCCAGCCCTCGGTCTCGCCGAGCACCACCGCGTACGGCAGCGACCGGGAGAACACCAGCTCGCGGTCGGCCTCGGGGATGTCGTCCTGCGTCACGCCGTGCAGGTACCCGCGCAGCCCCCGGACGTGCTCCAGCAGCTCGCTGCCGCGCCTCGTGCGGGCGGGCATCGACCGCGCACCGAACGCGAGCGCGACACCACCGACCGCGACCGCGAGCCCGAACAGCGCGTTGCCGATCGTCAGCGCCAGCACGACCGTGGCGGCGACGCCCAGCACCGCGATCGCGATGCCGACCCACCAGAACAGGCTGCGCTCGGCGTCGGGGCGGCGCACGAACCAGCGCTTCTCGACGACGTCCGCGTACAGCTCGTCGCGGACCCCGGCGAGGTCGATCCGCCGGCTGCGCAGCTCGGCCACCGACACGGCGGCGACGCCCTGCGGCAGAAGGGCTTCGTAGACGGCCTTCTCGTACCCGGACAGCGAGGCGTCGGCCGGGTTGCGGCGCACGATCTGCCAGTCGTGACCGTCCACCTCGGTGATCCACAGGTAGTTGCGGACCGCGAGGTCGATCACCGTGGCGGTCACGTCGACCACGTCCACGTGCTCGTCGACGACCGTGCCGACCTGGCCGGGCAGCACGCCGTCGGGTGAGGCGAACGCGACCCGGTCGTTCTGGTCGCGCACCAGGACGCTCACCGCGCCCACCTCGCTCGCGAGCGCCGCCGCGTCCCGGCCGCGCAGGTACCACAGCAGCGCGACGCCGCCGAGCAGCAGCACCAGCAGCCCGCCGAGCGCGATCCCGCTGACCGGTGTCAACGCGAACGCGGCGGCCAGCCCGGACTGCTCGACCACCACGGCGTTCGGCGGCACTACCCCCGCGGACAGTCCGATCGCGACGTCGACCCGTTCCCCGACGCCGAGCTTGATCTCCTGCGCCCGCACACCCTTGCCGTCCGCGAGGTCCGCGCTCGTGCACGGCTGCGACGACCCGACCGGTCCGGCGAGGCAGTTGACCGACGTCGGCGAGTCGGGCGCGGAGAACGTGACGGCGACCTTGTCGAGCTCGGTGTCCCAGCCGCCCGCGACCTGCCAGCGCACCTCCAGCGCGTCACCGACCGGCGCGACCGCACCGACGACGGTGTAGGTCAGCGTGGCCTGGCCGCCCTCGAACGTCGTGGTGAACTTGTCGTCATCGACGCTCGCACTGCCCTTGCCCTCGACCCGCGCGTCGACGACCTGGTACTTGCGCTCCAGGTCGTTGCCCACCGCGAGTCGCAAGGGGACGGTCCGCTTCACGGTCTTGCCGTCCGGCACGTGCACGGTCTCGGTGACGGACAGCTTCGCGTCGCGCTCCAGCTTCATCCGGACCTCGGTGCTGACGGTCCCGGGAAGCGGCTGCGCGAGCGCGCCAACAGCCGTCCCAGAGGTCATGACTGCGGTCAGCGCGGCCGCGACGAAGATCGCCGCTCCCCAGTTCTTCAACACGGCTGCGGACAATAGCGGAGTCCTCATATGCTCCGGCGGACTTTCGAACAGACGCCATCTGGGGGATTTTCGGCGATGACGCAACCACCGCCACCGGGCAACTGGCCGCCGCCACGCCCGGTAGGCCCACCACCCGTGCCCGCGCCACCGCCGTACGGCCCGCCGATGCCTCCGCGCCCTGCTCAGGGCCCACCACCCGACATGCGCCCGGCACCCGTCGGGCCGCCGCCGATGAGCTCGCCGCCCATGGGCCGGCCACCTGTGGGCTCTCCACCGATGAGTCCGCCGCCCGCAGGCCCACCGCCGATGAGTCCGCCGCCCGCAGGCCCGCCACCGGTGGGTCCGCCGCCCGCGGGCTCGTCTCCAATGGGGCCGCCTCCGTCGCCGTACGGTCCGCCGCCCGGCGGTGCTCCGCTGCCCCCACCGCGTCCGGTGATGCCTCAGCCGCCGTACGGTCCGCCACCCGGCCGCGCTCCCCTGCCCCCACCATGCCCGGTGATGCCACCGCCCCAGCCCACCTGGGGCCGGCAGCCGGCCTTCGCGCCGTACCCGCAGATGCCGCTGCAACGCAAGAGCAGCAACGGCCCCATCCTCGCCCTGGTCCTCGGCGGCGTCGTGATCCTCGGCCTGGGCGCGGTAGGCGTCTTCGCGGCCAGCTTCAACAGCAAGGTGAAGGACGCGGGCTACCAGAACTACACGACCTACAGCCCGACCTACACCTACACGACAACAACGACGGCCACGACGACCACCACAACCGCGTCCACCCGCACCTCGTCGACGCGGACGTCGAGCACGCCGACGACCCCCGCTGGCCCGAAGGCGGTCTACAAGCTCGCCGACCACCCGATCTTCAGCACCGGGGTCGGCGCCAACGACTTCGCGTCGTGCCCGCTGCCGAACATGGAGTACAACCCGGCGGGCGAGGAACGGTTCCTCTCGGCCGCGTTGCCGTGCATCGAAAAGGCGTGGCAGCCCGCGATGAAGGCGGCCAACCTGCCGTACCAGCCGGTCGAGCTGCACGTGTTCACCGGGACCGTGCAGACGCCGTGCGGCTCGCGGCGCAACGACGTGACGGCGATGTACTGCCAGGGCGTCATCTACTGGCCGGGCAACTACTACGCCAACGAGGGCGGTTCGACGGTCCGGCACCCAGGCGTGTACCTCGGCCAGGTCAGCCACGAGTACGGCCACCACATCCAGTGGCTGGCCGGCTTCCTGCGGGCGGCCGGCGACGCCCAGTACGACGCGGGCGGCTTCGACACCCGGAAGGGTCTCGAACTCAACCGCAGGAAGGAACTCCAGGCCACCTGCTTCGGCGGTATGACGCTGGCCCCGTTCTCGCACAAGAACGTCGTGCCGATGGACGTCGTGAACACCGGTCTGTCGGACGCGAGCCAACGCGGTGACTACAACCGCACGCCAGACCACGGCAATGCGAACAACAACGCGCGTTGGGTCATGCAAGGCCACAAGCAGAACGACATCAAGGCCTGCAACACGTGGGCCGCGAGTTCGGCCGAGGTGTCGTGAACCGATCCCCCGGCCCGCGCGTCTCACTGACGTGGACGGGACGCGTTAGCCCGGTCGGGGGACGCGTGATCTCGCTCCGCCTATGCTCGTACCCGACCCTGGCTCACCAATGGGGGGATCTCAGGCGATGACGCAACCACCGCCACCGGGCAACTGGCCGCCGCCACGCCCGGTCGGCCCTCCGCCGATGCCCGCACCGCTGGGCCAGCGTCCGCCCCAAGGTCCGCCACCACCCCCGTACGGCATGCCGCCGCAGGCCCCGCCGCGTCCCCAGTACCCCCAGTACGGCCCTCCGCCGCCTCCACCGGGCCAGGTCATGCCGCCCCCGCAACCGTTGTGGGGCCCACCGCCCGGTGGCTACCAGCCCGGCTACGCGCCGTACCCGCAGATGCCGCCGCGCAAGAAGAGCAACGGCCCGATCATCGCGCTGATCCTCGGCGGCGTCGTCATCCTCGGCCTCGGCGCGGTCGGCGTTTTCGCGGCCACCCTGAACAGCAAGGTGAAGGACGCGGGCTACCAGAACTACACGACCTACAGCCCGACCTACACCTACACGACCACCACCGAGACTCCGACGTCCACCACGGCCCCGTCGCGTTCCTCGGCCTCCAGCGCGCCGTCGGCCCCGGCGACCCAGGCGGGCCCGAAGGCCGTCTACGCCCTGGCCGACCACCCGTTCCTGAAGCCGAACTTCGGCGCGAACTCGATCAGCGGCTGCCCGCTGCCCGCCATGGACTACTCGCCGGAGGGCCAAGACCGCTTCCTGCGCGCCGCACTCCCGTGCATCGAGAGCATGTGGAAGCCGGCGCTGGCGGCCGCCAACCTCCCCTACCAGCCGGTCGAGCTGCACATCGTCACCGAGACCATGCAGTACCCGTGCGGCACCGTCCGCCCGGACCAGACCGCGCGCTACTGCCAGGGCGGCATCTACTGGACCGCCAACGCCTACGCCGCGGAGCGCAACCCGAACAACCCGAACCACCCCGGCAAGTACCTGGGCCAGCTCTCCCACGAGTACGGCCACCACATCCAATGGCTCACCGGGATGCTCAAAGCGTCGGACCGCGCGCAGTACGACGCCGGAGGGTGGGATACTCCGAAGGGCCTCGACCTGAACCGCCGGATGGAGCTGCAGGCCACCTGCTTCGGCGGTATGACCCTGGCGTCCTTCTCGCACGGCGCAGTACCGATGGACGTGATCCGAGTAGGCCTGACCGACGCGGGCAACCGCGGCGACTACGACATCTATCCGACCAAGGACCACGGCACACCCGAGAACAACGCGAACTGGGTGGACCGCGGCTACCGCTCGAACAAGGCGTCCGAGTGCAACACCTGGGCAGCGGACGCAGGCTCAGTCTCCTAGCCCCGAAAGGTGCCGACGTGACCCAACCAGCCAGGAACAGCCCGGTCGTCCTCGGGGCAGTCTTCGTGCTGGTGGTCGCCTTCGTCCTCGGAATCGGTCAACTGAGCCGCCCCAGAGTCCTGAACGGGCACGCCCTGGCGGGCTCCCGCCCGGCCACGTCCCCGCCGACCGAACCCTCGACCCCGGTGCGTCCCCGCGCGGTCTACCGCCTGGCGGACCACCCGTTCCTCACGACGCCGGCGTCGCTGACCCCGATCACCTGCACCCTGCCCCCGTTCGGCATCTCGGACCGGCAGCTGGCCGCCTACTACGCCGCGGGCCTCGAGTGCCTCGACACGGCCTGGGGCCCACTCCTGACGTCGGTGAACCTGCCCTTCGAGAAGCCCTCCCTGGACGCCGCCCCGATCCTCAAGGACGGCCCGTGCGGCGCGGCGCCGGAATCCGACCACGCGGTCGCCTACTACTGCGGCCGCAACCGCACGATCTACATGCCCACCTCGCGCCTGCGCGACAACGGCGGCGGCGACGCCCCGGCCACCCACCTGGCCACGCTGGCCCACGAGTACGGCCACCACGTCCAGGCCATGACCGGCCTGCTCCGCGCCGCCGACCTGAAGATCACCGACGCGGGCGACAAGACGCCGGCCGGCCTGGAGATGTCGCGCCGCATCGAACTGCAGGCCAACTGCTTCGCGGGCATGTTCCTCACCAGCGCGGCGGGCAAGGGCTCCATCTCCGCCCTGCTGGCCCGCCAGGCCGAGGAGGACTTCCAGTACGCGGTCGAGGAGAAGCCCGAGAACAACGCCCACGGCTCAGCCACGAACCAGGCCCAGTGGGCGGTCGCGGGCTTCAAGTCGAACTCGACCACGGCCTGCAACACGTTCGCGGCACCGGCGAAAGCGGTCGCCTGACCGCCGTTCAGGCTCCGGCCGCGGGGCCGACCACGGGCAGCGAAACCCGGAAGACCGCCCCGCCCTCAGAAGGCAGGCAGACCAGGTCGCCGCCATGAGCCCGCACCACCCCGCGAGCGATGGCCAGTCCCAGCCCGGACCCGCCCGACCGCCGGTCCCGGGCGTCGTCCAGCCGGACCAACCGATCGAAGATCCGCTCCCGTTCCGCGTCGGGCACCCCTGGCCCGTTGTCGGAAACGGTGAGCCCGCCCGCATCCACCGAGATCCGGACGGTCCCGGCGGGCCCGGTGGCCTGCCGGGCGTTGTCGACCAGGTTGGCCAGCACCTGGGCCAGCCGCTGCCCGTCCCCGATCACGGTGACCGGCACCCCGTCGGCGGCGATGTCGAAGTCAGGCGCGACGTAGCGGGTCCGGGCCACCTCGGCCTCGGCCAGTCCCATGAGGTCCACGGGTTCCCGCTGCATCTCGTACCCGGCGTCCAGCTGGGCCAGCGCCAGCAGGTCGTCGACCAGCCGTCCGGCCCGCCGCGCCTCCCGGACCAGCAGGAACGACATCTGGTCCCGGTCAGGCGAGTCCACCGGCGCCTGCACCAGAGCCTCGGCCACCGCCTGCACGCCGGTGATGGGCGTGCGCAGCTCATGAGCGGCATCGGCGACGAACCGCCGAGTCCGCTGCTCCGACCCCTCCAGCGAATCCAGCATCCCGTCGAACGCCGCGGCGGTCCGCCCGAGCTCGGTGTCCGTGCGAGAGGGGTTCAACCGCCCACCTCGGTGCCCAGCGGCAATGGCCTGAGCCAACGACGTCATGGCGTCCAACGGCGCCAACGCCCGCCGCACCACGACGATCATCAACAGCCCGGTGACGACGATCGCCCCGAGCCCCAGCATCAGCAGGATCTTCCGCAACCGGACCTGAGCCTGTGAGATGGCCTCGGTGTCCGCGTAGAACGTGACCCTGTTGGCACCGACGTTGCGGACCTTCCGCTGGTACGGCCCCTCTTCGGGCGCGGTACCGACCGTGGTCCCGTTCGGCAGCTCGATCGTCACGTGCACGTTCCGCTTGGTCAGCTGACGCACGACCTCCCGCGGCGGGGTGCCGTGCATCAACGCCTGCACCGCTCGCGTCTCGGCGTCCCTGAGCGTCCCGTCGACGTCCCGGTTGGACAGTCCCTCGAACGTCCTGTCGACGGAGATGACCAGCGCGACCAGCACCAGGAACAGCACCAGCAGCACCGAAACGGCGACCCGGCGCCGCAGCGAGACCGTGCGGAGGTTCATTCCTCGGCCCGCAACACGTACCCGAGGCCGCGCACGGTGTGCACCAACCGAGGCCCGTGCTCCTCCAGCTTCCGCCGCACCGCGCTGATGTGGACCTCGACCAGGTTGGGGTCGTAGTCCTCGTACCCCCACACCGCGGTCAGGATCTGCGTCTTGGACACCACCCGCCCGCGCTGGGCGGCCAGGTACACCAGCAGCCGCAGCTCGGTGGCGGTCAGCTCGATGGCCTGGTCGGCGCGCATGACGACGCCGGCGTCGGCGTCCACCACCAGGTCGCCGACCTGCACGGTGGACGGCGTCCGGCCGAGCCTGCGCAGCACGGCCGACACCCGTGCCACCAGCTCTGCCAGCACGAACGGTTTGCCGACGTAGTCGTCAGCGCCACCGGACAGGCCGCGCAACCGGTCGGGAACGGCGTCCCGCGCGGTCAGCATGACCACACCGGCGCCGGAAGACCGCCGAATCACCTCGAGCAGCTGGAAGCCGTCCCGGCCGGGCAGCATCACGTCGAGCACGACCAGGTCGGGCCGGAAGCGGCCCAGGTCGTTCTCCAGCTGGCGCCCGTCCAGCCGGTGCTGCACTTCGAACCCGGACTCGCGCAACGCGGACGACACCGCGGCGCCGATCGCCTCGGCGTCCTCGATCACCAACACCCTGGCGGACACCTCCTCATTCTGCTGATCATCCGGCGTTCGGGCGACTCGCCTTCAGCTCACGCTCAGATTGCGCGCGCATCCTCGACCCCATGTCGAAGAAATCTGCGTGGGCCGGCGCCATCGTCGCGGCCGCCGGACTCACCGTCGGCGGCATCGCGGTCGCGACGGCGGCCGACAACTCCTCCGGCCCGCCCGCGGCGTTCGCGGAGCGCCACCCCGGCAAGCCCGGCCACCCCGGCAAGGCGAACCCCAAGGGCGGCACGCTCGTCGTCGGGCGGGTGAAGTCGGTCGAGTCCGGCAAGCTCAACATCATCAAGGACGACGGCAGCGAAGTGTCGTTGACCACTGACGGCTCGACGAAGCTGCGCGGCGGTGACCTCAACGGGCTCAAGGCCGAGCAGCGCGTGACCGTGCGCGTGAAGGACGGCAAGGCGCTGAACGTGGCGCTGGCCAAGGCGCACGAGCAGGGCACGATCAAGGACGTCAACGGCAACAACGCCACGTTGGTGCAGGTCGACGGCCTGCAGACGCCGCTGGACCTGTCGAGCGTCAACGAGAAGCCGAAGAACGGCGACCTCGTGGCCGTGACCGGAACGGTGTCCGACGGCAAGACCGTCAAGGTCGAGCAGCTGCGCCAGCTGCCGAAGTAAACCTGGGCTCCACGCGGACCGCCGCGTCTGCGAACATCGCAGTGTGGCGGTTCCGCGAAGCCCGAACAGATGGGTGTTCATCCTGCTGGTCGTCGGACTGGTCGGGATCGGGGTCGCGGTCGCGCTGCTGGCGCCCGCCAAGGTGCTGGGCGCCGAAGCACCCCCGAGACCCGTGACCGCGACCGTCGTCGAGACCGGTTCGTGCGGCCAGGGCACGGACAAGGTCGAGTGGGACGCGAACGGTGAGAAGAAGCAGGCCATGCTGGACGGCTGCGGCCACCGCAAGGGCGAGACCCTCGAAGTCGTGAACACCGGCGAGGACATGGTGTCCTCCGCCTCCTCGGTACCCACCGGACCGCCGGTCGGACGCCGCCTCACCGCACTGCTGCTGTGCCTCGCAGCGCTGGCGGGCGGCTTCTACGCATTCCTCTTCCGCTATGCGCCACTGCGCGCACCCGCGGTGCTGCCAGTTCCCCGCGGCGCGGAATAATCTTCGCGAGCAACCGCCTCCTCCGTTCAGCCCCTTTCGCGCAATAGGGTTCAGCAATATCGTGAGTCTCGGACCGGGCGTGGGGGACATCGCAGGTCCGCACTGGGGACAAGGGTAATTCGAAAAGCAGCCGATGCTGCCGTTACACCTTTACTCAGCATGGGGGATTCTTTTATGCGTGCAAGAAATAGAATCGCGACCGCATTTCTCGGAATGGCGCTCGCGCTGCTCGGCGCCGTTGCACCGGCCAACGCCCGACCGGCGACCGCATTGCCGGGGAAGGCTGCTCCGGTGCAGCTGGACATGACGGCCTCGGCCATCTACTGGATGCAGAACGGGAACAGCGGAAAATGTGCGCTGTCCCAGGGTGGTGCCGACGGCCAGCCCGTCGTCCAGTTCCAGTGCCTCAACTACAACGACCAGAAGTGGGGCTTCGTCGACAAGGGCGGAGCGCGGTATCAGCTCGTCAACGCGAACAGCGGCAAGTGCCTGCTCGTCCGCGGCTCCGACAACGAGGCGCCCGCCGTCCAGTTCCAGTGCCTGGACTACGCAGACCAGTACTGGCAGCTCTACACCTACAGCAGCGGCTGGTACTGGTTGCAGAACGTCAACAGCCGCAAGTGCCTGATCGTTCGCGGGAACAGCGACGGCACCCAGCTGGTGCAGTCCGAATGCGCGGCCTACGTGGACCAGGCGTGGGGTTTCACCGCCGGCTGATCCGATGAGCAACGGGTGCCCGCCTCGGCCTCACCGGGGCGGGCACTCCCTCACTCGCCGGCAGGAGTCACCTTCTTGACGTAGAGCAGCCGGTCACCCGGCTCGATCGCGTCCGCCTCCGGGGCGTCGACGCGGTACAGCTTCCCGTCCCGCACCACGCCGAGCACGATGTCCGACAGGTGCCGCGGCGACCCGCCGACCTCGCCCGACTCGACGTCGCGCTCGGCGATCGCCAGCCCGGCGTCCGGGGTGAGCAGGTCCTCCACCATCGCGACCACTGACGGCGTCGCCGTGGCCATACCGAGCAGGCGGCCCGCCGTCTCCGACGAGACGACCACGGAGTCGGCGCCGGACTGCCGCAGCAGGTGCTCGTTCTCCCGTTCCCGCACCGACGCGACGATCTGCGCCTTCGGGGCGAGTTCGCGGGCGGTCAGCGTCACCAGCACCGCCGTGTCGTCCCGGTTGGGGGCGACGACGATCGCGCGCGCTCGGGCCGCACCGGCGACCCTCAGCACGTCGTTGCGCGTACCGGAGCCGTGCACGGTGACGAGCCCGATGGCGGAGGCCGCGTCGAGCGACTCCTGCACGGTGTCCACGACGACGATCGAGCCGGGCTCGACACCGTCGCCGAGCAGCGCCGCGACCGCCGAGCGCCCCTTGGTGCCGTAACCCACGACCACGACGTGGTCCCGCACGACCCGCCTCCACTTCTGAATGCGCAACGCCTGACGGGAGCGCTCGGTGAGAACTTCGAGTGTCGTGCCGACCAGCACGATCAGGAACAGGACGCGCAACGGCGTGATGACCAGGACGTTGACCAGCCGCGCGGACGACGACGCGGGCGTGATGTCGCCGTAGCCGGTCGTCGAGAGAGACACCGTCGCGTAGTAGAAGGAGTCGAGCAGCGAAACGCCGTCTCCGTTGACGTCGCGGTAGCCGTCCCGGTCGAGGTAGACGATCAGGACGGCGAGCAGCAGCGCCGCCGTCGCGCCGATCACGCGTTTCACGATGGCGCGGACGGGACTCTGCGCCTGGTCCGGCATCCGGACCACGCCGACGAGCGAGTGCGACGCTTCGTCAGTCAGGCTCATCGCGACAACCTCTCGGGCAGCATCCGCCACAGGTGAGCCGCCGCTTCCGCGCCTTTGAGGAGCAGTGGCACTACAACGCGTTCGTTGGGCGCGTGCACGCGATCATCCGGCAAAGTCGCGCCGAGGTACACGAGGGGCACCCCGAGCCACGCCTGCAGCACCGCGGCCGGCCCCGAGCCACCGGCGCGCGCGAACCGCACGGGCTGGTCGAACGCCAGCTCCATCGCCTCCTTCACGGTCGCGTTGGCCGGGTCGTCCGGGCTGATCGCGTACGGCGGCACGCCCTCGCCGCGGAAGCTGATCTCCACACGGATGCCCGCCGGGGTGTGCCTGGCGACGAACTCCCTGAGCGCGTCGGCGACCTTCTCCGGCAGCTGGTCGGGCACGAGCCGGAAGCTGAGCTTCGCCGTCGCGGTCGCGGGAATGATCGTCTTCAGACCGGGCCCGGTGTAGCCGCTGCTCAGGCCGTTGATCTCGGCGGTCGGCCGGACCCAGATCCGCTCCAGCGTCGTGTAGCCGGGTTCACCGGCGACGGCCTGCGCGCCACCACCGTTGTGCGCCAACCACTTCTGCTCGTCGAACGGCAGCTCGGCGTAGTCCTCGCGCTCGGAGCCGGACGGCTCGCGCACGTCGTCGTAGAAGCCCGGCAACGTGATCCGGCCGTTCTCGTCGTGCAGCGCGGCGATCAGCCTCGCGAGCGCGGTCGCGGGGTTCGGGATCGCGCCGCCGGCCCGTCCCGAATGGACGTCGTCGGTGCCGCCGAAGAACGTGATCTCGCCGCCGAGAACACCGCGCTGGCCGGTGTTCACCGTCGGCGCGTCGCGGTCGTGCAACGCGGTGTCGGTGAACACCACGAGATCGCAGGCGAGATCCTCCGCGTGCGCTTCGAGCAGCTTTCGCAGGTGCGGAGAACCTGATTCCTCCTCGCCTTCGACGAAGAGCTTCAGCGTGACGCTCGGCGCGTTCTGTCCGGTTGCCGCCAGATGTGCCTTCAACGCCAGCAGGTGCATCGCGACCTGGCCCTTGTCGTCGCTCGCGCCCCGGCCGTACAGCTCGTCGCCGCTGGTCACGGGCTCGAACGGCGGGCGGTGCCAGCGTTCGACGGGATCGACCGGCTGGACGTCGTGGTGCCCGTAGACGAGCACGGTCGGCGCGGCCGGATCCTCGGCCGGCCAGCAGGCGTAGACGGCGGGAAGGGCCGGTCCGTGGTCCCAGATCTCGATCTCCGGCCAGCCGTCCTCGCGCAGCTGCCCGGCCAGCCATTCGGCGGATCTCTGCACGTCAACGCGGTGTTCGGGATCGACGCCGATCGACGGGATCTTGATCCACTCGCGGAGCCCGGCGACGAAGGAGTCGCTCAGCGCGGCCACCGCGGCGCGTTCGGGATGATGAGAATCACCTGCCACGCCCGTGGAGAATAGGCCAGGGCCGTCTCGCCTACGCGGCGTAGGCATGACAGGGTGACCGCATGGAACCGAACCGTTCCCGAGCGAGGTCCGCGCTGGCGCTCGCCGCACTGCTCGGCCTGGCGGGAGCGACCCACTTCACAGGCCGAAGTACTACGACGCGATCGTCCCGCGCGCACTGCCCGGCACCCCGCGGCAGTGGACCTACGCGTCGGGCGCGGCGGAACTGGCCCTGGCCACGGCGGTGGCGGCGCCGCGCACGCGCCGGCTGGGAGGTCTCGCGGCCGCCGCGTTCTTCGTGGCGGTGTTCCCGGCGAACGTGAAGATGGCTCTCGATTTCGGTTCCAAGTCGCCAAAAGCACGTGCACTGGCGTATGGTCGCCTGCCGCTACAGATTCCACTCGTCGCTTGGGCCTGGAAAGTGGCCAAAGCGGCCCCATGACCACCCTGGGTAATCCTTAACCAAGTATCCCGCATCGCTGTCATTTTCCGCGCGAGGAACCCTAGGATGCGCCCTGTGCAGACGCTTCTTCAGCGCGCCGCGACCGCGCTCGGCTGGGACGGAGTCGTCGTTCCCGACGTCGCCGTGCTGGGCCAGCAGGTGTCCGCGGTGGTGCGTTTGCTGCCCGAGGTCCACGACTGGAGAACCCAGAACGGCTGGCCGCCTCGCGCCGACCCGTCCTGGTTCCGCTCCTGGTTCGAGCCCGCCGCGCACGACCGCCTGCCCGTCGCCGCCGTCGAACTCGTCGGCGTGCTGGTCAGCGAGTCCACGACGGACCGCGCCCTGCAGTCGTGCGGCACCCTGCTGACGCTGGCACCCTGCGCGGTGATGCTCCCGCGCTCCGACGAGTCGCAGGCCTGGTCGTACATCGAGCTCGACTACTACGGCATCGGTGTCGTGGTCGCGGACGAGTCCTCAGCGGACCTGATGGTGCCGCCGGAGGACAGGTCGTCCGAGTTCGGTCCGTCGCTCTTCGGACGGTGGCTGCTCGAGGTGCTGTACGAGCGCGTGCTGAAGGCGGCGCACGCTCCCGCCAGCACTAGCCCACAGACCTGATCAGGTCCTTCAACCCCTGCTCGTCCAGCAGATCCGCCGGGCGCAGCGTGTGGTCGTGCCGCACGTAGTGGAACGCGGCCCTGACCCGTTCCAGCGGCTCCCCCATCAACGCCGCCCAGGCCAGCCGGTACGCCGCGAGCTGGACCGACAACGCCGGCAACGCCTCGGAGTCCGGCACCGCGCCCGTCTTCCAGTCCACCACGGTCCAGCCGTCCGGGTCCTGGTAGACCGCGTCCATCCGCCCGCGCACCGAAATCCCGTCGAACTCCGCCTCGAACGGCACCTCGACGTCGTGCGGGGTCCGGTTCGCCCAGTCGCTGCGCAGGAACGCCTCCTTCAGGCGTTCGAGATCGGCGTCCGGTGCCGCGTCGGCGTCCCCCGCGCCGGGCAGCTCGTCGATGTCGAGCAACCTGGTGGCGCCGAAGCGGTTCTCCAGCCACGTGTGGAACGCCGTGCCGCGACGTGCCAGCGGGTTCGGAGGGAACGGCAGCGGCCGCCGCAGCCGCCGGGCCAGCAGGTCGGGGTCCTTCGCGAGCTCGACGAGCTGGCTGACCGACAGGTGGTCGGGCAGCTCGACCTGCTCGCGCCGGTTCATCGACGCCGCCCGTTCGGCGAGCAGCACGTCGACGTCCTTCGCCCAGCCCTCCGGGTCATCCTCCTCCGGCATCTCCGGGTCGTCCGGCACGACGTCGTCGGGCAGCGGTTCCGGCTCC
The DNA here is from genome assembly GCF_053601075.1 of Lentzea sp. NPDC004789. Classification (NCBI taxonomy): domain Bacteria; kingdom Bacillati; phylum Actinomycetota; class Actinomycetes; order Pseudonocardiales; family Pseudonocardiaceae; genus Lentzea; species Lentzea sp. NPDC004789. The sequence continues at coordinate 13,100 of NZ_JBSGBE010000030.1, read as the reverse complement.
GGCGGGAAGTCCTCGTCCGGCGGCTCGTCGGGCGGCGGGTAGTCCTCGTCCTCCGCTGCCGCGGTCGCTTCCTGTTCTTCCTCGAAGATCAACGGCAACGGCTCGGGCGGTGCGTTGCGCAGGGCGTCCAGCGCCGCCAGCACCATCTGCGCACCCTCGACGACGGCGTCGCGCCGCTTGCCCAGCGGGTCGGCGGGCCACAGCCGCGTCTTCACGTCCTCGGCGAGCGGGTTCGGGGTGTCGGGGATCGGCTCGTCGGCCCACGCGCTGATGTCGCCCGGCGGGTCGTCGCGCTGCAGCACCTCGTGCATCTCCTGCAGGAACACCGACGGTCCCTTGGGCTTGTCGCCCGCCTCGGACCACCAGTGCCCGGACATCAGCAGGCTGTGCTCGGCCCGCGTGACGCCGACGTAGAACAGCCGGCGTTCCTCGACCAGCCTGCGGTCCTCGAACTCCTCCGCGTGGATCGTGAGCGCCTCGTCGACCTCCTTGCGGTTGAAGCCCGCCGACAACTTCAGCACGGGGAGGTCCTGCGCGTCACCCCGCAGGTCCGCCGGCAGCTCGGTGACGGACTTCAGCCAGCACGACGACTTCTTGCGGCCGGGGAAGACGTCCTTCACCAGGTGCGGCAGCGCCACGATCCGCCACTCCAGCCCCTTCGCGGAGTGCACGGTGAGGATCTGCACGCGGTCCTCGGACACCTCGACCTCGCCGGGCTCCAGCCCGTCCTCGGCGTGCTCGGCCGCGTACAGGTAGTCCAGCAACGACGGCAGCGTCGCCGACGGGCTGGCCGCCGCGAAGTCCGTGACGACGTCGGAGAACGCGTCGAGGTGCGCGCGCCCGACCATGCCCGGCCGCGACATGGACTCGATGTCGAGCAGCAGCGTCCGTTCGACGTCCGCCACCAGCTCCGGCAACGGCTGGTCCAGCCTGCGCCGCAACGCCGCCAGCTCACCGCCGAGCCGGCGGATCCGCCGGTACCCGTCCGGCGAGTACGCGTCCGGGTCACCGGGATCGTCCAGCGCGTCCGCCAGCCCGGCCTGCTCGGCGTGCTCACCCGGCAGCGCGTCCGCCAGCACCAGCAGCGGATCATCCACAACGGACTGTCTGCTTTGGACTCCGGCCAGCTCCCGCGCCCTGCTCCACAACGCCGCCAGATCCCGTGCCGCGAGCCGCCACCGCGACCCGGTCAGCAACCGCGCCGCCGCCGTGCCCGCCAGCGGGTCGACCAGCACCCGCAGTGCCGAAACGAGATCCCGCACCTCGGGCTCGTCCAGCAGCCCGCCCAGCCCGACGACCTCGACCGGCAACCCCCGCTCCCGCAACGCCGCCGCGATGGCCGCCATGTCGGACCGCCGCCGCACGAGGACGGCCGCGGTCGGCGGCACACCTTCCGCATCGAGGTGCGCTTCCCATTGCGCGGCAAGGTTGTCCGCCATCCAGTCGAGCTCCTGGCGGATGTCCTCGTGCAACGCGAGCCGCACGTCCCCCGGCCCCGCACCCGGCCGCGCCTTGAGCTCCTCGACGTCCAGCCCCGCCTCCCGCAGCGGCAACGACACCGCGTTGGCCAGCTCCAGCACCTCGGGCGGGTTCCGGAAACTGGTCAGCAGCCCGAACTTCCTCGTCGGCGGGAAGTCGTCCGCGAACCGGGGCAGGTTCGCCGCACTGGCCCCGCGCCAGCCGTAGATGGCCTGCGCCGGGTCGCCCACCGACGTGACCGGCATCGGCTTGCCCTCCCCGAACAAGCTCCTGAGCAGCACGCGCTGCGCGTGCCCGGTGTCCTGGTACTCGTCGAGCAACACCGCGCCGTACCGTTCCCGCTCGCCCTCCGCGACCTCCTTGAACGCGGCGAGCTGCGCGGCCAGCGACATCTGGTCCGCGAAGTCGAGCGCCGCCTCCTTCCGCTTGCGCTGCTGGTACGCCTCCAGCAGCGGCAGGAGCGCGACGCGCAGCCGTTGCGCCTTGATGACGTCCTGCAGCTTCTCCGGCAGCGCATCCCGCTGCCGCGGTGCCTTCGGCGCGTTCTCGATGAGCTTCGTGAGCTTGTCCGCGTGCTGCTGCAACGCCTCCGGCGTGACGAGGTGCTCCCCCAGCTCGCCCGCGAGCGCCAGCAGGTACCCGGTGATCGTCGCCGGCACCTTGTCGGTGTCGAGATCCTTCGCCCACGTCGACACCACCCGGTGCGCGAGCTGCCAGCTCGCCGTCTCGGTGAGCAGCCGGACACCGGGCTCCACCGGCAGCCTGAGACCGTGCTCGGTCACCAACCGGCCCGCGTAGGCGTGGTAGGTGAGCACCACGGGTTCGCCGGTCAGCACCGCCATCTTGCGCTCGCCGCTGGGGTCGAGCTCGTCGAGCAGGCTGGACCCGGCGAGCCTGCGCAGGCGTGCGCGCACCCGGTCCGCCAGCTGCCGGGCGGCCTTGCGGGTGAAGGTGAGGCCCAGCACGCGGTCGGGCAGCACGATGCCGTTCGCCACCAGCCACACGACCCTGGCGGCCATGGTCTCGGTCTTGCCCGCACCCGCGCCGGCGATGACCAGCGCCGGTTGGGTGGGGGCGGCGATGACCTCGGCCTGCTCGGGGGTCGGCTTGTTGAGGCCGAGGGCTTCGGCGATCTCGAAGGGGCTGACGGTCATCGGCCGACCAACCCGGATGTGACGCGTTGCCGCACCACGTGTTCGGCGCACTTGGCGTCGGTGCGGTGGCCGAGCACGACACGTCGCCCACCGACGACCCCGAGCCGCACGCCGCACTGGCCTGCCACACGCGCGGAATCCACGCGACGGCCAGGCACGACACGTCGCCCACCGACGACCCCGAGCCGTGCGTCGCGCGGGGCGACGGTCCGGTCACAGGTCCTGAGCAACGTCACCAATACATCTTCCTACCTGGGCCGCGCGCATCCGCAGCACCCGGCCTCGTGTGTTCGCCGACCGTTCGGTGACGCGAAACGCGCAGGTCAGCAGCCTGACTGCCGTCGCAACGCGGTGCCAGGCCTCGCCGCACTCACCAAACCCGGCCGCCACGCCACCGCGGCCACCAGGCCCAGCCGTCCGCCGGGCTCGCACCTGCCACCTACTCGCTCACCTGGCGCCCGGACGGGTGCACCGGGCACGTCGTGCGCGCCGGGCACCGGTCGCAGTCCGCGTTCTCCCGCGCCGTGTAGTTCGGCCCCAGCACGGACTCCGCCGCGCCCTGCACCACCTCCAGCCACGCGCGGACGCCCTGTTCGTCCAGCGGGGCCTGGGTGCGTTCGACGGCGCCGGTCTTCTTGTCCTCCTTGGCGACGTACAGCAGGCGGGCGCCGCCGGGCTCGGTGCCGAGGCCGATGTGGGTGAAGCCGCCCAGGGACGTCGCGAGCTGGTAGACGGCGAGCTGCGGGTGTTCCTGCGAGGCTTCGCGGGAGACCGGGCTCTTGCCGGTCTTGATGTCGATGACGACCGGGCGGCCGTCCTCGTCGTGTTCGAGGCGGTCCACTCGGCCGCGGACCTGCAGCCACGGGCCGCCGTCGCGTTTCGGGACCTCGACGACCATCTCCTCCTCGACGGCGACCTGGGTGAGCTGGCTGCGGCTCATGGTCAGCCAGGCCAGGAACGTGTCGAGCATGCGTTCCACGCGCAGGCGTTCGCGGCGGGAGAACCACGGGGCGCCGGCGTCCACGGCCGCCCAGGCCTCGTCCAGTTTCACGCGCAGCTGGGCCGAGTCGGCGCCGGACGCGGCGGCCTGGGCCAGGGCGTGGACCAGGGTGCCGGTGACCGAGGCCAGCTCGGCCGGGTCCTGGCCGCCGTGGCGTTCGACGACCCAGCGCAGCGGGCACTTCGTGATCACCTCGATGGTCGACGGCGTCACGCTGACCTTCTGCTCTTCCGTCCACAGTGGAGCGTCGATGGAGACGTCCGCCAGGCCGTACCAGGACTCCGGGTGCGCGCCGGGCACCCCGGCCTCGGCGAGGCGGGCGAGCTGTGCGGCCGCCCGCGCACGACGATCCGGGGACTCCGTGTCCGAGCAGACGACTCGGCGCAGTTCGCCGACCAGTTCGCCCAGCACCAGGCCGCGCTGGGGGCGGTGCAGCTTTCGCTCCTCCTCCGCGGTCGACTCGATCTCGTCCAGGAAGCGCGACGGCTGTTCATCCTCCCCGCGCACGGCGCTGATCAGCAGTTTCGAGCGGGCGCGGGAGGCGGCGACCAGCAGCAGGCGGCGTTCCTCCGCCAGGATCGGCGCCACGGCCGACACCGACGGTTCCAGACCGGCCAGGACGTCCACCATGCGTTCGACGCCCAGGACCGTGCCGCGCAGCCGCAGGTCGGGCCAGCTGCCCTCCTGGACGCCCGGCACGGCGACGACCTCCCACTCGCGGCCGGCCGCGGAGTGCGCGGTCAGGACGGACACCGCCTCGCCCGTCGGCGCGGAGGCGGCCAGGGTGTCGCCGACGATCCGCTGGGACTCCAGGTAGTCCGCGAAACCGGCCACGCCCGAGCCCGGCAGGCGGTCGACGTACTTCGCGGCCGCCTCGAACAGCGCCACGATCGCGTCCAGGTCGCGGTCCGCCTGCATGCCGGGCATGCCGCGGCGGGCCGACTGCGCCACCCAGCGGTCCTGCAGGCCCGAGGCGGTCCACAGGTCCCACAGCACGACCTCCACCGACTTGCCGTCCGCGATCGCCTTGCGCGCCAACGACAACAGGTGCGCGATCCGCCGCGCGGGCAGCGACTCGGCGTCCTCCAGCGCGGCCAGGCGGTCGGCCGTCTCCACCACCTCGACCAGCAGCTCACCCGAAGGACGGTCGCCTCCCGCGGCCATCTCCAGCCGGCGCAGACCGCGGCGCAACCGCCGCAGCGCCAACGGATCCGCGCCGCCGTACGCCGACGACAGCAGCATCGCCGCCGTGTCCTCGTCCAGCGAGCCCGGCACCGCCGCGGCACGCACCAGGGCCAGCAGCGGACGCACGGCGGGCTGCTGCGCCAACGGCAGCTCGTCGGACGCCACCGCCACCGGCACACCGGCGGCCAGCAGCGCCCGTTGCAGCACCGGCAGGGACAACGTCGCCGACCGCACGACGACGGCCATCTGCGACCACGGCACCTCGTCGGCCAGGTGGGAGCGGCGCAGCTGGTCCGCCACCCACGTCGCCTCCTGCGCGGCCGACGCGAGCAGCCGCACCTGCACGGACCCCTCACCGTCCACCGGCAGCACCTTGCGCGTGGGCGAGGCACCGGGCAGCCGAGCGGCCAGGCGCGCCACCGCGTCGCGGATCTCCGGCATCATCCGGTGCGACTGGGTCAGCACGACCGTCTCGCCCGGCACGTCCCGCAGGATCTCCGGGTCGGCGCCGCGGAACGTGAAGATCGCCTGGTCCGGATCACCGGCCAGCACGAACCGCGCGGCACCCGAGCCCAGCGACCTGATCAGCGAGTACTGCATCGGGTCGAGGTGCTGCGCGTCGTCGACCAGCAGGTACCGCACGCGCCGCCGTTCCGCGAACAGCAGGTCCTCGTCGTTGACGAACGCGGCGTAGGCCGACGACACCAGCTCGGCCGCGTCGTAGGCGGGGGCGTACGCGGTCGCGGAGTCCATCCCGGACAGCAGGTTCACCGACTCGTACTGCTGCCCGAACACACCGGCGGCCACCCACTCGTCCCGCCCGTGCTCCTCGCCGAGTTCGATCAGGTCCTCCGGCCCCAGGCCGCGCTCGGCCGCCCGCAGCAGCAGGTCCCGCAGCTCGTGCGCGAAGCCGGGCAGCTCCAGCGCGGGCCGCAACCGCTCGGGCCACCGCAGCGCACCCAGCTCGACGTCACCGGCGAGCAGCTCGCGCACCATCGCGTCCTGGTCGGGACCGGACAGCAACCGCGGCGGCGGCTCGCCCAGCAGCACCGCCTGGTTGCGCAGGACCGCGAACGCGTAGGAGTGGACGGTCCGCACGAGCGGCTCGCGGATCGTCGACAACCGCCCGGTCAGCAGCCGCGTGATGTGCGCGCGCAACGCCACGGACGCGCGCCGGTTCGCCGTCAGCACCAGCACGTTCTCCGGCGAGGCCCCCTCCTCCAGCACGACGTGCGCGGCCAGCTCGGCCAGCAGCGTCGTCTTGCCGGTCCCGGGACCGCCGAGCACCCGCAGGAAGCCGGGCTGCGTGAACACCCGCTGGGCAGCGGCGTCCCACCGGGGACGCGGGCGCGTCTCCGGCTTCCGGCGGACCAGCTGGGGTGGAAGTGCCACGCCTCGATTTCACCACGCTGCACCGACAAGATCAGTCACGCCCGCCGGACGGAGCACCGGCGGATTTCGTCTACCTTCTTGACAGAGAGAGGTGGTCTAGTCCATTTTTAAGCACGTTGTGAGCCCCCTCACTGCCAGCTCCGCCGCCCTGGACCGAGCAGTCTTGGAGGACTGAATGAAGCGGTTCCTCGTCGGCGCTGTCGCTGCCGCGTGCACGGCGATGCTTCTTCCGGCGCAAGCCCAGGCCGCCGTGAACCCCGTGCTCGCCGCGCCCTACCTGTACCAGTGGGGCAGCGTCCCCAGCGCGACCAGCGTGATGTCGCAGACCGGCATCAAGTCGTTCACCCTCGCGTTCATCCTCAGCGACGGCGGCTGCAACCCCAAGTGGGACGGCACCCGCTCGCTGACGGGCAGCGACAAGACCCTGATCAGCAACATCCGCGCGGCCGGCGGTGAGGCCGTCCCGTCGATCGGCGGCTGGTCGGGCAACAAGCTGGGCCAGAAGTGCTCCAGCGCCAGCGCTCTCGCGGGCGCCTACCAGAAGGTGATCGACGCCTACGGACTCAAGGCGATCGACATCGACATCGAGGCGCAGGAGTTCGAGAACAACACCGTGCAGGACCGCGTGCTCGGCGCCCTGAAGATCGTCAAGCAGAACAACGCCGGCCTCAAGGTCGTCATCACCATGCCGACCGAGGCCACCGGCCCGAACAGCTGGGGCAAGCGCCTGGTCACCCGATCGAAGGAACTCGGCGCGCCGATCGACACGTTCGCGGTCATGCCGTTCGACTTCGGCAGCGGCGGTGACATGGCCGCCAAGACCAAGAGCGCGGTCGACGGCCTGAAGAACCACATCAAGTCCACGTTCGGCCTCTCCGACGACGCGGCCTACCGGCGCAGCGGCCTCTCCTCGATGAACGGCAAGACCGACACGGGCGAGACCGTCACCCCGGCCAACTTCCGCGACATCATCAGCTGGGCGAACTCGAAGCACCTGTCCCGCGTCTCGTTCTGGGCGGTCAACCGGGACAAGGGCAACTGCGGCGCGATGAGCGACTCGTGCTCCGGCATCAGCCAGGGCACCTACGAGTTCACCAAGGCCCTGACGGCCTTCACCGGCTAGCGGTCTCCTCCGGTGACCGGACGTGACCCCGACCCCGTCCGGTCACCGGGGCTCCACTCGCTTCAGGAAGTCCCCCGGTGTCAACGGCGTGCCGAAGTGGGCGCCGGTCGCGAAGTCCGCGCCCGCCGCACGCCACCACTGCGCCTGCTCCCCGCTGACGATCCCGTCGACGGCCACCGTCACGCCGGACTCGCGCACCAGCGGGATCAACGCCGTCACGTACGGCGATCGGCGCTCGACCAGGGCAGGCGCCACCCGCACGGACTTCACCGGCAGGTCCGACACCGTCGCGGGATCGAGCGGTCCGAGGCCGAAGTCGTCGAGCCCCACGTGGACGCCCAGACCGGCGAGCACGGACAGGTTGTCGGCCGCGTCCGTCAGCAGCAGCACGTCGGCGGGCATGCTGACCGCCAGCCGATGGGCCTCCAGCCCCGTCTCCTCCAGCACCCGCACCACGCGCGAGACCAGGTCCGCGTCGGACGACTGGTGCGCGGTGAGCCGCACGACCAGCGACCGGTCGAGCTGCCCGCGCTGCCGCCACCACGCCGACTGCCCGCCCGCGACCCGCAGCAGCCACTCGCCGAGCGGCAGGATCAACCCGGTCGCCTCGGCGAGTTCCGCGCACCGGTCGTGGTCCAGCGCCTCGGCATCCGGCCGCTCCCAGTGCAACGCCGCTTCCACCGCGCTGACGTCACCGTCGGCCAACCGAACGATCGGCCGGTACCGCACGGTGATCTCGCCGTTCTCCCACGCGCCGGGCATCGTCACGGCCACCGCGTGGTCACGGCGGTCGAGGGCGTCCTGGCCGGGGTGGAACACCTCCCACTGACCGCGCCTGCGCACCTTCGCCTTGCGCAGGGCCGTGTCGGCCGCGCGCAGCAGGTCGACCGGTTCGGCGTCCGCGGCAGGACGGTGCACCACGCCCGCGCTCATCGACACGGCCAGCCCGTGACCGTCCACATAGGTCGGTTCGAGCAGGTCGTCGTTGATGGCCTTCATGATCGCGCCGACGTCCGGGGTGGTGGCCGTGTTCTCCACGAGGACACCGAACTCGTCGCCGTCGAACCGCGCGATCATGGCCTTCTCCTGCGCCATCACCGCCTGCAGCCGCTGCGCCACGTGCTGCAGCAACCGCTCCGCGACCCGGCCGCCGAAGCTGTTGGACACCATGCCGAACGCGTCGACGTCGAGGTGGAAGACCGTCACGCCGTACGCGGAATCGGCCTTGCGCAGCGCGGTTTCCAGCTGCGTGGTGAAGAACTGCCGGTTCGGCAGCCCGGTCAGCACGTCGTGCAGCGCCTGCCGCTTGAGCTCGCTCTGCAGCAGCTCCAGCTCGGTGCCGTCCTCCACCACCACGACGAAGTGGCTGGGCTCGTCGTCCGCACCGCGCAGCAACGACGCCGTCAGCGACAACCGCGCCGCGTCACCGTCCTTGCGCAGCATCCGCTGCGACTGCCTGATCCGCTCCGCGGTGCCGTTGACCAGGTCGTCGAGCGCCTGGCTGAGCATCTCGTCGAAGCCGGGCACGATGAGGTCGAGCAGCGCCACCCCGGTGAGCTCGTCCGGGGTGTGCCCGAGGATGTCACCGACCGCGGCGTTCACCTTGAGCAACCGTCCGTCGAGACCGACGATCAGCACGCCGTTGCTGGACGACGTGACGACCTCGTTGAACCGGGCCTCGCTCTCCTTGAGGTTCCAGTTGGCGTCGCGCACGGCCTTCAGCAACGACCTCTGCAGGCTTTCCTGCTGCGCCAGCACGGACTCGGTGTTGGCGGCGGTGAAGCCGGACCCGAGTGCGCCGATGAGGCGCGAGATGCGTTCCGCGTAGCGCTCGACCGGCCGGAACTCCGGCAGCGCGTGCAGGCCCTTGCTGAGCACCTCCGCGGTCAGTCCCAGCCCGATGTGCCCCAGATACCCCAGTTTCGACAGGTCAGCGCCGAGCTGCTCGGCAGCGGGCGTGTCGAACGCCTCTTCGTGCACCAGCGCGCACAGAACGTCCAGCCGGGTGCTCAGTTCGGCTTCGAGTGCGTCTTGGCCCATCGGAATCGAGACCGTGCTGAGCAGCCGATATGCCCATTTCCGCGCAAGTGTCAGCCGCGCCCTGGCGGTGTCCTGAGGCGAAGGCGTGACGTCTGGTATTCGACTCGGGTGCGACATTCCGGGTTGCCTCGCAATGGGCTCAGATGCACGGCATCTTACCCACGCACTGTCGGTCTCTTCTCGACCGACAGTGTGAATCAGTGTCGCTCGATCGAGATTTCCTATGGCTTGCGTCCGATCCCAGCGTACGCAAGTCGGTTGATCGCCGGATCACTGGAGATGTCCCCGGGCCCGGAGGTCCGCCATTCGGCGAATGTGACCAGTCCCGGTTCGACCAGCTCGAAATCACCGAAGAACGCGGCGATCTCGTCCCGGCTGCGCTCCACGACCTGGTCACCGCCCGCCTTGTTCATCCGTTCGGCCGCGATCTTGACGCCCTCGTAGTCGTGGTCGTCGGCGAAGTGCGTGATGGCCAGGTAGCTGCCGCTGGACAACGCCTCGCGGTAGTGCTTGAGCAGCCCCCACGGATCCGCCTCCGTCGGCACCCAGTGCAGCATGAGCAGCATCAACAGCCCGATCGGCTGATCGAAGTCCAGCAGCTGCACCTCGGGGCTGTTCAGGATGCTGTCCGGGTCCCGCAGGTCGGCCTGCAGCACGCGGACGCGGTCGTTGCCCGCGAGGATGAGCTCGCTGTGCGCCACGGCCACCGGATCGCGGTCGACGTACACGACCCGGCACTCGGGGGCCTCCTCCTGCGCGACCTCGTGCACGTTGGCCACGGTGGGGATGCCCGAGCCGATGTCCAGGAACTGGCGCACCCCCTGCTCGACCATGAACCGCACCGCGCGGCCGAGGAACGCCCTGTTGACCCTGGCCGCACTGCGCGCGTGCGGCATCACGGCCTCCATCTTGTCGCCCATCTGGCGATCCACCGCGAAGTTGTGCGCGCCCCCGAGCATGTAGTCGTACAGCCTCGCCGCGCTCGGTACGGAGATGTCAACGCTCTGTGGAACCCAGTTCCGTTCGTCGACCATGGCGACCACCTCTTCAGGTTGCGGACGCACAAGCTTAAGCAGGCATGAAGCGGACACAGCTAGCCCGCGGGCGTGAACGCACGCCACCCGTTCGGGCACTGTCACTCTCCGCCGAATGACTCCTATGGTTGACCCTCTCTTTCCACGTCGCGAGGAGCGATGATGTCCGTCCCGGTGGCACCCGGCAGGCTGCCATTTCTCGGGCACACTCTGCCGTTGTTGCGGAAAAGATTCGAGTTCACCGCGAATTTACGAGGTCAGGGCGATCTCGTCGAAATCTACCTCGGCCCGATGCGGTCCCTGTTCGTGGCCAGCCCGCAACTGATGCATCAGGTGCTCGTCACCGACGCGCCGAAGTTCCACAAAGGAAGGATGTTCGACAAGTTCCGCCCGTTCATCGGCAACGGGCTGGTGATGTCGAACGGTCCCTTCCACCTGCGCCAGCGCCGGATGATGCAGCCGGCGTTCCACCGCGACCGGATCGCCGGATACGCGGACGTCATGATCCAGGCGACGCGGGAGCTCGTCGAGGGCTGGCAGCCGGGTGAGGTGCGGCAGGTCGAAGAGGACATGCAGGGCCTCGCCGTCACGATCGTCGGCAAGGCGCTGTTCTCGACCGAGATCGGCGAGCGCGCGGTCGACGAGGCCCGCCGGTCGATCTTCGTGATCATCAAGAACGGCATGGTGCGCGCGCTCTCACCAGCGTTCGTCGAGAAGCTGCCCATCCCGGCCAACCGCGAGTTCGACGCCGCCATCGCCCGGATGCGCGCGATCGTGCAGGAGGTCATCGCGAGCTGGCGGACCGACGGCACCGATCACGGCGACCTGCTGTCGATGCTGATGCTGGCCAGGGACGAGGCCGGCGAGCCGATGACCGACCAGCAGGTCTTCGACGAGGTCATCACGTTGTTGTCGGCTGGCATCGAGACCACCGCGCTGGCGTTGGCGTGGATCTTCCACGAGATCGCCGCCAACCCGGAGGTCGAGCGGCGCGTGCTCGCCGAGCTCGACGAGGTGCTGGCCGGGCGCCCGGTGACGTTCGACGACGTGCCGAAGCTGACCTACGTCGGTCAGGTCGCCAACGAGGTGCTGCGCAAGTACCCGCTCTGGCTCCTCATGCGCCGCGTCGTGGAAGAGGTGGATCTGGGCGGCGTCCGGCTGGCGCCGGGCACCGAGCTGATCATCAGCCCGCACGCGATGCACCACAACCCGGAACACTTCCCCGATCCCGAACGCTTCGACCCGGACCGCTGGACACCAGAACGCGCCCGGCAACTGCCCAAGGGTGCGTTCGTCGCGTTCGGCGGCGGCATCCACCAGTGCATCGGCAACCACTTCGCCCTGACCGAGATCGTCATCGCCGTGGCGACCGTCTGCACCCGTTACCGGATGGTCCCCGACCAGCCGGTGCACACCAAGTTCACCAACGCCGCCTACCCCGTCGGCCTGCTGATGAAGGCCGTTCCCCGCTAGTTGGAGGTTGTTCCCCCATGCGTCTCCGTCGGCTCTGTGCCGTCGTCGTGCTCGCATTGCTCGGTACCGCTCCGGTCCAGGCGAACGCAGCCGAGGTCAGCTGCCAGGACGTGTACACGCCCGTGAGCTTCGGCCTCGTCCAGCAGACCATGTACGGCAAGCTGTGCGTTCCAGAAGGCGCGACTACGGTTCAGGTCCTCGTGCCCGGTGCCACGTACACCAGCGCGTACTGGGACATCCCGGTCCAGCCGGACGTCCGCTCGGTCCGGCTGGCGATGAACCACGCAGGCGTCGCCACCATGGCGGTGGACCGCATCGGCACCGGCAGGAGCAGCAAACCGCTCAGCCTGCTGGTCACCGTCCCGAGCCAGGCCGAGGCGGTGCACCAGGTGGTTCAGCGGATGCGCGCGCAGTTCCAGAAGGTGCTCATCGGCGGTCACTCGCTCGGCTCGGTGGTCACGATCGTCGAGGCGGCCACGTACCACGACGTCGACGGGGTGCTGATCACCGGCATGACCAACCAGTGGGACTACGTCAAGGCGTTGCCCGCGTTCGCCAGCTCGATCCCGGTCACGCTCGACCCGCGGCTGGGCCGGCTCGGCCTGGACCCCGGCTACCTGACGACGGTGCCGGGATCCCGCTACGCCAGCTTCCACAAGCCCGGTCCGCTGAACTCCACGGTGATCGACTACGACGAGTCCACAAAGGACGTCTTCGCGACGGCCGAGCTCGTGACGACACCGCTGATGGTGAACCTCGTCATCCCGGCCAGCCGCGCCATCACCGCGCCGGTCATGAGCGTCCAGACGACGGCGGACTACTTCTGCGGCAACCCGCCGCTCGGCTCGGACTGCTCGTCGGCCGACGCACTGGTCGCCTCCGAGAGGCCGTTCTACGCACAGGCACCGCGGATCGACGCGTTCGTCCTGACCGACTACGGGCACTGCTTCAACTTCGCACCCGACTCCGACGGCTACCACGCGGCGGTCATCGCGTGGCAGCGCAGCATCTGAGCACCTGGCCGGACGCCGAGCCCGCGAGGACAGGACTTCCGGCAACCTGCTCAGAGCCAGGGCACGAAATCGCCCGCGTCCAGGGGTGGACCGAGGTGGGCGCCGATCGCGAGGTCGGCGCCCAAACGAACCCGGCAGACCCCTGAGACCGTCCGGTCCCTTGGTCGTCTTGCTCGCGTCGACGCCGATGTCGGGAGCGCCCAGCTC
>NZ_JBSGBE010000029.1:0-106040 GCF_053601075.1 Lentzea sp. NPDC004789 | reverse complement strand
CGGCTGGACCCGGACGAGGTGCACCCGCGCCACCACCGGTCCCAGTCCTCGACGAGCTCCGGCGGGTACAGGAGATCGGTCAGCCGCGGCACCGGCGGCACCAGGCGCGGGATGGCGTCGGCGGTCGGGGTGCTGATGCCGAGCGCCTCCCGCACGAACAGCGGGAACGTGCCGCCGTCACCGCTTCTGATCAGCCACGTGGAATCCCCCGAGAACCTCATGCTCCACGGTAGCGGCTCACAGCGGCACGGCGTCGAGTGCTTTGTAGATGCGCTTGTCGCTGACCGTGTACCGCGTCCCGATGGTCTGGGCGAAGTACGACAGCCGCAGCTCCTCGATCATCCAGCGGATCTCGTCGAGCTCGGGCGCGGGCTCGTCGGCCGGGGTCTGCGCGCGCAGTTCGCGGTACTCGGCGTGGACCTGGTGGACCTTGTCGGTCCATTCGAGGTCGCGGCGCGGGTTCTCGGGCAGCTTCTCGATGCGCCGGGAGATGCCCTTGAGGTAGCGGACCAGGTCGGGCAGCCGGTCGTACCCGGTGTGGGTGACGAACCCCTTGTACACCAGCGAGTTGAGGTGGGCGCGGATGTCGGCGGCGGAGTCCGGCGCGCCCTTGAGGCCGGTGAGCTTCAGTTCGGCCTCGTGGGCGGCTTCGAGGACTTTGCGGACCTCTTGGACGACGACCCAGGTGGTGTCGTTGAGCGCGGCCTGGACCCGCTTCAGCTGGGCGGCGTAGGTCTTGGCGTCCCAGGCGGGTTCGCCCATCAGCCGGTCGACGGCGGCCATGATGCAGTCCGACAGCAGCGCCGCGACGCCGCCGTGGGGGTTGCGGGTCAGCGCGAGCTTGGCGGCGTTGTCGAGGTGGCGTTGCAGGTGCTTGACGGGTGAGTTGATGTTCATCAGCAGCAGCCTGCGCACGCCGCGGCGGTGGGCGTAGGCCTGGCGGCCGGGGGTGTCGAGGACCTTGATCGCGACGGCCGAGCTCTGGTCGACCAGCGACGGGTAGGCGGTGACGGTGATGCCGGACTGCCGTTGCTCGATGGTGCGCGGCAGGGTGTCGAAGTCCCAGGTGGTGAGGCCGGTGCGTTCGAGGTGGCCGGCGGCCTGGCTGAGCGACTCGCGGACCTCGTCGCGCAGCTTCTCCTTCAGCGCGGCGATGTCCTTGCCCTCGGCGAGGGTGCGGTTCTGCTCGTCGACGACCTGGAAGGTGAGCTTGAGGTGGTCGGGGACGGCGTCGAACTGCCAGTCGTCGCGGTGCACGGTGACGCCGGTGAGTGCTTTGAGCTCGCGTTCGATCCCGGCCAGCAGGCTGGTCTCCTCGGGCTTGACCCGGGCGAGCACGGCGGTGGCGACGTCGGGGACGGGCACGAAGTTGCGGCGCAGCTGCTTGGGCAGTGACCGGATCAGGGCGACGACGAGCTCGTGGCGCAGACCGGGGATCTGCCAGGAGAACGCGTCGTCGTCGAGCGTGGTCAGGGCGGGCAGCGGGAGCTGGACGGTGATGCCGTCGTTCTTGGTGCCGGGTTCGAAGTGGTAGCTCAGCGGGAGGGTGAGCTCGCCCTGCCGCCACTGGTCGGGATAGGCCTCGGGGCTCACGTCGGCGCGGTCGTTGACCAGCATGTCCCTGGTGAAGGTGAGCAGGTTCTTGTCCTTCTGCTTCTTCCACCAGGAGTCGAAGTGGCGTGCGGAGACGACCTCGGGCGCGACGCGCTGGTCGTAGAACTCGAACAGGGTCTCCTCGTCCACGACGATGTCGCGGCGGCGCGCCCGGTTCTCCAGTTCCCCGACCTCGTCGAGCAGCGCGCGGTTGGTGTGGAAGAACTTGTGGTGGGTGGTCCACTCGCCCTGCACCAGCGCGTGGCGGATGAACAGCTCACGCGACAGCTCGGGGTCGATGCGGCCGTAGCTGACCTTGCGGCCGGCGACGATCGGGACGCCGTAGAGCGTGACCTTCTCCAGGGCGACGACGCTGCCGCGCTTGGCCTCCCAGTGCGGTTCGGAGTACTGGCGCTTGACCACGTGCTCACCGAGGCGTTCTGCCCACTCGGGTTCGATCTTCGCGACGATGCGGCCCCAGAGGCGGCTGGTCTCGACCAGCTCGGCGGCCATCACCCATTGCGGTGGTTTCTTGGCCAGCGCGGAGCCGGGAAAGATCGCGAACTTGGCGTTGCGGGCGCCGAGGAACTCCGTCATGGGACGGCGTTTCTCGCCGGGGGCCTGCTTCTTGAGCACGTCCTTGACGCCGATGTGGCTGAGCAGGCCGGACAGCAGGGCGATGTGGATGTTGCGGGGGTCGCCGGGCTGGTCGGCCAGGTGCATGCCGAGCTGCTTGGCGACCTGGCGCAGCTGCAGGTAGATGTCCTGCCACTCGCGCACGCGCAGGTAGTTGAGGAACTCGTTCTTGCACAGCTTGCGGAACTGGTTGCCCGACAGCGCCTTCTGCTGTTGCTTGAGGTACTCCCAGAGGTTGAGGAACGTGACGAAGTCGGATTCTTTGTCGACGAACCTCGCGTGCTGCTGGGTGGCGGCCTCCTGCTGGTCGGCCGGGCGTTCGCGGGGGTCCTGGATGGACAGCGCCGCGGCGATGATCATGACCTCTTTGAGGCAGCCGGTCGTGTCGGCTTCGAGCACCATGCGGCCCAGGCGCGGGTCGACGGGCAGCTGGGCGAGCTTGCGGCCGGTCGGGGTGAGCTTCTTCTCGGCGGCGTTGATGGCGCCGAGCTCCTGCAGCAGACCGATGCCGTCGTTGATGTTGCGCGAGTCCGGCGGGTCGATGAACGGGAACTTCGCGACGTCGCCCAGGCCGATGGCGGTCATCTGCAGGATGACGCTGGCGAGGTTGGTGCGCAGGATCTCCGCGTCGGTGAACTCCGGGCGTGCCTCGAAGTCCTCTTCGGAGTACAGGCGGATGCAGATGCCTTCGCTGACGCGGCCGCAGCGGCCCTTGCGCTGGTTGGCCGACGCCTGGCTGATCGGTTCGATCGGCAGGCGCTGGACCTTGAGGCGGTGGCTGTAGCGGGAGATGCGGGCGTTGCCGGGGTCGATGACGTACTTGATGCCCGGCACGGTGAGGCTGGTCTCGGCGACGTTGGTGGCCAGCACGATGCGGCGGCCGCTGTGACGCTGGAAGACGCGGTGCTGTTCGCCGACGGAGAGCCTCGCGTACAGCGGGAGGATCTCGGTGTTCTTCAGGTCCTCGGCCTTGAGGGCGTCGGCGGTGTCGCGGATCTCGCGTTCGCCGGACAGGAAGACGAGGACGTCGCCGGGACCTTCGGCCTGCAGCTCGTGGACGGCGTTGATGATGCCCTGGGTCTGGTCGTCCTCCTCGTCGAGCGGCCGGTAGCGGGTCTCGACGGGGTAGGTGCGGCCGGAGACCTCGATGATCGGCGCGTCGCCGAAGTGGGCGCTGAAGCGCTGCGGGTCGATCGTGGCGGAGGTGATCACGATCTTGAGGTCGGGCCGGCGCGGCAGCAGCTGCTTGAGGTAGCCGAGCAGGAAGTCGACGTTGAGGCTGCGTTCGTGGGCCTCGTCGATGATGATCGTGTCGTAGCGGCTCAGCGTCCGGTCGGTCTGGATCTCGGCGAGCAGGATGCCGTCGGTCATGAGCTTGACGAGGGTGTCGTCACCGGACTGGTCGGTGAACCGGACCTTGTAGCCGACGGTGTCGCCGAGCTTGGTGTTCAGCTCCTCCGCGACGCGTTCGGCGACGGTGCGGGCGGCGATGCGGCGCGGCTGGGTGTGGCCGATCTGGCCGATGACGCCGCGGCCGAGCTCCAGGCAGATCTTGGGCAGCTGGGTGGTCTTGCCGGAGCCCGTCTCGCCGGCGACGATCACGACCTGGTGGTTCGCGATCAGCTCTTTGATGTCGTCCTTGCGCTGGCTGACCGGCAGTTCTTCCGGGTAGCTGATCTTGGGAACGGACTCCCTGCGCAGCGCGACCTTGAGCGCGGCCTCGTCGATCTGGGCGGCGATCTCCTCGGTGATCTTCTTGCGGGCGAGCGGGTCCTTGACCTTGCCAACGCCGTCGAGGCGCCTGGCGAGCCGGCGTTGATCACGCGGCATGAGCTCGGGCAGGCGTTTGTGCAGTTCAGCGAGCGGGGTGTCCATTTGGCCTCAAGGATAGTCAGACCACCCCGGCTCGTTCGCGCCAATAACCGCCCGTGCCGCGCTCGGCACTGCCGCGGGGGCCGTCTGCGCGTTGGGTTCGGTGCCTGCCGGCGGCGTGAGCAGGCGCGCCGGTGGTCGCGCGGCTTTGGTTCGGACGCTCGTGCACGTGCCGGGGCGGCTGGTACGCGGCCCACGGGTGGTCACCCGGGTGGC
This sequence comes from Lentzea sp. NPDC004789, assembly GCF_053601075.1. Classification (NCBI taxonomy): domain Bacteria; kingdom Bacillati; phylum Actinomycetota; class Actinomycetes; order Pseudonocardiales; family Pseudonocardiaceae; genus Lentzea; species Lentzea sp. NPDC004789. The sequence continues at coordinate 101,723 of NZ_JBSGBE010000029.1, read as the reverse complement.
GTGCGGGACATTCGCTCGCGTTCGGTGCGCACATCTCACGTTGCCTGGAACCGGCGCCCGCCGGCGGCTCGAACGAGGCGTCGGGCGGTCATGCCCGACGCCTCCTCGGCGGAGAACGCCCGCTCGCGTCCCGTGCCGGCGCGAACACCCACACACCTCGCGGTGCCGGCAGAGGCCTCCTGACCAGGCACGACGGGTGGGCACCGAAAATTGTCAGACCCTCTCGCTAGCGTGCTGGGCATGGACCTGAACGCGTTCTGGGCGCTGGTCGAGAGGTCGGCTGCGGAGACCTCCGACCAGGACCGGCGGCTGGAGTGGCTGGCCGCCGCGCTGGCTTCGTCGCAGGAGGCGGTGGAGTTCGCGCTGCGGCTGGACGAGGTGCGGCGGCGGGTGGACACGTGGGCGCACTGGCAGGCGGCCGAGGTGATCTGCGGCGGTCTGTGCGGCGACGACGGGTTCTTCTACTTCCAGGCGTGGCTGGTGGGTCGGGGGCGGGCGGTGTTCGAGTCGGTGGCCGAGTCTCCGGACGCGTTGGCGGAGCTGCCGCACGTGCGGGTGCTGGCGTCGCGTGGTGGCGTGCACGCGTGGGCCGATGACGAGTGGCCGGCGTGGGAGGGGCTCGACTACGTGGCGGCCGAGGCGTTCGACGGTGATCTCGAGTCGGAGCTTCAGGCGCGTGGTCTGCGGGTGCTGGTGTCGCCGGAGCCCGCGGGGCGGAGGTGGGACTTCGCGGATCCGGTGGAGATCTCGGCGCGGGTGCCGCGGCTGGGTGCGTTGTTCGGGAAGGTGGCGTGATGGACGTGCCGGTGGATGTGGTGGTGTGGCGGGCTCCCGGTCCGGCGTCCTCGGCGGAGGCGGCGGCGCGTTACGCGGAGCTGCGTGCTTCGCCGTTGGGCGCGTTCGACGCGGCGGTGGCGGCGTTCGTGCGGGAGCTGCGGCAGACCTCGCCCGATCCGTCGTCGCCGGTGTCGTGGAACGAGGCGCTGACGGTGGGGGTGGACGCGGTGATCGTGCACGTGGTGTGGCCGGGCCGGCAGCAGGTGGTGGAGCTGGTGGGGTTGCTGGCGGCGCGGCACGGTCTGGTGTGTTACGAGCCGGCGCGCCAGGTGGCGATGTCCTGACGCAGCTGGGCTTTCGTGTCCTCGGGCGCGAAGGAGGCGTCGGCGGCGTTCGTCGCGATCGTGGCGATGGTGTCGTCGTCGAAGCCGAGCTCGTCGCGCAGCAGCCGGTACTCGCCGGTGAGCGTGGCGCCGGTGGACGAGGGGATGTCGGTGCTGAGGGTGACGGTCAGCCCGGCGTCGATGAGCAGTGGCAGCGGATGAGAGGAGATGGACTCGACCAGTCCCAGTGCGACGTTGGACGAGGGACACACTTCGAGCGGAACGGCGCGGTCGCGCAGCAGTGCGACGACCTCGGGGTCTTCGAGCGCGCGGAACCCGTGGCCGATCCGGTCGGCGAGCCCCACGGTGACGGCTTCGCGCACGCTGGAGGCGCCGCAGCACTCTCCGGCGTGGTGCACGAGCCCGATCCCGGCTTCGCGGGCGGCCCGGAACACGGGGGTGAACGGGGTGAGCGGGTGGTCCTCCGCTCCGGCCATGCCGATCGCCACGACCTGCGGGTGTGCGGCCGCGAGCCGAAGTGACGTCTCGAACCGTTCGACCGACCGCTTGCGGGGGTGGTCCACGATCACACGGCATTCGATGCCGTGGGCGGCCTGTCCTGCGGCGAGCCCGGACAACACCGCTTCGAGCGGCATGTCCGGATCTCCGAGCCGTTCGCCGTGCGCTGCCGCGGTGAACGTGACCTCGGCGTACCGGGTCCCCTGCGCTGCTTCCTCGGCGCAGAACTCGTACGCGATCCGGCTGAAGTCCTCGGCTCGCCGCAGGCAGTCCCGCACGAGCCCGTTGTGCGCGGCGAACTCGGTGAAGTCCTCGAACCTCCCGGTCCGCGCCCGCACGTCGACGCCGTGCAGGTCCGCGAGCTCGGCCAGCGTGTCCGCCCGCACGGTGCTCTCCAGGTGCACGTGCAGGTGGGCTTTGGGCAACGTCGCAAGATCACGCATGGCCGGCGACGCTACCCAGCGGCGGCACGCGACGCGCGCGATTTTCGCTGCACTTCGGCGCTCCGGCTGTTGCGACACCGCAGGCCCCTGCCCACAACACCAGCAATGCGCGGAGCCTGTTCTCAGCCGGCGGAATGCCGCCGCAGGAACTCGTCGATCAACTGCTGTTGCTCGGCCTCGGTGACACCGGTCAGCTCGATGCTGTCGCTGCCGATGGTCACCTGGATCCGCCGGTTCGCCTTGCCGCGCCCGAGCCACCAACGGATCAGGGTGAAGACAGGCGAGAGCATGCCGGTCGGGAGCTGGACGATGTAGTCGACGAACGGGATCGTCGACGAGGTGCCCTGCTGGGGTGCGGGCGACAGCTCACTCGCCGAGAGCGTGGTGAGCAGGTCCAGGTTGAGCCCGGACAGTTCGGCGCGCAGGCGGCGAGCGAGTTGCTCGGCTTCGTCCGCGTCACCGTCGCCGGCGGGCTCGATGTTCAGCCGTAGGCGGAGGTAGTCAGGTTCGGTCATGCACACCTCCGCGCCCTGGTCGGCCCGACCGGCTCACGATACGCCGGTTTCCGGTTGCCGAAGCTGTGCCGGCTGGAAGGCCAGAAGTCCGCGGGTGGCGCCGGCGAATGAAGCGGTGTTGTGGAAGACCGCGGCGTCGAAGGAGGTTCGGTCACCGAAGCCGGCTTTGTCGAACAGTGCCACCGTCTCGAAGGTCACGTGGTCGAACAGGGCTGTGCCGTCGAAACGCGCTTCGGGGAACCTGGCGACGCCGCGAAAGGTGGCTTGGGAGAACGCGGTACCGGCGAAGGTGGCCTTGTCGAACCAGACGATGTCGTCGAAGACGGCGCCTTCGAAGACCGTGACGGCGCGGAATCTGGCCTTGCCGAACAGTGCGCTGGCCTTGAAGGCCGCCCGTGCGAACTGGGCGGTGTCGTGGAACGTCGCGTTGGCGAACAGGACCGTGTCGTGGAAGGCCGCGTCGCCGAACTGGGCGACGCCGTGGAAGGTGGTGCTGTCGAACCAGGTGGCGTCGGTGAACGCCGCGCCCGAGAACGAGGCTGCGCCGTGGAAGGTCGTGTTCCCGAACTGGGCGTGGCCGTGGAAGACGGCGTTGGTGAACCGGGCGTCGTGCACGTGGCAGTGCTGCATGTCGAAGTCGAGCAACGTCGCGCCGGCGAGGTCCAGGTCGATGGATTCGCCCCAGAACGCGTCGGTGCCGGGGTTGAGGTGGTCGGTGAGGATGCGTTGCGCGGTCTGGCGGACCTCGCGTTCCTGGACGAGGTCGCGGTGGCGGTCGCGGGACTGCTGGTCGGTGTCGGCAGCGGGCGCGGGGGCTGCGGGGTCATACGGCATGCGCAGGTAGGCGCAGAGCACGTTGACGATGGTCTGCCGCTGTTCTGGGGTGTTCTGGGCGAGCCGGCCCAGCGCGTACAGGCCGCCGAGCCGGACCGCGGCGTGGCCGGAGCCGAGCTGTTCGACCGCTTTGGTGTAGAGCTCGGTCACGCGGCGTTCGGTGGCGTCGAAGGCCGTGTCCGAGGCGGTCAGTTCCTGGTGCCACTGTCTGCGGACGGCGAGCAGCAGCGCGAAGAGACCGCCGGTGCCCGCGCCGATGCCGAGGCCGGTCTTGATCGCCTCGATCTTCGCCGCGGAGGGGTCTTTCGCCTTGGCCGCCTCGGCGAGCAGCCAGCTGGTCGCGCCCCAGCCGACCGCGGTGATGACGAGCGCGGCGACCGCGACGACCGGCCAGCTCAGCGCCGGAGGACGGGCCGCGCGCGGTTGTCTGGTGACGTAGGTCCACAGGCCACCGCAAAGCAGGAACACCGAGACGGCGAGCAGCGCCACCTCGGTGGCCCGTGCCTGGACCCAGGTGCCCACCGCGTCCCAGGCGACCCAGCCGAAGACCGCGGAACTCCACACCAGTGCCAGGACCAGCCCGGCCGCGACCAGTCCTTTGGCCTGTCGCCGTTCGGGCAGGCCCCGTTCGTTCATGACCGGTCAATCGCCGCCGGAGATCACCGCGCTACAACCGGGTGAGCGGATCCGAACGGTATTCGCCGCGACAGCGGCCGCGCCGCACGGCTAGGTTCCGTGCCCATGCCTGATGTTGTGCAGACGCGCCACGGCGCGACGGTCCTGATGTGCGCGCCCGACGGACCGCCGATCGGTGACGAGCGGTCCGCTGTGGACCTGATGGCCACGTTGTGGGGTCAGGACGTGCAGTGGCTGGTGTTGCCGGTGGCGCGGTTGACGCCGGACTTCTTCCGGTTGCGCACGCGGGTGGCGGGCGCGGTGGTGCAGAAGCTGCAGCAGTACGGGTTCCGGGTCGTGGTGGTGGGCGACATCGCCGAGCACGTGGCGGCGAGCACGGCGTTGCGGGACTTCGTCCACGAGTCGAACCAGGGCAGGCAGTTGTGGTTCGTGGCGGACGAGGAGGAGCTGGACGCGCGACTGAGCGCAGCCGCCTGATCACGCGAACAGCACTATTGCAAGATACTGGTGATAATTAGCCTCGTGGGCATGGAGATCCGCCGCTCGCTGTCGAACCACTCCGGTCCGCGCCGGTCGCCGCACGAGGTGCTGCGCCGCCTCGCGGGGTGGGTCACACCGGACATGACGGCCGACGGGCCGGTGCGGGAGCTGGAGGAACGGGTCGCGGGCCTGCTGGGCAAGCAGAAGGCCTTGTTCTTCCCGTCGGGGACGATGGCGCAGCAGGCGGCGTTGCGCGTGCACGCCGAGCGGACGGGGCGGTACGCGTTCGCCGGGCATCCGCAGTCGCATCTGCACGTGTGGGAGAACCAGGGGTACAGCGCGGTGCACGGGCTGCGGTTCCACCCGGTGGGTGACCGCAACGGGCTGATGGGCCTCGACGACCTCAAGACCGTCAACGAGCCGTTGGCGGCGGTGGTGTTCGAGCTGCCGCAACGCGACATCGGCGGCCGCCTGCCCGCGTTCGACGACCTGCGGCTGCAGACCGAGAGTGGATCAGGGGCCAGGGGGCGGCGGCACACTGCGACGGGGCGCGGATCTGGGAGGCGCAGACCGGTTTCGACGCCGCGCTCGCGGAGATCGCGGGCCTGTTCGACACGGTGTACGTGTCGCTCTACAAAGGACTCGAAGGGGTGCGGGGCGCCGTGCTCGCCGGTGACGCCGGCACGATCGGGCACGCGGAGGTGTGGCGGCGGAGGCTGGGCGGGGCGATCGTGGACGCGTGGCCGTTGGCGGCGATCGCGTTGATGGGCATGGACGAGAACCTGCCGCGCATGACGGAGTTCAAGGCGCACGCGCGGGCGCTGGCGAAGGCGATCAACGACGACGGGTTCGCGCACACCACGCCGGAGGTGCCGGCCACTCCCCTGTTCCACGTCCATCTGCCGATGCCACCCGAACAGGCGCAGCGGGCGGCGCGGAACCTGGCGGAGGAGACCGGGATCAAGCTCTTCCTGTACGCGCGGTCCAATCCGGACCCGCGGCGGTGCAGTTTCGAGGTGAGCGTGGGGATCAGCGCGCTGGAGCTCGCGCCGGGCGAGGTGGCGGAGTTGATCAGAGGGCTACCATCGCGGGTGTGAGCCTGCCCGAACCCGTTCAGCACGCGCTGGTCCGGGTGTCGCACTCGGTGCTGATCGACGTCGAGGCGCTCGCGAGGGTGCGCGAGCGGTTCGACGACGAGCAGGCGGCGTCGCTGAGCAACTACCTGCGCAGTGCGCAGTCGCCGAACACGGTGCGCGCGTACCGGTCGGACTGGATCGCGTGGGCCGGGTGGTGTCAGGCGGAGGGCAGGCAGGCGCTGCCGGCGGATCCGCTCGACGTGGCGGTGTACCTGGCGGCCGCGGCGGACACGGTGAAACCGGACGGGTCGCCGGCGTTCGGGGCCTCGACGCTGGAGCGCAAGTCGGCGGCGATCTCGGCGGTGCACGCGGCGAACGGGTTGCCGAGCCCGACGCGCAGTGACGTCGTGCGGCTGACGTTGCGGGGCATCCGGCGCAGCCGCAGGTCGCAGCCGAGGCGCAAACGGCCGGTGCTGCTCGACACCCTGGAGGCGCTGCTGCGGGAACGCCCGCCGCAGGGGCCGGCGCGGGTTCGGGACGCGCTGTTGCTGCTGGTGGGGTTCGCCGGTGCGCTGCGCAGGAGCGAGCTCGCGGCCATCACGTTCGAGGACGTGAGCGTGGAGGTGGATCCGCGCACGCACGAGCCGTTGCTGCTGGTGCGGCTGGGGACGACGAAGACGGACCAGACGGGCAGGCATCAGCAGTCGGTGGTGTTGCCGCGCGGGGGCCGGCGGCCGACGTGTCCGGTGTGCGCGTTCGCGGACTGGGCGGATGTGCTGGACGGCAGGGAGATCGAGGAGACCGGTCCGCACCGCTGCCACGGCTACGAGGGCACGAGCCGGACGGGCGCGGTGTTCCCGGTGGTCAACCGGCACGGCGGCATCGGCGAGAAGGCGATGTCGGGGCGTGCGGTGGCGGAGCTGGTGAAGCGGTACGCGCTGCGGGCGGGGCTGGATCCGGCGTTGTTCGGCGGGCACTCGCTGCGGGCGGGGTTCGCGACGCAGGCGGCGCTGGGCGGGGCCAGCGACCGGGAGATCATGCGGCAGGGCCGGTGGACCAACCCGCGGACGGTGCACCGCTACATCCGCACCGCGAACCCGCTCGAGGACAACGCCGTCACCCGTCTGGGCCTGTGAATCTGTGACTCAGCTCTCAGGGCCGCCGGTTAACTCTAAACAAGATCCCCTCCGGTAGGGCTGCACCAAACGGAGCAGCGGACTGCGCCGTAGGCACGGCCGGCACGGATTGTTTCCGCTGCGTTTCCACGGTCGTTGAGCTGCTCTTTTGTTCCACCATGCGGACAAAAGACGGTCTCCTGACCAGCGCCGCAGCTCAATTCATGAAGCTATCTCGCACTTTGGGAGTGGCTGGTCGCATGCACTGAGAGCAATACGATCACCACGCCCGGTCATCGAGACGAAGGTCGGGCTGTTCCACGGTGATCGATCCGGCACCCCTGCAACGCCGGGCGATCACTCCCTGCACCGGAACAAGGAGCGTTCATGAAGCGCAAGACCCTGGGCATCACGACTGCCCTGATGTCCGCGGCGGCACTGGCCGCCACGGGCACGTTCACGGCCAACGCGGCCGACCCGGCGGGGACGATCTCCACCGCCCTCGGCCTGGCCGGGGGCGAGCGGCTCGTGCCGAAGGACGTCCTACGCGACGCCGACGGCACCAACCACCTGCGGTTCGACCGCACCCTCAACGGCCTGAAGGTCTTCGGCGGCGACGTGGTCGTCACCCAGAAGGCCGGCCAGGTCACCGGCGTCACGAAGGCGTCCGGGGCCTCCCTCGCCGGCCTCGACACCTCCACGCCCGTCGCGGCCCGCTCCGGCGCCACGCTCGTGGTGTTCGCGTTCGACCACGCCCCGGTGCTCGCCTGGGAGACCGTCGAGCACAGCGTCGGCGAAGACCAGACGCCCAGCGAGCTGCACACGTTCACCGACGCCAAGACCGGCGAGAAGCTGCTGTCCTACGACGACATCCACGTCGCCGAGGGCACCGGCCAGTCCACCTTCAGCGGCACGGTCGCCCTCAACACCACCCAGTCGGGCAGCACCTACCAGCTCAAGGACCCGGCGCGCGGCAACCAGGCGGTCAACAACCTCAGCAACGGCTCCGGCACCGGCACCGGCACGTTGTTCACCGACGCCGACAACAAGTGGGGCAACGGCACCTACACCGACCCCGCGACCGCCGGCGTCGACGCCGCCTACGGCGCGGCCAAGACCTGGGACTACTACAAGAACGTCCACGGCCGCAACGGCATCAAGAACAACGGCGTGGGCGCGCTGAGCAAGGTCCACTACGGCAGCAACTACAGCAACGCCTTCTGGAACGACTCGTGCTTCTGCATGACCTACGGCGACGGCGCGAACAACCGCAACCCGCTGACCTCCCTCGACGTCGCGGCGCACGAGATGTCGCACGGCGTCACCTCCGCGACCGCGGGCCTGGTCTACTCCGGTGAGTCCGGCGGCCTCAACGAGGCCACCAGCGACATCTTCGGCACCACCACGGAGTTCTACGCCGCCAACAGCAGCGACGTCGGCGACTACCTGATCGGCGAGAAGATCAACATCCGCGGTGACGGCAAGCCGTTGCGCTACATGGACAAGCCCTCCAAGGACGGCCGCAGCCTCGACTACTGGTCGTCCACCGCGGGCAGCGTCGACGTGCACTACTCGTCGGGCATCGCCAACCACTTCTTCTACCTGCTGTCCGAGGGCAGCGGCCAGAAGACCATCAACGGCGTCACCTACGACTCCCCCACCTACGACAACCAGCCCGTCACCGGCATCGGCCGCGCCAAGGCCGAGAAGATCTGGTACCGCGCGCTGACCACCAAGTTCACCTCCAGCACCAAGTACGCCGCCGCCCGCACCGGCACCCTCGCCGCCGCGGCCGACCTCTACGGCACCTCGTCGCCGGAGTACGCGGCAGTCAACCGGGCCTGGGCCGCGGTGAACGTCAAGTAGGACCCGCCACGAGGAAGACCGGGGCCCGGACCGCACCCCTGCACGGTCCGGGCCCCGGCACATTTCCAGCTCAGGGCACCAGATCGGTCGCCGCCAGGAACGACCCGTCCATGTGGAACGGCACCGACTGGTGCTCGTGCGTGACCAGCCACCGCCCCTCCCGCCTCCGCAGCCCCACGGTCACCCGCGTCCACATCGAGAAGCCCTCGGGATACCCGACCGGCACCGCCGCCAGCCGCTGCAGCCCGTGCACGAACGCGACATCACCCGACACCGCGACCTCCAGATCCCGGTGCTCGACCGTGATCGGCCCGTCGAACCCCGCCATCCACCCCGCCACCGCCTCCGGATCACGAGCGTCCAACCCGGTGTTGCGCAGCGGCGGCGCCAACGTGCACGTCACCGCGTCCTCGGCGAAACGCGCGACGACCCGCCCCGGCGAGCGCTCCCGCATGCCCTCCACGAGCTCGGTGAACAACGCGCGGATCGCGACCTCGTCCGGCACCAGCGTCTGAGTCATCTCCGCAAACCTCCATCTCGAACCGGCTGACACAGCGATGTCGAAGCACGGCCCGCGGCCTCGACATGGCGGTGAGAAGATTTTTGGCGAGCCAGCCAGGAGCGGAGGCCGGAAGTGAAGTACCTGATCCTCATCTACAGCAACCCGAAGTCACGCGCCGCGTGGGAGAAGCTGACCGAAGAACAGCAGATGCAGTTCGGACAGGCCCACTACGACCTCAGCGACAAGCTCCGCGCCTCCGGCGAACTGATCGTCAGCGAAGGCCTCCCCGGACCCGAGACCGGCAAGGGCGTCAGCATCAGAAACGGCGAGGTCGTCGTCACCGACGGACCGTTCGCCGAGGCCAAGGAGTACCTGGCCGGGTTCTACCTGGTCGAGGCCGACACCATCGACCAGGTCATCGCCCACGCCGCCACCCTGCCCGACGCGCACAACGACGGCATCGAGATCCGGCCCGTCTTCGACATGAGCATGCTCGACCTGTGAGAACCACACCGCGGATCGAGGACCTGCTGCGCGACCTCGCGCCGCAGGTCCTCGGCGTGCTCGTGCGCCGGCACGGCCAGTTCGACGTCTGCGAGGACGCCGTGCAGGAGGCCCTGCTCGCCGCCGCGCAGCAGTGGCCCGTCGACGGCGTCCCGGACAACCCCAAGGGCTGGCTCATCACCGCGGCGAGCCGCCGCTGGATCGAGCAGTACCGGTCCGACGTCGCACGACGTCAGCGCGAGGACAAGGCCGCCGCCCTGACACCACCGCCACCCGATCCGGTCCCCGCCCAGGACGACACGCTCACGATCCTGGCGTTGTGCTGCCACGAAAGCCTCACGACCGCCTCGCAGATCGCACTCACCCTCCGCGCCGTCGGCGGCCTCACCACCGCCGAGATCGCCCGCGCGTTCCTCGTCCCCGAATCCACCGTCGCACAACGGATCAGCCGCGCCAAGCAGAAGATCAAAGGCGCGAAGTTCCGGCCACCGGCCGACCTCACCGCCGTCCTGCACGTGCTCTACCTGATCTTCACCGAGGGCTCCACCGCCAGCTCCGGCGACGACCTCGTCCGAGTCGACCTCACCACCGAAGCCATCCGCCTCACCCGCCAGTTGCACCGCAGACGACCCGACGACGGCGAGCTCACCGGACTGCTCGCGCTGATGCTGCTCACCGACGCCCGCCGCCCCGCCCGCACCGACACCCGCGGCGCCCTCGTCCCACTCGCCGAACAGGACCGCACCGAGTGGGACACCGAAGCCATCGCCGAAGGCACGACACTCATCCAGAAAGCCCTGGCCACCGCACAGATCGGCCCCTACCAGCTGCAGGCCGCGATCGCCGCCGTCCACGCCGACGCCAAGACCGCCGACGACACCGACTGGCACGAGATCCTCGGCCTCTACGAACTGCTCACCGTCACCGCACCCGGCCCGATGGTCGCACTCAACCGCATCGTCGCCGTGGCCATGGTCCACGGCCCCGACAAAGCGCTGCAGGAACTGTCCACGCTGGACCTCGACCACCACCGAGTCCACGCCGTCCGCGCGCATCTCCTCGACCTGCAAGGACAACACGAAGCCGCACGACACGAATACGAGAAAGCCGCCAAACTCACCCTGAGCGCGCCCGAACAGCGCTACCTCAGATCCCGGTCGCGCCGCCCACGGTAGCGTCCGACGACGGCTCCTCCCGCGGCGGCGCCTTCGGCACCACACCCGCCAGATCCCCACCGTTGTCGTTGACCCGCAACACGAACGGCCGCGTCTGCGTGTACTGCACCACCGAGATCGAACACGGATCCACCACGATCCGCTGGAACCCGTCCAGATGCACACCCAACGCGTCCGCCAGCACCGACTTGATCACATCACCGTGCGAGCACAACACCCACACCGCACCCGGCCCGTGCTCCTCCGCGATCCGCGCATCATGCGCCCGCACTGCGGCCACCGCCCGCGCCTGCACGTGCGCGAGCCCCTCACCCTCGGGAAACACCGCCGCCGACGGATGCTGCTGCACCACCGCCCACAACGGCTCGTTCAGCAGATCCTTCAACGCCTTGCCGGTCCACGCCCCGTAGTCCACTTCGGACACATCCGGCTCCGCGACCGCCTCAAGAGCACGATCCGCCAGCAACGGCGCGAGCGTCTCCTCGCAACGCTGCAAAGGAGACGACACCACCGCACAGACCGGAACATCCTTCAACCGGCCCACCAGCGCCGCGGCCTGCGCCTGCCCCCGCTCGTCCAACCCCACACCCAACGACCGCCCGGCGAGCACACCGGAACCGTTGGCAGTCGAACGCGCATGCCGAAGCAGAATCACCGTAGCCACGGATTCCACCTTAGATCGGTTGCAACAACCCCATCGACAGCAGCCCCATCAGCACCAGGCCCAGCATCAGCCGATACCACACGAACGCCGAGTAAGAGTGCTTCGACACGTACTTCAACAACCACGCGATCGTCGCGTACCCCACCACGAACGCCAGAACCGTCGCCACGATCATCTGCGGCACCGACGCCTGCACACCCGCACCCGAACGCTCCAGCACGTCCGGAATGGAGAACAACCCCGCCCCGAACACCGCCGGAATCGCCAGCAGGAACGAGTACCGCGCCGCCGCCTCCCGGGTCAGCCCCAGGAACAGACCCGCCGTCAACGTGCCACCTGAACGCGACACACCCGGAATCAGGGCCAGCGCCTGCGCCAGCCCCATCCCGATCGCGTCCTTCATCCGCAGCTCGTCCCGCGCGTGCTTGGCCAGATGATCAGCCAGCCCCAGCAGCAGACCGAACACCACCAGCATCGTCGCCGTGATCCACAGGTTCCGCGCCGACGTCCGGATCTCGTCCTTCAGCAGATAACCCAGAACCGAGATCGGCACCGAACCGATGATCACGTACCAGGCGAGCTTGTAGTCCTTCTCCTGACGCGCGGCGGCGCTGAACAACCCGCGGAACCAGGCGGCGATGAACCGCCCGATGTCCTTGGCGAAGTAGATCAGCACCGCCACCTCGGTCCCCAGCTGGATGACCGCCGTGAACGAAGCGCCCGCGTCGTTGCCGAAGAACAGCGTCGACGTGATGCGCAGATGCGCACTGCTGGAAATCGGCAGGAATTCCGTCAGTCCTTGGACCAGTCCGAGGACCAGAGCCTGCAACCAGCTCAACTACCCACTCCTGCCAGATCCAGAGCCTCGGCCGCGGTCCGAAGACCCGCGATCCCCTGCTCCAGATCTTGCAGCATCGGCGAAACGGACAGCGTGGTGACCCCCGCGGCAGCGAGCGCCTTCATCTTGTCTGCTATGCGCTCCTTCGGCCCCAACAGCGACGTCGCGTCCAGGAACTCCAGCGGGATCGCCGCCATCGCACCCGCGTAGTCACGGGCCAGGTACTTCTCCTGGATCTCCTCAGCCTGCGCCGGGAAACCCATCCGCACCATCAGGTTGTTGTAGAAGTTCTGCTTGCGGCTGCCCATGCCACCCACGTACAACGCCGTGTACGCGCGAACCGGGTCAGCACACGCCTTCCAGTCCTCACCCACGATCAACGGCACCGTCGGCACCACGTCGAACCCGTCCATCGTCTTGCCGGCCTTCTCCCGACCGGCCCTCACGCTCGCCAGCGACTCAGCCGAGTACTCCGGCGAGAAGAAGATCGCCAGCCAGCCGTCCGCGATCTCACCCGTCAGCTCCAGGTTCTTCGGACCCACCGAAGCCAGGTAGATCGGGATCTGCTCGCGCACCGGGTGCACCGTCAGCTGCAACGCCTTGCCCGGACCATCCGGCAACGGCAGCGTGTAGTGCTCACCCTCATACCGCAGCTTCTCGCGCGACAACGCCTTCCGCACGATCTCCACGTACTCACGCGTGCGCGCCAGCGGCTTGTCGAACCGCACCCCGTGCCAGCCCTCCGACACCTGCGGACCCGACACGCCGAGACCCATCCGGAACCGGCCACCCGACAGGGTGTCCAGCGTCGCCGCGGTCATCGCCGCCATCGCCGGCGTCCGCGCCGGAATCTGGAAGATCGCGCTGCCGACGTCGATGCGTTCGGTCTGCGCGGCCACCCACGCGAGCACCGTCGGCGCGTCGGAACCGTAGGCCTCCGCGGCCCACACCACCGAAAAGCCGAGCCGGTCGGCCTCTTTGGCCAGCTCAAGGTTCGCGGCGTCGTTGCCGGCGCCCCAGTATCCGAGGTTCAATCCGAGCTTCACGGGCGAGACCCTACCGGTCAGTAACACCGATTGCCAGGCTCAGCCGATGATCACCCCTTAGCATCGCGCACGTGGAACAGCGATACCTCGGCCGCAGCGGCCTCCGCGTGTCCAGGACGGCACTGGGCACGATGACGTGGGGCCGCGACACCGACGCGGACGAGGCCGCCACCCAGCTCATGGCCTTCGCCGACGCCGGCGGCACCCTCGTCGACACCGCCGACGTCTACACCGAAGGCGAGTCCGAACGCATCCTCGGCGGCCTGCTCGGCGAAGTCGTCCCCCGCGACGAACTGGTCATCGCCACCAAAGCCGTCGCCCGCCGCACCGAAGGCCCCTTCGGCGGCGGAGCCTCCCGAGGCGCACTGCTCACCGCACTCGACGGATCACTGCGCCGCATCGGCGTCGACCACATCGACCTCTGGCAACTGCACGCCTGGGACGCAGGCGTCCCCGTCGAGGAGACCCTCTCCGCCCTCGACCACGCCATCTCCGTCGGCAAGGTCCGCTACGCCGGCATCTCCAACTACAGCGGCTGGCAGCTCGCCACCGCCGTCATGACCCCCTCGACCTTCCCCCTCATCTCCACCCAGGTCGAGTACTCGCTGCTCGAACGCGGCATCGAGCGCGAAGTCGCCCCCGCCGCGCTGCACCACGGCCTCGGACTGCTGCCGTGGGCACCCCTGGGACGAGGCGTGCTCACCGGCAAGTACCGCAACGGGACGCCACCGGACTCACGCGGCGCCTCCGCGCACTTCGCCGGGTACGTGGAGCAGCACCGCAACGAGCGCGCCGCCCGGATCGTGCAGGCCGTCGCGACCGCCGCCGACGGGCTCGGGACCTCGGCGTTGTGCGTGGCACTGGCCTGGGTGCGCGACCGGCCCGGCGTCGTCGCGCCCGTCGTGGGAGCACGCGACACCAACCAGCTGATCGCGTCACTGGAAGCCGAGCAACTGACCCTGCCACCCGCGATCCGCGCCGCGTTGGACGACGTCAGCGCCATCGAGCTGGGCTACCCCGAACGTCCTATGCCGTGATTTGACGCCTGGTTCTCGGCTGGGTCGTGACTACTGTTGGGTATTGATTTCAGGCCACACTGAAGCAATAGAGATAATTGCCGGACACGGCCAAACGGGTTTCCGCCCACCCCTTGCGTGACCTTCGACCAAACGTCGTGGATGCTGGAAGACCACGACGCGTCTCAGGAGGACCCGATCTTGCGCCGGCTCGCTGCTCTGCTCTTGACCACCGCCACGCTCGCCGCGTGCGGACAGAGCGAGGGGTCACAGGATCCGCTGCAGGTCGCGGCGACGCTCGAAGCCGCCAAGCCGGCCCACTCCCCCGCCCAGAACGGCTCGCTGCCCGGCGAGGTCACGCCCGGCGGCACCTTCACCGAGGGCGACACCACGCTGAAGTTCAAGGTCAACGGCCGTGACGTCGAGCTCGACCGGCTGCGCAGCGCGGTGTTCGAGATGACCACCGACGACAAGGGCGCCGAAACCCGCGGCACCGGCCTGCGGGCGGGCGACGGCGCCACCAACGCCGTCGCGGACCGCTACGGCCGGCTGCTCGTCGTCGACACCCGCGGCGGGGAGTTCATCGCGTTCAGCATCAACCCCCTGATCATGCGCCAGCGCTACCCCGTGCCCGGCAGCCCCTACGGCATCGCCTACGACGCCAAGCGCGACATCGCGTGGATCACGCTCACCGAGCGCAACGAGGTCGTCGGGCTCAACGTCGCCGGTGGCGAACCGACCGAGAAGTACCGGTTCCCCACCGTGCGTCAACCCAACACGGTCAGCGTCGACCAGGAGACCGGACGCGTCACCGTCACGTCCGGCGACAACGGAGGGATACAGGTGATCTCGCCATGAACGAAGGGGTGATCGACGGGGACTGGGAGTACCGGCCGCTGCGTCTGCCGCCGGGCGTCTCCCGCCGCACCGCGACCACGCAGTTGGCCATCCACGCCGAGTTCGCGGGCTGGGAACTGTCCCGCACGCTGCTCTACGGCGACGGCTCCCGGAAGGTCTGGCTGCGCCGCAAGCGGCAGCCCGCGCTGCTGCCAGGCCTCATCACCTGACGCAGAGCCGCACTCCGCCGGAAAGCCCCGCTCGACCGGGGCCGCCGCCTCGGGCGCGCGACCGCTTCCGGCGGCTGCTTCACCTCGCCCGTGAAGTTGTTCTTGGGTCTGTTCGTGCTTGACGTCTGCACGCGTCTGATGACTGATTTTGGTCTGCACTGAAATCATCGTGAGTGACGAGCCGAGCGCGGATGAAACAATCACCGTCATGCCCCGCCCGGAAAGGCCGCTCGACCCGTTCGCCGGGCCCGTCGAACAGTTCGCCTTCGACCTCCGCAAACTCCGCGACAAGGCCGGCTCCCCCGGCTACCGCGAGCTCGGCCGCCTCAGCCACTACTCCGCCAGCACCCTCGCCGACGCCGCCCGCGGCCAGAAGCTGCCCAGCCTGGCGGTCACGCTGGCGTTCGTCCGGGCCTGCGGCGGCGACGAGGACGCGTGGGAACGGCGCTGGCGCGAGATCAGCGCCCAGGACCGCGACGCACCCCAGCCCGACTCCCCCTACGTCGGCCTCAAGGCGTTCACCGAGCAGGACGCCGACAGGTTCTTCGGACGGGAGAAGCTCGTCGGCAGGCTGCTGGCCAAGCTGGAGCGGCACGACACCGTGCTGGTCGTCGGCGCCTCCGGATCAGGCAAGTCCTCCCTGCTCAGGGCCGGTCTGCTGGCCCGCAGGAACGGCGAGCTGATCACCCCGGGCACCCACGAGACGCTCCCGGACACCGAAGGCCTGCTGGTCGTCGACCAGTTCGAGGAGATCTTCTCCCTCCCCCACCGCGACCGGTTCATCGCCGACCTCACGAGCCGTGACCACCAGATCGTCATCGGCCTGCGCGCCGACTTCTACGGCCACTGCGCCCGCTACCCGAGCCTCGCGGCCGCCGTCGAGGAAGCACAGGTCCTGGTCGGCCCGATGAGCACGGACGAGCTGCGCAGGGCCATCACCCAGCCCGCCGTGGAGGTCGGCTGCGCGCTCGAAACCGGGCTCGTCGCCCGCCTCATCGCCGACGCCACCGGCGAACCCGGCGTCCTCCCCCACGTCAGCCACGCGCTGCTGGAGACGTGGCACCGCAAACGCGGCAACACCCTCACGCTCACCAGCTACCACGAGAGCGGCGGCATCGCCCGCGCGATCGCGAACACCGCCGAGAACGCCTACACCGGCCTCGGCGAGCACCAGCGGGCCCAGGCCCGTCAGGTGCTCCTGCGCCTGGTCAACCCCGGTGAAGGCACCGAGGACACCAAACGGCACGTCAAACTGTCCGAACTCGCGGCCGACGAGGTCGTCGAACACCTCGCGAACGCCCGCATCCTCACCGTCGACGACGACAGCGTCGAGATCAGCCACGAAGCCGTCATCCGCAGCTGGCCGCGCCTGCGGGACTGGCTCGCCGAGGCGCGCGAGGACCTGCGCGTGCACCGCAGGCTCACCGCCGCGGCCACCGACTGGGTCGCACACGGCCGCGACCCCGGCTCGCTCTACCGCGGTGTGCCGCTCGCGCAGGCCACCGGCTGGGCGAGCCGCGAACCCGGCGCCCTCAACGCCGAGGAGCGGGCGTTCCTCGACGCCAGCAAGGCCGCCGCCGAGCAGGACCTCGCCACCGAGAAACGCCGCACCACCACCCTGCGCCGAGTCGTCGCCTTGCTGGCCGCACTGCTGCTCGTGGCCACCACAGCCACTGTGTTCGCCGTACGCGCGCAACGACAGACCACCGAGCAACGCACCAATGCGCTCGCCCAGAAGGCCATCGCCGACGCCAACGTCCTGCAGGACCGCGATCCCGGTCTCGCCAGCCAGCTGCGCCTGGCCGCCTACCGCCTCAGCGGCCTGCCGGTCGCCCGCGACAGCCTGCTCAGCACGTTCGCCGCACCCCAGGTCACCCTCGTCAAAGGACACGCGGAGGCGGCCTCCTACGCGTTGTTCCGCCCGGACGGCAAGGTCCTGGCCACCGTCGCCGACGACAAGCAGCTGATCCTCTGGGACTTCGCCGACCCCCACCACCCCGCCGAGCTCGGCCGCGTCCACGCCGGTGACGACGCCACCCACAACATGGCGTTCAGCCCCGACGGCCGCACCGTCGCCGCCGCGGGCTGGGACGGCGTCATCCACCTCTTCGACGTCGCCGACCCGCGCCGCCCGGTCGAGAAGGCCCGCGTCACCGGCCACGAGGGCCAGGTCCAGGCCGTCCAGTTCACCCCGGACGGCCACACCCTCGTCAGCAGCGGCAAGGACAAGACCATCCGGGTCTGGAACCTCTCCGGCCCCGCCACCCTCGTCCGCACCATCCAGGCCCACGACGACCTCGTCCACGGCCTCTCGCTCAACCCCGCCGGCACCACCGTCGCATCCGCCTCCTGGGACGGCACGGTCAAGCTCTGGGACCTCGCGACCGGCGACCACCTGTCCACGATCGACCCGGCGCCCGGCGACTTCGCCTCCGACGCCGTCGCCTTCCACCCCGGCGGGCGCGTCCTCGCCACCGGCGCCGACAACGGCGAAGTGCGGCTCTGGGACGTGCGCGACCCGCGCAACCCGGTACAGCTCAGCGTCGGCACCGGGCACATCTTCTCCGTCCACACCATGGCCTTCTCCCCCGACGGCAAGTTCCTCGCCAGCGGCGGCGGTGACAAGACCACCCGGATCTGGGACGTCACCGACCCCACCGGCATCCGGCTCGCCACCGCGCTGGGCGGCCACACCGACACGCTCTGGGCGGTCACGTTCAGCCCCGACTCCCGGCACATGGTCACCGCCACCACCGACGCCGAGGTCCGCGTGCTCGACCTCGCCAACCTCAACTACCCGCACCACAAGCAGACGGTGTGGAAGCTCGACTACGACCCGCGCGGCCGGTTCTTCGCCACCGTCTCCTCCGACGGCACCATCAGGCTGTGGCGCCCCGACGACCGCCATGCCGAGGAGATCTCGGTCCTGCCCAAGCTCAGCCCGGACGACGAGGCGCTCACCGTCGACGTCCACCCCGCCCGCGATGTCGTGTTCGGCGCCACAAGAGCGGCCAACGTGCTGTGGGACGTCAGCGACCGCGCCCACCCCCGTGAGCTGAGCAGGGCGATCACCGGCAACGTCCCGATCGTCGCCGCCACCTTCAGCCACGACGGCAGGACGCTCGCCGTGGCCGAGGAGAGCGGCGTGCTCGGCCTCTGGAACGTCACCGACCCGGCCAACCCCGTGAAGACCGGCGGCTTCGCCGTGCCGAAGACCGACACCGTGTGGCAGGTCGAGTTCTCCGAGGACGACCGCACGCTCGTCATCGCGAACGGCAGCCGCGCCCTGCAGCTGTGGGACGTCGGCGACCCCGCCTCGCCCCGCGCGTACCCGGCGTTGCGCACCGACGACAACCCCGACCCCATCCGCCGCGGCGGCCAGGCCGGGCGCGAGGAGGTCATGACCGTCGTCATCCACGGCAACGTCATGGCGTTCGCGAACATGGGCAGCAGCGGCGTCCTCTACGACATCGCCGACCCCGCCCGGCCACGCCGGCTCTCCGCCCTGCCCAACGACGGCGGGCCGCTGCAACGCCTCGCCTTCTCCCCCGACGGCACCATCATCGCGGCGGGCACGACCGACGACCTCGTTCGCGTGTGGGACGTGCGCGATGCCCGCAACCCCCAGCTGCGGGCAGTGCTGCACGGACACACCGAACGGGTGTGGGGCGTGGCCTTCGCGGCGGACAACCGCACCCTCGCGACCGCCGGCGCGGACCGCACGGTGCGCGTCTGGGACATCGACGTCGAGGCGACCGCGGCCCGCGTGTGCGCCACTACGACGGCGCGCCTGTCCACTCGACATTGGGAGCACTACTTCCCCGGCGTCGAGCCGAGGCCTCTCTGCTGAACAACACTCTCACCGTTCCTCTCGACGGCAGTTGTAGTGCGAAAACGTTGTGCGGTGTCGGTGTCAGGGCGTCGTACAACAACGTCCGTGCAACCGCGTCCGCAGACCCTGGGAAGGTGACTCTTCAGTCAACACTGAAGAAATAAAATGCACCGAATTGGTTGTAGATGTGATCAGATGCGGTGTCATGGAGCTCGTGCCGCATGAAGTCGGGGTCGCTCACAGCGCACTGCCGCACGACGAAACGTCCACCAGAGCCCTGCTCGCCGAAGCCGCGGCGCAGGGCCTCCACACAGTTGTCGTGACCGCTGAGGAAGGCGACGACCGAGCCTTGGCCGTGCTGCGCGAACTCCGCGCCGAATGGCACACCGAGGACGGCCGGGTCACCGCGCGGCTCGACACCGACGCCCAGGGCCAGCTGGCCCACCTGTGGGGTCTGTCCGCGGACGACCGGGCCGCGTGGCTCGCGGCGTTCCCGCGCCACGACGACCCGAACTGGTGGATGCACCGGCTGCTGGTGCTCAACCACCACCCGGAGTGGGCGCCGCTCAAGGAGTGGCTGGTCGACGAGCACGTCCGGTTGTTCGGCAGACCACCTGGCCGGGCCCGCCGCTCCCCCGTCTAGCGCGGCAGGCCGCTGAAGTCCGGCTGGCGGAGGCGCTGGATCCACGGAACCGGCGCCTCACGCGGCGTGTCGCTGTCCGGCTGTATCGCCGCGATCGTCAGCACCGGCACCCTCGGCACGCCGACGGCGAGCTGGACATAGTGGCGTACTTGTCGTCCGGCTCGTCCAGCAGTCCCCCTGCGCACCGGAAGCATCTCGACGCGATGCATCACCGGTCCGACCGCGCCCATCAGCAACAGCACCACGCGTGTGCCGCACCAGCCCAGCTCCTGCAGGACGAGCCCGGTGGACCAGTCGTCCTTCGCGGTTCCAGGTAGCGCAGCACCTTCTCCCCCAGCTAGCCCTTGGCGGCCACCTCGCGGATCAGGTTCGCGAGCTCCGACGGCCGTTCCAGCGGGAGCATATGTCCGGCATCGGCCAAAATGACCGAAACACCACCGAACTTCGCCGCGTCCGCCTCCGGCACCAGCCGGTCCTCGTCCCCCACCACGGCGACGACGGCCTTCTCCTTGGCCACGGTCAGCCCGGCCTCGCGGTCGTAGCGGTCGACGGCAGGCCGGAACAGCGCGACCGTCTCCGGCCACTGCCCCCACACCATGTCCGCGGTCAGCTCGACGTCCTCGTCCGCCGGCTGGTCGCCGAAGAGCCACCACCGCAGCCCCGCGGTCTTGGTCGGCTCGATCCTCTCCCGCACGGCCCGCACGAGCGGCCCGAACGCCCGCTCCAGCTCCCGGACGAGCTTGCCCACGGCCTTCGGCCACGCCAGCGACGTCTCGCTGCGCCCGCTCGCCGCCGTCGACACGAAGACGTTGCCCAGCACCCGTTGCCGGAACAGCCGCGGCCGTCGTTCCGCCATCGCCAGCGCCGCCATGCCGCCCATCGAGTGGCCGGCGATCACGACCTGGCCCTGCGGCACCGCCCGTTCGATCAGCTCACCGAGGTCGTCCCCGAGCTGCTCGATGGTCGCCGTCTCCTTGGTGGCACCCGTCGACTTGCCGTGCCCGCGGTGGTCGTAGGCGATGACCTGGAAGTCCTGGCTCAGCTCTGCCACGACCTTGTGCCAGCTGCGGTGGTCGAGCGCGTAGCCGTGCGCCAGCACGACCGTCACCGGCGCCTCGGGGTCACCTGCCCGCACCACGTTGAGCTCGGTCCCGTCCTCCAGCCGCACCATCGGATTCCTTTCGCCGTGTCGTCTGTTCGTCCTAACGAGACAACACGGATCCGGTTATCACACGCGGCCGAGCACCACGTCGGGCGGCAGCTGCCCGCCGCCGACCCCCGGCACCCCGCGGAACTCGTACGCCGAGGCCCGCCCACCGGGCTGGATCACCCACGCCTGTCCCGACGCCGCCCCGGCCAGCACCGACTCCAGCGCGTCCGCGATGTCCGACGGGGTCAGCAACGGGAAGGCGACCGCGTCGAACTCCTCCTTGGCCGCGCCGAGCAGCAACGTGTCCACGAACCCCGGGCACAACGCGGTGACCGCGATGTTCTCCCGCGCCAGCACCTTTCCCGCCGCCCGCACGTACCCGACGACCGCGTGCTTGGTCAGCGTGTACAGCGGATCCGCGGGCATGGCGGTCAGACCGGCCAGCGACGCGGTGATCACGATCTTGCCGCCGCCCTGCCGCCGCAACGCGGGCACCGCCGCGCAGAGCCCGTAGACGACGTGGTCGACGTTGACCCCGACCAGCTTCCGGTAGCGCTCGACGTCCAGCGCGTCGTCCACCCCGGCCTGCCCGCCCCCGATCCCGGCGTTGAGGTGGACGACGTCGAGCCGTCCGAGCTCCCGTTCGACCTGCTCGACGACGGCGGGCATCGTGGCGGGGTCCGTCACGTCCCCCACGATCGCGATGCCGCCGGTCGCCGACGCGATCCGCTGTGCCCCCGCGGCGTCCAGGTCGAGCACCGCCACCCGTGCGCCGAGCTTCGCGAGCCGGCGGGACACGGCAACGCCGATCCCGCCCGCGCCGCCGGTGACCAACGCGACCTGGCCCGTCAAGTCCACAGTGGACACGGCATGCTCCTCAGCTGTTGCGCAGGAATCGGTCGAGCACGCGCACGCCGAACTTCAGCGCCTCGACCGGCACCCGCTCGTCCACCCCGTGGAAGAGCCCGGAGAAGTCGAGGTCGGCCGGCAGCTTCAGCGGCGCGAAGCCGAAGTTGCGGATGCCGAGCTGCTGGAACGACTTGGCGTCGGTGCCGCCGGACAGCATGTACGGCAGCACGCGGGCGCCGGGGTCCTCGGCGATGATCGACGCCGTCATCGCGTCCACCAGGGCGCCGTCGAAGGTGGTCTCCACCGGCGGCAGGCCGACCCACTCCCGTTCGACGTCCGGACCGAGCAGCTCGGCCAGCTCGCGGTCGAACGCCTCCTCGCGGCCGGGCAGGATCCGGCAGTCCACAGTGGCCTCGGCGGTGGACGGGATCACGTTCGCCTTGTAGCCGGCGGACAGCATCGTCGGGTTCGCGGTGTCGCGCAGCGTCGCGCCGATCATCCGCGACAGCGCGCCGAGCTTGCCGATCGAACCCTCGACGTCGTCGTCCGGGAACTCCAGCCCGGTGATCTCGCTGACGCCGTCGAGGAACTCGCGCACCGACGGCCGGATGATCAGCGGCCACTGGTGCTGGTCGAGCTTCGTGACCGCGGCGGCGAGCTTCGCGACCGCGTTGTCCCGGTGGATCATGCTGCCGTGGCCCGCGGTGCCCTTGACCCGCAGCTTGAGCCAGCGGATGCCTTTCTCGGCGGTCTCCACGAGGTACGCCCGCACGTCGTCCTTCAGCGTGATCGAGAACCCGCCGACCTCGCTGATCGCCTCGGTGACGCCCTCGAACAGCTCGGGCCGGTTCTCCACCAGCCACTTCGCGCCGAAGAGACCGCCGGCCTCCTCGTCGGCGAGGAACGCGAACACGATGTCGCGCGGCGGCACGATCCCCTCGCGCTTGAAGTGCCGTGCCAGGGCCAGCGTCATGCCGACCATGTCCTTCATGTCGACCGCGCCGCGGCCCCACACGTACCCGTCCTGCACGGCACCGGAGAACGGGTGCACCGACCACTCGGAGGCGTCCGCGGGCACGACGTCCAGATGACCGTGCACCAGCAGCGCTCCCCGGCTCGGATCCGCCCCGGCCAGCCGCGCGATCACGTTGCCGCGTCCCTTTGCCCCGGACTCGACGTAGGTGGTCTCGTACCCGACCTCGGCCAGCTTCTCCGCCACCCACTCGGCGGCCCTGCGCTCCCCCACCAGCGTCGCGGGATCACCCGTGTTCGTGGTGTCGATCCTGATCAGCTCGCTGACCAGGGTGACCGCCTCGTCCTGCGCCAGTGCCAGCGCGTTCCCCAATGTGCTCACCCAGTCTTCCTATCACCACTCAGAACACCGACCACCCCGTGGACGTGGTGAACCGATCCAAGGCGTCGACGCCCGCGACCGAGTTGCCTCTCGCGTCCAATGCTGGACTCCACACGCAGATCGCGCACTTCCCGGGGACGACGGCGATGATCCCGCCGCCGACGCCGCTCTTGCCGGGCAGGCCGACGCGATACGCGAACTGGCCGGCGGCGTCGTAGGTGCCGCACGTGAGCATCACGGCGTTGACCCGTTTGGCAGCGCTGACGCCCAACAGCCGCGTGCCGTCGTTGCGGACGCCGTGCCGCGCCAGGAAGAGCGTCGAGAGAGCGAGGTCCGCGCAGCTCATCCGGATCGAGCACTGCCGCACGTACTCGTGCAGCACGACGTCGACGGGGTTGCGCATGTTGCCGTAGGAGGCCATGAAGTGCGCGAGAGCGCGGTTGCGGTCGGAGTGGTCCAGCTCGGACTTGGCGACCTCGGGATCCACGTCGACCGAGGGGTTGCCGCTCTCCTGACGCAGGAACTCGAGCAGCCGGTCGGCGGCGCCGAAGCCGAGGTGGTCGGTGACGACGAGCGCACCGGCGTTGATGAACGGGTTGCGCGGGATGCCCTGCTCGGTCTCCAGCTGGACCAGCGAGTTGAACGGCGAGCCGGACGGCTCGCGGCCGACGCGCGTCCACACGTCGTCGTTGTGCGACAGGGCCAGCGCGAGCGTGAAGGCCTTGGAGA
Organism: Lentzea sp. NPDC004789; assembly: GCF_053601075.1. NCBI lineage: Bacteria > Bacillati > Actinomycetota > Actinomycetes > Pseudonocardiales > Pseudonocardiaceae > Lentzea > Lentzea sp. NPDC004789. The sequence continues at coordinate 77,770 of NZ_JBSGBE010000029.1, read as the reverse complement.
TGCTCTGGATGGAGAACGGTGTCCGGTACTCCCCCGCGCCGAAGACCTCGCCGTCCAGTGTGGCGACGGCGAGGCCGAAGGCGTGCGGGTCGATCCTGGCGAGCGCGGGGATGTAGTCGGCGACCGCACCCCCTGGCGTCACCTCGGCGGCAATGCGGTCCACCAGTTGCTGGAGCTCCATGCCGCCAATCCCATCACGGGACCGGTCAAGCCACCGGGAAGGTGTAGAACGAGGTGCTCTGACCGGCCTTGATGGTGCAGGGGACGGTGATCGTGCCGAGCCACGTCGCCGAGCCGTCCGCCAGACGCGGCGTCAGCTTCAGCTCCGCGCTGCCGAGCGAGATCGTCGCCGAGCCCGCGTTGGCGAGGGTCATCGCCGGGAACGTGCCCGTCGCCGTCACCTGGAACGTGCCGGTGGAGGGCACCGGCGTGTTCGGGATGGTCGACACCGACGTCAGCGTCTGGGTGGCGCTGCCGTTGGTGACGGGCACCTTGCTGGTCATCGTGCCGTCGACCGACTTCGCGCCGAGCCAGGCGAGCGTGGCCGTGGCGTTCTCCGACACGGTGCTCGTGACCGTGGTGTCGGACGCCGCCGTCGGCACGCCGACCGCCGCCGAGTCCGGCAGGTTCGCGGAGCTGACCGTGGTCGGCATGTCCTGCGCGCCGATCAGGGTGAAGCTGCAGGAGTAGGTCACGTTCAGCGACGCGGTTGCCGCGAAGCTGGTGCCTGCCATCGCCGCGGTCAGCGCTCCGGTGGCCAGAACGCAGGCAGCGGCGCGTGCGAGGGTCTTCATCTGCAGGGACCTCCATGAGTACGACATTGAACTGCAAGAAGGCGGGCTTTGTTTACTCGCCGGTAATGTAGCCACACCGCATTCCGCAGTGCAAGAGAAAACTTGCTTTTGTCACTCAAGTACGAATTGGTCCGGCGCCTTTTATCAGTCGCGATCCAACAAATAGTGCGCGCGCAGCGCGAGCTCCAGCGTGAACCGCTCCTCAGCGTGGTGCATTCGGTCGCCGAACAGTTCCTCCAACTGGTTCACGCGATAGCGCACGGTCTGCGGATGCACCTGCAGCCGCGCGGCGACCTCGGGCGCGCCACCCCGTGCCGACAGCCAGACGAGCAACGTCTCGGCGAGCTTCGTGCGTTGCCGGTCGGTCAGCGGAGCCAACGGTTCGAGCGCGCGTTCGGCCAGCTGCCTGGCCAGGAACTCGTCCGCGAGCACGGTCAGTTCGACCAGATGATCGGCGCAGTCGAGGACGGGCTGATCCGGCAGCACCTTCTCCCGTGCCAGCCGCAGCACCTGCCGCGCGCAGGCCAGCGAGCTGCGGACCTCGGCGGGCGCGACCGGCAGCCCGACCGCGGCGCGCCAGCCGGGCAGTGCCCGGCGGATCCAGCGCGAGACCGCCACCGGGTTCGGCACGAGCAGGTACGGCGTGGCTTCCTCGAAGTTCACCAGCACGTCCGGCGGCAGGTCGCCGGGAGGTGCGGCGGACGGCTCAAGCGCGACCGCCGAGAGCCGCTCCGGCATCGGCCACGCCGCCGCCTCCGCCGCGTCGAGCACGGCCTGCCAGTTGGTCGACGGGTCACCGAGCAGCAGCTCCATCAGCTTGCGCCGCTTGCGTTCCAGCGTTCCCGCCGCACTCGCCTGGGCGGCCGCGTAGCCCTCGACCGACAGGCTCACCAGCTCGTCGACGTGCGCGATCATGGCCTCACCGAGCACCGACATCTGGTGCAGCGAGAGCTCGCGTTCCTCGGCGAACGCGCACACGTGCCGCCACGCCACCCGCGCCCCGATCCGGTACGCGGCCTGCAGGCTGTCCAGGCTGCGGCCGGACTTGAACTCCCAGGCCCCGAGCTTGCGGTGGATGTCGTCGTGCGGGGCGCGCCCGGCTGCCGGTTCGGCGATCATGTCGACGAACTTGACCAACGCCTGCCGAATGCCGTCGACGACGTTCTCCCGAAAAAGGCTGTATTCGGGAATCGATTTCTCGATGGCCTCGAAAATGGTCACCGACAAAGGCGCCACTCCCATTCGGAGCAACGGCGCCAGCTCCGGCGGGACCGATCGGCGTGGATCGTCCAGCTGAGTCATCCTCGCGAGTGTAGAAGGAAAACGAAACGCGGTCGTTCAGCCAAGTGGACCAAATGGTTCACCGGAACAACGGCCGGTTGCACGCAACCTCGCCACCGGTCACGGCGTCAAGACGGTGATCACGAATCGAGGGGACGTGGAATGAAGCGCTGGATGTGGGTGGCCGGGGCCGCGGTGCTGGTGGTGGCGGGCGCGGTGGTGTGGCTGTGGCCGAGCGCGACGGACATCACGATCATCACCGCGATCCACGCCGACAACGGCACGGTCGAGTGGGTCGAGGCCGAGCTCAGACCGGCGGAGGAGAACCACTCGTACGTGCACGAGCTGTCCAGAACCCCGCACGTGTCGAAGCTCGCGGACGACGTGGAGATCCGCACGGCGTTCGGCTGCGGGGACACCCCGCGCGGGCTCGACCTGTCGTGGAACGGGCTCGGCGCGGCGCCGTGCAGCCGGCAGGAGTTCCTGGCGCTGGAACACCCGCCGTACGCGCCCCGCCTGACGTTCAACCTCCGCGGTGAGATCAGCGAGATCGTGGGCCGCTACCACCCGTGACATCTGTCATGGCTTTCTGGTGTTTCGCGACACTGCCTCCGGACCGTGTTCGCCGAGATCGTTGGGCGTATGACGGTGATCGAGGTGCAGGGGCTGACCCGCCGGTACAGCGGGGGTTTCGAGGCCGTGCGGGGCGTTTCATTTGAAGTCGAGCGGGGCGAGATGTTCGCGTTGCTCGGCACGAACGGCGCGGGGAAGACGTCCACGGTCGAAGTCGTGGAAGGACTCTCACGCCCTGCCTCCGGCACTGTGTCCGTGCTGGGGCACGACCCGTTTCGGGAGCGCTCTCTCGTGCGGCCGCGTGTCGGCGTGATGCTGCAGGAGGGAGGTTTCCCGCCCGACCTCACGGTGACCGAGGCCGCGAGGATGTGGGCCGGGACGTTGACCTCGGCGCGGCCGGTCGAGGAAGCGTTGTCCCTCGTCGACCTGACGCATCGGGCGTCCGTGCGGGTCAAGCAGCTGTCCGGTGGCGAGCGGCGGCGCCTCGACCTGGCGCTCGCGTTGCTGGGACGGCCCGAGGTGCTGTTCCTGGACGAACCGACGACCGGACTCGATCCGGAAAGCCGGCGCAACACGTGGGAGCTGATCCGCGCGTTGCTGCGCGAGGGCGTGACGGTGCTGCTGACGACGCACTACCTGGAGGAGGCGCAGGCGTTGGCCGACCGGCTGGCGATCATGCACCGGGGCCGGATCGTCGCCCAGGGCACGGTGTCCGAGGTGGTGGACGCCTATCCGGCGCGCATCTCGTTCGTGCCGCCGGCCGGGGTGCCGTTGCCCGTCGTGGTGTCGGAGGACGGGGCCGGGCGGGTCACCGTGCGGACGAACGACCTGCAGGAGACGCTGCACGAGCTGCTGACGTGGGCGCACGCCAACTCGGTCGAACTGTCCGGTTTGGACGCCCGGTCGGCGTCCCTGGAGGAGGCGTTCCTGGCGATCGCGGAGGAGGCGGCGTGAGGGCCGTGGCCGTGGGGCAGGCCGAGCTGAAGTTGTTCTGGCGCAACAGGACCGCGCTGTTCAACTCGTTGCTCCTGCCGTTGCTGCTCGTGCCCGCGTTGATGGCGGCGGACGCCGACGGTGTACCGCTGGTCATCGGGCTGACGGGGTTCGTACTGCTGATGGCGGTCTACTACAACCTCGTCACCACGTTCGTGGCGCGGCGGGAAGAGCTTGTCCTGAAACGTCTTCGCGTCGGCGAGCTGACCGATCCGGAGATCCTGCTCGGCGCCTCCCTGCCGTCCGTCGTGGTGGCGTTGGGGCAGATGGCGTTGTTCGCGGTGATCATCGGCGTGATGACGGGCATCTCGCTGCCGTCGCGGCCGTGGTTCCTGCTCGTGGGAGTCGTCGGGGGCGTGATCGTGTTCGTGCTGCTCGCGGCGGCCTCCTCGGCGTTCACGCGCACGGTCGAGATGGCGCAGGTGACGTCGTTGCCGGTGCTCATGGCGTGCGTGCTCGGTTCGGGACTGTTCTTCCCGGTGTCCGTGCTGCCGGACGGTGTCGCCACGGTGCTGCGGCTGTTGCCGTTGAGCCCGGTGCTCGACCTGCTGCACGCGGGCTGGGACGGCGGCCCGGTGCTGCGCCCGATGATCGTTCTGGCGTTGTGGATCGGCCTCGGCACCTACGCTGTACGTCGCTGGTTCCGCTGGGATCCTCGGAGGTGAGCTTGCTCGGCTGGTGGCGGTCCAGGGGCAACGCGGCGCGGTTCGACCTGTTCGTGCGCGCCACGTTCTACCTGAGCTACCTGTTCCTGCCACCGTTGCTGATCATCGGGCTGGCGGAGGAGATCAGCACGGTCTCGCTCGTGGCCATCTCGGCGGCGGTGCTGGTCCACATCGTGCTGAGCCTGCGCCTGGTCCACCTCGGCATCGAGCACCACCTGGGCAGGGTCGGGTACCCGCGCAGGCCCCTCGTGCTCCTGCTCGTCTTCACCTGCGCGGTGCTGGTCGCTGCGCAGGTGGCGTTCCCCCTTCCGCCCCCGGGCAAGCCCGACGGTCCCGCCGACGCGGTCGTGGTCATGGTCCTCGTGCTCACGATCACGACCCTGTCCGCGGTGGTCCGTCCGCGCACCCTGGTCCTTGCGTCCGCCGTGAGCGGCGTGTTCGTGTTCCTCACAGCCTCCCCGGACCGCGCCGCGTACGTCGTCGTCATGCTGCTGCTCGTGGCGTTCGCGTTCCGCACGACGCTGTGGATGGTGGGCCTCGTCTGGGAGCTCGACCGCTCCCGCGAGGTCCGCGCGAACCTGGCCGTCGCCGAGGAACGCCTCCGGTTCGCCCGCGACCTGCACGACGTGGTGGGCCGCAACCTCTCCGTCGTGGCCCTGAAAGCCGAACTGGCGGCCCAGCTGGCCCGCCGCGGCCGCCCGGAGTCGATCGACGAGATGCTGGAGGTCCGCCGCATCGCCCAGGACTCCCTGGACGAACTGCGCGCCGTCGTCAGCGGCTACCGCACCGCCGACCTGTCCGTCGAACTGGCGGGCGCCCGTTCCCTCCTCGCCTCCGCCGGCATCGACTGCCGCGTGATCGGCGACGTCACGTTCGACGGCGAGCCCGCGGGCGCGCTGGGCTGGGCGGTCCGCGAAGGCGTCACCAACGTCCTGCGCCACAGCGAAGCCCGCTCGTGCACGATCACGTTGCGCGGCAAGGTCCTCACCATGTCCAACGACGGCGCCGCACCGGCCCCGTTCCGCTTCGGCAGCGGCCTCACCGGCCTGCGCGAACGCGTCTCAGCCCTGGGCGGCTCGGTCACCGCGACCTCCGAGCCGCCGAACCGCTTCGTGCTGACCGTGGAGCTCCCGTGATCCGCATCCTCCTGGCCGACGACGAACACCTGATCCGCGGCGCCATGGCGGCATTGCTGTCGTTGGAGGACGACCTGGAAGTGGTGGCCCAAGCCGCCACCGGCGCCGAAGCCCTGGCCACCGCCCGCGTGGTCCACCCGGACGTGGCCGTGATCGACCTCCAGATGCCCGACCTCGACGGCGTCTCGGTAGCTCAAGCCCTCTCCACCGAACTCCCGTCGTGCTCGACGATGATCGTCACCAGCCACGGCCGCCCAGGCCACCTGAAACGCGCCCTGGCCGCAGGCGTCCGCGGCTTCCTGCCGAAAACCGTCTCGTCCGACGTCCTGGCCACCGTGGTCCGCACAGTGCACTCCGGCGGCCGCTACGTCGACCCCGCTCTAGCCGCCGAAGCCATCAGCGCAGGCGACAACCCGCTGACCCCACGCGAAGCCGACGTCCTGGAACTGGCCCTGGAAGGCGCCCCGATCGACGAAATAGCCCGCCGCGCCTCCCTGTCCCCAGGCACAGTCCGCAACTACCTCTCCTCAGCCGTGGGCAAAACCGGCGCCTCCAACCGCCACGAAGCGGCCCGCTTCGCCAGAGCCCGAGGCTGGATCTAACTCCCCCACCAAGCAAGAACCCGCATGGCAAACAACGTCAACCACTTGGACGGCTCGTTCTCCCGCACGTCGATCTCGAACCACACCCGCCCAGGATGCCGCCCAGCCTGCAACCACGTCCCGTCCGCCTGCCGAGCCCCCTCGACCAGCGCAACCGCCTCGGCCATCCGCGAATCCCGAACCTCTGCCTCCCGAAAGTAGTCCAGCGCGTTCAACACGCTGTACTCCCACCGAAACGGCGACCGGAACCGCCCCACCCACTCCCCTACAGGTTCCCCAGTGGACAGTCGCCGATACAGGTGCCGCTCAAGCAGGTACTCCTCCCCCGCCGCACGCACCTCCTGCACACGCCCACCAGCCCGCTCGTACGCCAACAATCCTTTGAGCGCATTGAGCGTCGAGTGAAACGAGGACCGCACAGACCCCTCAACCCACTCGCAATTCCACCCGCCATCCCCAAGCTGATGCGCACCGAACCACTCAGCGATCCCCTCAACATCCGCCCCGAGCCACACGCCGTTGGCAAGCGTCCACGCGTTGATGCACACGTCAACCTCACCACCCCAATACGGCAGCCCCTCGTACTCCCACCGACAGCGCTCCCCAAGCAACTCAACCGTCCGCCGCTCCCGAAGCACCGCAGCGTCCAACCCCCACTCCCGCAACGAGTTGAGCGACCACGTAGTGGCCGTCCACGGCTGCCCACCCTCGGCCCCGTCAAACCCGGCGGGAAAGAAGGCCCCGCCGGCCCACATCCCGTCGCTCCCTTGCTCCGCAAGCAGCCGAGCCCCAAACCCCTCACTCGCCACTCGCGCCCGCGTGGCCTCCCACACCGCCCGCGGCGCCGCGAGCAGATCCCGCTCAACCTGCCACCGCAGGGCCGGATCAGAGTCGAGCAACCACCCCACCAGCTCACTCACGCCCTGACCCTAACGCTCCCCAACCACCCAGCCGGCGACCTGAGGCCCAGTCCCACGCCCAGGCCGACTCACCGCCTCGTCCTCACAGACCTTGTCCCCGCCCCTCGAGATCACCATCCACGCCGTCGTCAACCCGACCCACCGCCACCGCAGATCACCACTCCTGACCAGCACAAACCTCCAGCCAACCCCCCGATTTTGGCGTGCGGCGACGATCATGTAACCTATGCACACACCACGGCGAGAGCTGCGGTAGAACTAAATACGTCCGGGTGGCGGAATGGCAGACGCGCTAGCTTGAGGTGCTAGTCCCCGCAAGGGGGTGGGGGTTCAAGTCCCCCCTCGGACACGTTCGCTAAACACACGAGGAGAGGTCGTCGCATAGATGGCCTCTTCTTGTATTTCGTACCTGAGTTCAACGCCGAGGTCCTCGTAAAGCCTCGCGAGCCTTTCTGGCTTCCCTTCCGTGATGATTGTCGTCACGTCGTCGAGCCCGTCGAGCCTCGCTTGCACCTCAGCGGCAGTGAGCGTTGTCGGCGCAGGCAAGCCCTTCAGTTCCGCGCCCGCCGCCGCGCGCTGTTCCTCCGCCTCGTTGATCGCATCCACCAGCGCCACGGGGTCGACTCCTGCCGCGATCGCCGCCTGAAACCTCCGCAATTTGGCCTCGGCCACCTCAAGCCGCTTTTTCGTGGCGTCCCGCGTCGTCGACTTTTCCTCTGGTCCTCCCTGTGACGCGACGAGGTGCGCCACGGTCCGATCCATGCTCTTGCGGTCGAAGACCTGGCATAGCCACTTGTTCAGCGGCTCCAGCACAACGTCCTCGGCGAGATTCACCGTCCTCGGATGGTTGGTCAGTGCCGCTGACCCTGGAGCCAACGAGCGCGCCAGACACCGGTAGTAGATGTGTTCCTTCCGGATGATCGCTCCCTGCATCTTCCGCGTGCAGATTCCGCACCGCATCCGGCCTTTCAGAATGTACGGCCGCGCTCCGCTGGTGCGAGTGCGCTCAAGCTTCGCCCGTCCCCGCATCCCACCGGCCGCCCGCGACTTACGCAGTAGCTGAGCCTGCGTGAATTCCTCGACCGACACGAGCGCTGGGTGCGCAGGTCGGCGAGAGCGAACAACGCGGTCGGGGCTCGATCGGCGGAACTTGACGACATGACCGGCCGCCACGTCGTCCGGGTCGAGCAGCGTCTCGAACTTCCGCCACCGTCCGAAGAACGCATAGCCCGTGTAGCGCGGGTTCTCCAGAATCGCCCGGACCGTGCTCCCCTGCCAGCCGTCGCCGAGCCGGTGCCGATTCTGTTCCGGCCGCAATGCCGATGGGCACGGCACGCCGTCGCGATTGAGCCGAGTCGCGATCGCCCGGTCACCGAGTTCACCGCTCAGGTAGTCGGTGAAGATCCGGCGCACCGCCTCGGCAGCCGAGTCGTCAACGGCGAGCACGCGCAACCTGTAGCCCTCGGCCGCCTTGCGCGGGTTCGGGTGAGGGCCGCCGTCCACCACGACGTAGCCGTACGGTGCTCGGCCGCCCTGGTGCCGCCCCTCGTTGACTACCTGGGCATCCATGGCGGCACGTACTCGCGCCTGCACGTGCTGTCGTTCTGACTCGCTCATGCCGCCGAGCACGCTCATCAGCATCTTGTGTGACGGGTTGCGGGCATCGAACTTCCCGCCGAGTTCGGGCACCCACAGATCCACTCCGTAGGCCTCGAACCGGGGTGCGATCAACGAGAACTGGTTACCGAACCAGCATCGCGTCCCTTCGCCGACCACGACGCCGCTCCAGCCTCGGTTGGGGTCCTTCAGCGCTTCCAGCAACCGTGCCGCTTCCGGCCGTCGCTCCCATGGCACGGACCGCGACTGACCGACGTCGAAGAACTCCTCCACGATGACGCCGCCGAGCGGCTCGACGAACTTCTGGGCGTTGCCGAACTGCCAAGCGCGAGACGTCTCCGGGTCTTGGTTGTCCTCGGTCGAACACCGGCCGCTGAATGCCAACGGCCCGATCCCCTCGTCGAGGACGCTCACCGCCTCGACACCCCAGAGGTCGTCGAGTGTCGCCCACGGGTCTGTGCTGATTTCAGCAGTCATCACACCTCCTCTCCCCGAGGTACGTCGAGTACCTCGATCTCGGTTCTTTCGATCAGCATCTGTAGCAGTATGCGGCTTACCTGCCGAGTTAGGACAGGTGGATCTACCGGAACGTGGACCGTGACCCGCTTCCCTTGCTGGTCATCGGCGGTCATGACGATCCACCCGAGGAACTGATTTCAGTGATCGCTGCTCGGATGTCGGCCGTCAGGTAGCCGCGTACGCGCCGGGTGTTCTCGCCGTCCTGGACGTACTGGCGCGTCGGCCGACACTCGAACTCGGCCATGTCCGCACCGAACGCTGTCGCCTCGACTTCCAGTGCTTCGACGAGTTCGGCAGTGGGTACGAAGTCCCGCTCGTTCAGGTCGTCGCCGAGGTAGTCGACGACCGATGCCAGCGGTTCGGGTAGCTCGACCTCGGCCAGGCTCGCCATGGTGCCGGTTCCGATGGCCTTGACTGCCGTCGAGCGGTCGAGCATCGGCGGAACGTCCTGCCCTGCCGCGTGTCCGCTCAGGGTTCCTTCCGCCTCACGCAGAGCACGGCCGCGCTCGCAGATCTCCCGCCAGTCCTCGTTCGGCATGTAGTAGGTCCGCACGGTCAGCGCGAGTACGTCAGCACCAGCTTGGGTCTCGCCGTCCGGCCGCAAGATGCCCACACCACGATGAGACGGAAGTAGGCGACTGCTGTCATATCCGCGAGTGTTCATCTGTTCGCCGAGAATGATGTTGCTGTCGCGGAAGTCCATGACACGCAAGGCAAAGCGGGAGCCGAGCACGGCACGCAGCTTGGTCGGGATGGTCTTGCTATCCGGTCGCTGCGTCGCCAGAACGAGGATGATGCCCGCCGCCGGCGCCTTCTTCGCGAGCCACGTGAGCAGCTCGCCGATGTACTCCCCCGCTGTGAGCTTCTTCCCTTGCACCTCAACAGGAGTGCGGTCCTCCAGAGCGATGTGGACCTCGTCGACGATCAGTGCTGTGATCGGCATGGCCAATGACTGATCACGGGACATGTCCGGTGTCACCTTCGACTCGGGACAGGTGACGTCGTCGAGGTCCTGCATCCGCCGGTAGCGGTCCTGGACATCGGCGATCAGCTCGACGAGCCAGTCCAGGAACGCGAGAACGTGCTCGGCGTCGTCGCCCGCCATGAACCGGTGGGCGACCTTCTCGGCGGCTTTCCAGTCCTTCCCGTTCTTGAAGTCGGCGACGTACAGCCGCACATGGGGGTCCAAGATCAAGCCCGCGGCCGCCAACCGTTCGGCCATTGTCTTGCCCTGTCTGGGAAGCGCGCCGATCAGAAGCGACGTCCACACCAACGGAAGCGTGATCCGCCTGCCGCGCGCATCGGTGCCGAATGGCACCGGCCGCCACGCGTCCCACCGCTCGACCGCGAGCAACGGCGTCCGGATCGGCGGCTTGGCGTATGGGTCCTCATCGGCAACCCACATCGCGACGCGTCCAGCGTGTCCGCCGTTGCCTCGCACGCGCTCAACGCTGAGTTGGATCTCATCGACCGCCAGAGCCGACGCCAGGTCCTCGCGGTGCTTCACGACGTCGGCCGCCTTGCGGGTGGCGGGGAGATCGACGGTGACCGCCCATCCCCCGCCCTGGTGCTTCGCCCGCTCGACGAGCCGCAGGCTCTCGTCCTTGCCGATCAGCTTCGCGTCCCGGAACGCGTCCACCAGGATCTGCGGGTCCATCGTCCACGCAAGCGAGCGTGGCCCGGCGAGGGCAGCCTTCCGCCCAGGGTTCCCGTCCTTCTGCCTGCCGAGGATCGCCAACGCCGCCGAGCCGACGACGCCGGCGATCCACAACACCCGGTGCCCATAGACGAGATCGAGGATCGCAAGGGACACAACGGAAACCGCGAGCACGACGCCGGTCACCTTCCACCGGAACAACGTCAGTCCACGGATCTCCGCGAACTTGTCCGCCAGCTTCTCAGACTGCTCCGCAGCCTCGCGGTAGTCGTGCACCCGCACCCATCGCCGCCAGCTGCGCACCGCGACCACCAGGCCGCGCAAGGTGGCTCGGACGAAGCGGTACGGCGACCGCACCAACCACGCGGCCCCGTCTTTCACCGCGTACACGAGCGCCTGCCTCGACTTCAGCGCCGCCGGAACGAACCGCGAACGCTGCCACCAGCCGACGACCCGATGAGTCGATGGCGGTTGAATCGCGTCCGGCTGGTCGTCGACGAGTTCACCCTCGAACACCGGTCCTGCCGGAACTACCTCGCCGCTCATGGCTGCACCTCGGCGTTCAGCGCCGAGGCCAGCCTCGACGACAGGCCACGTGAGCACTGCGTCACCTCGCGCACCCATGCGGGCGTGACCGTCACGTCCGGCGTTCGAGCCGCCTTGGCAACCGCGAGGTAGTCGGCGAACGACGTCCTCTGATTCGCGCCCTTCGGGGCTTTCCGCTGAGGACTCGGCGAAGCCTGCGGTTCCTGCACCGCCGTGAGCGCGGCGACCGCCGAGCCGAGCTTGTCTCGAAGATCGGTCACCGCCTCGGCAGCGACGAACACGACGAGCGGCGGAACCGAGTGCAGCACCACCAGCGCAGCCGATCCGGCGGCGTAGGCGCTCCAGGTGTTCATGACGTACGTCGCGCCGAGCGTGAACCACTTCGCCGCCCGCACCCACCCGCCCATGCGGATGCTGTGCCGGGCCGTGACTTGCTCGGCTCGAAGGATCGCCAGCAGCACCAGCGACACCATCGGGTCGAGCAGCCACGCCGCGCACCATGCGAGCGACCACACCGGAGAGCCAGCCGCCGCGAACTGCTGAACGTTGGTCATCGTGAACGCCAGCCCGAGCAGGATGCCGGTCCAGCACAACCGGTCGACCTGTACCGCTACGCGCTCGATCGGCTCGCTCATCGCCGTTCACCGCCTCGGCGACGAGGCTCGTACGTCGTCACCGTCAGGGCCTTGGTCAGCGTGTACGACGCGAACAGAGCCGGCACGGCGAGCACCGCGACGAGCAGCCAACCGCTACCTCGTTGGGTGATCACGATCCACTGAGCCACGACGATCAGCGCGGCGTTGAACAGCACGCGCCCAGCAAGCGAGACGAACCGGGCACCCGTGCGTGCCGCGCTCGCCGCAGCTTTCGCGCGACGGGACGCCGTTCGCCAGACGAGCACCAGCACCAGGAGCGCGCCGACGCCTGCCATGACCTGAGTCGGGGTGAGAGTGAGAGCGTTCATGAACGCGGCCCCCTCTCGAAGCGCTCGCCGCGTCGGAGCCAGTGCGGGTACAGCTCCCGCCGGTCGTCGTCGGTGAGCGCACCCCACACGCCGGTGGTGTCCTCACCAGCCGTACGGAGTTCGAGTTCCAGGCACTCGTCCTGCACCGGGCACCCGGCGCACGTGCGCTGAGCCAGTTCACGATCGGTCAGCTCCTCACCGGCGTCCGGCGGCTCGTTCGTGAACGCCCACATGCACAGGCCGTCGCGCTCGACCACCTCGGCGAGCTGGTCGGTCGGCACCCAGCGCAGGCGGTCGAGTGACCACGCGATGCCGATCAGTCGGTCGTCAGTCACGGAGCACCCCCGGACCGGCGTTGGCGAGCAGCGGGAGGAGCGCGCTCACGGGGATGACGGTCTGGCCGCGCCGAAGTTCGGCGCGCAGCTTGCCGAGCCGGATGGCGCGACAGACCTCGGACCGGCTGACGCCGAGGAGCCACGCGGTCTCGCGGACGGTGTGGGCGGAGGAAGGCAGAGAAGTACGCATGAGGAATGGCCTTTCTACGAGAAATGATGATTTCAGTTCGATTCGTGCTGATATCAGTTGTCGTGAAGACATGTGTCGCCGCGGACGGCGCGTGAATCGCCGTGTCACACCGCAGTGCGCGAAACAGTGACTAATGTCTGCGCCGAGGCGGAGCGCGGAGGAAATACGTGTCGGAGGATTGGGCGGCAGTCGCCAAGGCGATCAACCAGCGGGTGGACGAGCTGGGATTGCGGCAGAAGGAACTCGCCGAGCGGTCGCATGTGTCGCTCGCGATCGTCCGCGAGCTTCAGCACAACCTCGTGGAACGCCGGCGGAGCCCTCGAACCCTCGAATCCCTTTCCACAGCACTGGGTTGGCACCCGCAGCACCTGGACGCCGTGCTGCGTGGCCGCAAGCCTCCCGAGGTCGGTGACCCGGTGGTGGACCTCGCCGACACGCTCTGGTCGCGAATGGACCGTGTCGAAGAGCGACTCGAAGACATCACCGAGCGGCTCGACGGTCTCAAATCCGACGTTGCTTCCGTAGTGAGCCAGCTCGCGGAACTCGCGAAGCATGTCCGCGGCCGCCGGTAGTTCGTTGTTTGTCCTGGTGGCGCTGCTGTTTTCCATGGCACTAATTCCACTGCGAAAACGCGCTGGAGCCCACGCAAGACCACTACACAACCACGACAAGTTCCCTACATATCGCGCTTCGGGGGTAGCGACGAGATGACGTTGCCGAACGGCTGGACCGGTGCCGACGCGTGCGCCTTGCAGGACGCACTACGGCTCAGCCAGGAGGGGTTCGCTGATCACCTCGGCGTTCACTGGCGCACAGTGGGCAACTGGCACAAGAAGCCCAGCTCACGACCCAAGTCAGAGCTGCAACAAGCCTTGGACACAGCGCTTGAGCGAGCGCCCGACGAGGTGAAGGCCCGTTTCGCCGAGGCTCGCACATGCATCTCTGCCGCCGCGACCGCACCTGTGATGACCAGCGTGGCCGCAGATGCAGAGCAACGTCTCGCCGCCGATCCGAACATCGTCGCCGCACTCGACTGGCTCGACGGCCGCGCGGCTCGTGAACCAGGAGCAGCGCGCCGCGCCGTGGCATCGCGTCTCGCTCAGATCGACGTGAATGCGTTGCGGGACAGGGGAAGCCGTCGCGGACGCGTCGATCAGAGCACCGTCGCTCAAGCTCTCGCGAGCTACTACGGCCACCGCTCCGATGGGTACGGTCGCTACGCCGCCCGGTTCGGCGACGTCGAGGCGGACACCAGCATCTTCACGCGCGCGGACTGGCTCGATCTCGCCTGCCCCATGGTCGCCACCCATGACCGGCTATCGCTCGAACGTGCGGCCGGAGATGCGCCACTCACCCTCGACGAGGAGGCGTTCGACCAGGCCGTTCAGCGGCTCGCCGAGTCGCTCTCGCTCGGTGTCCGGTTCATGAACATGCCGCTCTACCGCTTGCTGAGCGTCGACATGGGGCCACAGTCGATCGGCGGCTCGGTCGGACTCACGTCGTTCGTCGAGTACATCGTGACAATGGATCTCCTGGAGGGTGAGCTGGTCGACGCGCTGTCCAGCGGCACAGAGCCGGACGCGCTCCCGCTGCGCGACCGCTACCTACCTGACCTCGACTCGGTCCTGGACGTGGGCGGACGCCTCACAGCCGGCGGCACACTCGCGTTGTGCGCGTTCGCTCGACCTGCTGACCCGTTCCGAGGTCCGGCGGACTACGTTCTTCTGGTGCAGGAGCGCTCAGGTCACGTCATCAACGCCGCGCGTCGGCTTGCCGTGATCCCGAAGGGCTTTCACCAGCCGCTAACGGACTTCCGGGCCGACGCTCAGGTGGGCGCGACGATGCGCCGCGAGATGGAAGAAGAGCTGTTCGGCCGCCACGACATCGACAACACGGTGGGCGACCAGCGCAGCGCCGATCCGATGCACCCGAGCCGCCTTTCCGAGCCGATGCGTTGGCTCCTCGGCGAGCCGGGCCGTTTGAGGATGGAGTCCACCGGATTCGGGCTGAACCTCGTGAGCGGGAACTTCGAGTTCCCGCTCCTGATCGTCGTCGATGACGAGGAGTTCTGGCAGCGGTACGGCGGGCAGATCGAGGCCAACTGGGAGACGGCGAACCTTCGCCAGTACTCCAGTGCCGATGCCGAGCTCGTCGAGGAACTCGCCGCCGACGAGGCGTGGAGCAACGAGGGCTTGTTCGCGCTCCTGCAAGGGCTTCGCCGACTCAAGGAGATCGGCGGTAGCCGCGTGAATGTGCCAACGATCGAGTGGGAGATACGGTGACCGCGAACTGGAGCCAGGGCAACGCCGCAGAGGACGGAAGCGCCACGCGCGGCTGGCTGGTCGGGCACTTCATCGACCCGTCCGAGGGCGTGCGGTCGTCGAAGGATGTCGAGGTGAAGTGGTTCAATCACCCCGCTGGTGACAAGCGTGTGGAGTGGACCTCGGACGACCAGCGAACGACCCTTGTTCTGTTGGTACAAGGGCACTTCCGCATTGACCTGACCGAGGGCAGCGCGACCATGACCCGCCAAGGTGACTACGTGATGTGGGGTCCCGGCATCGACCACTCGTGGGAGTCCATTGAGGACTCGGTGGTCATGACGGTTCGCTGGCCGTCCCAGACGTGATCAGCCGCTGAGCCGCCACTCGACCGGCGGCAGGCTGACGCGGTCGCCGCCGATCTCGCTCAGCCGACGCAGGCCCTGGAGCAACGCGAACAGTCCCTCGTTGCTCCAGGCCTCTTGCGAGATCAACTCGCTCACCAGGTCGCCGTCGAGGCTGGAATACAGCCGCAGTCCGTTTGCTTCCCAGTTGGCCTCGACCTGTCCACCGAACCGGTGCCAGAACTCCTCGTCCTCGATCACGACGAGGCTCGCGAACTCGTAGTTCCCGCTGACCAGGTTCAGCCCGAATCCGGTGCACTCCATTCGCAACCGCCCCGGTGCCCCGGTCAGCCACTTCATCGGCTCCGATCGTCGGCTCGGATGCATCGGTGCCGCCGAGCGTGCGTCACCCACCGTCGCATCGACGTCGTGACGGCCGAACAGCTCCTCTTCCAACTCCCGCCGCAGCGTCGCGCCCACCGCCGCATCGGCTCGGACATCGGTCAGAGGCTGATGGAAGCCCTTCGGGATCACCGCGAGCCGTCCAGCGGCGTTCAGCACCTGGCTGGACCGCTCCTGCACCAGCAGGGCGTAGTCAGCCGAACCGCGGACTTGATCATGCGGCCGAGCGATCGCACACAGAGCCAGAACGCCACCGGCACATACGCGACCGGACAGGTCGTGCACTGCATCGAGACTCGGCAATCGCCTGTCCCGCAAAGGAGTTCGCCGGCCAACACTTCCGGCACCAACGGCATCGATCAGCTCTCGTTCGAGGAGATCGGCCGTCAGCGCGTACTCGACGAACGGCACGATGCCGACGCGGCCCCGCACCCGCCCTGGACCGACGTCAACGCTTCGCAGGCGATACAGCGGCAGGTTCGCGAACCGCACGCCGAGCGTGACCGACTCTGCTAGCCAGGACAGGGCCGCCGATGCCTCGACCTCGTGCAGCGCCCGGTGATCGCCAGTTCCCTCAGTGAGCGTCAACTCACCACGGGAACCACCGAGCGGACAGGCCAGGTCGAGCCATTCCGCACGGCTCACAACGCTGGTCAAGATCTCGGCGTCCGCACAGATCGCCCGGTAGATGCCCTGATCGCCGTAGTACTCGACGAGCGCGCGAGCCAACGCCGTTCGCCCAACCCTCGCTCGTCGCGCTCCCCGGTCCAGCAGCGCGCCTAGGTCGAGCGCATCAAGCCTCGCGCGCACCTTCGAACGGCTCATTCCTGGTTCCCACCCTGCACGTTCGTCGAGCCAGTCAAGAGCAGCAGCCAACTCGACCGCGTCCCGTTCCGGCCGTTGCAGCCCGACGACCTCGGGCGGTTTCGGTGGCGACAACAGGTCATCGATCCCAACTTCGAAGATCCGTTCCAGCAGGCGCGCGGTCGCCGGCTGAACAGTCGGCCCGAGCGGTTCCCCAGAAGCCTTCCGACCAGCGATGAGCCGCTGAAGATGACGCTTGCCGATCGTCCCCGGCTCGTTGTGCTCGCGCGCGAACACCTCGGCGAAGTCGATGAACTCCTGGAGGGTCTGACGCCGTTCCCGAATCTTCTGCTCCAGGACCGTCCGGAACGTCCGCACGCCGTCCCACCTCCTCGATTCGCTCATGTCGTCTACATGTCGCCGCCAGGTCGTTCCGCTGACCAAGTGCTGATGAGACGTTGATTTCAGTTTGACATGGGTCGCTCACAAGCGGTCCCCCGAGCCGTCCGGCGGCGTGGACACCTCCTGTCCGCCTCAGCGCCGCCGGACACCTGGAAACGGAGGTCACCGTGACTACGCCCGGCGAACGGCATCCGGCGGCCGAGGGCCTTTTCGGCTCGGGATACGTGGTCACCGTGGTCCGGTCGAGCACGCCGATCGAGGCGCACCTCGGCGACGATGACCTGATCTACGTCACGCTGCCCGGCAGTCCGTGCCCGGTGCTGATCGGCTTCCTCCCGCAAGGTGCCGAGAATTTCTCGTCGATGTTGTCGGAGCAGCTTCGCGCGCTAGCTGACCGCCAGAAGCAGCGCCGATGACGACCGGGGCACTGTGCATCTGCGGACTCGACACCGTCCTGGTGGCGGTTCTCGCCGTGATCATCGCCGTCGTGTATGGCGAACTCGTCGCGCGCTTGGCAGTTCGGCGAGCTTCTTCCAACCATGCGCGACACCGAGCGCCGGACGGCACGCCTCGCCAGCGTGATCCCCGATGAGGGTGGAAGCTCGCACCCCGCAGCCCGACGACGATCACGAACGGATCTTTCAGGCTCGCGAACGATGCGTCAGCTGGCTTTGCGGCCGATGCGCTCCCGGATGCACAAGGTGCGTTGACTGGCATTCACCAACGTCCACCACACCGAGAGATCGACCTGCACCACCAGGTGCCGAACAGCCAGCTCACCAGTAACGACGGAGAACTCGTCACGTCGCCGAGCGAATCGATCACGGCGTGGATCTCGGCGGCACTTCGCCCAACGCGTTTCGACACCCCGCTTAGCTCGAATCATTCATCGGCATCAAGGCGCCGCCCAGCGACGTCCGCCTTTTCTGCCGCAAGCAAGCTCAGGTCTCCCACGACCCACTTATAGGCCCAGCCACCGAAACTTTCGAGAAGAACCCTAACCTCGCTATCAGAAAGAGGCCGCCCAAGAGACTCCCCCTCTAGACCTAGATGAGCATCACGGCTAGCAAAAAGTCGCTTTAGCGTCTTGAGGCCGACTACGCCATCAAACCAAGTATGCAAATAGGTTGTGGAGTACTCTTCTGCCTCATAGGTGACAAACATGATCCATAAAGCGAGGTCGCGCAGCGGCTGAGCGCCAGCAAGCTTTGAATTGATCTCCGACGCAGAGGCTTTTGGCCAGTAAGAAGCAAGATCCTGAAAGACAAAGTCGAGAATCTGAGCATCCGCCAGCCGAACTGGGTTCTTGACCGTGTTCTTTACAAACCAATCTACGCTTCGAAGTTGACTCTTCGAAACCTCGGAAGCACCACTCAGAATTCCCTTTCGTAGCGTTTCGATGACACAACCGGGCGACGCTGACGTAAACGTTCTAACATAAAGTCGAGGACATAAACCCAGGGCTGCGTCAAAGTCCCTTCTCTTCACGCGAGCCGTCGCAACCAGGTAGTCAGCGAGCGCTGGATCAATTATCTCTACCGACACGGGAAAGTCATCGTCGTCCTGCCTTTGAGCTTTTATAGCGTCTACTGCCCTCAGATACAACTTTGCAATCTGATCGAAGACCACGCCGATTGACTCGGACCACTCTGGCTCAAAATACGTAGCCACACCCTGCGCCTCAAACCGCGCCCATCTCGAACACACTTCCACTGCAAAGGAACGCGATAGCGCAGCACCTTCAGTCTCGACATCCTCAAGCGATTTCATAGCCGCTTCGATCATACGTGTGCGAGGATCTCG
Source organism: Lentzea sp. NPDC004789 (assembly GCF_053601075.1). NCBI lineage: Bacteria > Bacillati > Actinomycetota > Actinomycetes > Pseudonocardiales > Pseudonocardiaceae > Lentzea > Lentzea sp. NPDC004789. The sequence continues at coordinate 58,962 of NZ_JBSGBE010000029.1, read as the reverse complement.
ATAGAGCTCAAAAAACGCCGTCGAAGACTCATGAGAGCCATCGACTCCCTGCATTGATCTCCAAAAATCAGAGATTCGTCGAGGAAGAGATTCAGAGACGGCACGTGACATTGGAGCGCTGTTCACAATACGCAAGCACAGAGAAAGATACTTATCCCGGTACCCCGCGACTGTCCGCGTTCGCTCCAGGAGGTACTTGAGCACCTGCTCCGCGCCGCGGTCAAACTTGTCGTCAACTGCTTGAACCATTACGTCAGGAACGACCGAACTAGGATCAGCCTCGAATGCCCCGACAATTGCATCTGCAACCTCGGTGACACTCTGCGCGATTCGCACAAGACATTCGGCCGCATAGTATTCCATGAACGTACGATGCGTAAACGCAAAAAGTCGATCGCCGCGAGCGCTGTAGCCTTTCGCTGACAATAGCCATGCGCGATCTGCACAGAAATCTACAAACTGCTGAGCCCTGGACTGATCTTCCGGCGGATTGATTGATGCAGTGTCTCGAAAGAATATCGCGATAATCTTTACGAGCTGCTGTTCTTCAAGTCCGCCTTGCGCCGATTGACTTCTATAGAAGAAGCGCGCAAGCTCCTGCATCAGCCTCTGACCGTACTGGCGATGATCAAATGGCTGCTCAATTTGACGCATTGCGTCCCAGCGCTGAAACAGCAACTCAGAGCATTCTCGATATACCTGGCGGCGATTGCGCGGAATGAAGCCACGCGCACGGTAGAGCGTACAGAGAAGAGACAGCATCAAAGGATTGCTTCTGATGTCCGCGATCGACTCCGTCTCTCGCAAGAACGCCAGCATTTCCGACTTCTGTCGCCGAGTGAGGTCGAACCATTTTCGAGCGTACTCCGCAACCTGATCAGACGAGAATTCGTCAAGCTCATACACTTGGAAGTCTTGAGTGCTAAACCGCGCCCGTGCGTAACCAACACGCCGAGCAGTTGCGAGGATCGGAGTATACGGGAATCGTCGACCAAATGATTCAATTTGTTTAATGAAAGTTCTGCGTCGGGCAAGGTCGATAATCTCATCAACACCATCGAAGATCACGTAAGCGCTTCCGACCGTCAACAGATCAACGAGAGCTTCATCGTCAATCTTGATGGAATCCGACGCCTCCAAGCGATTCGACATATACGTGACAAGCGAGATGCCCCATGCATTCGCGGCATAGTCACGACACTGAATGACAAGTGGCGCAACCTGAACCTGATTGGACCGCATGACATTATAGGCCGTATGCTGAACGAGAGTGCTTTTACCGGCACCAGGATCACCGATAACTACAATCCTCGGTATTCCTTCGTGCGCCGCCAGCATTACATCCGAGTCGGCCTCGCTACCGGAAAGGTGCTCTTTAAGCGTTCGATCCACATACAAACGATCGACTTCGACGCGGTATTCGTCCTGGGCGTGGGCAAGCGCAAGTTCACTAAAAGCGTCTTCCGCCGCACGCCTAACGTCGTATACCGCGTTTCGGCAATTCGCCAGCCTTGTCGGCGACGCGAAAATACTAACGAGATCTCGTATATATTTGGGCGCAGACGGCTTGTTGCCCCTTAGAACCTCGGAACCTACAGAAAAGCGCGCAAATAGCTCGACCTTGTCTTCGGAACTGACAGACATCTTGCGTAGTGCTGGAACTGCTACGTCCAGAAACCGCGTAATTATCCCCCATATATCCCCAGCGACCGAACTCCAAGGTGGATCTTGGTCCTCACAGCGTTTCTGTGCGAGGTTCTCAAACGCGAGCTTTACGTCACCTAGGATTTCGGACACACCGCCGCCGCCGCGACTTGAGATCTTAAGTACAGTCCACGACTGCAGAAGCGAGCCGACTTCCTTTGTCTGCAGGAAGTTTTCAACGTCCTCGTACTGCTCTTCTGTTAGGACTGCAACAGTTTCCCCGACTTCATCCTCTATCGCATAGAATGCACCCTCGACCGCAGCAGATACTGCAGAGTAGTTTTCCGGCCCAAGCAGGGTATTGATCGCGCGTACCGCAGCGCGGCCAGCGAACGCACTAACTGCTATCTGGGCTGGATCTACCATTTCCGTCCTCTCGGCCGCCGGCAACACCTGCCGGTTCACGTCTCCTATCTATCGCCATGGAGGCACCTAGCGTTTCAGCAAGGTCCAGGTGGGTCGACGTGTCCTGTCCCGCCCGAGGCGCCGCTTCGTCGGCGCGACACAAGGCAACAAGCGGCCAGGGTGGGACGGGTTGCACCGCCCCGTCCCACCCTGGCGAATCAAGCTGTCTGCGCAGGCAGATCCCCATCTCAAGCCGTCCCACGACCCGTCCTGCCTGACAGCGCTCGCGGGACGGCTAGGACGGGTCTCGAAGTCTTGGCCAGCCTAGAAAAGGCGTGTGTTTAGCGAGCAAGATCGTCCTCGGACATAAGCATTATCCACACTGGCCGCGAGGTTGATGGAAACATCAGCCTCGCGGCTTTTGTGTGAGTAGCTGATCTGCAGGTCAAGCTTCCGGTAGAGGTCGCTGAGACTCTCCGGCGTGGACTCCCTCAGCTTGACGCCGACGTTCCCCTGACCTGCCTATTCAGGCTGCCGCAGGCTCGTACTCGTTGATCAAGCCGCCGAGTACTCGCCGGCGGCGTACGGATCTACGGCCGGGCTCTGCAGTCGGGTGGTCAGGTTTCGGTGGGGTGTGGTGTCGCGCTTGATGTGGTCGACGGTGGTTGTAGTGGGACACGTAGCGGTTCAGCACTGACTTGAGGTGTGGCTCGTTGATGATGAGCAGCCGGTCGGTGAGCTCGCGTCTGACGGTGCCGACAAACCGCTCCGCGTAGCAGTTCGCCCGCGGACACCGCGGCGGGATCTTCACGACGTCTATCCCGGCGTCAGCGAGAACGGCATCGAACGACGCTGTGAACTGGCCGGCCCTGTCACGAACCAGGAATCGAAAGTCACTGGCGCCATCGCCGAGGGTCATAAGGAGATTGCGAGCCTGCTGGGTGGTCCAGCGCCCGTCCGGGTGGGTGGTGGTGCCGAGGATGTGGACGTAGCGGGTGCCGACCTCCATCACGAAGAACACGTACACCCGTTTCAACGTGGCGGCGCAGTCGACGTGGAAGAAGTCGCACGCCAGCATGCTCGCCGCTTGAGCACGCAGGAACCGCCGCCACGCCGTGTCGGTATCCCGTGTCGGCGAAGGCGGAATCCGAAGACGCTTCAGCACACGACGAACAGTCGACGCGGCCGTCCGATGGCCGAGCTTGAGCAGTTCACCTTGGATACGGCGGTAACCCCAGCCCGTGTTTTCACGCGCCATGCGCTCGATCAACGCCACGACGGTTTCGTCGACCCGCGGTCGCCCAGTCCGGTTCGGGTAGGTCCACTTCTTGGCGACCAACCGCCGATGCCACCGCAGCACAGTGCCTGGGGACACCAACCGGTGCTCCCGTAGCCAGCGAGGTAGTCGCCGCACCAACGCGGCCAGCACCGCACGATCAGCCCAATCCAACCGAGGACGCCGATTGCCACGACGCAACACCGCGACCTCATGCCGCAACACCAACAGCTCGACGTCCTTGACCGCCGAAGACCGGCCGAGCAGAACCAGCCAGCCACCTAGCTTGACGAAGATGAGGTACAGCAGTCGCAGCGTCACACCCACGATCATGCCGACCGAACAACAGAGCCTATCCACCGCAGCTCAACGCATGTGTGCAGAGTTCTGGCACCCACAGCGTTGACCGCCGATCGGCGGACTATTTACGGTGAGGCCTTCTCGCCGGCACAGGTCGCCCGGCGGGCCGAACGGAGCAACTTCCCGACCGGTCCGGCGACCTGTCACGGCGATGATCCCTGGTCGGACTCTTCTTTGTCGGAGTGCTCAAAGTTAGCGCTCAGATTTAGCTTTGACCCTTCTTGTCTGTCATAGTTTTATTGGTGTGACACCAGGCTGCGCCGTCCCCACGATTACTTACCGACCGATGCCCCGCTCCGCGGGCATGGAACCGGTAGACAAGTCCATGTGGACCTTTCCATTTCGGCGGCCCCGGCGGTAGTGACGATGGGTCCGATGCTCGGTGTATCGCCGTAGACGCGACACCCGCGAAAGGGATTTCTTGATGCGTCAGAACAGCCCTCGCACGCTATCCCAGCGCTTCGCCCGCGCAGCGCTGGCCGGCGCCACACTCCTCGCGACCATCGGCACGGTACAACCCGTCGCCGCAGGACAGCAGGCCGTCGCAACACAGCCAGCCCCCGCGGCCGCAGCTGCCGGCGCCACCGCGATCGCCTCGGTCGACCTGGCCGGGACGTGGGGTTTCACGCCGGCGGGTCGGGGGGCGACCTCGATCACGGTGCCCGGCGGCGGCTGGTACAAGCAGGGCTTCACCGACGTGAACGAGGCGGTGTACTCGGGCACCATCACCGTGCCCGACTCAGGGCAGCCGCAGTCGACGTGGATCGAGTTCGGGGCGGTCAATCACCAGGCGACGCTGTCGGTCGACGGCCGGGTGGTGGCGACGCAGACCACGTCGTTCACGCCGTCGAATTTCGACATCACCGCCTACGCGGCCCCCGGTAGCACCCACACGATCAGCGTCGCCGTGAAGGGCCGCGGCGCGTTGAAGGCATCCAACGGCCGGTACCTGGTGCCCGACGCCGCCGACTGGTCCGAGGCGATACCGCAGGGGATCTTCCGGTCCGCGTTCCTGCGGACGTACCCGGCGGTGTACGTCAGCGACACGTTCGTGCGTACGTCGGTGGCGAACAAGACGTTGAGCTACGACGTGTCGGTGCGTAACACGTCGGGCAGTTCCCGGTCGGTCACGTTGACCGGGTCGCTGTCGTCCAGCAACGGAACGGCTTTCAGCTACCCGGAACTGCCCAGCCGTACGGTCACCGTGGCGGCCAACTCGACCGTGACCGTGACCGTCGGGCCGGTCGCGTGGAACCTCGACAGCACCTCGTACTGGTGGCCCAACGTGCCGTACCGGTCGGGGTACAGGGCGCAGCTGCACCGGCTGGCGGTGCATGCCGTCGCCGATGACGGGCACACCAGCGACGCCACGTACCGGTTCGGGTTCCGGGAGGCCACCCAGAACGGTGACTACTACTACCTCAACGGCGTGCGCGTGAACTTCCGCGGCGACAACCTCCAGGGTGCCGACTACGACCGGATCAACAACGGCGGCAAGGGCGACGCTTACGACACCCTGCCCGGCTTCCTGCCCCCGTCGCCCGGCAACGGCGGCTGGCCGCAGGCGGTGGACAACTACCAGCGGCTCAACTTCAACGTGCTGCGCATCCACCAGGAGCCCGCGAGCCCGTACATGTTGGACGTCGCCGACGAGATGGGCCTGATGATCATCGGCGAGACCGCGATTCGCGGCTCCTCCGGCAAGCAGGACTGGATCGCCGGGCACGACAACATGGTCAACCACGCCCGTGCGCTGGTCCTGCGCGACCGCAACCACCCCGCGGTCATCCGCTGGAGTCAGGCCAACGAGCCGAACCAGAGCGGCCAGGATTCCGAACAGTTCGAGAAGGACCTGTACGCGGCGATCAACGGCAACGACGGCACCCGGCCGGTCATTGCCGAGGTGGGCGTCGACGGGAATCTCAACGGGTATCCCGGGATGACGTACGCCAACTTCGCGGTGATCCCGCACTACGTCGACGGCTTCGGCAGGTACGGGGAGGGCCTGAAAACCGTGAATGGGCGGCCCGACGGCGAGGGCGAGTACATCTGGCCGGCGTGCAACAACAAGCAGGGCTTCGAGTGGTTCGCCACGGCAACCCTGGCCAAGCGCGGCAAGAACGCCACCGACCTGCGTCCGTACACGCTGCTGTCCGCCTGGGCCAGCGTCGTGCCCGGAGTGCGCACCGGCGACTTCACCCCAGAGGAGGGCGGTCGCCCCATCTACGGCGCGGACAACCTCCCGGACCCCTGGAGCAACCCGCAGATCCAGCGCGTGCAGGCGGCGTTCAACCCGGTGGCCGCGGTCGACCTGCCGTTCTGGTCCGCCTCCGGCGTCTCGGACTCCAACGGCACCTTCCCTCTGCCGCAGGCCGTGCCCAACTACGCCCGGAACGCCACGGTGACCCGCAACATCACCGTCTTCAACGACGACCTCGCCGACACTTCGGTGGGCTTCACCTGGACGGCGCGGCTCGACGCGCCGGACGGCGCGGTCGTCGCGTCCGGAAGCACGACCCTGACCGTCCCGCTCGGCTCGCGGGTCACCCAGCCGGTGTCCTTCACCACCCCGGCCACCGGCAACCGCGTGTACCTGCAGCTGTCGACCACGAAGTCCGGTAGCCCCGTCTTCACCGACGCGGTGGAGTACTTCAACCTCGCCGGAAGCGGCGGAGACGGACCCGCACCGGGCACCTACCGCATCGTCAACCGCAACAGCGGCAAGCCGCTCGCTGTCGCGGGCAACTCCACCGCGGACGGTGCCAAGGTGGTCCAGCAGAGCGGCACCGCCACCTGGACCATCGCCACGACCTCCGACGGCTCCTACACCCTCCAGTACGTCCCGAGCGGAAAGGTGCTCGACGTCAACGCCAACAGCAGCACGGCCGGGCTGCAACTGCAGCAGTGGACGGCCAACGGCGGCACCAACCAGATGTGGTATCTGCGGTCCACCGGCAACGGCTACTACACCATCGTCAGCCACGACAGCGGACTGGTGGCGGACGTCTACGGTGCGGCGACGAGCGACGGGGCGCAGGTCGTGCAGTGGGCCGCCAACGGCGGGGCCAACCAGCAGTGGCAACTGAACCGGGCCTGACCGGACGACCCGGTTCTCGCCTGCTGCCGCGGCGTCGACCGCTACCCCTGGCCGCTCGGCCCTGCGGCCAGGGGTAGCGGTGGCGAGATGTCAACTCCGAACGTCGGCGAGCGACCACCACCGCGCACCTTGTCTCCGCTCCCATCGGTACGGGCCGGCAGACCACCGCGGTGAACGCATCGAACCGCCTCGCTCGCGCCGCCGCGACCGCGGTCTCGACCGGGTTGCCGAGCAGGTTGTGCAGGTAGAAGTTCCTCGAGCCGGTCGTTGGGCGACGCACCGGGGCCGGTGGGCGAGTCGAGGTTCGCCGCACCTCGACCGGTGGGACGGTGTGCGGCGGTCAGGGCCCACCCGCAGGAGCGGTCGCGCCGGCTCTGTTTGGACCACGTCTTCGTGCCGCTACCGCTCCGCTAAAGCTGCGACCAGCGATACTGCGAGTCATGGACCTCATCCGGGCCAGCGCGCTGCAGGGCTTCCCCGAGCTCGTTGACGAGCTCGGGGGTGACAGCTCGGCAGCGCTGCGGCGATTGCGCCTGGATCCGGCGCTGATCGGGGATTCGGAGGCGTTCCTTCCGTTCCCATCAGTGGTGCGAGCCATCGAGACAGCGGCGGCTGAACTGGCGTGCCCGGATTTCGGGCTGCGGCTGTCGGAACGACAAGGTGTCGAGATCCTCGGGCCGGTCGCTCTGATCGCGCGTCATGCCGCCACGGTGGGGGAGGCACTGCGGGGATTCGCCCGGTATCTCGCGGTGTACAGCCCGGCTCTGCGGATCGACTTCGACGAGCTGGACGCCAGGACGGTGCGGTTCCGCTTCACCATCTTGGCGTCCTCGCCCGTACTGCGGGCGCAGACGAACGAGCTCGCCCTTGGTGTCGCCCTCCGGGTGCTCCGGATGCTCATCGGCGATCAGTTCCGGCCGGTCGCGGTGTCGCTCCCCCACACCGCCATCTCCACGGCGGCCCGCTACCTCGAGTTCTTCGGTTGTCGCCCGAAGGCCGACCAGGACTTCTGCGGCTTCGACTTCCACGCGTCCGAGCTCGCCCGGCACCTCGCCGACGATGCGCAGCTCGCCGTTCTCGTCCAGCACTACCTCGACGCCGCGCCAACCGATCCCGCCGGCCGCCTGCTGACCCAGGTCCGGCACCTCGTGGCGCGCAGTCTGCCCACCGGCGGCACGGGGATCGAAACGATAGCGGCCCATCTGGGACTTCACCCGCGGACGTTGCAACGCCGGCTGGGCGGCCACCGGACGACCTTCGAACAGCTGGTGGACGAGGTGCGTCGCGAACGCGCTGAGCGGTACCTGCTGGAGTCGGACCTTCCGCTCGGCCACATCGCAGCTCTGCTCGGGTACTCCGAGCAGAGCTGCCTGAGCCGCTCGTGCCGCCGCTGGTTCGGAGAGAGCCCGCGGGCGGTGCGCACCCGAGGGCAAGACCGATCCGCTGTCGTCTGAAGTCAAGTTTTTGTCGTCTGGAGTCAAGACACGGGCGGTCTGCTCCCGGCACCGTTGTCGGCGTACCGCCTCAGTGCCGAGGAGCGAATCGATGACCTCCAGCGACGCCCGCAAACCCGCACGCCGGGACATCACCTTCACACCGGGAGGTGAGCGCTGCGCGGGCTGGCTCTACCGCGCCGACCGAGACGAGCCCGCGCCGTGCGTCGTCATGGCCCACGGTCTGGCCGGGGTCAAGGAGATGCGCCTGGACGCCTACGCCGAGCGCTTCGCCATGGCCGGCTACCAGGTGGTCGTGTTCGACTACCGCCACTTCGGTGCCAGTGCAGGTACGCCGCGGCAACTGCTGGACATCCGACACCAGCACGAGGACTGGGCGGCGGCGGTTCGCTTCGCTCGGAGCCTGCCCGAGGTCGACTCCGGACGGATCGCGTTGTGGGGGTCGTCGCTGTCCGGCGGCCACGTCCTCGCCGTGGCGGCGAAGCTGCGGGCGGCGGCCGTCATGGCGCAGGTTCCCCACGTCGACGGGCTCGCCTCCACTCTCGCGTTGGGCCCGCGGCAGTCGCTCCGCCTGGCCGGGCACGGCGTACTCGACGCCGGCCGCGCGCTACTGAACAGGTCTCCGCACTACGTGCCTGCGTCCGGACCGCCTGGATCGCTCGCCCTCATGACCGCGCCCGAGGCTCAGGGGTACCTGGCGCTGGTGCCACCGGGCCTGTCGTTCGACCAGCGCGTCGCCGCCCGTTTCGCGCTGCGGGTCGGTCTGTACTCGCCCAGGAAAGCGTTGCGCCGGCTGGAGATTCCCGCCTTGGTCCAGGTCGGCTCCCGCGACCGCACCACCCCGCCACTCGCGGCGATCAAGGCGGCCCGCCGCAACCCGAATGTCACACTGGCCATCCACGAGACCGGGCACTTCGAGCCTTACACCGGGGAACTGTTCGAGACCTTCGTCGGCGAGCAAGCCGCCTTCCTCGACGGCGTTTTCGTCTGACCGGCCATGTCCCGCACCGTTGTCATCACCGGCGCCGGCGCAGGAATCGGAGCGGAAGCCGCCCAGCGCTCCGCCCGCCAAGGCTGGATCGTGTGTGCCACTGATGTCGACGAAACCAACCTGCGCCATGCCCGCACCGCACCCCGCCGCGAGGTCCGGCTCTATGCCGAAGACCACTTCGACATCTACCTCGGCGAAGCGTTCGAACGCGTCGTGGCCGACCAGCTCGCCTTCCTGACCCGGCACGTCCCGGTTACCCCCGCCCCAGCCGCCTCCTGAAGCGCCCTGCCCGCTCACACCAGCCACGAAGTGAGTCAGACATGTCCACATACCCGGTAGCGAACAAGACCGTCTTCATCACCCGCGCCGCCGGAGGCATCGGCGCCGCCAGCGCCAGGGCCCTGCATGCCCACGGAGCCAAGATAGTACTGACCGACCTGGGCCTCCGCGGCGTCTCGACCCTGGCCCGCGAGCTCGGCTACGACCGGGCGCTGGCCCTGAGCGTGGATGTGACCGACCCCGCCGCACTCGCCGATGCCGTGGAGCGCACCGTGGAGCGGTTCGGGGGGCTGGATGTCGTCTTCGCCAATGCGGGCATCGCCGCCGACCCGCCGGCGACGATCGCCACCATCGACCCGGCCACCTTCGAACGGGTCGTGGAAGTCGACCTGCTGGGCGTGTGGCGCACGGTCCGCGCCGCGCTGCCGCACATCATCGCCGCCCGCGGCCACGTGCTGGTCACCGCCTCGACCTATGCCTACTTCAACGGCATGGTCAACGCCCCGTACGCGATGTCCAAGGCCGGAGTCGAGCAGTTCGGACGGGCGCTGCGCGCCGAGTTGAGCGTCCACCAGGCCACCGCGGGGGTGCTCTACCCCGGCTGGGTGCAGACGCCCATCGCCGAGGTCGCCTTCGGCGGCCATGAGATCGTCACCAAACTGCGCGAGACCGCCTACCCCTCCGTCCTCGGCAAGACCATCACCCCCGAGCAGGTCGCCGAGAAGGTCGTGCGCGGTATCGAGAACCGCTCGCCGCGCATCGTGGTACCCCGCCGCTGGCAGCCGATCTCGGCCCTGCGCGTCATCCTCAACCCCCTGACCGACCTCATCGTCGAACGCCACCCCCAGATCCGCCGGCTGGTGCAACAGCTCGAAGACACGACCGGCACACCCGCCGACAGCTGGACGCACCCGGCCAGCCGGCCCACGCCTCCCCCCGCATCCTGATCAACCGAGAAAGACCCTGATCATGCCCCGCTACGACCTCACCGGACGCACCGTCGTCCTCACCGGCTCCACCGGCGGTCTGGGTGCCGCTCTGGCCCAGGCGCTACGCGCCCGGGGCGCCAACCTGGCCTTACTCGACCTCGATCTCGAGGCCAGCGCGGCCCAGGCCCAGGCCCTCGGTGGCGCCACTGTCGCCAGGGGCTGGCGTGCCGATGTGCGCGACCCGGCCAGCCTGCACACGGCCATGGCCCAGGCCGCCGCGGACTTCGGACGCATCGACGTGGTGATCGCCAACGCCGGCATCGACACCATGGCCCCGATGGCCACCCTCGACCCTGAGGCGTTCGAGCGGGTGATCGATGTCAACCTCACCGGGGTCTGGCGCACCTTCCGCGCAGCATTGCCGTATGTGGAACAGCAGCAGGGATACCTGCTGGCCGTCTCCTCCATGGCCGCCTTCGTGCACTCGCCGCTGCAGGCCTCCTACACCGCCAGCAAGGCCGGCGTGTGGGCCCTGTGCGATTCCATCCGGCTGGAGCTGCGCCACCTGGGTGTGGGTGTGGGCAGCGCCCATCCGACGTTCTTCAAAACGCCCCTGATGGATGATGTGGTCGCCGACCCCGCCGGGCAGATGCTGTGGGACGGCAACGACAAAGGCCTGTGGAAGATGGTCCCGCTGTCCACAGTTGTCACCGGCATCGTCACCGGCATCGAACGCCGCGCCGAGCTCATCGTGGTGCCCAAGACCCTGACGCTGACCGCCAAGGCCCCAGGGCTGTTCCGCCCGATCATCGAACGGCTGGGCTTCCGCGGGTCGACGATTGCCCGGGCCATCGAGCTCGCCTCCAGCTCCGGCTGGCATGACAGCCAAGCCCTCCACCGCCACGACAGCGGGCCTGCCACCGCGGGTCCTCCTTGTTCTCGGGCTTGTTGATCCAGACGACACCGGGCAGCTTCGGCGGCTCTGTGTCTTGTGGACGAACCGTTCGGGGTGGGCGAGGTAGGCGGTGTCGAGAAGATCATCGCCGACAGCGCGTTACGCCGTCGGCTTCGGCGCCAAGCCCATGATCTTCCTGCACAACACGCTGCCCAACCGCACCTTTCGACGCGTTCATGCGGTGCGCCACCGGCGTGCCCGCGAACAACTGACGTGACGGTCGTGAAGACCGCGCTGGTCAGCGTTGTCGATGGATGTCACGGTTCAGGCGAGTGGGCCGACTGCGGCCATGGCCCGGTCAAGAGCCTCGTGCAACGGCCCACCGCCGGCTGCGGCTGAGGCGTTCGCCGCGGTGAGGCAGGCGAATGCCGCGCCCACCAGCGCGAGTGGAGCCGGATCCGCGTCGTCCCAGCCGTGGCCTGCTTCGCGGGCTCGTTCCCGGGCGGCGTCGGCGATGCGGGACTGGTTCCCGAGCATCCGGTCCAGGTAGGCCGCGCGCAGTGCCGCCGAACCGTTGATCACCCGCTGGAGCTCCGCCGCGCCGGCGGCCTGCGCCGGATCCGTCATGTAATCGACGACGTCGTCGAACATCCGCCGCAGCGACGTCCACAGCGGCTCGTCGAGCGGTCGAGCGCGCAGGGCGTCGACGAACTGTTCCCCCAGGCGTTCGTGCTTGCCGAGGATCACGTCTTCCTTGCTGCCGAAGTAGCGGAAGAAGCTGCGCTTGGACATCCCGGCCGCCGCCGCGATCTCGTCCACCGTGGTCGCCTCGTAGCCCCGTTCGAGGAACAGCGCCAGGGCTGTGTCGAGCAGCTGCTGACGCACGGCCAAGCGGGTGCGCTCACGCAGCGACAGTGACTCCACTCTCCAAGAGTAGCATCACACGCCACACTTGACACCGAGTGACAGATTTGGCGTACGGTGGCGTCAGCCATCAAGGAGGTATTCATGACCAAGATCTGGTTCATCACCGGCGCCGGGCGCGGGTTCGGCAAGGAGTTCGCCAAGGCGGCACTGGGCCGGGGCGACAAAGTGACCGCGACCGCCCGGAAGCTCGGCGACGTCGACGACCTCGTCGAGGAGTTCGGCGACGCCGTCCTGCCGCTCCAGCTCGACGTCACCGACCGCACCGGTGGCCTCGCCGCGGTCGAGCAGGCCAGCGCCCACTTCGGACGCCTCGACGTCGTGGTCAACAACGCCGGCTACGGGCTCTTCGGCGCGATCGAGGAGATCACCGAGCAGCAACTGCGCGACCAGCTCGAGGTCAACCTGTTCGGCGTCCTGCACGTCACCCAGGCCGTCCTTCCGCTGCTGCGCAAGCAAGGCAGCGGCCACATCGTGCAGATCTCCACCGTCGGCGGCGTTGCCGCGTTCCCCAGCCTCGGCGGCTACCACGCCTCCAAGTGGGCCCTCGAGGGCCTGAGCGAGTCACTCGCCCAGGAGGTCGCGCCGTTCGGCATCAAAGTCACCCTCGTCGAACCCGGCGGCTTCGCCACCGACTGGTCCGGCTCCAGCGCGGTGCGCGCCGAACCGCAGCCCCAGTACGACCCGATCCGTCAGGCCATGGCCGATCGCGGCAAGCAGACGCCACCAGAGCTGATCGGCGACCCGGTCGCCGCCGGACCGGCCCTGCTGGACGTCGTCGACGCCGAACAGCCGCCCCTGCGGGTCTTCTTCGGCACGATGCCCACCATGATCGTCCCAGGCCTCTACCAGTCCCGGCTGGACACCTGGGAGCAGTGGAAGCACGTCGCCATCGCCGCCAACGGTCATTGATTTCCACTGCCGTCGACGTTCGACCGATCCACGCCGGGCCCGCAAGGATTTCGTTGCAATGGCTGCGGCGCCACAGACCAGTTCGCAGCAAAGCGGAACACTGCTCTCGGATGCTAATCTCACGGCTAGCACGTGCAAGTAGTCGTGTGGCGAGAGGGTGGACGTGGGGACGAAGGCGGGCAAGCGCGTGACGGCCGCGGACGTCGCGCGGTCGTTGGGGCTTTCCAGGGCCACGGTGGGGTTCGTGCTCAACGGAACGACCGAACAAAGGATCTCCGAGGCGACCAGGAACCGCGTCCTGGCAGAGGCTGCACGCCTCGGTTATCGCCCGCACACGGCCGCCCAGGCACTGCGTCGCGGCAGCAGCAGGCTGATCCTGCTGATCATCCCGGACTGGCCGGTCGACTTCAGCGTCAGCAAGTGCGTCGAGGAGGCCTCGCACACCCTGGAAGAGGCCGGGTACTCGCTCGTCACCCAGACGCATCATCCGGTGGGGACGGCGCGCCCGCTCTGGGAGCTGCTCGATCCCGAAGTGGTGGTGGGTTTCGCGCCGTTCACTCCCGACGAAGTGACGGCGATGCAGGGCTGTGGTGTTACGAAGATCGTCCCCGGGATTGAGCCGAACCCGTCGACGCCTGACCCGCTCGGTCTGCACGACGGTCCGCGCCTGCAGGTCGAGCACCTGCGTGCCCACGGCCACGAGCGCCTCGGGTTCGCCGCGACGAGCGACCCGCGGGTGTCCGGTCTGGTCGAGTCGCGGCTGGCGGCGGCTCAGGAGGCCGCTGCGGCCTCGGGACTGCCGCCGCTGGTCGTCCGAACGGTGGACGGCGGTCCGGACGCTGCGGGGCAGGCGGTCCAGGACTGGTTGCAGGGGGACGTGACGGGTGTCGTGGCCTACAACGACGACAGCGCTGCCAGGGTGATCGGCGCAGCCATCCGCGCGGGCCGGGAGGTTCCCGCCGACCTCGCCGTCATCGGGCACGACGACAGCCCGTACACCGCGTTGTTCGTCCCCTCGATCTCGAGCATCCGGATCGACTACGCGGGCCTCGGACGGCACCTGGCCGAACTGGCACTCCACGCGGCCACTGGCCAGCCGCTGTCCGGCGACGTTGTCGACGCCGCGACGGCGGTGGTCGCCCGCGAGTCCACCGCGTCCTGACGGATCACACGTCGACGACGACCACCCGCAGGCTTCTCGGTCCGTGCACGCCTTCCACCCGGTCGAGTTCGATGTCGCTGGTCGCGCTCGGGCCGCTGATCCACGTCTGGGCGCGCAGCGGGTCCAGTCCCGAGACAGCGGCCGGCACGCCGGGCACGATCTGGTCGCTGCGCACGACGCAGACGTGGATGTCCGGCAGCAGGGAGTAGACCCTGGGGCCCTGACCAGGTCCGTGGTCGAGCACCACAGTTCCCGTGTCGGCGATGCCGACGGCCACCGTGGTCACCACGGCATCGGCGGTGTGCGGGCCGGACGGCGCCGGCCCGGTGACCGGGTGGGGAAAATCGTCCGGCACGGCGACGGTCTTCGCGTCGGCGAGGGCTTCCGCGATCGCGCGGGCCACCTCGGATTTCGCACACCGGCGCACGACCACGCCGTAGTCGGTGACCCGCTCGATGAAGAGCCCGACCAGGTCCGGCAGCCGGACCGGGATCCGGTGGACGTCGGGCACATCGCTCTCCTCCGATCGGGCCTGCGCAAGTGCGCCACGGACCGCGGCCAGGATCTCGTCACGAGCGTTCATCGCGCCTCCACCACCTTCTGAACGACTCCGTCGGCGGCGCGGGGAGATCGCGGGCGTCCGTCCACAGTGAACCGGGCCAGGGCAGTCTCGCCACAGCGCGCCGCCCACCGGGAAGACGCCTCCGGCCCAGCCTGCTGAACACCGCTGACACGCGTTCGGCGATCCGCAGCCGGCCGGACCTGCCCAACGTCCACGACGCCGCCTTCATCGCCACCGCCTCGGCGTGCGGTCGTGGTCCGCGACGGACGTCCACGACCTGCGACCGCAGGTGGACCAGCACCTCGGGGATGTCGATCCTGACCGGGCAGGCGTCGAAGCAGGCACCGCACAAACTCGACGCGTAGGGCAGTGAGTCGGTTTGGGCGTCCGTTCCCACACCTTTGAGCAACGGGTTGAGGATCGCGCCGATAGGACCGGGGTACACAGACCCGTACGCGTGCCCGCCGGTCCTTTCGTACACCGGGCAGACGTTGAGACAGGCGGAACACCGGATGCACCTCAGCGCCTGGCGGCCGATCTCGTCGGCCAGCGCACGGGTGCGGCCGTTGTCCAGCAGGACGACGTGCATCTCCTGCGGTCCGTCGCCCGGTGTCACACCGGACCACGTGGAGGTGTACGGGTTCATCCGCTCGCCGGTGCTCGAGCGCGGAAGGAGCTGGAGGAACACGTCGAGATCGGCCCACGTGGGCACGACCTTCTCGATGCCGACGACCGAGACGAGGATCTCCGGCAGGGTGAGGCACATCCGGCCGTTGCCCTCGGACTCGACGACCACGAGCGTTCCGGCGTCGGCGACGGCGAAGTTCGCGCCGGAGACCGCCATCCTCGCCGAGAGGAACTTCTGCCGCAGGTGCCGCCGGGCCGCTGCGGCCAGCTCGGCCGGTTCATCGCTCAGCTCGGGGCCGGTTCCGTCCATCTTGGACAGGAAGATCTCGCGGATCTCCGCGCGGTTGCGGTGGATCGCGGGCACCAGGATGTGGCTGGGCAGATCGTCACCGAGCTGCACGACGAGCTCGGCGAGGTCGGTCTCCCACGCGGTGACGCCTTGAGCGGCGAGTGCCTCGTTGAGCCCGATCTCCTGCGTCGCCATGGACTTGACCTTGACCACTTCGTCGACGCCGTGACTGCGTGCGATGCGGCCGACCACGGCGCACGCCTCGGCGGCGTCCCGCGCCCAGTGGACCGTGACTCCGCGATCGGTCAGCGACTGTTCCAGCCGGAGGAGGTGCTGGTCGAGTTGCCGGAGGGTGTTGCCCTTGATGGCGGCGCCGGCTCGGCGCAGGTCTTCCCACTCGGGCACCTCGGCGACCACCGCCGCCCGCTTGGCACGGATCGTGGCCGTGGCGTGGGCGAGGTTTCGCCTGAGCTGCGTGTTGCCGAGGGCTTCGCGGGCCGCCTGGGGGAACGGCGGCATGCCGAGGAACGTCACCGGTCCCCCTCCGTGCCGGCCAGGACGTCGGCCAAGTGCATCACCCTCACTCCGGACCGCTGCCGGGAGAGCAGGCCGCCTATGTGCATGAGACAGGAGTTGTCGCCCGCGACGAGGACCTCGGCCCCGGTGTCCCGGACGTGCCGCGCCTTGTCGGCGCCCATCGCGACGGAGGTGTCGGCGTTCTTGAGGGCGAACGTGCCGCCGAACCCGCAGCATTCGTCCCCTGCGGGCAGCTCGACCAGGTCGATGCCGCGAACAGCCCGCAGCAGGCGCAGCGGCCGGTCGCCCACCCGCAGCATCCGCAACGAGTGGCAGGTCGGGTGATAAGTGACGCGGTGCGGGAAGTAGGCGCCGACGTCCTCGACGCCCAGCACGTCGAGGAGGAACTCCGACAGCTCGAACACCTTCGACGATGCCGCTGCGAGTCGTTCGTCGTTGCCCCGGCGAGCCACGATCCCGTGCTGGTGCCGGACGGACCCGGCACACGAACCGGACGGTGTCACGATCGCGTCGTACCCGTCGAACGCCTTGGCGAAAGTGCGCACGACGGGCACGGCCTCGTCAAGGTAGCCGGTGTTCACCATCGGCTGACCGCAGCACGTCTGAGCGTCCGGGAACTCCACGTCGACCCCGAGCCGGTGCAGCAACCGGACGACGGACTTGCCGGTCTCGGGGAACAGCGCGTCGTTGACGCAGGTGATTAGGAGCGCGACCTTCACGGCATCTCCGCCCCTTCCCACAGCGCAGCCTGCGGCGAAGGGGTGTACCTGCGTGTGAGGTGAGTGCTCCGGATCAACGCGCGCATCGCTGCCAGATCCGGGAGATCCTCACCGAGAGCACGGGCCTGCACGAGCACGTTGCCGAGCGCTGTCGCCTCGACAGGGCCTGCGACCACGGGAATCCCGCAGGCATCGGCGGTCAGCCGGCAGAGCAGCTCGTTGCGGGCCCCTCCCCCGACGACGTGCACGACGTCGATCGGCCGGCCGGTCAGATCGGCGGCTTCTCGCACCGCACGCCGATAGGCCAGCGCCAGGCTGTCCAGCACACAACGCACGAACTCCGCCTGGGTCACCGGAGGTTCCTGCCCGGTGGCCCGGCACGAGTCCTCGATCCTGGCGGGCATGTCGCCCGGCGGGAAGAACTCCGGTGCGTTGATGTCCACCACGGCACGCAACGGGGGAACCTCGGCCGCTTGAGCGAGCAGGTCCGGCAGATCCACCTCGTGGCCGCGAGCGCGCCACGTGCGCACGGCCTCGGACAGCACCCACAGGCCCATCACGTTGCGCAGGAAGCGGATCTTGCCGTCGACGCCCACCTCATTGGTGAAGTTGGCCGCCATCGCGGCGTCCGACAGGACGGGAGCGTCGAGCTCGACCCCCACCAACGACCAAGTGCCCGACGAGATGTAGGCGAAGTTGGCTCCCGCTTCCGCGGGCACGCCCACGACCGCCGACGCGGTGTCGTGCGAGCCGACCGCGATCACCGGCAGGGTCGGCAGGCCGAACTCGTCCGCGACCTCCGGCAGCAGCGGGCCGATCATGTCCCCGGCTGACCGCAGCGGAGGGAACAGTGCACGCGGCACACCCACCGCATCAGCGAGTCCGCCCGCCCAGGCGCGCGTGCGCACGTCGTAGAGCTGGGTCGTCGACGCGTTCGTGTGTTCGGCACCGATCTGCCCGGTCAGCCAGTTGGCGAGCAGGTCCGGAACCATCAGCATCGTGGCGGCGTGGGGCAGCCGTGGACCGTCCTGTTCGGACACCAGCTGGTACAGCGTGTTGAACGGAAGCTGCTGAAGCCCGGTGGTGGCGTAGAGATCGCGATCCGGCACCACCGCACGCACCTGGTCGATGACGCCGTCGGTCCGAGCGTCCCGGTAGTGCACCGGGTTGCCGAGCAACGCGCCGTCGGCGGCGAGCAGACCGTAGTCGACCGCCCAGGAGTCGATGCCGACCGCGTCGACCGGGGTCTGTGCGTGAGCAGCCTGGATTCCTGCCAGGACTTCGGCGTAAAGGCCCAGGACGTCCCAGTGCAGCGTCGGCTTCCGGCGGCCGGCCACGCGCACCGGCCCGTTCGGGAACCGGTGCGCTTCCTCGAGCACGAGCCGGCCGGTGCCGACTGTGCCCACCATGACTCTGCCACTGGTGGCACCCAGGTCGACGGCCGCGACGCGCACGGTCATCGCAGGAATCCCGCGGCGACACCCGCGTCGACGGGGATGTGCAGACCGGTGGTCTGGACGAGGTCACCGCCGGTGAGCGCGAACACGGCGGCGGCGACGTGTTCGGGCAGCACCTCCCGCTTGAGCAACGTGCGCTGGGCGTAGAACGCGCCCAGCTCCTCCTCCGGCACGCCGTACACGGCGGCGCGCTGGGCTCCCCACCCTCCGGCGAAGATGCCGGAGCCCTGCACCACGCCATCGGGGTTGACCCCGTTGACCCGGATGCCGTGAGCGCCGAGCTCGGCGGCCAGCAGCCGGACCTGGTGGGCCTGGTCGGCCTTCGCGGCGCCGTAGGCGACGTTGTTCGGTCCCGCGAACACGGAGTTCTTCGACGAGATGTAGACGATGTCGCCGCCGATGCCCTGGTCGATCATCGCTTTCGCCGAGGCCCTGGAGACCAGGAATGAGCCCTTGGCCATCACGTCGTGCTGGAGGTCCCAGTCGCGGTCCGTGGTCTCCAACAGGGGCTTCGAGATCGACAGACCGGCGTTGTTCACGACCAGGTCGAGCCCACCGAACGCCAGCGAGGTGGCGTCCACGGCCGACTGCACAGCGTTCGTGTCGGTGACGTCCGCGGTGATCGCCACGGCCTGGTCGCCGATCTCGGCGGCCGTCCGGACAGCGGCCGCCGCGTCGAGGTCGGCGATCGCCACGCAGGCGCCCTCGGCGGCGAGCCGCAGGGCGATGGCCCTGCCGATGCCCGAGCCCGCACCGGTCACGAGGGCGATCCGCCCGGCGAGGGGTTTCGGCTTCGGCATCCGCTGCAGCTTGGCCTCTTCCAGCGCCCAGTACTCGATTCGGAACTTCTCGCTTTCCGGGATGGGTGCGTAGGAGGACACGGCCTCGGCGCCACGCATGACGTTGATGGCGTTGACGTAGAACTCACCGGCGACGCGCGCCGTCTGCTTGTCGCGGCCGAACGAGAACATGCCGACACCGGGAACCAGCACGATCGCCGGATCGGCACCGCGCAGCGCCGGGGAGTCCGCGGTCGCGTGCCGCTCGTAGTAGGCGCGGTAGGAGTCGCGGTAGTCCGCGTGCAGCTCCCTGAGCCGCGCGATCACGTCCTCTAGCGGCGCGGTGCCCGGCAGGTCCACCACCAGCGGGCGGACCTTGGTCCGCAGGAAGTGGTCGGGGCACGAGGTTCCCAGCTCGGCGAGCGGCCCGAGCTTCTCCCGCGAGAGGAAGTCGAGCACGGCCTCCGAGTCGGTGTAGTGCCCGACCACGCGCTGGTCGGTGGAGGCGAGCCCGCGGATCAACGGCGCGAGAGCCGCCGCACGAGCCCGCCGATCGGTTTCGGGCAGGGCCTCGAAGCCGGGCACCACCGCGCCGAACGGTTCCGCGTGGCCCCGCTCGGTCAGGAACCTCTCGGCGGTCCGGATGATCTCCAGCGAGTTCTGCTGACATTCCTCGGAAGTGGCGCCCCACGCGGTGATGCCGTGTCCGCCGAGGATCACGCCGATCGCCTGAGGATTGGCCGACTTGACCGCGGCGATGTCCAGCCCCAGCTGGAAACCGGGGCGCCGCCAGTCCACCCAGACGACGCGGTCGCCGAAGCACTCCTTCGTCAGGGCGGCGCCGTCGGCAGCCGTGGCGAGTGCGATGCCGGAGTCGGGGTGCAGGTGGTCGACGTGCTCCGCATCCACCAACCCGTGCATGACCGTGTCGATCGACGGCGCCGCGCCTCCCTTGCCGTGCAGGCAGAAGTCGAACGCGGCGACCATCTCGTCCTCACGCTCGACCCCGGGGTAGACGTCGACGAGCGCACGCAGCCGGTCCAGCCGCAGCACGGCCAGTCCTGCCTCGGTCAACGTGCCGAGATCACCGCCGGATCCCTTGACCCACAACAGTTCCGTGGGCGAACCGGTCACCGGGTCCGTCGTGACGCCTTTGGCCGAGGTGTTGCCACCGGCGTAGTTGGTGTTGCGCGGGTCGGCGCCCAGCGCGTTGCTGCGCGCGATGAGCTGCTCGGGCACGGTCATGGTGGTCACGCTCCCCATCCGGCCTGAGCACCGCCGGCGCGGTCGGCCACGATCTTCTGCTGGTAGCCGCTGCGGTGGTACGCCGCGACGGGGTCCGGGTCGAGCCCGGCGTCTTCCCGGAGTTCGGCCAGCAACGGCCGGACGTCGGTGTTGTAGGCGTCCATCAGCACGGCGTTCGCCCCGAGGACATCGCCTTCCCGCTGGGCGATCCGCAGCGCGTCCCGGTCGACCAGCAGCGCCTTGGCGGTGGCCTCCTGGATGTTCATCACCGATCGGATGATCGCGGGGATCTTCGCCTCGATGTTGTGGCACTGGTCGAGCATGAAAGCGATGCCGGGGCCGAGCGCGTCGCCGCGGACGATCTCGTACATGATCCGGAACAGCTGGAACGGGTCCGCGGCACCGGCCATCAGGTCGTCGTCGGCGTAGAAGCGGGAGTTGAAGTCGAACGCGCCCAGCTTCCCCGCCCTCAGCAGGAACGCCACGATGAACTCGATGTTCGTGCCGGGCGCGTGGTGACCGGTGTCGATGCACACCGTCGCCTTGTCCCCGAGCTCGAGGCAGTGGGCGTAGGAGGTCCCCCAGTCCGGCACGTCCGTGGCGTAGAAGGCCGGTTCGAACAGCTTGTACTCCAACAGGATGCGCTGGTCGGGGCCGAGCCGGTCGTACGCCACCCGCAGCGCCGCCGCGAGCCGGTCCTGACGATCGCGCAGGTCGTCCTGACCGGGGTAGTTGATGCCGTCGGAGAACCACAGCTTCAGGTCGCGCGAGCCCATCTCGTCCATGATGGACACCGCGTCGACGAGGTGGTCCGTCGCCTTGCGGCGAATCCTCGGATCCGGGTTGGTCACCGACCCCAGCTTGTAGTCCTCGTCCTGGAACACGTTGGTGTTGATCGCACCGATCTCGACGCCCAGATCCCGTGCGTACTTGGACAACGCGGCGTAGTCGTCCACGCGGTCCCACGGGATGTGCAACGCGACGGTCGGAGCCACGCCGGTGAACCGGTGCACCGTCGCCGCGTCGGCGATCTTCTCCTCCGGCGTGCGCGGCACGCCGGGCTGCCCGAACACCTTGAACCGGGTGCCCGAGTTCGCGTACGCCCACGACGGCGTCTCGATGCGCTGCTCCCGCAGCGCCTGCTTCACAGCCGTCACGTCAGGCACGTCGGTCGACCTCCGCGATTGTTTGAAACGTTTTAACATGAACGATGCTTGCACGTGCTAGCTGCGCGAGATTAGCATCACCGCACTGCGCTTCGCTAGCACGTGCTAACAGCCTGGACCTCGCCTTTTGGACAACGGAGTCTGCCATGATCGACAGCCAAGCGTCCGCCGTCCCGCAGCCTCCGGGGACAACCCCGCCCGAGCCCTCGCCGGGCGAGGAGCAGCCCTTGGTCTCCGCCCGTTACATCTGGTTGATGGTGCTCGCCCAGTTCGGCGTGTTCACGGCGTTCATCACGCCCCTGGCGATCTCGCTGTCGGTCCGCGTCGCCGAACTCGCGCCAGGACGCGAGCAGTACCTCGGCTACATCACGGGTGCCGGCGCCGCCGCGGTCGTGGTCGCGGGGCCACTGCTGGGAGTGCTCAGTGACCGCACCCGCACCCGGCTGGGCCGCCGTCGGCCGTTCATGATCGTCGGCACGCTCGTCGGCATCGTGTCGCTGGTGGTCATGGCGACCGCTCCCAGCGTGCTCGTGCTCGGGGCCGGTTGGGTCCTGGCCCAGTTGAGCTGGGGTCAGACCCTCGGCGCCCTGACGAACTCGCAGGCCGACCGCCTGCCGGAGTCCCAGCGCGGCAAGGTCGCCGGTCTCGTGGGGTTCGGCACTCTCGTCGCACCGGTGGTCGGCGTGACGCTCGCCGGCGGCTTCGCGGGTGATCCGCTTCTGCTGTTCCTGGTGCCCGGCGCGATCGGCGCCGTTCTGGTGGCGCTCTTCGTGTTGCTGGTGCACGAGCCGGACAGCCGCGGGATGACGTTCAGCGACCCGCTGACGATCCGCACTCTCGGCCGCAAGTACGTGTTCGACCCGCGCAGGTACCCGGACTACTCCTGGGCCTGGGTCAGCCGCTTCCTGTTCTACTTCGGGCTGACGCTCAACACGACGTTCATCGCGTTCTTCCTCGCCTCGCGCCTGGGAGTCGGGGTGCAGGAGGTGGCCGGCACCATGGCCGTCCTGTCCGGGCTCGGGGTTCTCGCCACCTCCGCGGGAGCGCTGAGCGGCGGTTTTCTCTCGGACCGGCTGCGCAGGCGTCGCGTGTTCGTGCTCGTCGCGGGAATCATCTACGCACTCGGCGCGGTCGTGATGGCTGTCGCCTCCGACCTGCCCGTGCTGTTCGCCGGATCGCTCATCACATCGATCGCACTCGGCATGTTCTCCGCAGTCGACCAGGCGCTGGTGCTGGACGTCCTGCCGGAGCGGGAGAGCGAGGCCGGCCGGTTCATGGGCATCATCGGCTTCGCGACCAGCGTCCCGCAGTCCGTCGCTCCCCTTGCCGCACCGGCGTTCCTGGCCATCGGCGCGACCGCCACCGAGAAGAACTACAGCCTGCTGTTCTTCGTCGCCGCCGCCTGCACCGTCCTGAGTGGACTCATGGTGCTGCGCGTCAAGTCCGTTCGCTGAGGAGATCACCGTGTCACACACCTGGCAGGCCAGGTTCATCACCGCGTCCAGGTCCTGGACCGAGCCCGGCGAGCCCGCGGCGTACTTCCGGCGCACGTTCACCCTCGACGAACTTCCCCGCCGAGCGATGTTGCACGTCACCGCGATCGGGTTGGTCGAGGCCCATCTCAACGGCGCTCGTGTGGGCGACGACGTGCTGACGCCCGGCTGGACGGCCTACCGGCACCGGCTGGCGGTGAGCAGCTACGACGTCACCGACCAGATCATGTCCGGGGCCAACGCCGTCGGCGCCGTCGTCGGTGAGGGGTGGGCGATCGGCCGGATCGGATACGAGGGCAGGCGCAACCACTACGCCGACCGCCCAGGGCTGTTCCTGCAGCTCGACCTGGAGTACGACGATCGTGTCGAGATCATCGGCACGGACGAGTCGTTCACCACCGGAACCGGATCCGTGCTCGCCAACAGCCTGTACGACGGCGAGGAGCACGACGCGCGGCTCGAACCCGTCGGCTGGGACCTCCCCGGTTTCGACGACAGCGCGTGGGCGCCGGTGGAGTCGTTCGACTGGGATCTCGCCACCCTCGTCACCACTGGCGCGCCGCCGATTCGCCGGACCCAGGAACTCGCTCCGATCTCGATCCGGCAGAACCGCGACGGCAAGCCGATCGTCGACTTCGGGCAGAACATCTCGGGCTGGGTCAGACTGAATGTGCGCGGGCAGGCCGGACAGACCGTGACGCTGCGCCACGCCGAGGTCCTGGTCGACGGCGAACTGAACACCGAGACCTTGCGCACCGCCGCGGCGACGGACAGGTACACGTTGCGCGGCGGCGGCGAGGAGACGTGGGAACCGAGGTTCACCTTCCACGGCTTCCGCTTCGTCGAGGTCGACGGGTATCCGGGCGCACTCACCGCTGACGACATCACGGCGATCGTGGTCCACAGCGACATGACCCGCACCGGTTGGTTCGAGTGCTCCAACGAGCTGCTCAACCAGCTGCACGCCAACGTGGTGTGGTCCATGCGGGACAACTTCGTCGGCGTCCCCACCGACTGCCCGCAACGCGACGAACGGCTGGGCTGGACCGGGGACCTCAACGCCTTCGGCCCGACCGCGGCCTTCCTCTACGACGTGCGCGGACTTCTCGGTTCCTGGCTGGCCGACCTCGCGGCCGAACAACGCGAGAAGGGCTACGTCCCCTGGGTGGTCCCGGACGTGCTGTCGACGCCGTGCTCCCCCACCGCGCTGTGGAGCGATGTCGCGGTCAGCCTGCCGTGGACCCTGTACACCGAGTACGGCGACGTCGAGATCCTGCGGCGCAGCTACGAGTCCATGTCCGCGTTCATCCGGGACGTCGAGACCCGGCTGAACGAGAACGGCTTGTGGGACAAGGGCTTCCAGTTCGGCGATTGGCTCGACCCGGACGCACCGATGGACAACCCGGCCGGAGGCAAGACCGACCGCCACCTCGTGGCGTCGGCCTTCCTGTGCCGCACCACCGCGGAGATCACGAAGGCCGCGCGGCTGGTGGGCGAACCAGGCGACGCCGAGCACTTCGCGGCACTCGCCGATCGGGTGCGGACCGCCTTCCGCCACGAGTACGTCACCCCATCCGGCCGCCTGGCCAACGAGTCCGCCACGGCGCTCGCCCTCGCGATCTGCTTCGACATCCTCGACAAGCAGCAAGAGGTCAGGGCGGATGAGCAACTGGCGGGGCTGGTCGCCAAGGCCGGCTACCGGATCTCCACCGGCTTCGCCGGCACCCCGTTCGTCACCGAGGCGCTGGGCCGGACCGGGCATCTCGACGCGGCCTACCTCCTGCTGCTGGAGACCGGCTGCCCGTCGTTCCTCTACCCGGTCACCATGGGAGCGACGACGATCTGGGAGCGCTGGGACTCGATCCGGCCGGACGGCACGATCAACCCGTCCGGGATGACGTCACTCAACCACTACGCGCTCGGTGCGGTCGCCGACTGGCTGCACAAGGTGGTCGGCGGACTGTCCCCCGCCGAACCCGGCTACCGCAGGATGCGCATCGCACCGCGACCGGGCGGCGACCTCACCCACGCGACCGTCACCCACGACACGGTGCACGGACCCGCGTCCGTTGCCTGGCGCATCAGCGAGAACCAGCTGCGCCTCGACGTGAGGATTCCGGAGGGCACCACCGCGACCGTCGTGCTCCCGCTCCACCCGGACGGCCTCGTCGTCGAGATCGAGGCCGGGGAGCACAGCTGGCAGTACGACATCGCCGGTTCAGCTCCTGCGGAGTACACAATGGACACACCGCTGCGGGCACTCGCCCAGGACCTCAAGGTGTGGCGTGCCGTCACCGAGGCGTTCGGCAAGCACTTCCCCGGCATTCCCCTCGACGCCTCGGCTCCGGAGGCGGCGAGCATCTCGCTCAACATCGTTCTCGAACACGTGCCCGGCGCTTCGCCGGAACTCGAGAACGACCTCATGGCCGCCGTCGGCCAGGAAGGAAACAGGTAATGTCACAGCACGATCCCGCCGACCTCACGCTGGAGGAGAAGGCGTCGCTGCTGTCCGGGAAGGACTTCGGGACCACCAAGGCGATCGCCGACGTGCCGTCCATGGTCCTGGTCGACGGACCGCACGGGCTACGTCACCAGGACGCCGAGTCCGACCATCTGGGCGTGTACGACAGCCGACCGGCCACCTGCTTCCCCACCGCGGCCGCCGTCGGCAGCAGCTGGGACCCCGAAGTGGCCGCGGAGATCGGCGCCGCCATCGGCCGCGAGGCACGCGCGTCCGGCGTCACCGTCAACCTCGGCCCCGGCGTGAACATCAAGCGGTCGCCGTTGTGCGGCCGCAACTTCGAGTACTACTCCGAGGACCCGCTGCTGAGCGGAGCCCTCGGGGCCGCGCACGTGCGCGCCCTGCAGAACGAGGGCGTGGGTGCGTCGGTCAAGCACTTCGCCGCCAACAACCAGGAAACCGACCGGATGCGGGTCAGCGCGGACGTCGACGAACGCACGCTGCGCGAGATCTACTTCCCGGCCTTCGAGAAGGTCGTCACCGAAGCACATCCGGCCACGGTCATGTGCTCCTACAACAAGATCAACGGCGTCTACGCGTCGCAGCACCGCTGGCTGCTCACCGACGTCCTGCGCGATGAGTGGGGTTTCGACGGCGTGGTCGTCTCCGACTGGGGCGCGGTGGCCGACCGGGTCGCGGCGCTCGCCGCCGGACTGGACCTCGAGATGCCGGGCACCAACGGCGTCACCGACGCCGAGATCGTGGCCGCGGTGCGGCGCGGGGAGCTCGACGAGGCCGTCGTCGACCAGAGCGTGCGGCGGGTCGTGGAACTCTCCAAGCTGGCGGCTCCGGCGACCGGCGCGGTCGACGTCGACGCGCACCACGCTCTGGCGAAACGACTCGCCGCCGAATGCGCCGTGCTGCTCAAGAACGATCAGGCCGCGCTGCCCATCGCACCCGACGCCAAGGTCGCGGTCATCGGCGAGTTCGCCGCGGAGGCACGGTTCCAGGGCGGCGGCAGCTCGCACGTGAACCCGACCCGCGTCGACACCCCGCTCGACGCGATCCGGGCACTGGGTACATCGGTCAGCTACGCGCGCGGGCTCGACGACAACGCGGTGGCGATCGCCCGTGAGGCGGAGGTGACCGTCGTCTTCGCCGGATTGAAGGAAGCCGACGAGTCCGAGGGATACGACCGCGAGTCCATCGATCTGCCCTCCTACCAGGTGGACCTGATCCGTCGCGTCGCAGCGGTGAGCCGCCGGACCGTGGTCGTGCTGTCGCACGGCGGGGTCGTCTCACTAGAGGGCTGGCACGACGAGGTCGACGCGATCCTCGACTGCTGGCTGCTCGGCCAGGCCGGTGGCGCCGCGATCGCGGATCTCTTGTACGGCATCGCCTCCCCCTCGGGCCGCCTCGCCGAGACCATCCCGGTCCGTCTCCAGGACAACCCGAGTTACTTCAACTTTCCCGGCGAACAGGGGCACGTCCGCTACGGCGAGGGCGTGCTCGTGGGCTACCGCTACTACGAGACCGCCGAGGTCGAGGTCCGCTACCCGTTCGGCCACGGCCTGACCTACACCAGCTTCGAGACCAGCGGCCTCTCCGTCACAGCGACGGGTGATGACAGCGCACTCGTGTCGGTGACCGTCACCAACACCGGACCCGTCGCCGGCAAGCACGTCGTGCAGGTCTACGTCGCGACCAGCGCGGGTCCTGTTCGCCGCCCCGCCCGTGAGCTCCGCGCGTTCACCAAGATCGCGCTCGCGCCCGGAGAGTCGCGCACCGTCGACCTGAAGCTGGGCCGCCGCGCCTTCGCGTACTACGACATCGAGCTCGGCCGCTGGGTGGTCGCTTCCGGTGACTACACCGTCCAAATCGGAGAGAACGCCGCGGTCGTCGTCGCCGAGGAACAGATCACCCTCGTCGGAGACGTGATCAAGCGTGAGCTGAGCCTCGACTCCCCGGTCGAGGACTGGTTCGGCCACCCGATCGTGGGCCCGGTCATCATTCGCACGCTCGAAGAGGGGATGACCGCTGAGCAGGCACGGCAGGCCGCGGACAACCCTGACCAGATGCGCATGGTCGCGTCGCTGCCGATGAAGCAGTTCACCCACTTCCTGACCCAGAGCGGGATGCACGTGTCCTCGGACGCGCTCGCCGACATGATCGAACTCAGCAAGAGCTGACCTGAGAACGGAAACCGACAAGTGCAGCGATTCACCGGCAAGCGCGTCCTCGTCACCGGAGGTGCCTCCGGCATCGGCCAGGCGACGGTCCTGCGGCTCCTCTCCGAGGGCGCGCACGTCGTCACCGTCGACGTGGACGAAGCTGGTCTCAAGGACACCGCCGAGCGGGCCGACACCGACCGTCTCACCACCGGCGTGCTGGACATCTCGAACGAGGAGGCGGTCGGCACCGTCGTCTCGGACAGCGTGAAGTCTCTCGGCGGCCTGGACGTGCTCGTCAACGCGGCCGGCATGTTGCGAGGCGCTCACACGCACGAGTGCACGCTCGAAACCTGGAACAGGATCATCGCGGTCAACCTCACCGGCACGTTCCTGGTCACCCGCGCCGCGTTGCCGGCTCTGCTCGAGACCGGCAACGGCGTGGTCGTCAACTTCAGCTCGACGTCCGCGTCCTTCGCCCACCCGTACATGGCGGCCTACTCCGCCAGCAAGGGCGGCATCCAGTCGTTCACGCACTGCATCGCCCAGGAGTACTCGAAGCAGGGCCTGCGGGCGGTGTGCGTCGCTCCCGGCAGCATCCGCAGCGGCATCACCGAAACGACAGTCCAGCACCTGCCGCAAGACGTCGACTGGCAGCTGTTCCTGAAGCTCCAGCCCGCTCTCGGCGAGGGGTTCGCGCCGCCGGAGACCGTCGCCGGAGTCATCGCCATGCTCGCCTCCGAGGACGGCGCGTTCATCACCGGAACTGAGGTCCGCGTCGACGGCGGAACCCACCAGTAACGAGGAAGACCGATGCCCAGCAACACCTTCGACCAGATCGTCGGCCTGTTCCGCGGTTCCGACGAACCGGTCGACCTCGCGGCCGAACGCGCCAACGCCGCCACGGTCGGCGCCCTGTACCAAGCTGTCCCAGGCGTCGTCGACGAGCTCATGGTGGACGGTTCCTACCTGATGACCCCGGAGGAGCCACGCGAGGATCTGGTGATCTTGCTCGTGCACGGCGGTGGCTTTCGGTCGGGCAACGCGGCGATGGTGCGCCAGCTCGCCGCCGCCCTCGCCTCGGGCACCCGCGCCCGCGTGGTCCTGCCCGAGTACCGGCTGGCTCCGGAGAACCCGTATCCGGCCGCGATCACCGACTGTCTCGAGGCGTTCGACCACGCCTCGGCACTGGCGCCGAACGTGGTGGTGGTCGGCGAGTCCGCGGGTGCCAACCTCGCCGCGGCGGTGCTGCTGCGGCGCCGTGAGCAAGCCCTCGCGGGCGTGCTCCTCTGCGGCGTGTTCGACCTGCGGGAGGAGCGGTTCCACACAGGCAGCTGGGTCGAGCGCGCGGACACGGAGTACCTCCTCAAGGCACACCTCGGACCGCAGATGCGCATCGACTACCTGGGCACGCATCCCGCTGACGACCCGCTGGTCTCACCGGTTCTCGCCGATCTGCGCGGGCTGCCTCCACTGCTCATCCAGGTGTCGAGCGCCGAACGCCTGCTCGACGACTCGCTGAACCTGGCCACCACGGCCGCCCGGGCCGGCGTGCCCGTCGAGCTCGACGTGTGGCCGCACATGTTCCACTGCTGGCAGATCGTCGCGGGGTTCCTCCCCGAGGCGACCGAGGCGGCGACCCGCATCGCGGCGTTCGTGAACCGCGTGGCCGAAGGACGTGTCGTCGACGGCGCGGCCCTCTCCACCGGCCCGGTGATTCCTTGACCGCACCAACGCGGCTGCGTGCCGAACATCTGGACAACCCGCTGGGCACCGACGTCATCCGGCCGCGGTTGTCCTGGTGGCTGCCCGCCGGTGCCACTGCGCAGTCGGCCTACCGGATCCGCACGGACGACTGGGATTCCGGGAGTCTGGACGGTGATCAGCACGTACTGGTTCGGCACACCGGCCCGGCGCCCGGTTCAGGGCGGCGAGTGACCTGGCAGGTCAAGTTGTGAACCGACCTCGGCGAGAGCGACTGGTCGCAGCCCGCGCACTGGGAGACCGGGCTCGGCGCCGGGGACTGGACGGCCGCCTGGGTCGAACCTCGGCACGTGCCGGTCGTTGAGCTCGCGGACGATCGACGCAACGGCGCGGCCGGCTGCCCTCTGCCCGAAGATCCACCTCACCCACGGCGCCGTGTCACTCGTGTCGCCATCCAATGCGCCTGTGCGTTGTCCGCGACCGGCTGGCCGCAGTTCTCGCGGGCCAACCGTCCTTCACCCTCGTCGGGGCTCAACTGGACGCGCACCTCCACGTGCGCGGAGGGCCGGGCGCGGGCAAGACCGCCATCGCACTACTCATCATCGATGGCGTCCGCGGTTCAGGTTCTCGGGGTGACGAGATCGGCGATAGCTGCCGAGTGGCATCACCCCGCGACGACGGCTATCAGGTCGCTGATCTCCTGTGCTGTGGCCAGGACGTTCTGGGCGATTTCCGTCTCGGCCTCCGGGTAGACGCGCGAGGCGAGGGCGACCACGCTCACCGCCGCGACCACGTGTTCGTCCTCGTCACGGATCGGCGCGGCGATGCCGATGACGTCCGGGTCCAGCTCGCCGCGGGTGACGGAGTAGCCGATGCGGCGGATTCGACCGAGGCGTTCCATCAGTGCGTCGACGTCGGTGAGGGTAGCCGAGGTGAACCGGCGCAAATCGGCTGCTTCCAGCAGGGTGCGGGCTTCGTCGTCGGGGCTCCAGGCGAGCAGGACGAGGGCTGAGGCGCCGGCGTTGATCGGCAGGGAGCTGCCGCGTTCGTAGGAGATCCGCACCGCGCGTGAGCTCTCCGCGCGGTCCACGCACACCACCAGGTCGCCGGCGCGTCGGGTCAACAGCACGGTTTCGTGCACCTTCTGGGCGAGCGTCTCCATCAACGGCATCGCAATCTCGGAGAGGCCGTAGCTGCGGCGGGCCAGCCGCGCGATCTCCAGCACCCGCAGGCCGAGTCGGAAGCCTCCGCCCGGCGCCTCTTCGAGGAAGCGACCTGCCACCAGGCTCTGCAGGTAGCGGTAGGTGGTGGAGCGGGCCACGCCGAGTCGCTCCCCGATGGCGCTTCCGGAGAGGACGAGGTTGGTGTCGTCGAACATGGTCAGGATGTCGAGCGCCCGGTCGGCGGTGGAGTTGCGGTCGCGATAGTTCGGGGACGCGTTTCCTGACATGCGAGACACTGTAGCGGGCGGTCGGCAGTCGGTCGCTGCGTACGGCTGTCCGCTCACCCGGTTCACGCTTGGTCCTTGACGACGGGGTTGCGCAGTTCCCCAATGCCTTCCACGGTGGTGACGAGTTCCTGGCCGGGACGCAGGAACACCTTCGGGTCGCGGCCGGCGCCCACTCCTCCCGGGGTTCCGGTGCAGATCAGGTCGCCGGGCAGCAGTGTGATGATGGTGCTGATGTAGGCGATGGTGTCGGCCACGTCGAACAGCAGGTCGGCGGTGTTGGCCTTCTGCATCGTGCGGCCGTCGACGCTGCAGGCGATGGTGAGGCCGGAGGCGCCGGGCGGCAGTTCGTCGGGGGTGACGAGCGCGGGCCCGACTGGTGTGGTGGCCTCGAACGTCTTGCCGGACAGGAACTCACGGGTGCGGTGCTGCCAGTCCCGGACGGTGACGTCGTTGACGACCGTGTAGCCGGCCACGTACTCCAAGGCCTTTTCGCGTGGCACGTGGCGGCCGCTGCGGCCGACGACGACTCCCAACTCCGCCTCCCAGTCGACGTCGTCGCTGACCGGCGGCATGTGGATCTCGTCGTGCGCGCCGATCAGGGAGCCGTCGTACTTGGCGAAGAGTGTGGGGTACCTGGGGGTCGGACGACCCATTTCCTTGATGTGGGTGGCGTAGTTGAGTCCCAGGCAGACGATCTTGTTCGGGTGCGGGACGAGCGGTGCCAAGGACGCCTCGGCCAAGGGCAGGCGCTCGCCGTCCCCAGCGGTCGCCCGTTCCTGCCAGTCGTCGGCGGCGAGCAGTGCGCCGACGTCGGCGAAGGGCAGGAGGACGAGCTCGTCCCCTTCCTGCCGGGCGGCGGCGGTCTGACGGCCGGCGGCGACACGGACGGTGCTGAGCCTCATCGGGCTACTCCTGGGAAGTCGTGCTGGATCTCGGAAACGGCAGGCGGGAAGGGAGCTGGAACGGGCACGCCGGCGGCGAAGCGGCGCAGCTGTGCGCCCACGTGTCCGGACCTGTCCGGAGGAAAGACCGCTGCCACCAGACGGTCGGGCCGCACGAGTACGAAATGCCCGGTCAATCCGGCGAAGAGGGCGTCCAGCCGGCCGTCGGCGTCGGCGATCCCCACCCGCCCCGCCTGGTCACGCGGTGCCCGGTCGTCAGAGAAGACGTCCACCGCGGCGGCGTCCGGCACACCGGCCCGCGCGACAGCCGCCCAGTCGGCGTCGGTCACGCCGATGCCCAGCAGGCTCCAGCCTGGTCCGAGGACGTCGTCCAGCCGCGTGACCTGATGTTGCTGTCCGCGTAGCACCCTCGGCTGCGGCAACACGGCGCCGACGAGCCCACAGCCCGCTCCGTCCGCACCGATGACCGCTCCCGACCGCACGCGAGTGTCGGGGCGGTAGCGCATCTCGGTGAGATAGCGACGTCCCGGCGGGGTGCGCATGACCGCACGCACCAGCAGATCGCGCAGCAGGGCGCGTGGGCGGCTCGTGGTCATCACGATGCGGCCGAGCCGTACGGACAGGTCGATCACGGCCTGGGCGTGGGGACGTCGCTCGGTGTCGTACGTGTCGAGCAGCGTGTCGCCAGCTTTTCCCGCCAGGACCTCGGCGATCTTCCAGCAGAGGTTGGCCGCGTCGCGCACACCGGAGTTGAGGCCCTGTCCGGCGAATGGCGGCATCATGTGCGCGGCGTCGCCGAGCAGGAAGCAGCGGCCGTGGCGCAGACGGTCGGCCAGCAGCGCGTGGAAGCTGTAGGCGACCGCACGCTCGACCTGCTCGGGTGTGATCTCCCGGTGGGGCGCGAGGAGTCTGCGCACCAGCGCGAACGGGGGTGGTGCACCGGCTTCGCACTCACCCGGCCTCAGCCGGAATTCGTAGCGGCAGCGACCGTCCCGCCCCGGCACGATCACGGCCGGGCGGTCCGGGTCGCCGTGGTGCATGCCGTAGCGCTGGTCGTGCGCGTCCTGAAGGGTGTCGACCACCAGCCACACGTCCGGAAAGCTGCGGCCACGCATGGGAATGGCGAGCAGGTCGCGAACCGTGCTGCGGCCGCCGTCGCAGCCGAGGACGTAGGAGATGTCCAAGTCCTCGCCCGGCTCGCCCTGTCCGCCTGCGCGCAGCGAGACGGTCACCCGGTCTGAATGCTGGGTGAGGGCGGTCAGCCGGGTGCCGAAGCGGACATCGACACTGGGCAGGCGGTTCAGTTGCGCGCGCAGCACGCGCTCCAGGTCGGGCTGGGCGAACGGGTTCTTGAACGGATGCCCGAAGCGCTGGTCGCCGGTGCCGCGGGCGTGCACGAGCGTCCGCCCGCCGACACCGAAGTACCTCGTCCCGGTGCCCGGCACGAGGATCGGGTAGACCGCCTCATCCAGGCCCCCTGCCGACTGGAGTGTGCGCAGCGACTCGTCGTCGAGACTGATCGCCTTGGCGTCGTCGCTCGTGGTGGCGTTGCGTTCCACCAGCAGTACCCGCACACCCCGCGAGCCGAGCAGATGGGCGGCAGTCAGCCCGGTCGGGCCGGCGCCGACGACGAGCACGTCGGGCCGCGGCACCGGTGGTGGCTGCGTCATGAAGGACCTTCCGTCGTACGGGCCGCTGTTACTGGACCGGCTGGTAGGACGGGCCACCCTCGGTCAGCAGCCGCTCGGCCTCGGCGAGCACGTCCGCCGGGTCCTGGTCGAGGTTCAGGGTCTTGCGGAAAGGCTGGCGCACGTCACGTTCCAGCCGGAGGTAGACCTCGTTGCGGTTGCCCTCGGGGTCGAAGAAGTAGATCCCGATCGCGTTGCCGTGCGTGACCTCCTGCTGGACCTCGATGCCTTCGGCCCGGAACCGGTGGTGGAAGTCGATGATCGACTCGAGAGAGTCCACGCGCCACGACACCTGGTGGGTGAGCTTGGCCCCGGGAGGGGCGGTACGGCCTCGCTGCAGGACGAACTCGTGGTGCTCCTCCTCCGGACGGGAGGAGAAGAACACGATGCCCCGCTCGTCGTCCTCGTCGGTGACGGTCAGCCCGAGAACACGTGCGTAGAAGTCGCGCATCTTCTCCAGGTCGTCGACCCAGAAGCCGGTGTGGCCCAGTCCAGTGATCGCCATAGGGTACTACCTCCCCGTGGGACGTCTGTTTCGATAAGCAGGACACTAGGCGCGCCTGAGGCTGCGGTCAACGTGAACAAGCTGACATCATCCCCTTGACTGCGCGAGCCGCACCGTACAGAGTCCTGTTTTACACAACATGTATCCGAATATGCGGGACATCGGTGTCGGAGCTTCTGCGAGCCTGCCGGGGACCGCCCAAGCCGCTGCTGGAGGACCCATGACCCGTTCCGATGCCGGGAGCGCCGCTGCCCCGGTTGCCACAGAGGACCCGGCGTCGCTGGGACGCCGCACCCTGATCGCCGCCTGCCTGGCCATCTGCGTCGCACAGATCGGCATCCCGCTCGCGTCCCCGATCATCGGCGAGATCCAGCGGGACCTCGGGTCGTCGGCCGCCGCACTTGCCTGGATCCCCGCGGCGTTCATCCTGCCGACGGCCATCCTCGAGCTGAACTTCGGCGTTCTCGGCGACCTCTTCGGACGCAGGCGCCTGCTCGTCCTCGGCGGTCTCCTGATCACGGTCGGCTGCCTGGTCGTCGCGACCTCGGGCACGCTGACCCAACTCATCGCCGGCCAGGCGGTCGCCGGACTTGGAGCCGCGGCGATCTTCCCCTCGTCCCTGGCGGTGATCGTCGCGGGCACGCCGCAGTCGGCCGACCGCGCACGGGCGTTGTCCTACTGGGCCGTCAGCCTGGCGTTCGGCGCCATGGTCGCCCCGCTGATCAGCGGGTTCACCGCCGAGCACATCGACTGGCACTGGGCCTTCGTGCCGCTCGCGGTGCTGGGCCTGGTCACCGCGGTCGTCAGCGCCCGGTGGATCACCGACTCCCGCCAGCCGGCCGGGCGCGGACTCGACTGGCCGGGTCAGGTCACCATCGCGGTGTCCCTGCTGGCGCTGCTCTACGCCGTCATCGAGGGTGCCAACGACGGCTACACCGCGGTGCACATCGTGTCCGCCTTCGTGGTCGCGCTCGCCGCCTTCGTGGGTTTCCTCGTCGCGGAGCGCAGGTCGCGGGCGCCGATGCTGAGGCTGGGCCTCTTCCGAATCCCCTCGTTCGCGGCGGCCGCCGCCATCGGTCTGCTGGCGATGTTCGGCTTCATCGGCACCGCATACGCGCTGAGCATCAAGCTTGAGGCTGTCTACCACCTTTCCCCGCTCCAGGCCGCCCTGCCGTTCGCCCTCATCCAGGCGATCCCGCTGCTGCTGACGCCCGTCCTGCCGAAGCTGCTGCAGCGTGTGCATCCCCGCGCACTGCTCGTCGGCGGTCTGCTGTCACTCGCGGCCGGTGAGGTCTGGATGGCCCTGCTACCGGGTGAGGCCACGGACCTGGCATCGATGGCCGGATCGATCCTGCTCCTGGGGGTCGGCTTCATCACGATGTTCTCCGCGCTGACGGCTGTCGCGGTCGGCGGCGTCGACATCCACGAAGCCGGCATGGCCAGCGCGGTCACCAGCCTCGTCCGCGAGACCGGGCAGGCACTGGGCCCCGCGATCGTCAGCGCCGTCGCCCTCGGCACGGCGGGCAGCGCCCTCGCCGCGAAACTCGGCGCCGCCGATCTCCCCGCCGAAGCCATGGGTGTGGCCAGCGCCGTCAATGCTCAGGGCGGCGCGATCGCCGTCGCCAACGCCGACCTCGGCGAACTGTCACGCACGCTGGTCCCGCTGGCCCGCCAGGCCCTCGAAGCCGGCCTCGATCTCAGCCTGTACCTGTGCGCAGGCGCCAGCCTGGTGGCCGCGCTCATCGCCGTGCTCACCCTCCAGAACACCGCCGCGGTGCCCGCGGACACCGCGGGCCAGGGCTCGCCCAGCCACTGACCGAGACCCCGACTCTCCGAAGGAGACTTCCGTGTTCCGCTTGTACCGAAGTACCACGCTGGTGCTGCGAGCCGTCACCGGCTGGCTTGCCTTCGCCGCCGGTCCCGGTGCTCTGGCGACCGACTCGTTGCTCGGCCTGGAGCGAACCTCCCGAGACCGCAATCAGGACAGGGACACGATCTTCGGTGGAACGAGGGCGGTATGACATTTCTGGACAGCACCACCTGGGAAGGTCGCATCTTCTCCGGTGAGTGGATCAGCGGCTCGGGCGAGGTGTACGACGCCGTCGAGCCCGCCACCGGCAAGACGCTGGGCCGCATCGGTTCGGCGACACCAGCCGACGTCGACAAGGCGGTGGAGCGGGCGGCGTCAGCTCAGCGAGAATGGGCCGCCCGGCCGTACTCCGACCGCGCTGCGGTCCTGCGCCGTGCCGCGCGCCTGTTCGAGGAGTACCAGCACGAGATCGAGACCTGGCTGGTGAGAGAGTCCGGCGCGACCCGCCCGTTCGCCGCCCACCAGGTCACCGGCGGCGGAGCGGAGGAGTGCCACGAGGCCGCCGCCCTCTCCGGAGCGCCCTACGGCGAGCTGCTGCGCTCCGGGCAGGAGCGGCTGTCCTTCTCTCGCCGCGTCCCCGTCGGAGTCGTCGGTGTCATCGCTCCGTTCAACGTGCCGATCATCCTGGCCATGCGGGCGGTGGCCCCTGCGCTCGCTCTTGGCAACGCGGTGGTCCTGAAGCCGGACCCTCGCACCGCGATCAGCGGTGGCGTCGTCCTCGCCCGTGTCTTCGAAGAGGCGGGCCTGCCCTCCGGCCTGCTGCACGTCCTGCCCGGCGGCGCGGACGTCGGAGCCGCCGTCGTCGAGCATCCGCGAGTCCCCGTCATCGCGTTCACCGGTTCCACCCGAGCCGGCCGCGCGATCGGCACCACCGCCGCCCGGCATCTCAAGCGGGTTCACCTGGAGCTGGGCGGCAACTCCGCTCTAGTCGTGATGGACGACGTCGACCTGGACAAGGCCGCTTCGGTCGGCGCCTGGGGATCGTTCGTCCACGCCGGACAGATCTGCATGGCCACCAGCCGCCACCTGGTCCATGCCTCGGTCGCCGACGACTACACCGACCTGCTCGCCCAGCACGCCGACGCGCTCCGGGTCGGCGACCCCGCCACCGAGGACGTCGCGGTCGGGCCGCTCATCGACAGCGGACAACGTGATCAAATCCATCGCGTCGTCACGGACACGGTCGAGGCCGGCGCCAGGCTGGTCGCGGGCGGTCGTTACGAGGGCCTGTTCTACCGGCCCACCGTGCTCACCGATGTGCCGCTCACCGCGCCCGCCTACGCCGAGGAGATCTTCGGGCCGGTCGCGCCGGTCGTCACGTTCGAAAACCTGGACGAGGCGGCCAGCCTCGCCGCGAGCACGGAATACGGGCTGTCCCTGGGCGTCCTGACCCGGGATGTCATGAAGGGCCTCGCCCTGGCAGACCGCGTGCCCAGCGGCCTAGTCCACATCAACGACCAGACCGTGAACGACGAACCGCTCATCCCGTTCGGCGGTGTCGGCGACTCCGGCACCGGGTCCCGCCACGGCGGCGCCGCCGCCAACCTCGAGGCCTTCACCGAACAGCAGTGGATCACCGTACGCGGCGAACTCCCCCACTACCCCTTCTGACCTCCGGCAACCACATGGAGACTTCCGTGCCCCCGAACCCCATGACCGTCGTTCCCCACCAGAACGGACTGACCGGCGCTGGAGTCGGCTGGTCCACGGACAACAAGTTCCTCAACGGTCCCTTCGCACCGTGGACGGAGGAGAACGAGGCCTACGACCTGGAGGTGGTGGGAGAGATACCGGCCGACCTCGCGGGCGCGCTGTTCCGGGTCTCGTCCAACCCCCGCTTCCAGCCCCGCGACACCGACCGCTACCACTGGTGGGAGGGCGACGGCATGGTGTGCGGCATCTACCTCCGCGAGGGCAGGGCCGCCTACCGCACCCGCTGGGTCGAGACGGACTCGATGAAGGTCGAGGTCGAGGCCGGAGAAGCGATCTACAGCGGCTTCGTCAACGGCGGCACACCCGGCCGGCTCCCCGAAGGTGCTCCACCTGCCAAGAACCTCGCCAACATCAACGCCGGCATCTTCGACGACCACCTGATCGTCTACTTCGAGGGCGGACTGCCGCACGCGCTGGACCCCGAGACCCTGCGCACCCTCGACACGTACGACTTCCACGGCGGCATCGACGTCCTGTGCACCGGCCACTACAAGATCGACCCGGACAGCGGCGACATGCTGTTCTTCGCCGCCACCGGAGCGACGATCACCTGGTACCGCGCCGACGTGAACACCGCCCGGATCATCGACTCGCACTCCTTCGACATCGGCGTGCCGGTCCTCATGCACGACTTCGCGGTGAGCAACACCTACGCCATCTTCTTCGTCACACCCGCCCAGTTCCGTCTCGACCTGGTGGCCCAGAGCCAGCCGGGTGTGGTCTGGGACGAGAACTCCCTCGAACACGGCGTACAGATCGTCCTGATGAACCGCCACACCCACGAGGTCACCTGGCACGCGGTGGGTGGTCACTGGGCGAACACCCACTTCTTCAACGCCTACGAGCAGGAGGGCGCGCTGATCATCGATGGACACCGCATATCTCGGCTCGGCAACCCCGTCGGTCGCCTCGCCACACCGCTGGGCTCCCACGAGTGGTTCCCTCCAGCCCAGCCACACCGGTGGCGGGTCGACCTGGTAACCGGAGACGCCACGGAGGAGATGGTCAGTGACATCTTCGGCGAGTTTCCCAAGATCAACGACGCGTACACGGGCCGGCCGCACCGCTACGGCTACTTCGTCACGACGCGCGGGCTCGCCGACGACACCATGTCCGACGGACTGGCCCGCCACGACTACCTGCTCGACCGCACCGTCGTCGTCGAGGGACCAGACGGCCTGACCAGCCCGAGCGAGCCGGTTTTCGTCGCCCGGGAGAACGCACGCAGCGAGGACGACGGCTACCTGCTCTCCCTGTGGTGGAACCGCACCACCAACCTCAGCGAACTACTCATCCACGATGCTGCCGACCTGCACCACCTCCCGCTGGCCCGAGTCAAGCTCCCCAGCCGGGTGCCCTTCGGCTTCCACGGCAGCTGGGCCGACCACCTCACCCTGGACCGAGCCATCGCGGCCCGCCACGGCGACGGAAGGTAGGGACCCGACAAACACCAGCAGCGGGGACTTGGCCCACACCCGAAGCCGATGTGCGGTCCCGCGTTGACTCAGCGGCGCGGGACCGCCCTGCTGCGGCCACTGCACGGACGCGGTGTGGAAAAAGGGGCTGGTGCCGGGCTCGCAAGGGTGCTGCCGCGGCGAGGGGTCGGTGGGTACGGTGCTCGTTGTAGTGCCACTCGTACTCACGCAGCGCGCGCCGAAGATGGGCCTCGTTCCAGATCAGCGTGCGGCCCAAGAGCTCGCCGCGCAGCGTCTTGACCCAGCGTTCCATGATCGCGTTCATGCGGGGCACCCTGACGCCGGTCAGGAGCGTCGCGATCCCTGCGTCGCTGAGGATCTCGTCGATCAATGCGGAGTACTTGCCGTCACGATCACGGATGAGAAACCTGACTCGTGCGAGGTTACCGGCGTCTTCGAGGTCCATCAGGAGATTCCGGACGGGCGAAGCCACGCCGTCGACCTTCCCAACCAGTGGTGGACCGAGCTCCGAACCACGATCGAGGTGGTCACGGCGACACCGACCTACCGGATCCAGCAGCACCCGGAAACGGCGAGGTACATGGCGAGCTCCACATCGGACAGCAGCGCATCGAACGGTTCAGCGGTATGCGTCCTGACCGACCGGGCGGATGAGGATCTCGTTGACGTCCACTGTGGCCGGTTGGCTGACCGCGTAGAGGACCGCGCGGGCGATGTCGGCGGAGTCGAGTTTGGGGTCGTGGGACCGCTCGGGCGGGATACCACCGGTGTCGACCAGGCCGGGCTGGATCAAGGTCACGCGGACACCGGTCCCGACGCATTCGGCACGGATGGACTGAGCCAGGCCGGTGACGGCCCACTTGGTGGCCGAGTAGAGGTTGCCCGGCCGCACGCCGCGGCCCGCGGCCGAGCCGGTCAGCACGAGGTGACCGCCGGAGGCGACCAGTGCCGGGAGGGCGGCACGGGCGGTCAGCGCGGGGCCGTACACATTGGCGAGCACCATGTCTCGCCACTGGTCCGGCGGCGCGCCGTGGGTGCCGAGGAAGGAGGTGACGACGCTGGCACCGGCGTTTGCGAAGACCACGTCCAGTCGGCCCCACGTGTCCTGCACCCTGGTGATGAGCCCGCTGAGCTGTTCCCAGTCGGTGACGTCACAGGAGATCGGCAACGTCCTGTCAGGACTGTCCAGCTGCGCTGCGAGGTCGGCCAGGCGGAGTTGGTCGCGTGCGACGAGGACCAGGCGGTAGCCGGATTCCGCGGCGAGCCGGGCGGTGGCGGCTCCGATGCCTCTGGAGGCTCCGGTGATCAGGAACACGGGATCGTTCACAGAAGTGAGACTAGTCAAAGCAGTGCAAGTTGGTCTAGACCATATCTGGCAGGCTACTGCCCCACCGCCACCTCAGCAAGGAGTACCCCGTGGACTCTCCCGATTTCGGCGCGGCGATGCGCGAGCATCTCCGCCTGGTCGAAGACCGCAACGCCGCCGCGCTCGACACTGTGGCCGAGCGACTCCTCGGTGTCGTCCGCGCCGGCCGACTGGTGCACACCGCGGCCGCAGGCCACAGCATGGCCGCAGTGCTGGAGACCTTCTACCGCGCCGGCGGCCTGGCCTGCGTGCGTCCGTTGTTCCATCCCGGCTTGCTGCCCTTGCACGGCGCTCAGGCCAGCACCCAACTGGAACGAGTCCCCGGCCTGGCCGCGACACTGGCCGCGCAGAACCGGGTTCAGCGCGGTGACGTCGGGGTGATCTTCTCCAACTCAGGCGTGAACGCCTTTCCTGTCGAGATCGCGGATGAACTCAAGCGACGCGGCGCCTACGTCGTCGCGGTCACCTCCCGGCCCCACATGGACCAGGCCCCGAAGCGATCCTTCGCCAAACTCGGCGAACTGGCTGACGTTCTGCTGGACACCGCCGTCCCGCCCGGCGACGCCGTGGTCCCCACCCCCAGCGGAGCCACCGGGGCGCTGTCCAGCCTCTGTTCCGTCTACCTCTGGAACCTTCTCCTGGTTCGCCTGACCACACTCGCCGCAGCCGCCGACGTATCCGTCCCTCTCTGGCAAAGCTCCAACCTGCCCGGCGGGGACACCGCCAACGAACAGCACCTCGATCACTACCGAGCACACGTGCCGGCGCTTTAGCGAACAGGCCGACACGTGCTGGTGACCAAGGTCGACGACACCTTGGTCACCGGCGAGTACCCGCGAGACAGCTGATCGCGGCTGCCGGCGGGCGCAAGGCGCACGGACAACGCCAATACGAGTTGGCGCCGGAGCCGAATCCGGATCGGCCGACAGGCCACGCACAGGCACAGTTCGACTGACGTTGCCGACCGGTCTGGTTCACGCCGAACCGCCGCGGCTGGCACCTCACCGATTCCTGCAATCCCGCCATTGGTACCGTCGTTCGAGTCAGTGAACCTTGCGTTGCCACGCCATGTTTTGCGCGCACTTCGAGTGGTGAGGCCGCCCTCGATCGATCATCGCGCCGCATTCGAATGCGAACGCAGTCGAACTGATGCTACCTGGCGCTTAGCGCACTAGAATCACAGGTAAGCGCTTTCCACGCGTGCTCGTCGATCCGCGGGCCGGTTCGGGTGAATCTGCCCGTCTCTTGTGGATCGACCATCCTTCACAGGCGGCCGCCACCGTTCTCTCGTGGTCCACACATTCCCCTGCAAGGAGCTCATCATGTCACTGCAACGACGTGCCTTCCTGAAGCTGAGCGCGGCCGCCGCCGCAGCCGCGGGAAGCGCGACCCTGCTCGGCACGGGGCACGCTCTGGCCGCACCCGCCAACCCGCTGGCCACGGCACCGACCACGCCGTTCGCGGTCGGCGTGCGACGCTACGACTGGACTCGCGGCAGCCGCCCGTGCACCACCTACGTCTACTACCCCGCCACCGGCGCGGCCGGCGGCAACCCGATGACGAACGCCCCGGTCGCGGCCGGCGTTTTCCCCATCTACAACTTCACCCACGGCTGGGGCAGCAGCCCGCAGAACTCCCTGTTCATCATCAAAGCGCTGGCCGCCGCGGGCTTCGTCGTCCCGGCACCGCACTTCAACCACAACTTCAACGACGTCAACAACGGCAACACCTCCAAGGACGTCTCGCAGATCCTCACCAACACTCTCGCCCTCAACACGAACGGCCCACTGGCCGGGCACATCAACACCGGCATCGGCGTCGGCGTCTCGGGTCACTCGCTGGGCGGCATGGTCACCCACGGCCTGCTGACCTCGTGGCCGGACAAGCGGATCATCTCCGCCAATCCGCAGTCGTGCGTCGACATGGGCAACCCGTCGAGCTCCGTCAACGCCAAGGTCCTGTTCGTCCACGGCGACAAGGACTCGACCACGAGCTACTCCTCCGCCCGGCAGGCCTACAACGAGATCAAGTGGCCCAAGGCCTTCCTCACCTTCATCGGCGGCAGCCACACCAGCTTCTGGAGCGACAGCCGCTTCCCGAAGACCGTCGTCGACTGGGCCCGCTGGACCATGTACGGCGACACCGCCGCGCGCAACCGGCTCCCTTCCGACGCCTCCGGCTCGAAGATCAAGTGGGAAGCCCAGCTGGGCGGCTGAACATCAACCAGACATGTTGATGTGGGGAGCTGCCCTGAACCTGAACGTTCCGGGAAGCTCCCCCGTCACCATTCTTTCCTGAGTGGACTGTGAGCCTCAGGCCGTGCGGACGAGCGAGAGGGCGTCCGCGTACAGATAACCGTTGCCGCTCGCTGCACGGATGGTGACCGTGACGGTTCCCGCGGCCAGCGGAATGTTCGCGAGCTCGCGCCGCGTCCAGCCGCTCGACGCCGGGACGTTCAGCGTCCGCGAGCCACCGGCGGAGTCGGTGACCGTCACCTGGGCAGCGCTGAGCGATCCGGACGTCTTGGCGGACAAGGCGAGCTTGTACGTGCCCGCCGCAACGGTGACCTGCTGCCGCACGCCGCCGGCGTACGACGAGGAAGCGCCGATCTGCAGGCCGAAGCGGCTGCCGTTCGCACCACCGTTGACGTTGGTCACGATGCTGCTCGGGCCCGACTCGCGGAAGTTCGTCCACCCCGTCAGCGTGGACACGATGACCCGGTCGGCCTGGAAGTCCGGGTTCAGCACGTAGTTGTTCTGCGGCCCGACTCGCCACTCCCCGGTGGTCGCGTTGAACTGCCACTGGCTCACCGAGTGGAACTGGGGCCGGGCACCGGACTTCGTCACCGGCATCCACTGGTTGTAGCCGATTCCGTTCCA
Source organism: Lentzea sp. NPDC004789 (assembly GCF_053601075.1). Taxonomy (NCBI): domain Bacteria; kingdom Bacillati; phylum Actinomycetota; class Actinomycetes; order Pseudonocardiales; family Pseudonocardiaceae; genus Lentzea; species Lentzea sp. NPDC004789. Next base: position 15,618 of record NZ_JBSGBE010000029.1, on the reverse strand, counting down.
GGCGAAGTCGGACCAGCGGTCACCGGCGAAGATCACGGTGTTCTGCTTGGTGCCCTGGACCGTCACGAAGAACCCGGTCTGGGTCACGTGGCTGTAGTCCATCTCGGTGCCGGGGAGCGTGTACTCGCTGGAGTAGCCGCTCTGGATGCTGCCGGACTCCACGACGTGGGTGACGGAGCTGTTCCAGCCGTGCAGGTCCGACGCCGCGTGGTAGTACCGGCCGCCGAGTTTGAACATCGCGTTGCCCTCACGGCCCGTGGAGCTCGAGCTGATCTCGATGGCGGGCTCGATTCGCAGCGAGTCCGACTCCCGGAACTTGGCCACGAACGCGTGTCCCCTGCCCTTGCGGTTGGAGAAGACCAGGTAGTCCTTGCCGTTGTCGTCGGTGAACACGGTCTGGTCACCGGTGCCGGTCGTCGGCGAGTTGGTGATCTGGGTCTGGAAGTAGCCGTAGTCGAACGAGTCGGTCGGCGAATCTCCTTGCAGCAGCAGAACTCCGTCCGCGCCGTCGACGAAGGCCTGCACGGCGAGCACGTACTTGCCGGTGTTCTCGTTGTAGGTGACGCCGAGCCGTCCGACCCAGCCGGAGGAGGCCAGGGTGGCGCCGTTCTGGATCTTGGTCGAGCGCGTGGCGACGTTGTTCTCGAACTTCCAGTTCACCAGGTCCTTCGACGAGTAGACCGGGATGGACACGAAGCTGACGTTGCCGTCGAACTTCTTCGTCGGGTTCGCCCGGTACAGCTCCGCGCCGGTGTAGTGCACGCCGTACCAGTAGTAGGTGTCACCGAACTTGAAGACACCACCGCCCTGTGAGTAGATCGGGTTGCCGTTCGTGTCGTTCCAGAAGGTGTCGTTCGTGATGGTCTGGAACGTGCCTTCGTCCGCGGCCTTCAGCTCACCTGCCGTCTTCATCAACGCCGTCTTCGCGGCGGCGATCTGCGACGTGCTCGCCGTCCGGTCACCTGCCACTTTCGACGCGGTGGTCAGCGCCTGGGCGAACGGCGCCCACGACTCGTCGGTGTACTTGGCCCGCGTCCGCGTCTGGTAGTCCGCGACCAGGTCCGCGAATCCGTGCTCCACCGGTCCCGCCACGGCCGGCAGCGGGGTCAGGGTCGCCGCCACCGCGGCCGCGGCGACGAACAGCTTCCAACACCTCACGTCGTCACCTTCCATCGCTCTCGAAGGCGCCGAGATCCGGCGCTCTCCCGCTGAAGGGCAGGCCGACCGGCGTGCCCTTGTCGATCAACGCACTGGTCGCGGCGAGGTGGAGGTGCGGCAGCGCGGGCAGGCTGCCGTCGGCCTGCCGCGGCGCGTCCCACCCGGACGTCGACACGCTGCGGAACTGCGCGTCCGACAAGGAGACGCCGAGGTTCCAGGAGTTGTTCGACGCCGTCGTGCCGGTCATGTTCGACAGCAACGTGCCGGTGTACGCGATGTTGTTGCGCAGGGTGCCCTTGCCGGTCGCGGCACCGCTCGAGGTGATGCCCAGCATGTCGAAGTCGGGACGGTTGCCGTAGCCGGTGTTGTTGAAGTAGTCGTTGGCCACCGGGTGGTGGTTGGAGTAGAACCCCGCGGCCTTGTTGTTGAACGCCACGGAGAAGCGGACCGTGTGCTTGACCGCTCCCGCGTCGTACTTGTTGCCGAAGCCGCCCATCTTGAACCCGGCTCCGTTGCCCGCCGGGGTCGTCATCCCCGGCACGAACCCGTTGCGCCACGACCACGAGTTCTCGATCAGCACCGACGCGTAGGTGTGGATGAGGTCGAACCCGTCGTCGGAGTTCTGCCAGGCCCGGCAGCCGCGGAACACGTTCGACGGGCTCCCGGCCGGTGAGTAGTGCGAACCGAATCCGTCACCGCTCTCGCCCGCGCCGTTGGAGCTGCGCGAGTCGTAGTTGTCGTGCGAGTCCGAGTTGAGGACGAGGTTGCCGCTGCCGCCACTGATGAACAGGCCCGGTCCCATGTGGTGGTGGGTGTTGAGGAGTTCGAAGACGCTGTTGCTGCCGGAGATCCAGATGCCCCACGACTCGTGGTTGAGGTTGTTGTTCTGCGGGACGCCGGTGACCTCCAGCCCTTTGAGGTGGAGATAGCTGCCGGTGACGTCGAAACCCTTGATGCGGCAGTCCTCCTTCATGCCGGAGAAGTCGAAGACCGGCTTCTCCTCCGGCTGTGCCCAGTACCGGATGGGGTTGCCCGAGGTGCCGCTCTTGGTCAGGGTGATCGCGTCGACCCTGCCCGTCTGGCCCGAACAGGCGCTGGTCGCGCGGGTGTAGGCGTACCTGCCGCCGCGGAAGTAGATCGTGTCGCCCGCCTTGGCCGCGGTCTGCGCACGGGCGATCGTGGCCCACGGCGCGGCCTGGGTGCCGGCCGCGCCGTCGTTGCCGTTCGGGGCGACGTAGTAGACGTTTCCGGCCGCGGTGGCCGGACCGGCGGTCAGGACGAACGGACTCGCCGCGATCATCGCGACCGCGAGGGAGCGGATCATGTGGATCGTCTTCTTGCGAATCGATGCCTTTGCGGACAGATGCACTGTTCCTCCTGGTGCAGGGTCAGGGCGGCATGTTCTACGGCACCAACGACCGAGGGTGAGCACGGACAGCTCCTCCCGCCTCGCGATCGACGCCTTCTGCAGCGAGAGCCGCGGTCAGGCCGCTACCTGCGGTAGGCGCGGAAGTAGTCGACGACGAACTCCTTGGGCCGCGGGTCATTGGGGTCGACGTCGCCGGTCCAGCCCGCGTTCTCGTAGATGCCCAGCAGGAATCCGGACGCGTAGGCCGGCGACTGGTTCACCGTTCTGGTCAGCTTGTTGTCGACGTAGAGCTTGATCTGGGTGGGCGTCCACTCCAGCGCGTAGATGTGCATCCCGCCCGCGACGTCGAAGCCCACCCCGACGGACTGGGTGTTCTGCTGGATGTTCGGGTCGTTCCACTTGAACAGGTTGAAGTTGAAGTTCCGGGGAGTTCGTCCCGGGTGCTCCATCACGTCGATCTCCGCGCTCTGCTGCGGAGTGTCCTGCCTGCCGACCGTCCAGAACGCGGCGTGCAGGCCGCTGCGGGCCGACGTCCTCGCGCGGATCTCGAAGTAGCCGTACTTGGGCGCGTACTTCCAGATCGTCGGGATCGTGTGGTCCTGCGGCGAGGTCTTGTGCAGGCCGGTGCGCTGTCCTGTCTGGATGCTCGAGACCTTCATCTTGTCGCCGCTCGCGTAGTAGGTCGGCTGGTCGTCGTCGATGCGCAGGACGAGGGCGTTGTTGCGGAACCCGTATCGCGCCCGTGAACGCCACTCCGGTGTGCGCGACTCCAGGTAGTTCGTGATCCACAAGCTCTGGTCGAGGGAGCCGTTGAACTCGTCGTGGCGGTCGAGCACCCAACCCGGCTTCTGCAGCGGGTTCGGGGGAACGTCCGCCGCCTGGGCCGCGGGTGCGCCGGTGGCGAGGGTGGCGGCCACCAGTGGCCAGACGGCGGCGAACCTGGCGAAGCGCCGGGCTTTTCTCATGGCTTCCAGCTCCTCAACACGCGCTGCGGGGTGAAGATCACCGTAGGAGCGCAAGGGGTTCGGAGCAGCCTTCCGCGTGAGACCGTCAAGAACTGTCAAAGACCTCGGGTCAGGCCTCGAGCGGCGTGATGGCGTTCATGGCCTCGTCCACCAGCTCGCCGAGAGGCCGCTCGTTGTCCTCGGCGACCCACTCCGCCTGCGCAGACTCGAGGCCGGCCAGCGCCGCACCGGCGAGCGCGACCGCGGCGATCCTCGCCGTGCCGCCGGACTTCTCCAGGCGACGCTGGAGCACGTCGGCGAGCACAGCCGCCCAGTGCGCGTGCTTCTGCAGATGGCTCGCGTGCAACGCCGGGGTGTTCAGCATCATGCGGGTCAGCAGCAACGACTCCGGCCGGGCGCTCAGGGCCTCCACCAGGCCGTCGAAGGACCGGCGCAGCGCGTACCACGGCGTTTCCGCGGCGGGACGTGCCTCCAGCTCCGCGGCGATCTGCTGACCCATCTCGACGAACCACTGGCCGAGCACGTCCTCCTTGCCGGAGAAGTACCGGTGGAAGCTGCGCCGCGACAGGCCTGTCGCGGCCGCGATCTGCTCGACCGTCGTCGCCTCGAAACCCTGCTCCACGAACAGCTTCACGGCAGTCCGCCCCAGCTGTTGACGCACCGCGTTGCGGGTGCGCTCCCGGAGTCCCACCTTCGGCTCGTCCATGGACTGAGGTTACCTCAGCTGTCACGAGAGGCCTGAATATTCCCATGAAGCCAAACTTGACACAGTGAGACACGTTAGGCGTAAGGTGAAGCGGTCACAACACCTCCGGCCTCCCCGCCGGACCCCAGAAGGGATCCACCATGTCCAAGACGTGGTTCATCACCGGTGCCTCCCGCGGTTTCGGCCGTGCCTGGACCACCGCGGCACTGAAGCGCGGCGATCGCGTCGCCGCCACCGCCCGCGACACGAGCACGCTGGCAGAGCTGGCCGGCCGCTTCGGCGACGCGCTGTTGCCGATCGAGCTGAACGTCGACGACCGAGCGGCGGGCATGGCGGCGGTCCGCGCCGCCCACCGGCACTTCGGCCGCCTCGACGTGGTCGTCAACAACGCGGGCTACGGCCACTTCGGCACCGTGGAGGAGCTGACCGAGGACGAGGTCCGCGCCCAGATGGAGACGAACTTCTTCGGCGCGGTGTGGATCACCCAGGCCGCACTGCCGTTGCTGCGCGAGCAGGGCGGCGGGCACATCGTGCAGGTGTCCAGCATCGGTGGCGTGCTGGCGTTCCCCAGCCTCGGCGTCTACAACGCCTCCAAGTGGGCACTGGAAGGGCTCACCGAGGCGCTGGCCCAGGAGGTCGCCGCGTTCGGCATCAAGACCACTCTCATCGAGCCGTCCGGCTTCGCGACCGAGTGGGCCACAGCCTCCGCGGCTCATTCCGAGCCCCACCCCGCGTACCAGTTCTTGCGGGACGCGCGGCAGGACTGGGGAACAGCCCCCACGGCGCAGGACAGCGTCGAGGCCCTGTTCGCGGCCGTCGACGCGGAGGAGCCGCCCACCCGGCTGCTCCTCGCGTCGCGCGGCTACGACCTGGTGCTCGCCGTGCACGAACAGCGCCTGGCGACCTGGCGCGCGTGGGAGAAGGTCAGTCGTTCGGCCGATCCCGGGCAGGCCGCCTGATCGAGAGGGGCACGAGGTCGGACCGCGAGAACAACGGCGTGCTGCGGCACCTCCTGGCGGATCGGCGGTCGGCCTGGTGTCCACTGTGGAGGGATTCGCGAGGCAGCCAGAGCCTTGACAGTCAGGGCTGACTGCGAAACTCTCCACAGCATGTCGTCGGACGAGGAGACACCGGGAGTGCGCGCGGCGCAGCGCGAGGCGACCCGGCGGCGGATCGTGCAGGTGGCGGTCGACCTGCTGGTCGACCGCGGCCTGGCGGCCACGACGACCGCCGAGGTGCAGCGGGCCGGCGGCTTCAGCCGTGGGGCGTTGCTGCACCACTTCCCGACGCGCGAGGCGTTGCTCGGTGCCACGATCCGTTCGCTGATGGAGCGCAACGAGGCGGCGGTGCGCGAGGCGGAGCGCGAGGTGCCCGCCGGCCTCGACCGGATCGGCCGCGCGATCCGGGTGTTGTGCGCCTCGACGGTGCGCCCCGCGTTCATCGCGGAACTGGAGCTGTGGGCGGCGGCACGCACGGATGCCGCACTGCGCAAGGTGTTGCGGGCGGAGGAGAAGCGGGCGCGCGTGGAGCTGCACCGGGTCGTCGGCGAGGTCTTCGGCGCGGACCTGGTGGCGTCCGCGCACTACGGACTGGTGGCGTCGCTGACCGTGCAGTTCCTGCGCGGCCTCGCGATCTCCGAGGTGCTGCGCGGCGAGCGGCGCGGCACCGAACGCCTGATCGCGGACTGGACGGCGGTGGTGCGGGCGATCCTGAACGGCCGCTCGCTGGAAGCGGAAGGAGCTGCGGATGAGTGACGTCGTCCGGTACGAGGTGCGCGACCGCAAGGCCTACCTCACGCTGAACCGGCCCGACCGGCTGAACGCGATCACCGCGGAGGTGGCGAGGCGGCTGCACGAGCTGGTCGACCGGGCGAACGAGGACCCGGCTGTGAGAGTGATCGTGCTGCAGGGCGCGGGACGCTCGTTCAGCTCCGGCTACGACCTCAAGCAGTACGCCGAGGACGGCGATCTCACGCAGCCGCCCGTGTGGGATCCCGTCCAGGACTACCGGATGATGAAGCGCAACACCGACGACTTCTTCAGCCTGTGGCGCTCACTGAAGCCGACCATCGCCAAGGTGCACGGCCACGCGGTGGCGGGCGGCAGCGACATCGCGTTGTCCTGCGACCTGGTGGTGATGGCGCGGGACGCCCGGATCGGTTACATGCCCGCGAGGGTGTGGGGCTGCCCGACCACCGCGATGTGGGTCTACCGGCTCGGCGCCGAGCGGGCCAAGCGGATGCTGCTCACCGGGGACACGATCGACGGCACCACCGCGGCGGCGTGGGGTCTCGTGCTGCAGGCGGTCCCGGCCACCGAGCTCGACCGCACGGTGGAGGAACTGGCGGACCGCATCGCCGGTGTCCCGGTCAACCAGCTGGTCATGCAGAAGCTGATGATCAACCAGGCGTACGACAACATGGGTCTGCACGGCACCCAGATTCTCGCGACCCTCTTCGACGGCATCACCCGGCACTCCCCGGAAGGTCGCTGGTTCCAGGAGTTCGCCGCACAGCACGGTTTTCCCGCCGCGGTGGCGTGGCGTGACTCCGGCAGGCCCATCCCCGACGGCGGTGGCCCCGTCCCCACAGCCGCCGATCTCGGCGAACGGTGAGCCCGCTTCGACAATCGGAAGAACTGTCGAATTCGATTCGAAAATGTCAGCGGTAACACCGCCAAGCCGTTCAGACTGCTGACAGCGTCACCATTTACCGTTAACGTTCACCGAGCCGGGCGCGATTTGGCTGCCTTCCGCGTCCGGCGCCGAAACTGATGAGTGCGCGGGGGTGCCGGACAATGACGACGGCGTCGGCCGGTGAAGAATTCGGGTTGCAGCTGCGCCGCCTGCGGGAGCAGGTGGGGCTCACCCAGGTCCAGCTGGCTGCCCGCCTCGGCTACCACCACACCTACGTCTCGAAGATCGAGAGCGGCGCCCGCGAGCCGCGCATCTCGTTCGCGAGCAAGGCGGACGACGTGCTGGCCGCGGGCGGCACGCTGCTCGCCCTGGCCACGAAGATCCGCGCCCGGATGCGCGCGGACCTCTGCGTCGCGACCGGAACCACCGCGATTCCGCTGCCCCGCGCACCGCACGGCGGCGAGCCGCCGCGGCCGTGCCAGGCGAGGCAGGTACAGCTGCCGATGTTCGGCATCACCTGCCCGTCGCACGGCGACTCCGGTTGCGCGGCACCGGTGCCCACCGGGATCGCGGACGTGCCCGGCGTCGACGGTCGCACCGTGGGAACCGAGACGCTGCACGGGTTCGCGGCGCTGCTCACGACCTACGTCGAGGCCGATATCAGCACGAGCGGCGGTGACCTCGCGCTGCCCGCCGAGCAGGCGTTGCGCTCGCTCATGACCGTGGTGCCGAAGGCGCGCGGCGACCAGGCGGACGGCCTGCTGCAGCTGGCCGCGCGGTACGCCGACCTGGCCGGCTGGCTGCGCGTGAAGCGGGGGCAGCACGGCATCGCCATGACGTGGCTGCAGCGCAGCGTGGAGTGGGCGCTCGCCTCCGACGGCCTGCCGACCGCGTGCGAGGCGCTGAGCAGCATGAGCGTGATCGCGCTGATCGAAGGCGACGGCCCGACGGCGCTCGAGTACGCCCAGGCGGCCGCCTCGGTGGACAGGAGCCGGCGGTGGACCGCCGTGCAGGCGAAACTCGACCAGGCACGCGCGCACGCGCTGCTTGGCGACTACCGCGCGTTCACCTCCCTGGCGGACGCCGCCCAGCGCGGCGCCGAGCGGCTCAGCGCCCGCGACCGGATCGAGGCGCCGTGGCTGACCGGCGCGGAGGGCGAGACCTTCATCGCCTCGCACCTGGCCGGTGGCCTGCGGGACCTGGCGGAGACCACCGGCCTGCCGGAGATGGCCGACCGCGCGGTGGCGTTCGCGGAGACCTCGCTGCTCAACGTGCCCTCGCGGATGCACGGCAGCAGGCTGCTGCTGACCTTGCGCCTCGCCGACAGCGAGGCGTGCCGCGGAGATCTGGACGCCGCCGTGAACATCGCTCGGCCGATCATGCCCGCGGTGACGGCCGCGCTCAACACGCAGCTCAGCCACGAGCTCAGCCGGCTGCACCTGCGGCTCGGCGCTCGTTTCGGCGAGCTCTTTGACAGTCTTTGATCTCTCCACTTCGCCTGAGCCAGCGTGACCGCCGGGAAATTATCTTCTTCTTACTGGCCGACACCCGTTTCCGGAATTCGACGAGATCCTCTGGTCGTTCGTCGGAGAAGAATTCGCCGTGCGTTCGCAGAGGCGCACCACCAGAGGGGTTTCCGTGATCGCAAGATCTCGCGTGCTCACCGCCACGGTGGGCACACGCGATCACCGGCCCGCGGACCGCGCTCGCCGACACGGAGGCGAAGCCCTTCGCCGGCGCCGCCGACGTCACCTTCAGCGGCACCACGAAGGACATCAGCCACGGCGAGGCGATCCGCGAGGGGGCTCGGCCTGCTGAGACGCCTTTGACAGTTCTTGACCAGGGCGTGCGGAAACGATCACGAGATGGATCCGCAACCTATGGTTCTGCCACTCGCAACCCTGCCGTCTGCTGGGCCCGGCCCCTGCCCCGGCCCAGCGGACGTTTCCCTCACTTCCTGGAGGAAGGGATGGCAATGAAGAAGTCAGTCACGCGGCTCGTCACCACCGGTGTGGCCGCTGCCGGATTGATCGCCGCCGTGGCCGTGCAGGCCCCGCAGGCCATGGCCGCGTCCGGCGTCTCGGCTCTCGCCCTCGAGGCCACCGCCGACCTCGACGCCACCGCCCGCGTTCCCGGCACCGCCTGGTCGACCGCCCCGGCCAGTGGCCGCGTGGTGGTCTCCGTGGACGACACGGTCACCGCACCGCAGCTCGGCCTGATCCAGCAGGTCGCCGCCCGCCACGGGGAGACGGTCGAGGTGCGGCGCACGCCGGGCACCCTGCGCCCGTTCATCAGCGGCGGTGAGGCGATCCAGACGAGCGGAGCCGGCTGCTCGCTCGGCTTCAACGTGAAGGACGCCTCGGGCAAGGACTTCTTCCTCACTGCGGGCCACTGCACCAACATCGGCTCCGCGTGGTCGGCGAGCGGCCGCTACATCGGTCCGCGCACCGGCAGCAGCTTCCCCGGCAACGACTACGGCATCGTCCGGTACGACTCCTCGATCGCCCGCAGCGGCGCGGTCGGCTCGCAGGACATCACCAAGGCGGCCAACCCTTCCGTCGGCGCGCGTGCGTGCCGCCGTGGCGCCACCACCGGCATCCACTGCGGCACGGTCACCGGCGTCAACGCCACGGTGAACTACGCCGCGGGCTCGGTCCACGGCATGATCAAGACCAACATCTGCGCCGAGCCGGGCGACAGCGGCGGCCCGCTGTACTCCGGCAGCACCGCGTACGGCCTCACCTCAGGTGGCAGCGGCAACTGCCGGTCCGGTGGCGAGACGTTCTTCCAGCCGGTTGTCGAGGCCCTGAACCGCTACCAGGTCCACGTTTACTAGGCGCACCAGATCCAAAGCCGGGCACGTGGCCGTACCGCGCGCCCGGCGTTTCCCGCGCTGAGGTCTGTCCGTTGTGGACATCGGTGGCGGCGACGACCGCCGAGCACCAGGAGCTCGCTCCCGGCCAGGCCCGGTGCAGCACCCAGGCCGTGCCGAGCGGACCGCCGGCGTCCAAACGCCCGTGGATCAGCACAGCGGAATCCCGTGCAGCCGTCCGATGCCGCGTGGCGCAAGGAAGTTCCGCGCGACATACATGACGGCCGCACCGTACTGCTGTCGGACGGCAGCCGGATCGTCATCGACGGGCTGGCCGCGATCGAGGACGCACCGCACGACCCCGCGTTCGGCGCCGCCGAGGCCACCGCGTCGAGGGCAGGCCTGGACCTCTGGGGCCCACCGTGCCTGGGCAACGCGAAGGGCGCCCGCTCTCCGACTCCTCCGACCACGCCCCCGCCGCCGCGCACCCGCTCCAACGTACGGGTGCACCGTCACGTACCGTGTCGCCAAGCGGTGGCAGGGCGGTTTCCACGCCGAGATCACCATCGCCAACACGGGGAACACCGACATCGTCCGCTGGACGCTGCACTGGGCCTTCGCCCGCGGGGAAACCGTGACGGAGACGTGGAACACCATGATCGAGCAGTCCGGTGCGGACGTGAAGGCCAGCGACGTCGCCGCCTCCGCCACCATCCGCGCGGGCAGCTCGCAGTGGCTGAGGTTCAACGCCACCCAGAGCCAGGAGAGCCCGGCCCGAAGACGTTCACGCTGAACGGCTGGCGGTGCGAAGTCAGGACCCTGTGACGACTCGGCCCGGACCTGCCCGCGAGGTCACGCCACCGCGTCGGCGATGAGCGCCGCGCTCAGCAGCTGACTGCCGCGGCTGCTGACGGGGTCACACCCGGTCATCTTGGTGATTCGCTGCAGGCGGTAGTCCATCGTGCTGCGGTGAATGAACAGATCGCGCGCCGCCTGGTTGCGGTTGAAGTCCGTGCGGACGAGCGCCACGAGCGTCTCCCACAGCGCCTGGTTCTCCCGCAGCGGCCGGACGACCTCCGCCAGCCGGGCCGCCACGGAGTCGTTCCTGGTGATCGCGTGTTCCACCAGCACGTCGGTCATGCCGTACACGCCGAACGGCCGGCATCCCGCGACGACGAGGTGCAGCACGTCGGAGACTTCCGCGTAGGCGCCGGCCAGTTCGGTCACCTTGCCTCTGGCCGTGGCGACCCAGCTCGCGCCATCGGCCAGCCGGGCGGTGATGCGGTCCAACAGCGCGCTGTCACCGCCAGGCACCAGCAGCACGAGTCCGCCGGCCTTCCTGGTGAACATCACTCCGTGACCTTCGAAGTCCCGGCCGACCTCGGCCGGCCGGTCAGCGGCCGACCGCGCCGCTGTCACCACGTAGGTCGGCGAAAGCCGTTCGAGCACGTCGGACGGCACGTGCCTGCCGTCGATCAGGTCGGCAGCGAGATCTCCGGACGGCGCGGCGACGGTGCGGCTGAGCCCCTCCATGAAGTCCTCGAGCAGTTGTCCGCTCGCCCGTGCGAGCCGTGCCAGTTCAGGATCGTCCGCCGCGGCCTCACGCAACAGCTCGGCCAGCCCGGCCGGCCGTGCGCCCGCCCACCGCTCACCTGCCTCGCGCACCTTCGCGCGGAACTCGGCGATGCGGCGCTCCTGCTCGCCGGCGACGCGCAGAGTCCGTGCGTCGACCTGCTCTTCCCACCTGGTCGCGGGGTTTGCCATGACCACTCCTAGCAAAGGACGTTCACGCCTTCAGGGCAAGATCGAGACATCGCCAAGCTAGGTTGGGAACGTTCACAGCGTCAATTCATCGACTTCAAATACTGTGGACGTTCGGTCGATCACGGTTCGGTCGGGACGGTTCGCGGCCAGTTGAGACGATGGATGGTTCGGTCAGTGGCACACCGTTCCATCAGTGGAACCGCATGTCGGCGCCGTGAGGCTGTGGCCGGAACGCCCGGATCTCGCGGCGCGCGCTGTCAGGCGTCAGCGCGAAGCGGCCAACCGGCGGCGAAACATCCGCACGAAGATGTGCTCGTCGAGCACGAGTGCGGCGAAGAAGACGGTGGCGGTGAGCGCGGGCAGCAGCTTCACGAGAGCTCCTGCCCGCGCCACCAATGGCGCGGCGACCGTCAGCCACAGGAACACGTTCGGCGTGCCCTGCGTGACGTAGAGGTGACGGCGCGACTCGAGCACCCCGACGAGGAGCCGCGGCACCGCGAACGCAGCCACGACCAGGGCCGCCTCGACCATGCCGAAGGGCATCAGCGCCGAGGGCAGCTCCGTCGCCGGGGTGAGCGCGTACCCGGTGATCCCGGCGAGCGGGACGAGCGCCGCCGAGCCGAGCCAGTTCCAGTTCGTGGTGAGCCGGCCGGCCGTGATCGGGTCGCGTCGCCGCAGCCGCTGCGCGACCAGCGTCGGCACCGTCACGGCGGAGAGCAGCACGATCGCGGAAGCGGCCAGCAGACCGCGCGGCAGCGGGTCGTGATGGGCTGCCGCGACCACCAGCAGCACCACCGGTGTGACCAGCGACGCGGTCAGCGTGTGGCGCACGCTGGCGTGGAAGTCGCCGCCCCACAACAGCGCGAGCACCGGGGCCAGCGTGGCCGGTGGCACCAGCAGCGCGAGGCCGAGCAGCAGCAACGGCACGCTGTCCGTCGTGAGCAGCAGCGCCGCTCCGGCAGCGGACTTGAGCAACGTGCCCGCCGCGAGCCGGCCGAGGCCGTGGGTGACCCGCAGCATCTTCGGCTGCAGTCTCAGCATGCCGAAGAACGTGCTGCACATCAGCAACGTCGTGATCGCGACGGACAGCACCGGTGCGGGCAGCGGAGTGCGCAGCACCAGCTGGAGGAACGCGCCGAGCGCGCACGCGGCCGCGAGCAGCACGGGCAGCCGGATCTCGACGTGCTCACCCAGGTCGTTGATCTTCGCCGTGACCGCCGGCGCGGTCGCGATCCGGCGGAGGTCCTCCTCCGACAGCGGGCGGGCGTTGGGGATCTTCAGGTCGCGGTAGTCGTGCAGGTCGGCGAGCACCACCGCGAACATCTCGACCACGTACTTGTGCGTGACGACGAGAACCTGCCGACCGGCCAGCGACGACGGCAGCAGCACCTCCAGGTAGTAGCGGCGCACGCGATCCCTGAGCTCCTCCCAGCTCTCCCCTCCCGGCGGCGTGCCGGTGGTCGAGTGGAAGAACTCGGTGTAACCGCGGAACCCGACCGCCTTCTTGACCAGACTCTTGTTCGCGGCCGTGAACACGCCGAAGTCGCGCTCGTCCAGCGCGTGCGTCGCCACCCTGGTACCCGGCTCGTGACCGAGGTGCCCGGTCACGATGCTCGCCGTCCGCCGCGCCCGGTCCAATGTGGACGTGTGCACCTCGTCGAACCGAATGCCCAGCGCCGCCACGGCGTTGCCGGCCTGGTGGGCCTGCCGGACGCCGAGGTCGGTCAGCGGCGTGTTCTGCCTGCCCGCGAACCGGTTCTGCTCGTTCGCCTCGGACTCGCCGTGCCGCACGAAGTAGATGGCCATGAGTCCAGTGAAGACAGTCGGCATCGGCCGACGCCATCCGCGTTCCGCCCGAAGAACTTCCGGCATTCGTGCGACGAGATCCGCGTCACACGACCACTGCGCGTGGGTGGTCGGCGCCGGCCTGACGCCACGCTGCACGCTCGCGGAGGCAGCGCCCTCGACGTCTTCGGGTTCGGCACGCTCACGTTCACCGAATGTGGCGAAGATCCTTTTGGCCCACCAACTTCGACTCGAATCGACCACGGAGCTCCTGGACGGCCCGCGACCCGCCTTCGTAGCCTCGGTTCATGCGGCGATCAGAATGGTTCACGAGATGCGCAGCGATCGTGATCGCACTCACCGCGATCGCGTCGCAGGCGGCCCACGCCGAGCCAGGCCCACAGGCCGGCACCACCTACTACGTCAACTCCCAGAACGGCGACGACACGGCGTCCGGACTGGACAGCGGTCACGCGTGGCGCTCCTTCTCCCGCGTGAACGGCACGACCTTCCAACCTGGTGACCGGATCCTGCTGAGCGCGGGCAGTCACTGGACAGGTCAGCTCTGGCCCAAGGGCTCCGGCACGGCCTCTCGGCCCATCACGATCGACCGGTACGGCAGCGGCGCGGCCCCGCGCGTCGACGGTGCCGGACAGGTAGCCGACGCGGTGCGCCTGGCCAACCAGCAGTTCTGGACCATCCGCGGCCTGGAGGTGACCAACCAGGCCGCGGCCACCGGCACGCCGGGGCAGAACCTGAAGGGCCTGCGCGGCATCCACGTCACCGGCGACAGGGGCGGGAAGCTGGAGGGTTTCGTCATCGACGGCGTGCGCGTGCACGACGTGACCGGCGAGGTGAACTGGATCAGCGGCGACACCGCGGGCGACAAGCCCGGTATCAGGTTCAGGATGGGCTGGGACCGTTCCAAGAGGACGGGCGGGATCGTCTTCGACACCGGCGTGCCGAATCCGCAGGCGCCTCCGGCCACGCCGACCACGTTGAACGGCATCACGGTGCAGAACTCGGTGATCACGAACACCTCGTTCGCGGGCATCGTCGTCAAGCAGTACACCGGCGACGCCCCCGGCGCGGTCGCCACCGGCTGGGGCACCAGGACCAGGCCGGACGACGCGCAGTTCGCCCCGCACACCAACGTCGTCATCCGCGGTAACCACATCAGCCACCCGAACACCGACTACGGCTGCAACGGCATCTACCTCACCGACGTCCGGCACGCGCTGATAGAACACAACGTCGTGAACCGCGCTGGCACGTCCGGCATCGAGACCTACTTCGCCGACGACGTGACGATCCAGCTCAACGAAGTGTCCGAGACCAGGCAGCGCGCGGGTGGCGCGGACTCCAACGGCATCGACCCGGACAAGGGCACCACCCGTCAGGTCGTGCAGTACAACTACACGCACGACAACGGTGACGGCATCCTCCTGTGCCAGTTCGCTTTCGGTGACGTCGTGGTGCGCTACAACGTGATCGCCCGCAACACCCGCTACCAGGTCTACCTGCACTCGGACCCGGCATCGCGCGCCTCGGTGTACAACAACACGATCTACAACACTCGCAGCGACTACGCGATCTACGGCTACGGCAAGAGCCTGCAGTCGACCTACGACATCACCAACAACATCATTTACTCGACAGTGGCGCACGCGGCACTCACCACCGGCTCCACCGTCCGGTACCGCAACAACCTCTACGGCGGCGCCACCCTGCCGATCCCCGCTGACGACACCAGCGCCGTCAAGGGTGACCCGAGGTTCACCGCCACACCCGGTCAGGGCACCGGCACCCCGGAGTCGGGGCCGCGGCTCGACCTCGCCGACTCGCTCAAGCCGCGCGCCGGCTCACCGGCGATCGGTGCCGGAGCGCGGATCGACGATCCCGGCGCGCGCGACTTCGCCGGAACCCCGCTGTACCAGGGCAAGCCCGACATCGGCGCGTTCGAGTCGTGAACGCGCGTGGCTGGTCAGGAGGTGCGGACCAGCGAGAGGGCGTAGACGTAAGGTAGCCGTTGCCGCTCGACGCCGGGACGTTCAGCGCCAGCGAGCCACCGGCGGAGTCGGTGACGGCCACCTGGGCCGCGGTGAGCACGTAATTGCTCTCGGCCCGATCCGCGTCTCGCGAAAGCGTCAGAACGTGTCAACGACGCGCAGTCGATGCTGTCGAACCGTTCGGCAGCAAGGAGATCCAGCCGTGCACCGCCGCGGGCTCCCGACGAGCCCGCGGCGGCACCACGTCAGCCCGGCATCCTGTCCCCCACGAGGGCGAGGCACTGGATCGCCGCGAGTCCGTATTGGGCGGTCGCGTTCGTCGACACCCAGGTCGCCTCGTCGACCGGGTTCAGCACGGCGGGACCGGTGACCCTGGTGCTGCGCCACGGACTGCTCGCCGGGTAGCCCGCCTCACC